>JBGAMU010000005.1:0-80567 GCA_044222685.1 Burkholderiaceae bacterium
GCCGCATGTACATCGGCACGTTGACGCTGGCGCTGGTGCTGGCGGTGTTCGGCGCGGTGCTGCTCGCGGCGCTGCTCGGCAACCAGATCGCGCGGCCGCTGGTGGTGCTGGCCGAGGGCGTGCGCGAAGTCGCCGAAGGCAACCTGACGGCCAAGCCGGTGTTCGCCTCGCGCGACGAGCTCGGTGGGCTGACGCTCGCCTTCGCGCGCATGACCGAGCAGCTGTCCGACGCGCGCGAGCAGGTCGATCGGGGTGTGGCACAGCTGGAGGGTGCGCGCACGCGGTTGCAGACGATCCTCGATTCGCTGAGCGCCGGCGTCATCGTGTTCGACCGCCAGCGCGGCATCGACACGGTGAACCCGGGCGCGACGCGCATCCTGCGCCAGCCGCTGTCGGCCTACCGGGGCCGGGGCCTCGACGAGGTGCCCGGGCTGGCGGAGTTTGCCCACGCCGTGTGGCAGCGCTTCGAGCTGCACCGCGCCAGCCCCGAGGCCGGCGAGCGCGACCACTGGCAGGACGCATTCGACCTGCAGCTGGGCAACCAGGAAACGCTCAACCTGCTGGTGCGTGGCGCGGCGCTGCCGGGCGAGGCGCGGCTGATGGTGTTCGACGACATCACCGAGGTGGTGTCGGCGCAGCGTTCGGTGGCCTGGAGCGAGGTCGCGCGGCGCCTGGCGCACGAGATCAAGAACCCGTTGACGCCGATCCAGCTGTCGGCCGAGCGCATCAAGCACAAGCTGGAGTCGCACCTGCAACCGGCCGACCAGGCGCTGGTGGACCGATCGGTGGCCACCATCGTCGCGCAGGTGCAGGCGATGAAACAGCTGGTCGACGAATTCCGCGACTATGCCCGCCTGCCGGCGGCGCAGCTGGCGCCGCTGGACCTGAACGCGCTCGTCACCGAGGTGCTGGCGCTGTACGGCGGGGCGCTCGAACAGGGCCGTGTCGTCGCCACGCTGGAGACCGCGTTGCCCGCCATCGAGGGCGACGCGACGCAGCTGCGCCAGGTGACGCACAACCTGCTGCAGAACGCGCTCGACGCAGTGGCCGATCGCGCCGATGCCCGCGTCGAGGTGCGTACCGAGTTCGCCCACAGCGCCGGCAACGAAGTGCGGGCGGTGCGCCTCGTTGTGACGGACAATGGCCCCGGATTCTCCGAGAAGGTCTTGAAGCGCGCGTTCGAACCCTATGTGACGACTAAGGCCAAGGGCACCGGCCTGGGCCTGGCGGTGGTGCGCAAGATCGCCGACGAACATGGCGCGCGGGTGCGCATCGGCAACCTGCGCGCGGGCGGCCTGTCGGAGGGTCCGGTGGTAGGGGCCCAAGTTTCGTTATCATTTTCCAGATTGGTATCCGCACCCGGGGCGGCCAGCGGCGAGGGCGATGTGCCCCACGCAGCAGCCGGTGGGGCGGCGACGCAGGTGCATTGAGCGCGGATGGCAACGATTCTTGTAGTGGACGACGAGCTGGGCATCAGAGGCCTGCTGTCCGACATCCTGTCCGACGAAGGGCACACGGTCGAGCTGGCCGAGAACGCGGCCGAGGCTCGCGCGGTGCGCGAGCGCATGCGGCCGGACCTGGTGCTGCTCGACATCTGGATGCCCGACGTCGACGGCATCACGCTGCTCAAGGAGTGGGGCGCTGCCGGCCTGCTGTCGATGCCGGTCATCATGATGAGCGGCCACGGCACCATCGACACGGCGGTCGAGGCCACCAAGTTCGGCGCCTCGGCCTTCCTGGAGAAGCCGGTGACGCTGCAGAAGCTGCTGCGCGCGGTCGAGCAGACGCTGGCCAAGCCGGCACCACGCCCACCCGCGCCCAACGGCGGTGGAGGCGCGACGATCTACCGCCTCGACACCGCGGCACTGGCGCACGAGGCGCCGATGCCCGGCGCCGGCATGGCGCCGATGCTGGCGCCGCTGCCGCTCGGGCCGCAGTCGGAGCAGTCGTTCGACCTCGATCGGCCGCTGCGCGAGGCGCGTGACTCGTTCGAGAAGAGCTACTTCGAGTTCCATCTGGCCAAGGAAAACGGCTCGATGACGCGCGTGGCCGAAAAGACCGGTCTCGAACGCACGCATCTGTACCGCAAGCTCAAGCAGCTCGGCGTGGACCTCTCGCGCAACAAGCGCGGCAGTGCGCTCTAGCCGGGCCGGCCGACGGGCGGCCCCTATAATCGCCGGCTCCCGGCCTGGTAGCTCAGTTGGTAGAGCAGCGGATTGAAAATCCGCGTGTCGGTGGTTCGATTCCGCCCCAGGCCACCAACCTCCACTCCGGCGAGGTTCGGATGACGGCCAAGCCCCCTTCTTCGCCCGCTGACGCGCCGCGCCTGGACTTCAGCGGCGAGATGAGCTACGGCGACTACCTGCATCTGGACGCCGTGCTCGGCGCGCAGCACCCGCTGTCGCCCGACCACAACGAGATGCTGTTCATCGTGCAGCACCAGACCAGCGAGCTGTGGATGAAGCTGATGCTGCACGAGCTGCGCGCCGCGGTGGCGCACATCGCAGGCGACCGGCTGTCGCCGGCCTTCAAGATGCTGGCGCGGGTGAGCCGCATCATGGAGCAGCTGGTGCACGCCTGGGACGTGCTGGCGACGATGACGCCGCCCGAGTACTCGGCGATCCGGCCGTATCTGAAGGCCAGCAGCGGCTTCCAGAGCTGGCAGTACCGCTGTATCGAGTTCATGATGGGCAACAAGAATCCGGCGATGCTGAAGCCGCACGCCCACCGCGCCGACCGGCTCGACGTGGTCGAGCAGGCCTGGCGCGCGCCGTCGCTGTACGACGAGTCGCTGCGCCTGCTGGCGCGCCGCGGGTTGCCGGTGCCAGCGTCGCACCTGCAGCGCGACTGGACGCAGCCCTACCCCGCCGACGACGGCGTCGAGCGCGCCTGGCTGCAGGTGTACCGCGAGCCGCAGGCACACTGGGAGCTCTACCAGCTCGGCGAGGAGCTGGTCGACTTGGAGGACGCGTTTCGCCTGTGGCGCTTTCGCCATGTCACGACGGTCGAGCGGGTCATCGGCTTCAAGCGCGGCACCGGCGGCACCAGCGGCGTGTCGTACCTGCGCAAGATGCTCGACGTGGTGCTGTTCCCCGAGCTCTGGCGCCTGCGCACCGACCTGTAACGCGCGCCGCGATAATCGCGGCGGTTCACGGGGAGGCGGTCTGATGACGACGCGGTTCTGGCACACATCGATCGGCGCCTGCGCGCTCGCGCTCGCGGGCGCCGTGTGGGGGCAGCAGGGCACGGTGAACGTGATCTGCTCGACCGACCAGAGCTGGTGCGAACTCGCCGCGCGTGAGTTCCAGGCGGCCACCGGCGTGCGCGTGCTGCAGTCCCACAAGGCCACCGGCGAAGCGCTGGCGCAGATCCGCGCCGAGGCGGCGAACCCGAAGACCGACCTCTGGTGGGGCGGCACGGGCGACCCGTACCTGCAGGCGGCCGAGCAGGGCCTGCTGGTGCCCTATCGGCCCGCCTACCTGGGCGACCTGCATCTGTGGGCCGTGCGCCAGTACGCGATGAGCGGCAACATGGTCGGCGGCTTCTACACCAGCGCCATCGGTTTCGGCTGGAACGAGGACGTGCTGCGCAAGAAGAAGCTGGCGCCACCCAAGTGCTGGGCCGACCTGGTCGATCCCAGGTACAAAGGTGAGATCGAGACCTCGCACCCGGGGTCCAGCGGCACCGGCTACACCATCCTCGCCGGCGTGGTGCAGCTGATGGGCGAGGACGCCGCGTTCGACTACCTGAAGAGGCTGCACCGCAACACCACTCAGTACACGCGCAGCGGGCAGGCGCAGGCCAAGAACGTGGCCAAGGGCGAAGTCGGCATCGGGGTCAGCTTCATCTTCGGTTTCGAGAACGAACGGCAGCAGGGATTCACGATGGTCAAGTCGGCCGCGCCCTGCGAGGGCACCAGCTACGAGGTGGGCGGCATTGCGCTCATCAAGGGTGCGCGCAACCGCGACGCCGCGGTGAAGTACTACGACTGGCTGATGAGCCCGGCCGGCCAGTCGATCGGCGCCAAGGCCAACTCGCTGCAGGTGCCCGCCAACAAGACCTTCAAGGCCGATGCACGCATCCCGCTGATCGACGACGTGCGGCTGATCAAGTACGACTTCGAGCGCTACGGCAAGGCCGCCGAACGGCGCCGCCTGATCGAGCGCTGGGAACGCGAAGTGAACTCGCAGCCGCGCTGATGCGCGGCGCTTCGAGGCCCCTGGCCGGTCAGCCCATCCAGCGCTCCGCCGCGGCCTCCACCACGGCGGGCATCGGCAGCGTCTTGCGGCGCAGGCCGCGCAGCCAGGTCGCGTCGTTGCCGTCGAACACCGAGTCGCGGATCAGGTTGCTGGCGTCGAGCGCCTGCAGGTCGAGTGCATGCTCGTCCACGCGCGCCAGCGTGCGGATGATGTCGTCGCGCAATTTGCTGCGCTGCTTGGTCTTGGGATCGACGATCTCGCCGTCGAGGCCGAAGCGGCAGGCCTGGAAACGGTTGAAGGCATAGACCAGGTAGTCGTCCTCGGCCGGCTCGAAGGGCCGCTCCTCGCGCAGGTAGCGGCAGATGCACTGCAGGTAGCAGGCGAGCGCCGCCGCCTTGTCGACGGCCAGCGGCGTGTCGCACACGCGCAGCTCGATGGTGCCGTATTCGGGCTTGGGACGGATGTCCCAGTAGAAGTCCTTCATCGACTGCACGACGCCGGTGCTGGTCATCTTGTCGAAGAACTCGCCGAACTGTTCCCAGGTGAGCAGGAATGGCGCGCGTCCCGACAGCGGGAATGCGAACACCGAGTTGAGCCGCGCCGAGTGAAAGCCCGTGTCGACGCCCTGCACGAACGGCGACGACGCCGACAGCGCGATGAAGTGCGGCACGAAGCGCGACAGCGCATGCAGCAGCCACATCGCATCGTCCCCGCTGGGAACGCCCACGTGTACATGCTGGCCGAACACCGTGAACTGCTTGGCCAGGTAGCCGTACAGCTCGCTGATGTAGCGAAAGCGCTCGGTCGGGAAGATCTGCTGCGCGCTCCAGTGCTGGTAGGCGTGCGTGCCGCCGCCGGAGATGCCGATGTTGAGCTTGCGCGCGGCACGCGACATCTGCCGGCGCAGGTCGCGCAGCTCGTCGCGCAGCGGCAGGTAGGCGCGCTGGATCGAGGTGCCGATCTCGATCATGCTGCGTGTGATCTCGGGCTTGACGTCCCAGGCGCCGTCGTGGCCGACCAGCTCGCGCAGCAGATCCTCGGCGCGCGGTGTCAGGTCGAAGTCGTGCGTGTCCAGCAGCTGCAATTCGAGCTCCACGCCGAGCGTGAGCGGCTGCGACTCGGTGAAGGCCTCAATCGCCATCGTTCGAGTTCCTTTCGCTGTCGGGGCATTCGTGGGCGATGTAGCGCAGCGGCCAGAGTGCCCACAACGGACCGGTCAGCTGCATCAGGGTGGTGGCGATCAGCAACGCCTGCATCACGGCAGCGTCGGCGCCGGCCAGCTGGCCGCGCCAGCTGAACGAGTCGGCCACCAGCAGCACGGCCAGGCTGCTCATCGGCTGCAGCGTCAGCGTCAGGGCCAGGGCCTGGCGCGGGGCCAGACCGCTCGGTCGTGCCGTGGCGGCGATCGCGATGCCCTTGCCGGCCAGGCGGGCCACGATGATGGCCAGCACCCAGGGCCACAGGTGCGTCAGCTCGCCCAGCGTCGACAGCACGCCGAAGCTGACGAACAGCAGCACGGTCAGCGCCGCGCCGGCGCTGCCGAGGTGGGGCTCGACCGTCAGGCGGTGCCCCATGCGGCCGCGTGCCGTCATGCCGGCGGCCAGCAGCACCATCAGCGGCGACAGGCCCAGCGCAACCGCCAGCAGGGCCATCAGGATCACCATGGCGATCTGCAGCACCGGCATCGTCGCCGCCTGGCCGTCGAGTCGGCCGATGCGGTCGAGCAGCCAGCCGCCGGCCATGCCGAGCAGCAGGGAGCCGAAGATCACCACACCGGCGTTGGCCAGCAGCGACGAACCGTCGGAGGACGGTGTGGCGCCGAGCTGGCCCCACACCGGCCACAGCTTGATGGCCAGGATCGCGAGCACGCTGTTGAACGCGCTCATCGTCATCAGGCGCTCGGCCACCTGACCGCGCGGCCGCCCTTCGAGCACGACGGCCATCGTCATCACAGGCGAGGTGGCCGCGGCCACGGCACCGGCCACGCAGGCACTCATGCCCGGGGCACCGAGTGCCACCAGCGCGAAGCCGACGGCGAGCGCCGCCAGCAGCGCCTCGAGCACGCAGCTGAAGGTGAACCACAGGTTGTCGAGCAGCCAGCGCGGCCGCAGCCGGGTGCCGAGCTCGAACACCAGCGCCGCCACGCCGAGGTCGATCAGCGGCTTCCAGGGGTCGAGGTCGCCGCGCGACAACAGATCCAGCACCGCCGGGCTGGCGACCGCGCCGATCAGCAGGTAGCCGAACAGCCGCGGCAGGCGCAGATGCCGGTGCAGCAGATTGGCGACGATCAGTCCGATCAGCACCACCAGGGCCAGCCCGAGGACCGGGTCGGCGCCCCGCAGGCCGGCCATCGGGCCCCGCAGCAGATCGGCAAACCAGTCGGCGAGTTGTTGGGCCAGAGGCGTCATGAGGCGGCGGGTGGGGGGATGGCCGGGGGTGCCGGCTGGTCGCGGGCCGCCATCGTGGCCGATCCGAGTGCCCGACGCCAGAAAAGTTCGATACGGGTTGTAGAAGAGGGGGCAATGGGCTTGAATTCGGGGCGACCAGCCCCAAGTGCCCGCTCGCCGCGCGGTGACGCGGCGGTGCCCCGTCCACTCACATCTCAGCCCTTCATCTTCCGCCCGTCATGAGCAAGCAGACCCATTCGTTCCAGGCCGAGGTCCAGCAGATCCTGCATCTGGTGACCCACTCGCTGTACTCCAACAAGGAGATCTTCCTGCGCGAGTTGATCAGCAACGCGTCCGATGCGTGCGACAAGCTGCGCTTCGAGGCGCTGGACAACGCGGCGTTGTACGAAGACGCGCCGAACCTGGAGATCCGCATCCTGTTCGATGCCGAGCAGAAGACGCTGACGATCCGCGACAACGGTGTCGGCATGAGCGAGGACGAGGCGGTTGCGCACCTGGGCACCATCGCCAAGAGCGGCACGCGCGAATTCATGGCCAAGCTCGAAGGCGATCAGAAGAAGGATGCCAATCTGATCGGTCAGTTCGGCGTCGGCTTCTATTCGGGCTTCATCGTCGCCGACCGCATCACCGTCGAGACGCGCCGCGCGGGACTGTCGGCCGCGCAGGGCGTGCGCTGGAGCAGCCAGGGCACCGGCGACTTCGAGGTCGAGCCGATCGACAAGGCGACGCGCGGAACCGACGTGATCCTGCACCTGCGCGACGACGAGCAGGAGTTCCTGACGTCGTGGAAGGTCAAGTCGATCGTCTCGAAGTACTCGGACCACATCTCGCTGCCGATCCTGATGCGCAAGGAGAAGTGGGACGAGGACAAGAAGGCCCAGGTCGCCACCGACGAATGGGAGACGATCAACAAGGCTGCGGCGCTGTGGACGCGGCCGAAGAGTGACATCACCGACGCGCAATACCAGGAGTTCTACAAGCAGATTGCCTTCGACAGCGAGCCACCGCTGGTCTACACGCACAACCGCGTCGAGGGCCGCAGCGAGTACACCCAGCTGCTGTACGTGCCGGCCAAGGCGCCGTTCGATCTGTGGAACCGCGACAAGCGCGGCGGCGTGAAGCTGTACGTCAAGCGCGTCTTCATCATGGACGACGCCGAGGCGCTGATGCCGGTGTACCTGCGCTTCGTGAAGGGCGTGGTCGACTCGAGCGACCTGCCGCTGAACGTGAGCCGCGAGCTGCTGCAGGAAAGCCGCGACGTGAAGGCCATCCGCGAAGGCTGTACGAAGCGCGTGCTGTCGATGCTCGAGTCGCTGGCCGACAGCGAGAGCGCCGACGACAAGGCGAAGTACCAGAAGTTCTGGAACGAGTTCGGCGCCGTGCTCAAGGAAGGCATCGGCGAGGACTTCGCCAATCGCGAGCGGCTGGCCAAGCTGTTCCGCTTCGCGTCGACGCAGGCCGACGAAGGCGTGTCGCTGGCTGACTACCTGGCCCGCATGAAGGAAGGGCAGGACGTCATCTACTACATCACCGCCGACTCGTTGCGTGCGGCCAAGTCGAGCCCGCAGCTCGAGATCTTCCGCAAGAAGGGGCTCGAGGTGCTGCTGCTCGCCGACCGCGTCGACGAGTGGATGTTGAGCCACCTGTACGAATTCGAGGGCAAGTCGCTGCAGAGCGTGGCCAAGGGCGCAGTCGATCTCGGCACGCTGCAGGACGATCAGGAGAAGCAGCAGGCCGAGACGGCCGCCAAGGCGTTTGCGCCGGTGCTCGAGAAGCTGCAGGCGGCGTTGGCCGAGCGGGCCAAGGCGGTGCGTGTGACGACGCGGCTGGTCGACTCGCCGGCCTGCATCGTCGTCGAGGAAGGCGACATGAGTGCGCACCTGGCGCGGCTGCTCAAGCAGTCGGGCCAGGAGGCACCCAAGTCCAAGCCGATCCTCGAGGTGAACCCCGAGCATGCGCTGGTCAAGCGGCTGCAGGCCGACGACGCGCGTTTCGACGATCTGGCGCAGATCCTGTTCGACCAGGCCTGGCTGGCCGAAGGTGGACAGCTCGAGAATCCGGCCGACTACGTGCAGCGGGTCAATCGCCTGCTGGCGCCCGCGTCAGCCTGAGAACAGCGGCGGTTCGTTCATCGCCTCGATCTGCTCGCGCAGCTGCTGCGTCTGCTGCAGCCAGTAGTTCGAGCTGCCGAACCACGGAAACGCGGCCGGAAAGGCCGGGTCACTCCAGCGTTCGGCGAGCCACGCGCTGTGGTGGATCATGCGCAGCGTGCGCAGCGGCTCGATCAGCGCGATCTCGCGCCGGTCGAGCGAGGCGAACTGCGCATGACCTTCGAGCAGCCAGCTGAGCTGCGATCGCATCGCCTCGCGGTCGCCCGACAGCAGCATCCACAGGTCCTGGATCGCCGGACCGTTGCAGCAGTCGTCGAGGTCGACGATATGCGGCCCCTCGTCGCGCCACAGGATGTTGCCGGGATGAAAGTCGCCATGCAGGCGGCCGACGCGCAACGGCCCAGCCTGTGCGAAAGCGGCGTCCACCTGGGCCAGCGCGGCGCGGCAGCACGATTGGTAGCTGTCGAGCTGCTCGATCGGCAGCACGTCCAGCGCCAGCAGCGCGGCGAGCCGGTCGTGGCCGAAGGTCGCAGCGTCGATGGTGCGTCGCTCGCCGAACGGCAGCTGCATGCCCACCGCGTGCAAGCGCCCGACGAAACGCCCGAGCCACTGCAGCACCTCAGGATCGTCGAGTTCGGGCCCATGTCCGGATCGGCGCGGGTAGACGGCGAAGCGGAAGTCGGCGTCCGGCGCGTGTGAGACACCCAGTGTCGCCGGCTCGCCCGCCGCGCGGACCGTCAGGTCCCCGCTGTTGGTGCCACAAACAAGGACGAGCGGTGCGATCACCGGCACCTCGTGCTCCGCCAGTTGCAGCGCGAAGCGGTGCTCCTCGAGGATCTGCGCGTCGCTCCAGCGTGCCGGTCGATAGAACTTGGCGACGACGGCGCTGCCGTCCTCCAGCATCACCTGGAAGACCCGGTTCTCGTACGAGTTCAGCTGCAGCAGGCGGCCGTCGCCGCGCAGGCCCACGGCGTCGAGCGTATCGAGCACGCGCTGCGGCGTCAGCAGGTCATAGGGATGGGCCGGGGTGGCGGCCAGGCCGGGCATGGCAGCACTGCGCCCGCGGGGCGCGCTCTTTTCAGTGCCGAGTCGTCGTCGACGTCGAGACACGCGGCGTGTCGATCACGACGCCACCGCCCACGTCATCGGGCGGCTCGGTGGGCGGCTCGGTCGGCGCACCCTCGTGGACCTCGAGCCCCGGGCGCTGCGATTCGCCCAGCGAGCCGAACTCGCTGGCGCCCGGCGTGTCGGCCCGGTTGTCGGGAGCGAAGAAGGAGTCCTGGAAGAAATTGGAGTCCTGCCACAGCGTCGTGCGCTCGCGGCGGCGCGACGAGGGCGGAGACGCCGATGCCGCCGGCGTCACTTCGCGCCGCGGATGCGCCGCCGGCGCGGCCGGCTGCGGGCCGCGCGACGACGCCACGCTGTGCGGCACCAGCAACTGCAGCTCCGGAATAGATGGCAGGTGGTCGACCGGGCAGCGCATGTAGCGCACCCGGCAAGCCGTCAGCACGGCCTGCTTGATCTGCATGACGCGGCGCGAGTTGCCGCGGTCGGTGTCGAGGTCGATGGCGGCCAGCACACGTCCGTTGGCGCTGCACACGGCGAACGTCACGTGGATCGCGCCGAGCAACTCGTACCAGAAGCGCACCTCCTGCGGATCGGTCGGCTGGCAGAAGCGCACCAGCGGCAACTTCGACAGCACGATGTGATGCGGCAGCGCCTCACGCAGCTGGCGGTAGACGCGGCGCTCGTCCGTGCTGAAGACGGGGCGGGCAGACAGGTTCCACTCGGTGGGCAGCGGTTTGATCTTCGGCACGCGTGGCCGCAGGGCGAACCAGACGACGGCAGGCGCCAGCACGGCGACCGCGATCAGCGCGACGAGCCACGGCAGGGTCTGTTGCATGATCAGACGCGCGTGCAGAAGGTGTAGGCAGCCAAGTCGAATCTCCGCGGTGACCGCTCGCTCGACGACAGGGACCTTCGGGCGCGGCTGGCCGCGATATTAACCTCAGGCAAGGCCCGGCCGACCCCATGCTTGCGGGTCGAGTCGCCGGTGACCGTCAGGCGCTACTTTGCGGGCGGCTCGCCGCGGGGCGCGGCTCCGGCAAGTGCGCCCAGCGTGTGCAGCAGCGCGCCGACGCGATGAGCCTGTTGCTTGAGGTGGTAGTCGATCTCGGCAGCGCCATCCGCGATCAGTTGCTCCATGTGCGAGCCCAGCGTCTCCGGCGGCAACCGCAACGAGGCTTCGCTCTCGCCGCCATCGCGGACCACCGTCGCGCCGGCATTGCGCGCGATGCGCAGCATGGCCGAGTTTTCGCTCAGCGCATGGATCAGCAGCGTCTGCACGCCGCGGTTGCGCGCGTGCAGCACGGCCAAGTCGAACAGCCGGCTGCCGTAGCTCCTGCCGCGCGCACGCGCGGCCACCGAAACGCCAAACTCGGCCTGCGTCGCCAGCTGACCATCGTGGGTGGTCATATAGGCCAGATGCGCCATGGCCAGCATTCGCAGGCGCCGGTTGAAGACACCAAGAATCTCGTCGCGCTCGAAGTCGAGCTGGTCGACATAGTGGGTGATCTGCGAGTCCGAGGCGGCATAGCCGAAGCGCAGGTAGCGGTCGCGTTCCGGCAACTCGAGCAGGTGCGACAGGATTCGCGGCCGATGCCGCTCGGACAAGGATCGGATCGGAATCCAGGGCAAATGCTGCCGAGGCGCGGGCGGTTGCGGGCCCGGTCCGGGAGTCAATGGGGTCGGCGGCTGTGGGGCTGCTGTGGCGGGGTGCAAATCCATCGGATTCAAGGAGGATCCCTTTCCTAGGGTTAACCCTATACTACCGCGAACGCTGCAGAACACCAGGAGAATGTTGCTATGCAGCAAACCGCCAGGGTCATGAAGCGTGACGGCGTGACGCTATACTCGCGGGCTTTCCCGTCGGTGGCGGGGTGGATAGGCAGGTACCCGTGCGGTCGCAGACAAAAGCGATGCCTCGGGCAACCGGCAAGCCCAATCCGGACAGCCACCTAGTCGGCACGTCGCTTCGGCGTGCATTCCCAGAGAGACCCTCATGAAGACCTTCAGTGCCAAACCGGCCGAAGTGAAGCACGAGTGGTTTGTGATTGATGCCACCGACAAGGTGCTCGGACGTGTCGCCAGCGAAGTGGCACTCCGTTTGCGCGGCAAGCACAAGCCCATCTACACGCCTCACGTCGATACCGGCGATTTCATCGTCATCGTCAACGCCGACAAGATCCGCGTCACCGGCAACAAGTCCGAGCAGAAGATCTACTACCGGCACAGCGGCTACCCGGGCGGCATCTACGCCACCAAGTTCAAGGACATGCAGGCCAAGCATCCTGGTCGTGCCTTGACGAAGGCGGTCAAGGGCATGCTGCCCAAAGGCCCGCTGGGCTACGCGATGATCAAGAAACTGAAGGTGTACGCCGGTGCCTCGCATCCGCACACCGCACAGCAGCCGCGCGCGCTGCAAGTCTGAAGGAGCGGTGATGATCGGAAACTGGAACTACGGTACGGGCCGCCGCAAATCGTCGGTAGCTCGCGTGTTCATCAAGAAGGGCACGGGTCAGATCCTGGTCAACGGCAAGCCGGTCGATCAGTATTTCGGGCGCCAGACCTCCATCATGGTGGTGAAGCAACCGCTGCTGCTGACGAACAACGACGCGGCCTTCGACATCAAGGTCAACGTGCACGGCGGCGGCGAGTCGGGCCAGGCCGGCGCCGTGCGCCACGGCATCACCCGCGCACTGATCGACTACGACGCGGCGCTCAAGCCGGACCTGAGCCGTGCCGGCTTCGTGACGCGCGATGCGCGCGAGGTCGAACGAAAGAAGGTCGGATTGCACGGCGCGCGCCGTCGCAAGCAGTTCAGCAAGCGCTGACCGGCACCAATCGATCCAGAGCTGCAGCCGAGGCCGCTACCATGCGGCCTCGAGTTCTTCTGCACCCTGCATGCGCTGGAAGTTGTTTCGCCGTCGACTGTCGATCAGCGCCCCGCGCGTGATCGTCACGCGCCATCTGCCCTGGCCGTTGCGCTGGGCCGTCATCGCAGTGGTCTTTGGCTTCTCCGCGGCCATCGGCCTGTGGGCCTTCGAGTTCGGCAAGGACATCGCCGGACTCGAGCGCGATGCGAAGGAAGAACTCCACCGATTGCGTGTCGAGGTGCAACAGTTGCGCGAGGAGCGCGACAAGTCCCAATCGATCGCCAATACGGCCGAGAGCCTGCTCAAGGCCGAACGCGCGACACAGGACCGGCTGGCCAGCCAGCTGAAGGAAATGCAGACCGACTACCTTGCGCTGAAAGCCGATCTGGGCATCTTCGAGCGCATGTTCCCGCCCACCGGGACCGGAGGCCTGGCTGTGCGCGCGCTCAACGCCGAGCCGCGGGGTCCCGGTCAGCTGCGCTTCCAGATGATGGTGACGCAGAGCGGCAAGTCCATTCGCGAATTCAGCGGTCGTTACGAGTTGACGCTGGGCGGCACGCTGGATGGGCGACCCTGGAGCCTGCCGATGCCCGGCGGCACGAAACCGCTGCAGCTGAAGCAGTACGCTCGAGTCGAGGGGCTGCTCGAATTTCCGACCCAAGCCGTCGTCAAGACCGTTCAGGTCAAGGTGTTGGACGAAACTGGCGGCGTGCGGGTGACCCAGACCGTGCGGCTGTAGAAACCAGTACAGACGAAACCGAACTTTGTCGTTGGAGGGCTGACTCAATGATGTTTGGCAAGAAGGCGCAACCCCCGATCCGCACGCTGATCGGCGACGGCACCGTGCTGCAAGGCGAAATTCGCTTCACCGAGGGCCTGCGGGTCGATGGCGAAGTGCGCGGCGACGTGATCGCCGATGACAGCGTGCCGAGCGTGGTCGTGATCAGCGAGAACGCCAAGGTGCACGGGCGCGTCAAGGCGGCCCATATCATCATCAATGGCGAGGTCCATGGGCCGGTCGAGTCGTACACCCTGCTGGAGCTGCAGCCCCGGGCCCGCGTCGTCGGCGACATCCGCTACGAGGCCCTCGAGATGCACCAGGGCGCTCAGGTCGACGGCGAGTTGCGTCCGCTGAAGGCGGCGGAGCGGCCCTCGCTGGTGCTGGCGGCGTCGAACGAAGCCCTGACGGCCTGAGCGCCGGCCAGTGGCGTCGGGTGGCTGTTTGACCCCACGGCGCCCCGTTCGGCCGTCCTGGCTTTACACTAGGTGCCACCTCAGGAGTGCACATGAACGCCGTTGCTGAATCGACCGCCAACGCCAGTCTGGACATGCCGGCGCCGCTGATCTTTACCGACAGCGCGGCAGGCAAGGTGCGCGAGCTGGTCGAGGAGGAAGGCAACCCCGAGCTGAAGCTGCGCGTGTTCGTTCAGGGCGGTGGCTGCTCCGGGTTTCAGTACGGCTTCACCTTCGATGAGGCGGTCAACGACGACGACACGCAAATGACCAAGAACGGCGTCACCTTGCTGATCGACGCGATGAGTCTGCAATACCTCGTCGGTGCCGAGATCGACTACAAGGAAGACCTGCAGGGCGCGCAGTTCGTGATCAAGAATCCGAACGCGACGACGACCTGCGGTTGCGGGTCCAGCTTTTCGGCCTGAGCTCCACCGCTCTTGTCTCGACGGCCGCCGGCTGGCGGCCGTCGCCGTTTCAGGGCCGCCCGGTACTGCCCGGCCAGTGCCGACGGCGCGTCATTCGCCCAGACCCGGCGCGTCGTGCAGTGAGTCGGCGACCTCGAGCTGGTGCTGGTACTGGCGCACCACGTCCTGGAAGCGGGGCCGTGCCGCAGCCGTGACGACGGCTGACTCCGACGCCCGCGCGACCTTGCTCGGATCCTGGAATTGACCATGCACGCGGAACTCGAAGTGCAGGTGCGGCCCGGTCGCCCACCCGGTGGCACCGACGGCGCCGATGCGCTGGCCCTGATCGACCCTCTGGCCGCGCCGGACATCGACCTGGCTCAGGTGAGCGTACAGCGTGCTCTTGTCGTTGCCGTGCTCGATTTGCACGACGTTGCCATAGCCGTTCTGCCAGCCGACGAACTCGACGACACCTTCGCCGACCGCCCGCACCGGCGTGCCGTGCGGCGCCGCGTAGTCCACGCCGCGGTGCGCCCGCCAGTCGCGCAGGATCGGGTGCATGCGCATCGAGAAGCCGGAGGTGATGCGAGAGAATGCCATCGGGCTGGCGAGGAAGGTGCGTCGGCGGCTCAGCCCGTCGGGTCCGAAGTATTCGCCCTTGCCGCCGGCGTCGGCGTACCAGAGCACCTGATGCACCTTGCCGCCATTGACGAACTCGGCGGCCAGGATGCGGCCGGTACCTTCGCCCCAGGTGATCGGCTGGTCATCGGCCATCAAGGCCTCGTAGACCAGGCTGAAGGTGTCGCCGCGCCGCAGCTGGCGGTGGAAGTCGATGTCGCCGGCGAACAGCTCGACCAGCTGCACCGCGATCGAGTCGCTGAGGTTCGACTGGTCGGTGGCAGCGAACAGCGAGGTCTCGATCGTGCCGCCGCCGACTCGCACCTGCGCCTGCAGTGGCACCAGCTCCGCACTGGCGCGCCAGTTGCCCGACGAGCGCTCGATCGTGACGCGTGTGAAGTGCGTCTGTTGCTGCGACACGTTGCTCGGCGCGAACCGGGCGACGAGCTCGTAGGCTGCGCCATCGGCGTCGACGCGGGCCTGGATCTGCTTGCCGGGCTTGCCTTCGAACAGGCGGCGGGTATCGTTGTTCGCCCGCATGAAGGTGGCCAGGGCCGGGTCGAAGACGCCGAGGCGGCGCAGCAGCGTGTCGGCCGTGTCGGTGGCGCGCGTCAGTTCGGTGCGGGCCAGCATCAGGTTCTGCGACGCGAGAGCCAGCAGCTGGCTCGGCAAGCCGGCTGGCTCGATGGGGTAGGCGATCGTGGTGCGCGGCAGATTGGCGGCGTCGGGCGCCATCGGTGCAATACCGAATGCGGTGATCGCGAAGCCCGACAGCAGCGTGACGACGCCAGTCGCCAGCGCACGGCGGTGGCGGCGGATCGCTTGCTCAACCTGCTCTCGCAGGTGCAGGCCCGAAGATCGAAGGCGCTTGCTGATCAACTGCTTAGTTCCATTCCAGACGACGTACCGCTCGCTGCTTCTCAACCGCCGCCGGGGGCAAACGCCTTGCCTGACCGGACGGCCGATCGAATGCTGGCCCCTACAATCGCGGCGGTCGGACGATTGCCTGTCCGACCGAAGTGAGCGGACGCTAAGTGACCGTTTCACCTGGCCAGAGTATACCGGCCGCTCCATCGGCGTCCCCGCGGAAAAGCACCCATTCGAGCCATGTACCAGCCCCTCGTGCGTCAGAAAGATGTCTGATTTCCCGATCACCGACCGGGTGCGCGAGGCGATGGCGGTCTCGCTGCGGGGGTGCGACGAGTTGCTGCCCGAGGCCGACTGGCTGAAGAAGCTGGCGCGCGCGGAGGCGACCGGTCAGCCCCTGCGCATCAAGCTGGGGCTCGACCCGACCGCGCCCGACCTGCATGTCGGTCACAGCGTGGTGCTGAACAAGATGCGCCAGCTGCAGGACCTGGGTCACCAGGTGATCTTCCTGGTGGGCGACTTCACGTCGATGATCGGCGACCCGTCGGGGCGCAACACCACGCGCCCGCCGCTGACGCGCGAGCAGATCGAGGCCAATGCCAAGACGTACTACGACCAGGCCAAGCTGGTGCTCGACCCGCAGAAGACCGAGATCCGCTACAACAGCGAATGGAGCGACCCGCTCGGCGCGCGCGGCATGATCCAGCTGGCCGCGCGCTATACGGTGGCGCGCATGATGGAGCGCGACGACTTCCGCAAGCGCTACGAGTCGAACACGCCGATCAGCGTGCATGAGTTCCTCTACCCGCTGATGCAGGGCTACGACTCGGTCGCGCTGAAGAGCGACCTCGAGCTCGGTGGCACCGACCAGAAGTTCAACCTGCTGATGGGGCGCCACCTGCAGCAGGAGTACGGGCAGGAGCCGCAGTGCATCCTGACCATGCCGCTGCTGGAGGGACTGGACGGCGTCGAGAAGATGTCGAAGTCGAAGAACAACTACATCGCCATCACAGAAGACGCCAACACCATGTTCGCCAAGGTGCTGTCGATCAGCGACGAGCTGATGTGGCGTTACTACACGCTGCTGAGCGCGCGCTCCGAGGCGGAGATTGGCGCGCTCAGAGGCGAAGTGGCGGGTGGGCGCAACCCCAAGGACGCCAAGGTGATGCTGGCGCGCGAACTCGTCACGCGCTTCCACGACGCGGCTGCCGCCGACGCCGCGCAGGCCGACTTCGAGAACCGCGCGCGTGGCGGCGTGCCCGACGACATCGACGAGGTGGCGCTGGCCGGTGCGCCGCTGGCGATCGGCCAGCTGCTCAAGCAGGCGCGGCTGGTGCCGTCGACCAGCGAGGCACTGCGCCTGATCGAGCAGGGCGGTGTGCGCATCGACGGCACGACGATCAGCGACAAGGCGTTGAAAGTGGCGGCCGGCCGCTTCGTGCTGCAGGTGGGCAAGCGCAAGTTCGCGCGCGTGACGCTGTCGTGAGCGGCGCTGCTTTCGTGCTGGTGCACGGCGCCTGGCATGGCGCCTGGTGCTGGTCGCGGGTGCTGCCGCTTCTGCGTGCGAGCGGTCGATCGGCCCATGCGGTGACGCTCACCGGCGTCGGCGAGCGTGCCCACTTGCTGAGGCGCGACATCGGCCTGGCCACGCATGTCGCTGATGTGGTGGGCCTGATCGAGAACGAAGAGCTGAACGACGTGGTGCTGGTCGGCCACAGCTACGGCGGCCTCGTGGTCACCGGCGCGGCCGACGCCTGGCTGGCCCGCGGGGGCGATCGCCGTCTGCGGCACCTGGTGTACGTCGATGCCGTGGTGCCGCATCCGGGTGAATGCTGGGCCTCGCACCACGCGGCCGATCTCGTCGCGTCACGGGTCGCGGCGGCCGCGGCCGATTCGCAGGGCGCGTTGCCGCCACCCGACGCCGGCCTGTTCGGATTGACCGGTGCCGACAAGGACTGGGTCAACCGGCGGCAGACACGGCATCCTTTCGCGATGTACCAGGAGCCGCTTCACTTCGACGCGCGGCGCATCGCCGCCGTGCCGAAGACCTTCGTCGATTGCACCGACCCGGCTTGGCCCAGCATCGCGCCGATGCGCGTCCGCGTACGCGCCGAGGCGGGCTGGCGGGTGGTCGAGATCGCCACCGGGCACGACGCGATGGTCAGCGCGCCGCAGGCGCTGGCCAACGTGCTGCTCGGCTGCGCACGCTGAGGGCCGTGCGCGAAGGGCGCCTCACCCTTCCAGGGCCGCCCACATCTGCTGGTCGCGCTCGGCGGTCCAGATGCGCGGGTCGGGGTACTGCGTGGCCTCGTCGTAGGCACGCGTCACGTCGAACGGCATGCAGTGGTTGAAGATCACCCACTGCCCGTACTTGGGACTCAGGCGCTCGAAGGTCTCGCGATAGACCGCGCGCAGGTCGCGCCCAGCGGCGGCGCCGGCCTTTACGCTGGCGAAGAGTTCGCTGACGAACGAGCGGGTGCCTTCGAGTCCTGCCTTGACCTGCGCCGCGCCTGACAGTGCCGCGCCACGTCCGGGCACCAGCTTGTCGGCCTTCAGCGCCGCCAGGTTGTCGAGAGTCTTCGGCCAGTCCTGGAAATAGGCGTCGCCGGCATAGGGCGTGGCGTCGTACTCGACCAGGTCGCCGGAGAACAGCACCTTGTCCTGCGGCAGCCAGACGACGGTGTCGCCCTTGGTGTGGCCGCGGCCGAGCTGCAGCAGCTGCACCTCGAGCTTGCCGAGCCACAGCGTCAATTTGCCGGTGAAGGTGATCGTCGGCCAGGTCAGGCCGGCCGGCACCGACTCGACCGCTTGGAACAGGCGCGGAAAGCGCCCGATCTCGCTCGCCTTGTCGGCCTCGCCGCGCTCGACGATCAGGTCGTAGGTGTCCTGACTGGCAATGATGTGGTCCGGCTTGTACGCGCTGGCACCGAGTACGCGCACCGCGTGGTAGTGGCTCAGCACCACGTACTTGATCGGCTTGTCGGTCACCTCGCGGATGCGGCGGATGACATCCTGTGCCATCACCGGCGTGGCCTGCGTGTCGATCACCATCACGGCGTCGTCGCCGACCACGATGCCGGTGTTCGGGTCACCTTCGGCGGTGTAGGCGTAGGCGTGCTCCGACAGCTTGGAGAAGGTGACCTTCTTCTCTTCGAGGTCGGCCTGCGAGGCGAATGTCTTTGTGCTCATGGGCGTGTCTTCGTCAGGTCTTGGGCCGGGCCAGTGCCAGCGCCTCGGTCAGTGTGGCACGGTCGCCGACCTGGTTGGCGAGCACGAGGATCAGTTTGGCGTTCATCAGCTCGGCCTGCTCGTCGCTGAGATCGCGTTGCGCGTTGATCAGCTCCTCGTAGAAGCCGTCGGGGTCGGCAATGTTGGGCGTGTGGATCAGCGGCATGTTGTGGGCCCTTGTTCAGTGCAGCGCCAGGCAACGCCGCAGTGCCGACTCGGCCTGTGCCTGGTCGAGCCGCCGCCAGCGCGCAGCCACGTGCTGGTCGGGACGGATCAGATAGCAGGTGCCAGGCTGGGCATCGTAGCGCTCGCTCAGCACGCCCTGCGCGTCGAAGATGTCGGTGCCCACGCGCAGCACGCGGGCTTGCACGTCGCCGACAGCAACCGAGGTGATGCCAGGCTCGCCGAAGCACAGCAGCGTGAATCCCTCGCCCAGCTGCGGCAGCAGCCACGAAGGAGCGTTGCCTTTCAACACCGGCGCGTCGGCGCACGGGGTGCCGGGCGACATGCGGCCCTTGAAGGGCGCCGCGTCCGGCGTGTTGAGTGACGAACCCGGGTAGGGCGTCGGTGTCGACAGCCGCCCGCTGTTGACAAGTGGCCGCGCGAAGGTCTCGGTCTTGGCGAGCTCGAGCACCGCGTCGCGGAAGCGCAGGCTGCCCTTGCTCTTGGGCGTGATGAAGTCCGTGGAGCGGGTGGAGTTGAGCAGGTTGTCGTCGGCGGCGAAGGCGCGCTCCTCGTGATAACTGTCGAGCAGCGCCGCCGGCGCACGCCCGGCGTGCACCAGCGCCAGCTTCCAGGCCAGGTTGTCGACGTCCTGCACACCTGTGTTGGCCCCGCGCGCGCCGAACGGCGACACCTGGTGCGCCGCGTCGCCGGCGAACAGCACGCGGCCGATACGGAACTCCTTCATGCGACGGCAGGCGAACTGGTAGACCGACACCCATTCGAGTTCGAATTTCGCCTTCTCGCCCAGCATCGCCTGGATGCGCGGGATCACCCGCTCGGGCTTCTTCTCCTCCTCCGGGTCGGCATCCCAGCCGAGCTGGAAATCGATGCGCCACACGTTGTCGGCCTGCTTGTGCAGCAGCACCGACTGGTTCGGGTGGAACGGCGGATCGAACCAGAACCAGCGCTCGGTTGGAAAGTCGGCCTGCATCACCACATCGGCGATCAGAAAGCGGTCCTGGAAGAATTGGCCGGTGAACTCCGCGCCCAGCAGGCGCCGGGTGTCGCTGTTGGCGCCATCGCAGGCGATCACCCAATCCGTCTCCATGCGGAAGACGCCGTCGGGCGTCTCCACGGTGAGCTGTGCACCCTGCTCGTCCTGCGTCAGGCTCAGCAGCTTGTGTTTCCAGCGCAGGTCCACCCGCTCGTGGCGCATCGCCGCACCGACCAGCGCCTCCTCCATGTAGTACTGCTGCAGGTTGATCATCGCGGGCATCTGGTGATGGGGCTCGGGCAACAGGTCGAAGCTGTAGGCGAGATCGTTGCGGAAGAACACCTTGCCGACCTTCCAGCTGATGCCGCGTTCGACCATCGGCGCGGCCACGCCCAGGCGGTTCCAGATTTCCAGCGGCCGCTTGGCATAGCAGACGGCGCGTGAGCCGATGCTCACGGTGTCGTTGTCGTCGAGCACGACCACGCTCATGCCGCGTGCGGCAAGGTCGAGCGCCATCGTCAGGCCGATCGGGCCGGCGCCCACCACCACGACCGGGTGGGGCGTCGGGCGACCGGTCTTCTGTTCCTCGCTCTGGCGATAGGGGAACTTCGGATAGGTGTAGGTCTTGAGCATGGGGCCAGCCAGCGTCAGGACGCCGCGAATTCCTTCTCGTGCATCCAGGCGGCGTGCTTGGGCGCACGCTTGGTGCGGCTCCATTCTTCCAGCATCGCCCACTTCACGTCGTCGAGCCGGCGCTGCATGTCGGGCGTTGCAGTGTCGGCGGCAAGCTCGAGCCGATGGCCGTTGGGGTCGAAGAAGTAGATCGACTTGAAGATCGTGTGGTCGGTGACGCCGATCACCGGGATGCCGTCGGCCTCGAGGCGGGCCTTGGTGTCCTCGAGGTCGCGAACGCTGCCGACCTTGAACGCGATGTGCTGCACCCACGGTGGCGTGTTGTGGTCACGATCCATCGCCGGCGAGTTCGGCAACTCGAAGAACGCCAGGATGTTGCCGCCGCCGGCGTCCATGAACAGGTGCATGTAGGGATCGGGCTCGTGCGTGGAGGGCACCTGGTCTTCGGCGATCGCCAGCACGAAGTCCATGCCGAGGTACTTGCGGTACCACTCGACGGTCTGCTTGGCGTCCTTGCAGCGGTAGGCGACATGGTGAATGCGCTCGATCCTCATGCGGGTCTCCTCGGTTAGTATCGATAACATACGTTACCAATCGGACGATGTCAACTATGGAAAGTTCATTCATCGTGATCGTATAGTCGGTTACCGTTAAGACTGATCCGGGCGCGCGTGTCCTCATGAACCTTCAAGTCTTCCTGCCATATCGTCTCGCGGTCGTGTCGGAAGCGGTGAGCCGCTCGCTGGCCGCGGTGTACGCGCAGCGCTTCAACCTGACCCGCGACGAATGGCGCGTGCTGGCCGCGCTGGCAGGGCGCGACGATATCAAGGGCGCCGAGCTTGGCAATCTGACCACGCTCGACAAGATGCAGGTCAGCCGCGCCCTCACCCGCATGGAGCGAGATGGCCTGCTCGAGCGCGAGCCCGACCCGGCGGACCGCCGCAACCTGCTCGTGCGCCTGAAGCCCGCCGGCCGCGCGCTCTATCGCAGGATCGTGCCGATGGCGCAGGCCCGCGAGGCCTATCTGCTGGAAAGCCTCGATGCCGACGAGCGCGCCACGTTGTCCGCCGCGCTCGACAAGCTGCTGCAGCGCGCGAAACAGCTCCAGGAGCACGGGTAGCGACCTGCGGCACACTGCTCGTCTTGACGAGGAGATGATGCCGATGGGTCCCCTGTTCGGACTGCGGGTGATCGAACTGGCCAGCATCGGGCCGGGTCCGATGTGCGCGATGCTGTTGGCCGACCTGGGCGCCGACGTGATCCGCATCGACCGCACCGAGCCGAGCGGCCTGGGCGTGCCCACCGAGCCGCGCTTCGACGTCACCGGCCGCAACCGGCGTTCGGTGGCGCTCGACCTCAAGCGCGTCGAGGGGCGCGACGCGGCGCTGCGGCTGATCGATCGCGCCGACGTGCTGATCGAAGGCTGGCGGCCGGGCGTCGCCGAACGACTGGGCCTCGGCCCCGACGAATGCGCGTCGCGCAACCCTCGCCTGGTCTACGGCCGCATGACGGGTTTCGGCCAGACCGGGCCGTTGGCGCAGGCGGCGGGCCACGACATCGACTACATCGCGCTGGTCGGCGCGCTGCACGCGATCGGCCCGGCCGGTGCAAAGCCCGTGCCGCCGCTCAACCTGGTCGGTGACTACGGCGGCGGCGCGCTGTACCTGGCCTTCGGCTTGATGGCTGCGCTGTTCGAACGCCAGCGCTCGGGCCGTGGCCAGGTGGTCGACGCGGCGATGGTCGACGGCGCGGCGTCGCTGCTGTCGATCTTCCACGGCCTGCAGGCGGCTGGCCGCTGGGACGAGCACGAACGCGGCGCCAACCTGCTCGACGGCGGCGCGCCGTTCTACGATACCTATGCCACCGCCGACGGTCGGCACGTTGCGCTCGGGGCGCTGGAACCGAAGTTCTTTGCCGAGTTCGCCGAGCGGGTCGGGCTCGACACGCGCTTCGTCAAGCGCCAGTACGACCGGCGCCTGTGGCCCGAGATGCGCGAGGCCATCGCGGCCATCTTCGCCACCCGCACGCGCGATGCGTGGGCCGAGGCGCTCGAAGGCAGCGATGCCTGCGTGGCGCCGGTGCTCTCGCTCGGCGAGGCGCCGTTGCACCCGCACGCCCGCGCGAGGAACACGTTCATCGAGGTCGACGGCGTGATGCAGGCTGCGCCGGCGCCGCGCTTCTCGCGCAGCGCCGCCGCGTCACCGCGCTCGCCGGTGCCGGCGGGCACGCACAGCGAGGCGGTGCTGGCCGAGGCCGGCTTCACGCACGACGAGATCCTCGCGCTGCGTGCGGCGGGTGCGCTGCTGCAGGCTAGCGTGTCATGAGCGGCGGTGACGGCCATCGCAACCCGGTGCCGCGGCTGGCGGCCTCGGTGATCGTGCTGCGCGACGGTGCGCACGGCCTCGAGGTGCTGATGCAGCGGCGCGCCGAGCGGGCGGGCGATCATCACCAGAGCGGCGCTGCGGTCTTTCCCGGCGGCCTGCTCGACGGGCACGACCGCGGCCGCGATGCGTTGTGCCGCGGCCTGGACGACGCGCAGGCCAGTGCGCGCCTGGGTCTGCCGTCCGGCGGACTGGACTACTGGGTCGCCGCGATCCGCGAGTGTTTCGAAGAGGCGGGCCTGCTGTTCGCCTGCGAGGCCGATGGCGCCTGGGTGCGCCTCGATGCACACGACCCTGTCGAACTGCGCGCGCATCGCCACCGGCTGCACGCCGGCGAGACGGACTTGACCTCGCTGTGCCAGGCTTGGGGCCTGACGCTGGCGACCGACCGTCTGCACTACTTCAGCCACTGGATCACACCACCAGGTCGGCCCAAGCGCTTCGATACGTGCTTCTTCGTCGTCGAGGCGCCACCGGACCAGACCGCGGTCGCCGACGAGACCGAGGCCGAGGAACTGATGTGGCTGACACCGCAGCGGGCGCTGTCGGACGAACGCGCGCTCAAACTGCTGCCGGTGACGCGCGAGATCCTCAAGGCGCTGGCGGCCTGCACGACCGTGGCGCAGGTGATCGACGAGGCGAAGTCTCGCCGCGACGTGCCGATGATGATGCCGCGGCTGGGCGTCGGCGCGAAGGGCATGCGACCGGTGTTGCCGAGCGAGTGGGCCTATGCCGAGATCGGCCGGCTCGACCCCGAGGGCCGCGCCGACGTGTGGTTCGAACTGGTGCCCGGCCGCGCGGTGCGCCTGTCGCCGCGCATCCTGCGGGTGACCGCCGACAACGGCAGCATGATGACCGGGCCCGGCACCAACAGCTACTTCGTGCACGACCCTGCCGGCGGCGATTGCGCGCTGATCGATCCCGGCCCCGACGATGCGGCGCACGTACGGGCCGTGCTCGCCGCGGCGCCCGGGCGCATCACGCGCATCATCGTGACCCACACGCACAAGGACCATTCGCCCGCCGCGCAGGCGGTGCGCGCGGCCACCGGCGCCGCGCTGTTCGGCCGTGTCGCCGACCACCCCGAGTGGCAGGACGCCGCGTTCCGCCCGGACCATGTGCTCGCGCATGGCGACACGCTGGCGCTCGGCGTCGACTGCACGCTGCGCGTCGTGCATACGCCTGGCCACGCTTCGAACCATCTGTGCTACCTGCTCGAGCAGGAAAAGCTGCTCTTCACCGGTGACCACCTGATGCAGGGCTCGACGGTGGTGATCAACCCGCCCGACGGCGACATGCAGGCGTATCTCGACGCGCTCACCAGCCTGCTCGCGCTCGAGCTCGACTGGCTGGCGCCCGGGCACGGCTTCCTGATCGATCGGCCACACGACGTGGTGCGCCGCACGGTGGCGCACCGTCTGCAGCGCGAGGCCAAGGTGGTGGCTGCGTTGCAGGCCGGCGGGCCGGCGGCGATCGAAACGCTGCTGCCGGTGGTCTACCAGGAGGTGCCGCCGCGCCTGCATGCGATGGCGGCACGCTCGCTGCACGCCCATCTGCTGAAGCTGCGCGCCGATGGCCGCGCCGCCGAACGCGCCGGCGTGTGGTCGTTGACCTGACAGCGCGTCAGACCGCGGCCGGCTCAGTTGGCCGCCGCGCCATCAGCTCGGGCACCAGCGCCTCGTAGCCGGCGGCCAGCTCGAGCAGCGCCGCGTCGCCGAGCGGCCGACCGATCAACTGCAGACCCATCGGCCAACGCCCGTTGGCATGAAAGCCGGCCGGCACGCTGATCGCCGGCAGCCCGGCGAAGGTGGCGTAGATCGTCGTCTCCATCCAGCGGTGGTAGGTGTCCATCGTGCGGCCGGCGATGGCTTTCGGCCAGTGCTGCTCGATCGGGAACGGCCACACCTGCGCCACCGGAAGCGCCAGCGCATCGAAGCCCTCGAACAGCTTGAGCAGCGCCGCATACAAGCGGCTGCGCGTCTCGCTGGCGCGCATGAAGTCGACCGCGCTCAGCTGCTGCGCCTGGTCGTATTCCCACAGCGCCTCGGGCTTGATGTGCTCGCGCGCGTCGGGCCGCAGCGGCATCACCGCGCCGACGTTCGGCGCCACCAGCGCGCGCCGCCAAAGCAGCCAGGCCTGCCAGACGCGGTCGAGGTCGACACCGATCGTGGCTAGCGGCTCGATGTGTGCACCGCCGCCGGCCATGCGCTGCAGCGCCTGCTCGCACACGGCGATCACGCCCGGCTCGGTGGCCAGATGACCGCCGAGATCGCCGAGCCACGCGATGCGGCGGCCGGTCACGCTGGCCTGCGGGCCGGGCACGAAGCTCTGCGGCCCCTGCGCGATCGACAGCGGCGCGCGCGCGTCGTAGCCGGCCTGCGTCGACAACAGCTGCGCCAGGTCGCGTACGGTGCGCGCCATCGGGCCCTCGGCGCCGAGCTGGCGTACCCACACGTCGGCGGTCGGTCCGTAGGGCACGCGGCCCTGGCTCGGGCGCAGGCCGAACACGTGGTTCCAGCCGCCCGGGTTGCGCAGGCTGCCCATGAAGTCGGACCCGTCGGCCACCGGCAGCAGGCGCTGCGCCAGGCACACCGCCGCACCACCGCTCGAACCGCCCGCGCTGACCGATGGGTCCCAGGCGTTGCCGGTGCTGCCGAACAGCGTGTTGTAGGTGTGCGAGCCGAGGCCGAACTCGGGCATGTTGGTCTTGCCGATCACGATGCAGCCGGCCGCCTTCATGCGCTCGACCATGATGCTGTCGGCGCGTGCCACCGCGTCCTTCAGCAGCGGGCTGCCGTAAGTGGTGGGAAAGCCGACGGCGGCGCCGGTGTCCTTGATCGCCTGCGGCATGCCGTGCATCCAGCCGCGGCTGGATCCATGAGCAAGTTCGGCGTCGCTGGCCGCCGCCTGCGCCAGCAGCACGTCGTCGTCAGCCAGGTTGACGATCGCAGTGAAGCGCGCATTGAGGCGGTGGATGCGGGCCAGGTAAGCGCGCATCACTTCCACGCACGACACCGTGCGGGCATGAATGGCCTGCGACAACGCGAGCGCGTCGAGGTCGGTGATCGGGTCGACGGCCATCGCTCAGCTGCCGGCAAACGGTGCGATGCGCACGCGCTGCGGCGTCGCGGCCTCCCACTGCGCCGCCACGCGCAGCAGCAGCGCGTCGCCGCCCAGCGGCGCGGCGAGCATCGCACCGATCGGCAGCCCGGCGCTCGAGCGGCCCACCGGCAGCGAGATCGCCGGCGCGCCGGTCGCGTTGGCCAGCGGCGTGAACGGCGAATAGCGCCACAGGCCCTGCGGTCCGAGCCGGTAGTCGAAGAAGTCGGGGTTGTGCATCGCGAAGCGCCCGAGCTGGGCCGGCGGCTCGGCCAGCGTGGGCGTCAGCAGCAGGTCGTAGCGCTCGTGAAAGGTGCCCATGCGCCGCCCCAGGCCGTGCAGTTCGTTCAGTGCCCGCATGTAGTCGCCGCCGCTGCGGGCGCGGCCGATCTGCAGCGCGCTCCAGACCGCGGGCTCGAGTTCGTCGGGCGTGAGCGGCCGGCCGCGCTGCGCAGCGAAACCGTCGAGCAGCATCGCGGTGCCGGTGACGATGACCTCCATCACCGGCCGCACCACGTCGAGCGTGCTGAATGCCAGCGTCACTTCGTCGACCTGGTGACCGAGCTGCTGCAGCGTGGTGGCGAACGCGGCGATCGCGCCGGCGACCTCGGGATGCACCGCGTCGCCCTCGTAGAAGCGGTTGCACAAGCCGATGCGCAAGGCCTTCGGCGGCGAGCGCAGTGCAGCGGCGAAGGGGGCCTCACGCGCGGGCGCGGCGTAAGGCGCCCCGGCATCGGCGCCCGCGGTGCAGTCGAGCGCGATGGTGCAGTCGCGCACGCTGCGCGACACCACATGGTCGATCGCCAGGCCGCCCCAGCCTTCGCCGACAAGCGGTCCCACCGGCATGAGACCCCGCGAGGGCTTCAGGCCGATCAGGCCGCAGGCCGACGCCGGGATGCGGATCGAGCCGGCACCGTCGTTGGCATGCGCCATCGTCACCACGCCGGCGGCGGTGGCAGCGGCCGCGCCGCCGCTGGAACCACCGGCCGAGTGCGCCGTGTGCCACGGGTTGCGCGTCGGCCCGCCGTAGGCCAGCGCCTCGGTGCTGGCGCTGACGCCCATCTCGGGCGAGGTGGTGCGGCCGAACGGCACGAAGCCGGCGGCCAGATAGCGCTCGGTCAGCGTGCCGCGCACCGGCCAGCGCATGCCCTCGGCGCCGAACGCGCGCGAGCCCATGCGCGATGGTAACTCGGGGTGCGCGGTGGCGGGACCCACGTCCTTCAGCAGCAGCGGTACGCCGAAGAACGGCTTGCGCCGCAGCAAATCGGCGCGCGCCCCATCGTCGCGACAGGCAGCGAGCTCGGCGTCGCAGGAAGCGGCACCCCGATGTGCCAGATCGGTTCGCACCAGGCAAACGGCGTTCAGCGTCGGATGGGTCGCCTCGATCTGCGCGAGCGTGCGTTGCATCGCCTCGGTCGCGCTGAACTCGCCGCGCACGATGGCCGCCGCCAACGCAGTGGCATCGTCGGTGAACCAAGGGCTGCTCATGACCGTAGTGCCTCCACATCGGGCCGCGCAATCGGATGCAGCGCCTCGAATGCGCGCGCCGCGCGCAGCACCAGCGCGTCGCCGAACATCGGCCCGACGATCTGCAGGCCGATCGGCAGGCCGGCCTTCGTCAGCCCGCACGGCACCGAGCACGCCGGCTGCTGGGTCTGGTTGAACGGATAGGAAAACGGTGTCCAGCCCAGCATGTTCTCGGGTGTCAGCGGGCTGTGCCCGGCCGGACGGGCATCGAACGCGGGCACCGCGACGCTGGGCGTCACCAGCAGGTCCACGCGCTGCATGAACTGGCGCATGTGCGAACCGAGCGCACCGCGGCGCTGGTGCAGCTGCTGCAGTTGCAGCGCATCGATCGCCGAGCCGGCCGCGGCCTCGGCACGGAAGTCCGGGTCGGCCAGTTCACGCTGCGCCGGCGTCAGCGTATTCCAGATCGACCAGGCACCGCTGAACCACAGGCCGAGGCAGATGTCGAGCGGGTCGGGAATGCCGGGGTCGAGCGCCTCGACATGCGCGCCGAGTTCGGCAAAGGTCTGCACCGCCTTGGCACAGGCAGCGGCCACCTCGGGATGCACGTTCTTCGCGTAGCCGAGCGTCGGCGACCAGGCGATGCGCAGGCCGCGCACGCCATCGTCGAGGCCGACGCGGTAGTCGCGCCCGTCGGGCGGCAGCGATGTCCAGTCGCGTGCATCGGGCTGGGCCAGCACCGTGAGCATCAGCGCGGCGTCGCGCACGCTCATCGTGTGCGGTCCGAGATGCGACACCGTGCCCATCGGCGACAGCGGATACGCCGGCACGCGGCCGAAGCTGGGCTTGAGGCCGAAGTTGCCGCAGAACGCCGCCGGGATGCGCACGCTGCCCGCGCCGTCGGTGCCCACGCTGAGCGGTCCCATGCCGGCGGCCACGGCCGCCGCGGTGCCGCCCGAAGAGCCGCCCGGTGTCTTGCTCGGGTCCCACGGGTTGCGGCTGATGCCGGTGAGCGGCGAGTTGGTCTCGCCCTTGCAGCCGAACTCGGGTGTCGTCGTCTTGCCGAGCAGCACCGCACCGGCTTCGCGCAGCCGCGCGCTGGCCGGCGCGTCGACGTCCCATGCCTGCTTCGGGTCCACCGTGCGGCTGCCGCGCAGCGTGGGCCAGCCGCGCGCGAGGATCAGGTCCTTGATCGACGTGGGCACGCCGTCGAGCAGTCCGATCGGCGCGCCGCGCCGCCAGCGTTCGGTGCTCTGCGCCGCGCTGGTGAGCGCCTCGTCGCGCGCGATCCAGCAGAACGCATTGAGCTTGGGGTTGAGGCGATCGATGCGCGCCAGCACCGCCTGCGTCGCCTCGGTCGGCGAGGCCTGGCCGCTGCGGTACAGCGCAAGCAGCTCGGTGGCGGTGCAGTCGGCGAGGTCGGTACGGGCGGTCATGTCATGGCCTCCGGTCTATGGATGAGGGCAGTCGCGTCCACGGCAGGTCGGCCGGGTCGGCGGCCATCGGGCCGGCCGCCTTGGCGATCAGCACCTGCGATGCATGCGGCTGGAAGTCGGCGCGGAAGTGGTTCGAGCTCTTCACCACCACGATGCGCATCTGCTCGGTGTGGATGCCCACCATGCGCAGCAACTCGCGATCGAGCAGCTGCTTCTTGCCGCTGACCACCGCGACGCGGATGCCTTCGATCTCCAGGCAGGCGCTGGGGCCGAGGCGCACGGTCAGCCCGGTCATCATCGGGCCCTTCAGCGTGCACACGCCGTCGGCCACCGCCAGCACCTTGCAGCGGCCCTGCACCGGCGGGTCGCTCGGCTGGCCGGTGAAGGTGGGCACCGCCGTCCCGAGCGCCAGCGGCAGCTCGGCGCCGACACCGGCTTCGAGCGCCGCGCGGCCCGCGGCCGGGTCGAACAGCAGGCCGAGCGCGACGCGGCCGGGGAACTTGCGGCCGGCGCCCTGCGCGAGCAGCGCATGCAGCAGCCCGGTCGTGTTGCTGTCGCCACCGGCGCCGGGGTTGTCCTGCGTGTCGGCGATGACGATCGGCTTGGGCGAGCGCTCGGCCAGTGCCAGCGCCTGCGTGACCGCCTCGCGGGCCGGTTGGCAGTCGAGCTGCCACTGTGCGCGCTGCACCGCGCGGGCGAACAGCGCCTCGGCGGCGCTTTCGGCACGCGCACCGTGGCTCCACACCATCGGCGCGCATTCGTCGAAGTCGGACGCCGGAAATCCCATGCAGAAGCTCGACACGCTGCCGTGCTCGCGGTCGAGCACCTCGAGCTCCTCGAACAACGAGCGGGCCGGCTCGGTCCAGGTGCTCTGTGCGTTCAGCGGGATCAGGAACGGCAGCCGCCGCGCGTGCGTCGGCTCCCTGCGGCCGGCTTTCAGGCGGCGCGACATCAATTCGCCGGCACGCACGCCGGTGCGTGCCATGTCGACGTGCGGATAGGTGCGATAGGCCACCAGCGCGTCGGCCTCGCGCAGCATGCGTTGCGTGACGTTGGCATGCAGGTCGAGGCTGGCGACGATGGGCACGCCGGATCCCACGATGGCGCGCAGCCGTGCCAGCAGTTCGCCCTCGCTGTCGAGCGCCTGCTCGGCGACCGCCGCGCCGTGCAGGTCGAGGTAGATGCCGTCCAGGCTGCCGGCCTTGCGCACGTCTTCGACGATGGCGCCGGCGATGCGCTCGAACGCATCGGTGGTCACGTACGACGACGGGATCGCGCCGGCCCAGCACGACGGGAGCAGCGTCCAGCCCTGGCTGCGCGCGTAGTCGATGAAGCCGGCCACCGGGATGTTGATGCCGGCGAGCTGCTCCACCATCGCGGCGCCGCGCACGAAGGCTGGGAACGAGTCGCCGCGGGTGAAGGCTGCCCAGTCGGCCAAGCTGGGCGCGAAGGTGTTGGTCTCGTGCTGGTAGCCGGCGATCAGCATGCGCGTCATGTCGGGGCCTTTCGTCGAAGGATGGATGCGCTCATCGCGTGGTGGCACCGCGCGCCGGCAGCAGGATCAGCGCGGCCCCGGCGAGCACGCCCGCGAAGCCGAGCCAGTCGGCCGCGCTCGGCCGGTCGCCCACCAGCACCATCGCGCCGAGCACGCCGACCACCGGCACCGCCAGCGTGGTCAGCGCCGAGACGGCCGCACCCTGGCGCTGCAGCAGCCTGAACCACAGCACGTAGCCGAGCGCCATCGCGATCACCACGTGGTAGGCCATCGCGGCGACCGTGGACCACGGCCAGGCGGCCGGCAGCGACTCGCCGGCCACCAGCGCGCCGACGACGGCGCAGACGGTGCCGATCGCCAGCTGCCAGGCCGTGTGCACCAGCCGGTCGCCGGGCAGCGGCCAGCGCTTGGTGGCGATGGTGCCGAGCGCCCAGCCGAGCGCCGCCGCCAGCGGCATCACGATGCCGAGCCAGGCGCCGCGCGGTGCGTCGTTGCCCAGGGTGCGCAGCGCCGGCCAGGCCAGCAGCGCCAGACCGAGCGAGCCGAGCAGCACCGCCAGCTGCCCGCGCCGGCTCAGGCGTTCGTCGAGCAGCCAGCGGGCGAGCAATGCCGACATCATCGGCATCGTGTAGGTCAGCACCGCCGCGCGCGAGGTGGTCGTGTGCAGCTGCGCGAAGGCGGTGCACAGGTTGAATGCCGCGATGTTGAGCAAGCCGGCGAGCGCCAGCGTCCGCCACTGCGAACGTGGTGGCAGCAACGAGCGGCCGCCGATCAGCGCCACTGCCGCCAGCAGCAGTGCCGCGGCACCGAGGCCGAGCGCGCGCAGCGTGAACGGCGGCACGGTGGCGAGCAGGATCTTCACCGCCGGCCAGTTCAGGCCCCAGGCGAGCGCGAGGATCGGCGGAATCAGCCACGGCCGCAACGTCGTTCGGTCCTGCGCGCGCCGGCTGCCTCGACGCCGGATCAGGCCGCCACGCCGAATGCGAAATCGCGTCCGGGCGCCGCGGCGAACAGCGCGCGCGTGTATTCGTGCTGCGGCGCGCTGAACACCTGGTGCGCCGGGCCGTACTCGACAACCCGGCCCTTGCTCATCACGGCCAGATGGTCGCATACCTGCGAGGCGACGCGCAGGTCGTGCGTGATGAACAGCATTGCCAGGTTCAGCCGCGCGCGGATCTCCTCGAACAGCTTGAGCACCTGCGCCTGCACCGACACGTCGAGCGCCGACACCGCCTCGTCGGCGATCAGCAGCTCGGGCTCCATCATCAGCGCGCGCGCGATGCACAGGCGCTGGCGCTGGCCGCCGGAAAACTGGTGCGGGTAGCGGTCCATTGCCGACGCGTCCATGCGCACCAGCGCCAGCAGCTCGCGCGCACGCGCCAGCGCGGACTCGCGCGACATGCCGTAGTTGACCGGCCCCTCGATCATCGCCTCGGCGATGTTGCGGCGCGGATTGAGCGAGCGGTAGGGATCCTGGAAGACGATCTGCACCCGCTTGCGCAACGGGCGCAGCTGGCGCGCCGGCATCATCGCGATGTCGTCGTGGCCGAGCAGCACGCTGCCGCCAGTGGGGTCGATCAGCCGCACGATGCAGCGCGCCACCGTGCTCTTGCCCGAGCCCGACTCGCCGACGATGCCCAGCGTCTGGCCACGGCGGATCTCGAGGTTGACGTCCTGCGCCGCGTGCACGGTGCGCGCCTTGCCGAACCAGCTGCGGTCGTGGTAGGTCTTGTCGAGCTTCGTGGCCTTCAGCACCACAGGGGCGTTGTCGTCGACCGGCCGCTCGACCAGCCGCAGCGTGGGCACGGCGCCGATCAGCATGCGGGTGTAGTCGTGGCGCGGGCGCTGCAGCACGTCGTGCTTGGAACCCACCTCGACCAGGTCACCCAGGCGCAGCACCGCGACGCGCTGCGCCACCTCGGCGACGACGCCGAAGTCGTGGGTGATGAAGAGCACCCCGGTACCGTGCTTGTGCTGCAGTTCGAGCACCAGCTTGAGGATCTGCGCCTGCGTGGTGACGTCCAGCGCCGTGGTCGGCTCGTCGGCGATCAGCAGCACCGGCTCGAGCACCAGCGCCATCGCGATCATGATGCGCTGGCGCTGCCCGCCGGACAGCTGGTGCGGGTAACTCGCCATCATGCGTTCGGGGTCGGGCAGGAGCACCTCGCGGATGATGGCCAGCACCTTGTCGCGGCGCTGAGCAGCCGACAGCGGCGTGTGCTCGCGCAGCACCTCGTCGATCTGGTCGCCGCAGGTCATCACCGGGTTCAGCGCCGTCATCGGCTCCTGGAAGATCATGCTCATGCGGGTGGCGCGCAGCTCGCGCAGGCGCGACAACGGCGCATGCGTGATGTCCTCGCCCTGCAGCAGGATCTGCCCCGCGGTGACCGGCAGCGACTTCGGCAGCAGCCCCATCACACCCTGCGCGATCACGCTCTTGCCCGAGCCCGACTCGCCCACCAGGCAGACGATTTCGCGCGGCGCCACGGTGAACGACACGTTCTGCACCGCCGTCGCGCGGTCACCGTCCGACGGCAGCGCGATCGACAGGTTGCGCACCTCGAGGACGGGGGGGCTGGCGGTCATACCCGCTTCGCCATCTTGGGGTCGAGCGTGTCGCGCAGTCCATCACCCAGCATGTTGACCGCGAGCACCGTGACCGCCAGGAAGATGCCCGGAAAGAAGATGTTGTGCGGGTACTCGTTGAACTGGGCGCGGCCCTCGGCCATCACGTTGCCCCAGGTCGGGATGTCCGGCGGCAGCCCGACGCCGAGGAACGACAGGATCGCCTCGACCAGGATGCCCGAGGCGCAGATGAAGGTGCCCTGCACCACCAACGGCGCCACACAGTTGGGCAGGATGTGGCGCAGCATGATCTTCCAGGTCGGCGTGCCGAGCGAGATGGCGGCCTCGACGTAGGGCTCCTCGCGGATGGTCAGCACCAGCGAGCGCACCAGACGTGTGACGCGCGGGATCTCGGGGATGGCGATCGCCACCACCACCGTCAGCAGGCTGCCGCGCCACATGGCGACCAGCGCGATCGCGATCAGGATCGCGGGAATCGCCATCACGCCGTCCATCACGCGCATCAGCGGGCCGTCGAGCCAGCGCAGGAAGCCCGAGCACAGGCCCAGCGCGATGCCGAAGGCCAGCGCGACGAGTGCAGTGCTGATGCCGACGATCAGCGACACCTGGGTGCCGTAGATGACGCGGCTGTAGATGTCGCGGCCGAAGCTGTCGCTGCCCATCAGGAAGCGGTGCTTGATGGTCTCGCCTTCGAGCGTGGTGATCTCGCCGCTCTTGCCGGGCAGCAGGTCGCGGCTCGCCGGGTCGAACAACGTCGGGTCCACGGTGCCGAGCCAGGGCGCGAGCAGCGCGATCAGCACCAGCAGCAGCATCACGATGCCGCCGATGCGTACCGAGGTGCTGCGGCTCGCGCGCTGCCACGCACTGGGTTGCGCGACCACGGCGGCCGACTCGACCGACAGCTTGGCGAACAGCGCCTGCTCTTCGGCGGCGCTGGGCAGCGAAGAGGGGTTGAGGGACACGTCAGTGGCTCCCGCCGTTACGGGGGTTGTTCATCAGTATCGAATGCGCGGATCGAAGAACACGTACGACAGGTCGACCAGCAGGTTGATCGCCACGTAGACGAACGAGAACAGCAGGATCACGCCCTGGATGGTCGGAAAGTCGCGCGCCAGCACCGCGTCCACCGTCAACCGGCCGAGGCCGGGGATCGCGTAGACCGATTCGGTGACGACCACGCCGCCGATCAGCAGCGCGATGCCGATGCCGATCACCGTGATGATCGGCACCGCGGCGTTGGTCAGCGCGTGGCGCATCAGCACGGTCGACTCGGGCAGGCCCTTGGCGCGTGCGGTGCGGATGTAGTCCTCGCCGAGTGTCTCCAGCACCGAGGCGCGCGTGACCCGCGCGATCAACGCGATGTAGATCACCGACAGCGTGATCGCCGGCAGCGCGAGGTGCCGGAGCCACGGCCCCACGCCGTCGCCGATGCGCTGGTAGCCCTGTACCGGCAGCCAGCCCAGGCGCAGCGAGACCAGCCAGATCAACAGGTAGGCCAGCACGAACACCGGGATCGAGAAGCCGAGCACCGAGAAGCCCATCAGGCCGCGGTCGAGCCAGCCGCCGAAGCGCCAGGCCGCCAGCACACCGAGCGGCACCGCCACGAGCACGGCGATCGTGATGGTGATCAACGCCAGTGACAGCGTGGGCTCCAGGCGCTGTCCGATCAGCGTGGTGACCTTGGTCTTGTAGTAGAACGACTCGCCCAGATCGCCGCTGAGCAGATGGCCAGACCAGATGGCGAACTGCTCGGGGATCGAGCGGTCGAGCCCGAGATTGGCGCGGATCTGCGCGATCTGCTCGGTGGTGGCGGCATCGCCGGCCAGCACGGCCGCCGGATCGCCCGGCGTGAGTCGCAGCATCAGGAAGACCAGCAACGCCACGATCAGCAGGACGGGAACGGTCGAGAGCAGGCGGCGGGCGAGGAAGGCGAGCATGAACGTGGGATTCTCGGATCGGGCTTCGCCGCGGCGATCAGGGCAAACGTCAAGGCCTGCGCGGCGGGATGCCGAAGCCTATCGGGTTTCGGCAGATCGGCCTCAGGGTTTCCCCACTCGGGGTGCGATCGACGCTCGCAAGCGCCATGCCATCGAACGCCCGTTTCACGACCGGCCACGCAAAAGGTACAGGCCGGTGGCCACGATCAGCGCGATGCCGGCGAAGCCCAGGGCGTTGGGCAACTCGCCCCAGACGACCCAGCCGATCGTCACCGCCATCGGCAGGCCGCTGTAGCGAAACGGTGCGATCACCGCGATGTTGCCGGCGCGCATGGCGCGGATCAGGAACTGGTAACCACCGGCGAGGAACACGGCCGCCGCGGCCAGCAGCGCGACCTGCGGCGCACCGACCGGCTGCCAGCCCTGCACCAGCGTGAGCAGTCCGGATGCGACGGTGACGGCGATGGCAGTCGCCAGCGTGACGGCGATCGACGGCACGTCGCGCGGCACACGCTGGGTCAGGAAGTCGCGCAGCGCGTGCAACACGGTGCCGAGCAGGCACAGCCAGGCCCAGGCGTTGAGGCCGTCGACGCCGGGCTGGATCACCAGCAGCACGCCGACAAAGCCGAGCCCGACGGCCAGCACGTGCCACGCCGTGACGCGGGCGCGCAGCCACACCACCGCCAGCAGCGTGATCAGCAGCGGCGTGGCCATGTTGATCGCCGTCGCGTTGGCGATCGGCATGTGAAAGAGCGCGCCCAGGTAGGCCAGCGTGGCCAGCGCGTCGATGGCCGACCGCAGCGGCACGATGCCGCGCAGCAGCGAACCCGGTACCAGCGCCACACCGGTGGCGCGCATCGTCGCGAACACCAGCACCGAGGCCATCGCCCCGCGCAGAAAGATCAGCTGGCCGGTGGGCAATGACTGGCTGACGAACTTGACGAGCGAATCGTTGACGATGAAGCACGCCATCGACAGCGTCATCAGCTCGATGCCGTGCCGATTGGCGCGCCGCTCGGCCGCCCGCAGGGATTGCGTGCTGCCATCGGCGGGATCCTCGAGCGACGGGTCGGCCACGGTGGTTCCAGGCAGTCGGCAAAACAGAACCCGCCACGCGGGCGGGTTCGCTTGGAGATGCGGCGACCGGATCAGTTCTTCTTCAGGTTCCAGTAGATATTGCCGTTGGTGACGAAGAAGCCCGAGATGTTCTTCCGCGCCGCCATCGGCTGATCGTACTCGCCGAGCGGCACGTGCGTGCCGACCTCGAACATGCGCGCATGCATCTCGCCGGCGAGCTTCTTCTTCGCGGCGTCGTCGGTCGCGCGCATGAACTGGTTGCGCAACTCGACCAGCTTGTCGTCGGTGGCCCAGCCGAACCATGTGCTCTTCTCGCCGCGCGTGTCGGTGGTCGGGTTGGCGATCGGGCTCCACACGTCGAAGGTCTGCCAGGCGGTGAGGAACATGTGCCAGCCGCCCTTGTCCGGCGCGTCCTTCTTGGCCCGGCGGCCGACCAGCGTCTGCCAGTCCATCGCCTGCAGGTCGACCTTGAAGCCGGCCTGGCGCAGCAGCTGCGCCGCCACGTCGGGCAGCTTCTGGATCGACGCCAGGTCGGTCGGCTTCATGATCACGATCGGCGTGCCGTCGTAGCCGCTGGCCTTGAGCAGGTCCTGCGCCTTCTTCATGTTGCTCTTCGCCTGGATGTCGCTGCCGGCCACGCTGCCGTAGGGCGTGTTGCAGACGAACATGCTCGGGCAGCTGCGGTACAGCGCCTTCACGCCGACCTGTGCCCGCAGGAACGGCTCCTGTGTCATGGCGGCCAGCGCGGCCTGGCGCACCTTGGCGTTGTCGAACGGCTTGTGCAGGTGGTTGAAGCGCGCCATGTACTGCAGGCCGTAGATCGCGTACTTCGGCATCTGCAGACTGGCGTCGGCCTTCACCGTCTCGAAGTGGTCGAAGCCGAGCGCCTCGATGATGTCGACCTCACCCTTCTGCAGCGCACTGACCTGCGCCTGCGCGTCGCGCAGCGCGAGGTTCCACTCGACGCGGTCGACGTACACATGCTTGCCGCCCGTGGTGCCCGACGGCGGCTCGCTGCGCGGCACGTACTTGGCGAACTTGGTGTAGACCGCCTTGTCGCCGGGCTTGAACTCGTCGCGCTTGAACGCGTAGGGGCCGGAACCGATGTGCTCCTCGATCTGCTTGAACGGGTCGGTGTCGGCAATGCGCTTGGGCATGATGAACGGCACGTTCGAACTCGGCTTGCCCAGCGCCTCGAGCACGAAGCCGCAGGCCTCGCCGAGGAAGATGCGGAAGGTGTCCGGCGCCGGCGCGTCCATGCGCTGCACGAACTGGAACAGCGCCGAGCCCATCGCGTCGCGCTTGCCCCAGCGCTGCAGCGAGGCGATCACGTCTTCGCTGGTCACCGGCTTGCCGTCGTGGAACTCGAGCCCCTTGCGCAGCTTGAAGGTCCACAGCCGGTGGTCGGGGCTCTCGACCCAGCTGTCCACCATCTGCGGCTTGACCTTGCCGTTCTCGTCGGTGCCGAACAACGTGTCGTAGATCATGTAGCCGTGGTTGCGGCTCATGTAGGCGGTGGTCCAGATCGGATCGAGCACCGCGAGGTTGGAGTGCGGCACGATGCGCAGCACCTTGTCCTGCGCAGAGGCGTTGACGCCCATCAAGGTGGTGCCGGCAACCAATGCCAGCGTCATCAGGGTTCGGCGATGAAGCGTCATGAGGTGACCTTTCGAGTCGATATGAGTGGATTCAAGCATTGGCTGTGCCAGCCCGCTGCGATGCACGATTGTGGTGACAGCGGCTCCCCTTCCGGTCTAGGGCAAACACCGGGCGGCTGGAGCGAGCGGGGCAAACCCGCAGTGACGGTTGAAGCAGTGCAGTGTCCGGGGACCGTAGGCGCACTCAGCGCACCGCGCCCCGCCGCGGCAGCACCGCCTGCTGCTCGGCCAGGTCGCAGAACAGGCCGGTCATCATTAGCAGGCCCTCGCGCATCAGCGGTGCGAGCACATGCTCGTTTGGTGCGTGCTGCGAGCAGGCCGGGTACGAATGGGGCACCCACACCGTGGGTAGGCCGAGGATGTCGGCGAACACGTCGTTCGGCAACGAGCCGCCCAGATTGGGCAACAGCGCGGGTTTGCGACCGGTGGTACGTTCGAGCGACTGCAGCGCCAGACGGACCCACGGGCTGTCGGGGTCCAGCCGTGTCGCGGCCATCACCACCGGCTCGCTGACCGCGATGTCGCCGAAGCCGTGCTGCTGCAGATGCGCACGCACGTGTTCGCGCAGGCGCGTGGCATCGGTGCCCACGACGAAGCGCAGCTGCAGGTGGGCGCGTGCGTCGGGCGGGATCGCGTTGACCGGCTGCGCCGGATTGCCGGTGGTGTAGGCCAGCACCTCGATGGTGTTCCAGCCGAACACGCGCTCGGCCGGCGTGAGGCCCGGCTCGCCCCAGTCGGCGTCGACGGCGGGATCGTCGACGTCGCCGCCGACCGTGATGTCGGCCAGCGCGCGGCGTACCGACGCAGGAACCGGCGGCGGGCGCAGGCCGTCGACGAGGATGCGGCCGCGGCCGTCGACGAGGCAGGCAATCGCATTGGCCATCACCGTGCCCGGGTTGCGCAGCAGGCCGCCCCAGTTGCCCGAATGATGGCCGCCGTCGCGCAGCCTCAGCGTGAGGTCGAAGTTGGCGACGCCGCGTGTGCCGAGATAGACGGTCGGCCGGTCCGCGTGTAGTCGCGGGCCGTCGCTGGCGATCAGCACGTCGGCGGCCAACTCGTCGCGGTGCGCGGCGCAGAACGCGGCCAGGCCGGGCGAGCCCTTCTCCTCGCCCATCTCGACCAGCCAGGTCACGTTGAAGCCGAACGAGCCGTCGCGTGCGCGCTGCAGCGCGGCCAGGGCGGCGAGGTTGATGCTGTGCTGACCCTTGTTGTCGGCACTGCCGCGGCCGTACCAGCGCTCGTCCGATGGCGCCAGCGTCCAGGGATCGCGGCCCTCGCGCCAGCGGCCCTCGTGCCCGCGCACCACGTCGCCGTGGCCGTAGACCAGCACGGTAGGCAGCGTCGCGGCCTCGATGTGCCGGCCGATCAGCAACGGCGGGGCGCCGGGTACCGGGTTGTCGTGGACGATCGAGGTGATGCCGAGCGCGCCGAGCGACGGCGCGATCTCATCGCTCAGGTAGGCGCGCAGCGTCGCGGCGCGCTCCGGGTTCTCGCTTTCCGTGGGCAGCGCGACGCGCCGCGCGAGCTCGCGCTGGAACTCGCCGCTGTCGAAGTGCCGGGCCGCCTGCGCAAGCGCGGCCTCACGCGCGGTCATGACTTCGCCAGCAGCGTGAAGTGTTCGACGTGCGGCGGGTTGGCGAAGAACGGGCCGACGATCGCGCGCCACTGCGCGAACAGCGGTCCCTGGCGGAAGCCGACCGTGTGGTCCTCCAGCGTGTCCCAGAAGATCATCAGCACGTAGCGCTCGGGACTCTCGATGCCCTTGTTGACCTTGTAGCCGCGAAAACCCTTGGCCTTGCTGGCCACCGTGGTGATGCCGCGCTGGATGGCTTCGTCGAACGCGGGCTGCTGGCCCGGGGCGACGCGGATGTCGGCAATCTCGAGAATCATGGGTGCGCTCCTCCGGCTGAAAGGGTTTGTTGCCCATGATGCCAGCGCGCCGCAGCGGCTGGCATCGGGGCAAATGCGCGGCCGCTGGCCGCTGGCACTACAGCGGCAGACCGACGTAGTTCTCGGCCAGCGCCGTCATCGCTGCCTCGGAGTGCACCAGGTAGTCGAGTTCTGCCCACTGCATCTTGTGGCCGAACGTGCCGTTGTCCGGAAAGTGGTGCATCAGCGAGGTCATCCACCACGAGAAACGCTCGGCGCGCCAGATGCGGCGCAGGCAGCGCTCGGAGTAGGTATCAATGCCGCGCTCGCTGCCCTTGTAGAAGTCGACCAGCGACATCGACAGGTAGCCCACGTCGGTGGCGGCGAGGTTGAGCCCCTTGGCGCCGGTGGGCGGCACGATGTGGCCGGCGTCGCCGGCGAGGAACAGGCGTCCGAAGCGCATCGGCTCGGCGACGAAGCTGCGCAGCGGCGCGATGCTCTTCTCGATCGAGGGCCCGGTGACCAGCTGCGCCGCAGTGGCGGCCGGCAGGCGGCGCTTCAGCTCGGCCCAGAAGGCGTCGTCGGACCATTGCTCCACCTGGTCGTCGAGCGAGCACTGCACGTAGTAGCGGCTGCGCGTGCGGCTGCGCTGGCTGCACAGCGCGAAGCCGCGCGGGTGATTCACGTAGATCAGCTCGTGCGACACCGGCGGCACATCGGCGAGCAGGCCGAGCCAGCCGAACGGGTAGACCTTCTCGTGCAGCGTGATCCTGTCCTTCGGCACGCTGGCGCGGCAGACGCCGTGAAAGCCGTCGCAGCCGGCGATGAAGTCGCACACGATCTCGTGCGTCGCGCCGTCCTTCAGGTAGCGAACGACGGGCGCTTGGCCGTCGAAGCCCTGCACGCGGACGTCGGCCGCCTCGTACACCGTGGGCCGGCCGCTGGCACGGCGGGCGTCCATCAGGTCGCGCGTGACCTCGGTCTGGCCGTAGACCATCACCCGCTTGCCGGTCAGCCCGTGCAGGTCGATGCGGTGGCGCTGGTCGTCGAAGCACAGGTCGAAGCCGTCGTGCGGCAGGCCCTCGGCATGCATGCGGGCGCCGACACCCACCTCGTCGAGCAGGTCCACCGCCACCTGCTCGAGCACGCCGGCGCGGATGCGGCCGAGCACGTAGTCGGCGCTGCGCTGCTCAATGATGACGTTGTCGATGCCGGCCTTGCTCAGCAGGGCACCGAGCAGCAGGCCCGACGGGCCGGCGCCGACGATGGCGACTTGGGTACGCATGGGGCTCCTCCGGCCGCTTCGCACGACCTGGGCGACCAATGTACCCAAGATCGCCGGTGGCGCCGGCCTGGCGCCGCGCTCAGGCGGCGCGGGCCAGCGGTGCCGGGTCGTAGACGACGCCGAAGCGGTTGCCGAGGAACTGCTCGAGCCGCACGTCTTCCTGTCGCACGAAGCCAGCCTGCGGCAGCTGGCCTTCGGCCAGCAGATCCACCATCGCGCAGGCGCTGCTGGCGGTGGTGACCTGGATCGCGCTTCTCATGCGGCCACCGAGCGGCTGCGCGTAGATCTTGCGCGCATAGGTCTCCTGCAGCAGGCGGCCGTCGCGCCAGCCGCTGACGGTGACGAAGATCACCACCACGTCCTGCATCGTCGCCGGCACCGCGTGCTCGAGGATGTCCTTCAGCAGGTCGCGCCGCTCGCGCAGCCGCAGGTCGTTGAGCAGCGCCTTCATGATGGCGGCGTGGCCGGGGTAGCGGATGGTGCGGTAGTTCAACGTGCGCACGCGTCCCTCCAGCGTTTCGGCCAACGTGCCCAGGCCGCCCGAGGTGTTGAACGCTTCGTAGAGCACACCGTCGAGCGAGAACTCCTCGCGTTCCTCGAGCGCGGGCACCTCGCAGCGGCGGCCCTCGACGATGGCTTCGCACGGCTCGATGTACTCGTTGATGACCCCTTCGGTGCTCCAGGTCAGGTTGTAGTTCAGCGCATTGCTCGGATAGGCCGGCAGCGCGCCGACGCGCATGCGCACGCTGTCGAGCTTGTCAAAGCGCCGCGCCAGATCCGCCGCGACGATGCCGATGAAGCCCGGCGCCAGGCCGCATTGCGGAATGAACGCGGTGCCGGCGCCTTCGGCCAACTGGCGGATGCGCCGGGTGCTGGCCACGTCTTCGGTCAGATCGAGGTAGTGGGTGCCGGCGGCCCGCGCGGCCTCGGCGACGGATACCGTCAGGTCATAGGGCGCCGCACTCAGCACGGCAAAGCAGCCGTCGAGCGCGCGTCGAAGCGCATGCGGATCGGTAGCGTCGAGCAGCTGGGTCCGCACGTCGGCGTCGGCGCCGGTCAGCGACGGTTTCGACTGGTCGGCCAGTGTCACGGCATAGCCGCCGCCCGGCGCGTGGGCCAAAAGGTCGGCGGCCACCTGGCCGATCTTGCCGGCGCCGATGACGAGGATGGACTTGCTCATGGCGTGCTCCCGATGACGATGGCCTCGATTGTCGAATAGGGTCGTGCAGAACGGACAGTTCAGCCAGACGAATAGCTGTGAATGGATCGGCATATCGACGACAATGATCGGCAATGAGCCGATCGCCACTCGACGACACCGACCGCGCGCTGATCGCGTTGCTGCGCGAGAACGCTCGTGCGCCGACCGCCGAACTGGCGCGCCGCCTGAAGCTCTCGCGCACCACGGTGCAGAGCCGATTGGCGCGGCTGGAGCGCAGCCGCGCGATCGCCGGCTACACCGTCACCGCGCCGGCCGACGAAGAAGCAGCGCTAGTCCGTGCTCACATCCTGATCACGCTCGAGCCCCGGAAGTCGGCGTCGATCGAGGCCGCGTTGAGGCGCATACCCGAGCTGCGCACACTGCATTCGGTGAGCGGCCCGTTCGATTTGATCGCCATCGTGGCGGCCACTTCGATCGGCGAGCTGGACGCCCTGATCGACCGCATCGGCCAGCTCGATGGCGTCGAGCGCACCACCTCGGCGATCGTGCTGTCCACGCGCATCCAACGCTGACGCGAAAGACCGGTTTGCCGCAGCGGGCCGGCATCGGGCGCGGCAGACTGCCCAACCGCCGGTTCAAGTTTGCGCACTTGTTTGCCGATCTAGCCCCAGTGCCGGTTCATTCCGGGTCGGCCGTCTAGCAGGTATCCAGATGTCGGCAAGCATCGGCGTCAACGAGCTTCGTGTCGGAATGTTTGTCCACCTCGACTTGGCGTGGTGGGCGCATCCATTCGCGCTGTCGAGCTTCAAGATCACGTCGGCCGACCAGATCGCGACCATTCGCGGCCTGGGGCTGGACCGCGTGCGCTGGAGTCCGGAAAAGAGTTCGCTCGACAACGAAGAGCCTGCGCCGGACGCGGCCGCACCCGCGCCTGCGGTCGATGCCGAAGGCGGCGAGATCGCCCCCGCAGCGGCCGTGCCGTCGCTGGACGCGCTGATAGAGTCCGTCGAGCAACGCCGCCAGCGCGAGCAGCGCGAACAACTCGCCGCGCAGCGCGAGGCCGGCCGTGTCTGCACCCGCCAGTACAACGAGGCCGCGCGCGCCTGGAAGGCGGCCGCCGAGCAGGCGCTGCAGCACCCCGAGTCCGCGCGCGAAGCCACCGTCGGCCTGACACGCGCGCTGCTCGGCAAGATGATGGTCGACGGCGAGGTCTGCATCCGCGTGCTTTCCGAGGTGCAGGGAGACCGGCCGACCGCACATGCGCTGAACGTGGCCGTCATCTCGATGCTGATGGGCCGTGTGTTCGGCTTCAACGACGCCGAGATGCTCGACGTCGGCGTCGGCGCGTTGCTGCATGACATCGGCAAGTTCGAGCTGCCCGACCGCGCCCGCCATGTCGATCCGCAGTCCACCGCGGCCGAAGTCGCGCTCTATCGTGAACACGTGGCGCGGGGCGTGGCCCAGGGCAAGCGCATGGGGCTGACACCCGGCGCGCTGCTGGTGATCGGCCAGCATCACGAGATGGCCGACGGCAGCGGCTTCCCGCTGCGTTTGAACGTCGACCGCATGAGCGGAGCCGCACGCATCGTCTCGCTGGTCAACCGCTACGACAACCTGTGCGACCCGGCGCAGGCCGCGCACGCGTTGACTCCGCACGAGGCGCTGTCGCTGATCTTCGCGCAGACGCGCAGCAAATACGACGCCTCGATGCTGAACGCATTCATCCGCATGATGGGTGTCTATCCGCCCGGCTCGGTGGTGCAGCTCACCGATGACCGCTACGCGCTGGTCACCAACGTCAACTCCACACGTCCGCTGAAGCCGCGTGTGCTGGTCTACGACCCTGCTGTGCCGGTCGAGGACGCGCTGCACCTCAACCTCGAGCATCACTCGGACGTCGGCATCCGTCGCAGCCTGCGGCCGCAGCAGCTGCCGGCGCCGGCGCTGCACTACCTGTCGCCGCGGCAGCGGGTGATCTACTTCTTCGAGCCCGCGGTCGCCGCGGCCAACTCCGACTTCGGCCAGGAGCTGGCTGCGTGACCACACGATCCGCCCGCGCACGCCCGGCCGGACCCGCGGCGACCCGCGGTTCACGGGTTCCTGTGCAGCAGGCCTGGCTCGCGATGCTGGCCGCCATGAGCGAGCCGGCCTGGATCGTCGATGCGCGCAGCCTGCGCCTGCTCGGCATCAACCCACCCGCCCTGGCGCTGTTGAAACTGGCCGACGATGCCGGCGGGCGGCTCGACGCGCTGGCGCTGGCCGGATCGCCGGAGGACCTGGCCTTCTGGGACGACGTGAAGAGCGGCCGTGTGGCACGCCTGGATTCCGAGTCGGTCGCGATGACAGCCGACGGCCAGCTGCTGCAGGTGCAGCGATGCATCGCGCCGCTGGCCTGCGGCTCGGCCGCGGCGACGCATTTCCTGGTGACTGTGCACGACCGCACCCAGGTGCTGCGTGAGCAGACCGAACGCGAGACGCTGCTGGCCGAACTGCAGGCGACGCTGGAGTCGACTGCCGACGGCATCCTCGTCACCGACCTGGCCGGCCGCATCCGAGCCTTCAACCGCCGCTTTGCGCAGCTGTGGGGCATGCCGGAGGACCTGCTGTCCGAGCGGCACGACGACGCGGTGTTCGACTGGATGCGGCGCAGCGTCACCGACTCGCGCGGCTATCAGCGCCGGCTGGCGGGGCTGCAGGAGTCGGCCCTGATGCGGGTCAGCGAGTCGATCCTGCTGCTGTCGGGGCAGACGCTCGAGATGGTGACGCAGCCGCAGGTGAGCCGCGGCCGGCCGATCGGCCGGGTCTGGGCATTTCGCGACCGTACCGAGCTGGTCAGCGCCGATCGCCGCATCGAGGCGCTGACGACGACCGACGCGCTGACCGGGCTGCCGAACCGGCGTCATCTGGGCGACGCGCTCGACCTGGCCCTGTCGCATGCCCGCCGCGACAGCTCGACCTTCGCGTTGTTGCTGCTCGATCTGGACCGCTTCAAGCAGATCAACGACAGCCTGGGTCTGGCGACCGGCGACCGCGTGCTGGTGGAGGTGGCCGACCGCATCAGGACCTGCATGCGTCAGGGCGATCTGCTGGCGCGCATCGGCGGCGACCAGTTCGCGCTGCTGGTACACCAGGCCGATCTGCGCGGCGCCGAGGCCGCTGCCGCCCGCGTGCTCGAGGCCACAGGCCGCGCCCACACGCTGGAAGGCACCCAGTTCACGCTGACGTGCAGCGTGGGTATTGCGCTGTACCCCGCCGACGGCACCGAAGGCGGCACGCTGCTGCGCCACGCCGAGACCGCGATGCAGCGGGCCAAGCAGGGCGGCCGGGCGGCCTACCGGTTCCATCAGCCGACGCAGGACGCCGACCTGCGCGAGCGCATGCGCCTCGATCATGCGATGCGGCAGGCGCTGGCGGCCAACCGCTTTCGGCTGGCGTACCAGCCGCAGGTCGACATCGCCAGCGGCGCCATCGTCGGCGCCGAGGCGCTGATCCGCTGGCGCGACCCCGAGCTCGGCGACGTGTCGCCGGCACGCTTCATACCCGTGGCCGAGGAATCGGGCTTCATCATCGCGATCGGCGACTGGGTGCTCGGGCAGGCGGTGCGCCAGGCGGCCAGTTGGCGCAGCAGTGGCATGCCGCTGCCGGTGGCGGTCAACGTGTCGGCGCTGCAGTTTCAGCAGGCCGACTTCGTCGACCGTGTCGCCGCGGCGCTGCGCAGCGCCGATCTGCCGGGCGGGCTGCTCGAGCTCGAGCTGACCGAATCGATCCTCGTGCGCGACGCCGGCGATGCGCTGCAACGGTTGCATTCGCTGGCCCACCTGGGCGTGCGGCTGGCGATCGACGACTTCGGCACGGGCTACTCGAGCCTGGCGTACCTGAAGCGCTTTCCGATCGAGAAGCTCAAGATCGACCGCAGCTTCATTCGAGGCGTGCCGGGCGACGGCAGCGACGCCGGCATCGTGCACGCGATCATCCAGATGGCTCGGGCGCTCAATCTGAAGGTCATCGCCGAAGGCGTGGAGACCGAGGCGCAGCGCCAGTATCTGGCGCGCGAAGGCTGCGACATGCTGCAGGGCTTCCTTTTCGCGCCGGCGCTCGACCCGTTTAGCTTCGAGGAACGCCTGAACGGACAGTCGCCAATCAACCGGCGTCGTCTGCGGGTCGTCGGCGACGACTGATCGGCCGCTGCGGGCCGGCCAGCTCGGCTGCGGGCAAGGCCGCGCGCAAGTCAGGGTCCGCGACGACACCGATTGCGCGCGGCGTGCGTTTGTCCGTACAGTGGACAGACCCTCCCGCTCCGCGTGCCGTCATGAACCCGCTCGAGACTCTGGTCGAACGCAAGTTCTCACAGCTGCAGACTCGCGCGCGGGTCGTGCTTCCCGGTAGACGCAGCATCGGCTCGGCCGACGCGCCGGTGGTGCTGGAACTGAGCGAATACGCGCCACTGGCGCACCTGGCCGCGGGCCAAGTTGGGCGCTTGGCGCAGGACTATGTCGAAGGCCGCCTGGCGATCCACGGCACCATGCGTGACGTGATGGCGGTGGCCGCGCAGATGATCGACACCGACCCGACACAGACGCCTGGCGCGCGGTCGTCGTGGTGGCGTGCGCTGATGCGCCACGGCAAATCGCTGGCGCGCCACAGCGTGGAGGCCGACGCCCGGCAGGTGCAGTTCCACTACGACGTGTCCGACGAGTTCTATGCTCTGTGGCTGGACGCGCGACGCGTGTACTCGTGTGCCTACTACCGCGAGGCCGGCATGCCGCTGGCGCAGGCGCAGGAGGCCAAGCTCGACCACGTGTGCCGCAAGCTGATGCTGCGCGAGGGCGAGCGCTTCCTCGACATCGGCGCCGGCTGGGGTGGCCTGTTGCTGTGGGCGGCCGAGCACTACGGCGTGCGGGCCACGGGGATCACGCTGTCGAGGAACCAGCATGCGTTCGTCAACGACCTGATCGCCCAGCGCGGCCTCACCGGGCGGGTGGAGATGAAGCTGCTCGACTATCGCGCACTGCCCGAGACGCATCCGTGGGACAAGATCGCGTCGATCGGCATGTTCGAGCATGTCGGCCGGGCGATGCTGCCCACCTACTTCAGCAAGATCCGCCGTCTGCTCAAGCCGGGCGGGCTGCTGATGAACCATGGCATTACGGCCGGCGGCACGCGCAACGCCCAGCTCGGCGCGGGCATCGGCGAGTTCATCGAACGCTACATCTTCCCGGGCGGCGAACTGCTGCATGTGTCGCACGTTCTTCGCGAGATGGCCGACTCAGGACTCGAGCCGCTCGACGTGGAGAACCTGCGGCCGCACTACGGGCGCACGCTGTGGGCCTGGTCGGACGCGCTGGAGTCGCGTCTGACACGTGCCCTGGAGATCACTGGAGAGCAGGTGGTGCGGGCGTATCGGTTGTACCTCGCCGGATCGGCGATGAGCTTCGAGCGCGGCTGGATCTCGTTGAACCAGATGCTCGCCGGCCGGCCCAGCGGCGACCTCGACGAAGGCACGATCCGCGGCGCCCAGTCGTCGTATCCGTACCAGCGCGGCTACATGTATCGTTGAGGCCTGCAGACCCCGGGTCCACGATGATCTACAAGTTCAAGAGCAAGGCCGCTGCCGATCTCATCATGCTGGGCCCCAACGGCGACCAGCTGCTGCGCCTGATCGGCCGCGAGCCGCAGACCAAGGGCATCCTGGAGCCGCAGGCGATGTTCGCCGCCATCGCCGACCTGCAGCAGGCCATCACGGCCGAAGAAGCGCAGCGCGCCGACGACAAGAAGCCGTCGCCGGCCGACCGTGTGGGCCTGCGCCAGCGTATGTGGCCGATGATCGAGATGATGAAACGCGCCCAGGCCGCTGGCGAACCGATCGTCTGGGGCGTCTAGCCCGACCTGCGAGAGCAACAGGAACGAAGCGACATGAAACTGTGGAGCGAGAGCTGGGCCAACGGCGACGCCATTCCCGCGCGCTACGCCGCCGGGCGCATCGAGGGGAGCGCGGTCGCCTTCTCCGACAACGTGAACCCGCATCTGGCCTGGAGCGAACTGCCCGCGGGCACGCGCTCGCTGGTACTGATCTGCCATGACTTCGACGTGCCCAGCCGCGGCGACGACGTCAACAAGGCCGACCGCGAGGTGCCGGCCGATCTGCCGCGGGTGGACTTCTTTCACTGGGTGATGGTGGATCTGCCGCCTTCGGTCGGCGCGATCGCCGAAGGCGAGTACAGCCGCGGCTTCACCGCGCGCGGCAAGCCCGGGCCGGCCACCTTGCACGGCGCCCGCCACGGCCTCAACGACTACACCGGGTGGTTCGCCGGCGATGCGCAGATGGCGGGCCAGTACTTCGGCTACGACGGACCGTTCCCGCCGTTCAACGACTCGCTGGTGCACCACTACGTCTTCACGCTGTACGCGGTGTCGGTCGACCGTCTCGCCGTTGATGGCGCGTTCACCGGCACCCAGGTGCGCCAGGCGCTGGCCGACCTGGTGCTCGGCGAGGCCACGCTGTCGGGGACCTACACGCTGAATCGCCGATTGCTGCGCGCTTGAAGGAGCCGGTGCGCATCCTGGCCGTTCGCCACGGCCAGACGGCGTGGAACGCCGAGACGCGCATGCAAGGCCAGCTCGATACGGCGCTCGACGACACCGGGCACTGGCAGGCCGAGCGGCTCGCCGAGACGCTGCGCGAAGAGCCGATCGACCTGATCGTCGCCAGCGACCTGCAGCGCACGCTGCAGACCGCGGCGCCGCTGGCCCGCATGAAGGGCATCGACGTCATCGCCGAGCGAGGCCTGCGAGAGCGCGGATTCGGCGTCTTCGAAGGCCACACCTACGACGAGATCCACCGTCGGTGGCCCGACGATGCGGCGCGCTGGCGCGGCCGCGACATCGCATTCGCCCCGGAAGGTGGCGAGAGCCTGCTGGCGTTTCACGCACGCTGCGTCGAGACCGCGCTGCGGCTGTGCGAGGCTTATCCCGGCCGCGCGATGATGTGGGTCACCCACGGTGGTGTGCTCGACTGCCTGTATCGCGCCGCGGCGCGAATCGATCTCGATGCGCCGCGCAGCTGGGCCCTGGCCAATGCGGCGATCAATCGCCTGCTGCATGGCGATCAGGGGCTGATGCTCGTGGGCTGGGGTGACGTGCGGCATTTGAGCACGTAACTAGACACTGCACGGAGCGGCTGACGGGCGGTCGATCGTCCGCGACGGCCGGTCGTGCGTGAAGTAAGCCGCGTCGTGAGCGCGCGCACCGCTGCGCCGAGCCCGTGCGCTTTGTCACGCGCCGCCGCGAAGTACCGATGAGCGGTCGCGGCAGGCGGACGCCCGGTGATGTGCTGAGGCCGCCCCTTTCGAACAATGGCTGACATGAAAGGACCGGCCATGCCCCACCACGTCTTCAACGCGCCGCGTAAGCGGCACGGCGGCTTCACGCTGATCGAACTGCTGATCACCGTGGCCATCGCGGCCATCCTGTCGATGATCGCCGTGCCGTCGTACCGCGACTACATCGTGCGAAGCAACATCCCCGATGCCACGTCGAACCTGTCGACGAAACAGGTCCGGATGGAGCAGTCCTTCCAGGACAACCGCACCTATGTCGGCGGCACCGGCTGCACCGCCGACTCGACGTCAAGCAAGTACTTCGACTTCACCTGCACCGATGGCGGCGACGCCGTGGCGGCCACGACGTACATCCTGACGGCGGTCGGCAAGAACTCGATGGCCGGCTTCAAGTTCACGATCAACCAGACCGGCGCGAAGACCACGCGGGCGGTGCCAACAGGCTGGTCGCAGCCGTCGCCCAACAACTGCTGGGTGACGAAGAAGGCGGGCACATGCTGAGCACATCGCGTCAACGGGGATTCACCGTCATCGAGCTGATGGTCGGCATCGTCGTGCTCGGCTTGCTGCTGGCACTTGGCGGGCCGAGCTTCTCGCAGTGGCTGCACAACGTGCGTCTGCGCAACATGTCGGACGCGGTGCTGAACGGCTTGCAACTGGCGCGCGCCGAGGCCGTGCGCCGCAATGCGCCGGTGCGCTTCCAGCTGGTCGACAACCTGACCAACGCCTGCGCGCTGACGACGGCAGGCCCGAACTGGGTGGTCAGCATGGACAACGCCGCGGGTTCCTGCGCGTCGACCAACATGGCCGACGACGCTGCTCCGGCAGCGCCGCGGATGATCCAGTCGCGAGCGGCCGGCGACGGCTCGTCCAGCGCGGTGGTGGCCGCCGACCAGTCGAGCATCGTCTTCAATGGACTCGGCCGCCCGACGGCCACCATCACGGTCAACGTGACCAACCCCACTGGCGGCGCCTGCGCGGCCAGCGGTGGACCGATGCGCTGCCTGCGCATCGCGGTGACTGCAGGCGGGCAGATCCGCATGTGTGATCCGCGTTCATCGTTCAACGGCACGACGGAGGGATGCTGATCATGCGCACCAATCGCCGCCGCCCACAAGCCGGCTTCACGCTGATCGAAGCGTTGGTCTCGATCGTCATCTTCTCGATCGGCATCCTGGCGCTGATCGCGCTGCAGGTCGTGTCAGTCCGACAGTCGGGCAACGCGAAGTATCGATCGGATGCCGCGTTGCTCGTCAACCAGCTCATTGGCCAGATGTGGGTCTCGGATCGAACGGCCACCACGCTGCAGACCAACTTCAACACAGGCGGCGCCCAGTACGCCACCTGGGCCGCGGCCGTTCAGGCCCAGTTGCCGAGCGCCGCAGCGAGCGCCCCGACGGTGACGGTCGCGAACGATGGACAGGTCACGATCAACGTGTTCTGGAAGGCGCCGAACGAACAGCCCTCGGATCCGCAGCACCAGTTCACGACCATCGCGCGCGTTCAATAGGAAGAGCCCTCGATCATGGTTCACATCCAAGTCAGACAGACACGCGGCTTCAGCCTGGTCGAGCTGATGGTTGGCATGGTCATCGGGATGATCGGCGTCATCATCATGATGCAGATCTTCTCGGTCTCCGAAGGCTACAAGCGTGCCACTACCGGCGGCGACGACGCCCAGAACAACGGGGCCATCAGCCTGTACGGCATGGTGCGGGACCTGCGCCAGGCGGGTCAGGGCACGAACGCTTTCAACGGCTTGGTGCCGCCGAACGCCGCAGCGTCGCTGGTCAATTGCAGTCTTACGCTTCGTCCCGGCGTGACGATCACCGCGAACGCGCCGGTGACGATCAACCATGCGAGCATTCCCGCTGGTGACTCGAATACCGACACGCTGCTCGTCTTCTACGGCAGCAGCAACGACAGTCCCGAGGGCGACCGCATTGCTGCGCAACCGGCCACCAACCAATACACGATGTCGGGGTTCGCGGCCGCAGCTTCGGCCCCAGCGATTCTTGTCAACGATCGAGTGGTTGCGCATCCGGCCACGCGGGCTTCACCGTGCGCGCTGACCATGGAAGCCGTGACCGCCTTGGCGACGAGCACCGTGACTGTCGGCACAGGCGTGGCCGGTATGGTGAACGGCGCACTCTTCAATCTCGGGCAGGCGCCCCGGATCGTCGCCTATGCAGTACGCGGTGGTGCGCTGACGATGTGTGACTACATGGTCAACAACTGCGGTGGGGCCTTCAACGCCGCGCACTGGGTGCCGATCGGCAGCAACGTCGTCAGCCTGCGCGCGCTCTATGGGCACGACACCACGGCGGGATCGATGGACACCATCGTCGATGCCTACAACCAGACCACGCCCACGACCGAATGCGGATGGGTCCGTATGCGGGCCATCGAGGTCGCGTTGGTGGCGCGTAGCGCCCAACTCGAGAAGGACAACGTCACGACTGCGGCGCCTACTTGGGGTGGCAGTGCGACGGCGGCGATCGACCTGTCGGCGGATGCCGATTGGCAAAGGTATCGCTACAAGACATTCGAGACCGTGGTGCCGTTGCGCAACACGGCTTGGCTGGGAGTGCAATCAGGATGCTGAACCGTCAATCACCATCGCGCCACGTCGCGGATCGCACCGTGCGCCAGCGCGGCACGGTGCTGCTCATCGCGCTGATCCTGCTGGTGGCGCTCAGCCTGGCCGGCATAGCCCTCGTTCGCTCGGTATCTACCTCGAACATCATCGCGGGCAACCTGGCCTTCCAGCAGGCGGCTACCAACTCAGCGGATGTGGGTGTCGAAACCGCCTTGACGTTCCTGCGGGCCAATTCCGGTGCCGGCGTGACCACGCTGCACAACAGTGTGCTTTCCGGCGGCGGAGTTCGATACGTCGCGCGCCGCGAAGACCCGGCCCCGGGCGTGTCGTGGGATGCGTTCTGGAACTCGACGCTGGCAGCGTCGGGAGCCGTCAATACGCTGGCTGCGGATGCGGCTGGCAACACGGTGTCCTACGTGATTCATCGTCTATGCGACAACGTGGGGCCACCGCCGCCAGCCACCGCCGGATGCTCGGCGCCTCCCGTCGACATGGGTCTGGCCAGCAGCAGCATGGGTGCGGGCGTGGTGACGGTCGCCGGCGACAAACAGGTGTACTACCGCGTCACCGCGCGAGTCACCGGGCCTCGGAACACGCTGAGCTACGTGCAGGCCATCTTCGCAATCTGAATCCATTGCCTACAACGAACCGACGAGGTTGACATGAACTCACCCACGCAGAACAAGAGCACTGCAACGGCTCGGGCCTGGGGCCGCGTGCTTCGCACGGGTACGGCATTGGTGGGTATCGTCGCGACCTTTGCGACCCTCGGCGCACAGACCGACGTCTCGCAGCTGCCGCTCATCACCTCGGCACCGCAGATCGTCAAGCCGAATCTGATGTTCATCCTGGACGACTCGGGGAGCATGGCCTGGTCGCACATGCCAGATGACGCGGAGGACTTCGGTCAGAACAGCAGCGGAACCAAGAAATGGGGATACGCGAGTTCGCAGTGCAACGGTGTGTACTACAACCCTTCGACTATCTACAAGCCGCCTACAAAGGTGAACTCCGACGGCACGATCACCGAGTATCCGAACCAGACATTCACGGCGGCGTTGAGTAACGGCTACGACACGGCGTCGACAGCGGTGAACCTGAACACCAGCTTCCGGGCCTGGACCACGTCAACCGTTCCCGGCTTCGGGGGCGGACTCTCCGGCACCAACGACACGGCACAGTCTGCCTACTACCACGCCTACTCCGGATCGGAGCTCACGGCCGCACAGAAGAACTACTTCAATACGAGCGGGACGTTCTATACGGAGTGCGACAAGCTCGTCACCGACTCGACCGCGCCCTTCACGAAGGTGCAGATCACCACCTCGTCGCCCGCGGCTGATCAGACCAACTTCGCCAATTGGTACAGCTACTACCGGACGCGCATGCTGATGATGAAAACGGCCACCGGTCGCGCCTTTCGCGACATCGGGGATACGTACCGCCTCGGCTACATGAGCATCAACAACAACGTCAATCCGTCGTTCCTGAACATCGCCGACTTCGGCACCACCCAGAAGTACGACTGGTACACCAAGCTCTACGGCGCCTCGCCGAACAACTCCACGCCGCTGCGGGAAGCCCTGTCCAACGCCGGCCGGATCTATGCCAACAAGAAGACCACGATGTACGGCGTGACCGTGACCGATCCTGTCCAGTACTCGTGTCAGAAGAATTTCACGCTGCTGTCGACCGACGGCTACTGGAACAGCAACGACGGGTTCCAGCTCGACGGCTCCACGGCCGTCGGCAATCAGGACTCTGCGGCGCCGCGTCCTTTCAATGACGGTGGTACCACGGGCAATGTCTACACCGCCACGATCGACGTGTACGCTGACAGCAGTTCGGACAGCGTCACGCACATCACGGTCGGCGGCCAGGAGATCCTGTCGAGTACGGCCGATGCGTCGGGCGGCGGCGGCGGCAGCCGTTCGACCAAGCTCGCGAGCAAGATCGTCAGCCGGATCAACAACTGCACGGCCGCGATCAGTGGCAACTGCACGGTCGCCGGCTACTCGGCGGTTCGGTCGGGCACTGTGGTCACGATCACGGCGCCGGCTTCGGCGGGCGTCGTCACTGCGACGCCGGTGGTCACGACGGTCAGTTCGACCGCCACGGTGACGGCGTTCACCGGCTCGACCGTCAGTTCCGGCGGCACCAGCGACACGCTGGCAGACGTGGCGCTCTACTACTACCAGACAGATCTGCGCACGACGGCGCTCAGCAACAACATGAGCGCGGCGACCGGGTACACGACCAACGCGGTCGACACCAACAACGTGCAGGCCGGCGGCGATGACGACGCCAACTGGCAGCACATGACGACGTTCACGCTGGGCCTTGGTGCACGTGGTCGGATGATCTACTCGCAGACCTACAAGACCGACACGACCGGCGACTACCCCGCGGTCAAGAATGGCACGTTGGCAAGCAGCAGCGTCTGCACCTGGCAGACGGCCGGAACCGCCTGTACATGGCCGGCACCGTCCAGTGGCGCTCCGGAGAACATCGACGACCTGTGGCACGCGGCGGTCAACGGTCGGGGTGACTACTTCGCCGCTACGGATCCGACCAGCCTGTCGGTGGGTCTGAACACGGCGCTGCAGAACGTCAACGCCATCAGCGCCGACTCTGCCGCCGCCACGACGAGCAACCCGAACGTGACGGCAGGCGACAACTTCCTGTTCAGCTCCACCTTCCGCTCGGCCGAGTGGTACGGCGACCTGGAAATGTTCACCATCGATCCGGCCAACGGGACCGTGTCGTCCTCGGCCAGCTGGGCGGCGGCGGCGTTGCTGGACGCGAAGGCCTCGCGCACCATCTACACGTTCGATGCGTCGGCGGCGTCGAAGCTCAAGCCCTTCCTGTGGGCGAATCTGAGCGCGGCGGAGCAAGCCTACTTCACGACGAGCCACATGCAGACCGCCACACCGCCGCTGAGCCAGTTCTGCGCCTCCGGCGCGACCTGCCTGAGCGCGGCCAACCAGACGGCCGCGGGCGGAGCTCCGTTGGTGAACTTCCTGCGCGGCCAGCGCACGAACGAGGGCGGAGCCGACGACACAAGCAAGTACTTCAGGCTGCGTTCGCATGTCCTGGGCGACATCGTCAATTCGGAAGCGGTGTACGTGAAGGGACCGGTATTCGACTACACCGACGCCGGATATGCGACCTTCAAGTCCACCAACGCGTCGCGCACGACGATGGTCTACGTGGGTGCCAACGACGGCATGTTGCATGCATTCAACGCCAGCACCGGCGACGAGGCCTGGGCCTATGTGCCCAGCATGCTGCTGCCCAAGCTGTACCGGCTGGCGGACAAGTACTACGCGTCGAACCACCAGTACTTCGTGGATGGCACACCGACCGTGGGCGATGTGAAGTTCTCGGACGGGACGTGGCACACCATCCTGGTGGGCGGGCTGAACGCGGGTGGACGTGGCTACTATGCGCTCGACATCACCAACCCCGCCAGCCCGAAGGCACTGTGGGAGTTCTCGTCTACCGACAACGCCAATCTGGGCTTGAGCGTGGGGCGGCCCGAGATCACCAAGCTGGCCAATGGCACATGGACCGTGATGTTCACGTCGGGCTACAACAACGTGAGCCCGGGCAACGGCAACGGCTATCTGTTCGTCAGAAACGCAGAGACGGGCGCGGCGATCCATACGATTCCCACCAACGTGGGCAGCGACACGGCCTCAGTGACCGGAATCTGCGCGACGGCGCCGTGCCCCAGTGGGCTCGGGCAGATTCGCGCCTGGGTCGACAACACGCGCTACGACAACACGACGACCAAGGTCTACGGCGGTGACCTGTACGGCAACGTCTGGCGATTCGACGTGAACAACACGTTCGGCGCGTCGGGTGTCGAAGCGCAGCTGCTGGCCACCTTGTTCGGTCCGGCTGGCGCCGCGCAGTCGATCACCGCCAAGCCCGAGTTGGGTAATGTGGACGGCCGCTCCGTGGTGTTCGTCGGTACCGGACGCTACCTGGGCGGTCCGGACCTCAACAACTCGGAAGTCCAGTCCATCTATGCAATCCTGGACTCGGGTGGATCGACCAGCCTCGGCAATCCGCGCAGCAGCGTCGGTGCGACCGGCTTCGTGCAGCAGACCCTGACGGCAGGCACCTGCGGAACGTCCGATCTCTGTGTCGCGGGTTCCAGGATTCGGACGGGGTCAACCAATACGGTGAACTTCGCGACGCAGAAGGGTTGGTTCGTCGATCTTCCGGGAACGCGCGAACGTGCCACGTCCGATCCTCAACTCGCCCTGGGCACGCTGGCCGTCACGTCGAACATGCTCGATCCCAGTGCATGCTCGGTCGGCGGCGAGAGCTTCATCAACTTCTTCGACTATCGCACCGGCCAGGCCGTGGCGAGCGCGACGGGCATCGCCAGCGTCTATTTGGGCACCGCCTTGGGCACGCGGCCGAATCTCTTCAAGACCACGGACGGCAAGTACCGCTGGGTGGTGGATATGTCCGACACGAGCCTCAGGCAAGGCCTGGCGCCACCTCCGACAGGCAGCGGTACCCGGCGGACCTCCTGGAGAGAACTGATCTCGCAGTGATGCTTCGGCGGGGCAGGCGCGGCAAGCGCCTGCCCCGGTGTGTAAGCGGGCGGTTCGACGACTGGCGTGGGCTGGTCTAGCATTCCGGGCATGACCGCCCCGCAGATCATCGTCCTCGCGACACCGGTGTTCCTGCTGCTGATTGCCATCGAGTTCGTGGTCGGCGCCCTGCGCAAGCGCAACACCTATCGCTGGCACGATGCCATGTCGAGCATCGGCCTGGGCATGATGAGCCAGGTCGTCGGCCTGTTCACCAGGCTACTGGCGGTGGGCATCTACACCGCCGTGCATGCGAAGCTGGCGCTCTTCGACCTGCCGGCCGACTCGGTGGTGGTGTGGCTCGGCGCCTTGCTGATGTACGACCTGTGCTACTACTGGCTGCATCGCGCCGGTCACCAGGTGCGCGTGTTGTGGGCCGCGCATGTGGTGCACCACCAGAGCGAGGACTACAACCTGTCGACCGCTTTGCGGCAGACGTCCAGCGGCGCGTTGTTCGGCTGGATCTTTTACCTGCCGATGGCCGTGGTCGGCGTGCCGCCGGTGGTGTTCGCCACCGTCGCGCTGGTCGACCTGCTGTACCAGTTTTGGGTTCACACGCAGCAGATCGGCAGGCTCGGCTGGTTCGATCGCTGGTTCTGCTCGCCGTCGAACCATCGCGTGCACCACGCGGTGAACGACCGCTATCTCGATCGCAACTTCGGCGGCATCCTGATCATCTGGGACCGCTTGTTCGGCACCTTCGAGGAAGAGCGCGACGACGAACCCTGCGTGTACGGCACGCGAGCACCCCTGCGCAGCTTCGATCCGCTGTGGGCCAATGCCGAGGTGTACTGGGCGATGCTGCAAGACAGCTGGCATGCGCGGTCGTGGTGGGACAAGGCGCGCGTGTGGTTCATGCCGCCCGGCTGGCGACCGGCGGACGTGGCCCAGCGCTTTCCCAAGCCGGCGTTCCGGCTCGACGCCGTGCAGTACTGGGATCCGCCGATGACTCGCGCCACCCGGGTGTGGGCCATCGCGTGGTTCGCGATTCTGCTGGTCGGTGCCTGCGCACTCCTGTGGAACGCGCATCGGCTCGATCTGGCATCGCTGCTGTCGTCCGCGCTCGCGCTGGTGGCAGGCCTTTGGCTGCTCGGCCGCATCACCCAGCGAGGTGCATCGACTGCGGCGCAGGGGCGGGCCGTGGCGGCCTGAGTCGGCGGCCGATCACGCGCCGAACAGGTCGTTCGCTGCCTTCGACGGCGTGACGCCCAGGTGGCGATAGGCCGCCAGCGTGGCGACGCGGCCGCGCGGTGTGCGCTGCAGATAACCCTGCTGTATGAGGTAGGGCTCGATAACGTCCTCGATCGTGTCGCGTTCCTCGCCGATGGCGGCCGCCACGTTGTCCAGACCGACCGGTCCACCGTCGAAGCGGTGCACCACGGCTTCGAGCAGCTTGCGGTCCATCACGTCGAAGCCGAGCGGGTCGACGTCGAGCATGGCCAGCGCCTGGTCGGCGATCGCGTGTGTGATGTGCCCCTGCGCCTTTACCTGCGCAAAGTCGCGCACCCGCCGCAGCAGTCGATTGGCGATGCGCGGCGTGCCGCGCGAACGCTTTGCGATCTCGTCGGCACCGGGCCCGTCGACCGGTACCGACAGCAACTGCGCCGAGCGGTGCACGATGCGCGCCAGCTCCTGAGCCGTGTAGAACTCCAGCCGCGACACGATGCCGAAGCGATCACGCAGCGGGTTGGTCAGCATTCCGGCGCGTGTGGTCGCGCCCACCAGCGTAAAGGGCTGCAGGTCGAGCTTGATCGAGCGCGCGGCCGGCCCTTCGCCGATCATGATGTCGATCTGATAGTCCTCGAGGGCCGGATAGAGGATCTCCTCCACCACCGGCGACAGACGATGGATCTCGTCGATGAACAGGACGTCGTTGCGCTCGAGGTTGGTCAGCAGCGCGGCCAGGTCTTTCGGCTTCTCGAGCACCGGGCCCGAGGTTTGCCGCAGGTTGACGCCGAGCTCGGCCGCGATGATGTGGCTGAGCGTCGTCTTGCCCAGGCCCGGAGGGCCGAACAGCAGCACATGGTCGAGCGCCTCGCCGCGCTGGCGCGCCGCGCCGATGAAGATCTCGAGCTGCTCGCGCGTCTTGGCCTGGCCGACGTAGTCGCGCAGCTGCTTAGGCCGCAGCGCGCGTTCGAGCGCTTCTTCCTGCGGCGAAGCGCGCGCGGCATCGATGGTGCGCCGGCTGTCGGCCGCACCGGTGGCGAAGTCGTCGGTCTGGATGCCCATGCGCGGATTGTGCGACCAAGTCGCCGCGTCATTCAGCGCGACAGCGATTTCAACGCCAGCTTGATGCCCTCGCTGACACCCACGCCGACGGGCAGCGACTTCAGCGCTGAGGCCGCCTCGCGATCGTTGTAGCCGAGTGCCACCAGGGCCTGCACGATGTCGCCCTGGGCGTCACTGCTCACCGCCTCACCGCCCGAGAGCTCGGGGCCGAGCTTGCCCTTCAACTCGAGCAGCAGCCGCTCGGCGGTCTTCTTGCCGATGCCCGGCACCTTGACCAGTCGCCCGCTCTCCTGTCGCGCGATCGCTTGCGCCAGCTCGGTCACCGACAGTCCCGACAGGATCGCCAATGCCGTGCGCGGTCCGACGCCGGAGATGCGGATCAGTTGGCGAAACGTCGCGCGCTCATCCGGCTGCAGAAAGCCGAACAGCAGCTGCGCGTCCTCGCGGACCACGAAGTGCGTGAGCAGCGTGACGCGCTCGCCCAGCGTGGGCAGGTTGTAGAAGGTGCTCATCGGCACGTCGAGTTCGTAGCCGACGCCGTTGACATCGATGAGCACCTGCGGCGGCGACTTCTGTGCCAGCGTGCCCGTGAGTCGGCCGATCATGAGCCGATTCTAGGGTCGCGAGCCGATCAGAACCTGAACTTGACACCCACGCTGTAGAGCGTGCGGTCGTCGTTGCGCCCGAGCGTGCCGTCGAGTTGCAGGCCCTTGGCGATGTCGCCGCGAACGCCGAGCTGGATCGTCGGCTTGCTGCCCTCGGCACCGAACCACTCGATGTGCGGCGTCACCGCGCCGGCGTCGCGCTCGAACGCGACGCCCCAGGTGGTGATCGCGGATTCGTCGGAGACCTTGGTCGAGCCGAGATTCAAGTGCAGGTGGCTCGGGCCCGCGTTGCAGCTGAACAGTCCGTTCAAGAAGGCGGCGTTGGCGCTGGCATCACCGCCCGTCGCACGCGCGGCGCCAAACGCGACGCCGGCGTTGCAGCCCTGTTCCTCGCTGGGCGTGACGAGCCACTTGAGCTGCGCGCCGGCGGTCGTGATCCTGTTCGTCGTGTCGCGTGCGAGCAATGCGCCTAGCTCGAGGCCGTCCGCAATGGCGTAGGCCGGCGCCAGGTTGAGCGATCGGTTGCCCTCGCCGCGGGCGGTCCATACCTCGATGTGACCCTCGCCCTTGGCATTGGTGCCGGCGTCGTCAACGGTCAGCGGGCGGCCGGCCAGGACAGGCAGGCTGACACCGGCCAGCAACGTGGCGGCGATTCGAGCAAGGTCGGGACGGCGCGTTCTCGTTCTGGTCATGCACAGCCTGCGCAGGATGCAAGGCCTCCTGTGTACCCGAAATCCGGGCCAGGCGATGGCAGGAATAGAAGGTATGTGCCGGGCTCTTTCGAGCCGCGTGGCGTGAGCGGCCGGCAGCTAGCGGCGGAACAATCCGAGGCGTTGCGCCTCGAGCGCCGCTTCGGCACGCGAGCTCACGTTGAGCTTGCGGTAGATCTGCTTCACGTAGTCGGCGATGGTGTGGCGCGACAGGCCCAGCTGCACGCCGATCTCGGGCAGCGTGAAGCCTTTGGCGACGCGCAGCAGCACCTCGCTCTCGCGTTCGGTCAGCGACACATGCGGCAGCGTATCGATCGGCGGCTTGGCTTGCGCCGCGAAGTAGGCGATGACCTTGCGCGCGATCGACGGCGACAGCGGCGGCTCGCCCTGGCTGATTCGCTGCAATTGCTCGGTGATCAACTCGCGCGACTGCTCCTTCAGGATGTAGCCGTACGCACCGGCCTGCAGCGCAGGGAATAGGTGCTCGTCGTCGTCGTGGATCGTCACGATGACCGACTGCGCCTCGGGCTGCGACTCGCGCAGCGCCGACACCACGTCGACACCCGAGCCGTCGGGCAGACCGAGGTCGATCAGCGCCAACTCGAACTTCTGCGCCGACACCTGTGCCAGCGCGTCGTGCACGCGTGCGCACTCGACGATCTGGGCGTTCGGAAAGACCTGGGTGACCAGCGACTTCAGCCAGGTGCGGATTTCGGGCAGGTCTTCGAGCAGCAGAATCGTCTTCATCATGCCTCCACGGCAGTGAACTGCACCATCGTAACAGCGGGTCAGGCTGGGGCGACGTGCCGGTCCACCGGAAGCGTGAGGCGGATCACGGTTCCGTAGCCCGGTCCGGATTCGACCAGGCACTGGCCCTGCAGCTGCTTGGCGCGATGCTTCATGCTGGCCATGCCGTGGCCGCGGTCGAGTCGACCGTCGAGTTCCATCGGAATGCCCTTGCCGTTGTCCTGCACGATGAGCTGGAAGTCGCCGTCGGCAATCGTGCACCGCACCGTGCAGCGCGATGCCCCGCTGTGCTTGATGATGTTGCTGACCGCCTCGCGCAGGATGCGCGTGGTCTGCACGTAGGCCCGTGCCGACAGCATCTGCGGCACGTCTTCCTCGGTCGGCGCCTGCCAGTGCCCGTCGACGCCGGCCTGCGCCAGCCGCGACATCACCTCGGCGCGCCAGTCACCCAGCGCATTGAGCAGCGGCACCGGCTTGCCGGTGAGGCCGCGCACCGACAGGCGCATCTCCTCCAGTGCCTCGCGCGCCAGGGTGGAGATGCGTTCGTTGTCGCTGGTGTGCACGATGGTCAGCAGCTTGGCACCCAGGTCGTCGTGCAGGTCGGCGGCGATGCGCTTGCGCTCGCGCTCGGTGACCTGCTCGACCTTCAGGTCGGCCAGCTGAGCGAAGTTGCGCTCGATCTGTGCTGCGGCGTCCTGCACCCGGCGCTCGAGTTCGATCCGGTCCTGCTGCGCGTCGTGCAGCGCCCGACCGTATTGCTGCACCATGCGCAGGCCGAGGCCCATGAAGAGCAGTGGCGGTACCAACTGGGCCGCATCGACCGCGCGCTGGTCGACGCCCAGCTGCTGCGCCGTGAACTCGATGCCCGCGGCGACCGCCATGGCGCCGCCGAGCGAGGCCATCAGCCAGAACTGCTCGCGCCGCAACAGCCAGGCCTTGCGCAGGTAGTGCAAGGCGGCCACTGCAATCTGGATTGCCAGCACCACGTACCAGAAAGTGGCCATCGCGTGCAGGCGCTGCGCGCCGGCGACCATCAGGCTCAACGGCATGAGTGCGCATTGCACCGGCAGCCCGACGTCGATCCAGCGCCGGCGTTCGCCACCGTAGCGCATGAGGAACTGCACCGCCGCAAAGGTGACGAACGAGGCCAGGATCGCCAGCAGGAACTCAGAGCTGGCGTTCGGCCACGGCAGGTCCGAGACCCATTGCCGCGACAGCACCAGCGCCCAACCGATCAGCAATGCACCGTAGTAGGCCATGAAGCTCTGCGCGCGGTTGACCCAGCCCATCGCGAAGATCAGGCTGCCCACCAGCAGCAGGCTGCCGGTGACCACCTGCGGTAGGTTGACGGCGAACGCCGTGCGCCAACGGTGCTTGGCCGAGAGCACCGCGTGCGGCCCGAGCTCGAAGGCCGACAGGCCGCCCGCGCGTTGATGCGAGGCCACGCGCTGCAGGGGAAAGCCGGCCACCTTGAGATCGAGCTGGTTGTTGTGCGGCTCCACCAGTGCGCTGGGCAGTGCGATCAGCTGCGGGCGTTGACAGTTGCGCGAGACCGGCTCGGTGAGCCGGCCCGACACGTGGACCAGCCTGCCGTTGAGCAGCACCGCCACGCTGCTGCAAGCGCGCTCGATGTACAGCGCCATCAGCTCGCCACTGGCGCGCGCCGTCTCCGCATCGAAGCTCACGCGGTACCACACCGCGGTTGCGTCGCTCGGCTGGGTGTCGGCCCAGTCGTCGGGCAACGACACCCTGCGCGCACGGTTCGGCTCAGGCGGAAAGAACTCGGAGTCCGCCGCCACCGAGAGCGCCTGCTTGAAGTGGATCGACGGCGTTGGCGTCGGCGCGACGCCGAACGCCGAGCCCGCCGCAGCGACAGCCAGCAGCCACAGGGTCAGTCGCAGGCATAGCGAACGGGCGCGGTTCACGTCGGGGGCAGGTGGAGCAACGGGCGCAGCCCGACGATTGTGCAGCATCGAGACCCGACGAAATGAAGAGGGTTGTGCAGGTGTCGTGTCCCTGGCTGCCGTTCGCGGGAAAATGGCGCAATGCGGACGCCACCATGATCCTTCGACACGAGTTCACGCCTCAGGACAATCGACGTCTGGCGCATCTGTGCGGCCAGACCGACAGCCATCTGCGCGCCATCGAGGCGGCGCTCGACGTTCGCATCACGCGTCGCCAAGCGGCGTTTCGCATCGAAGGCGCGAAGCCGCGCGCCGAACGTGCGCGCGACGTGCTGCAGCAGCTCTACGACAAGGCATCGCGACCGGTGGAAGCCGAAAGCCTCGAGCTGGCCCTGGCGGGCGCGCGCGGCCCGGCTGCACCGGCGGGCGACGCGCCGATCGTGCTGCACACGCGCCGCGCCGATCTGATCGGGCGCACGCCCAACCAAGTGCAGTACCTGCGTCACATCCTCGACCACGATCTCACGTTCGGCATCGGTCCGGCCGGCACCGGCAAGACTTTCCTGGCGGTGGCCTGCGCGGTCGACGCGCTCGAGCGCAGTGCCGTCCAGCGCATCGTGCTGACGCGGCCCGCCGTCGAGGCGGGCGAGCGGCTCGGATTCCTGCCGGGCGACCTGGCGCAGAAGGTCGATCCCTACCTGCGACCGCTGTACGACGCGCTGTACGACCTGATGGGCCTGGAGCGCGTGACCAAGGCGTTCGAGCGCGGCACCTTGGAGATCGCACCGCTGGCCTTCATGCGGGGGCGCACGCTGAACCATGCTTTCGTGATCCTCGACGAGGCGCAGAACACCACACCCGAACAGATGAAGATGTTCCTGACACGGGTGGGCTTCGGCACCAAGGCGGTGGTCAATGGCGACACCAGCCAGGTCGATCTGCCGCGCGGTGCGACCAGCGGCCTGATCGATGCCGAGCAGGTGCTGCGGCAGGTGAACGGCGTGGCGTTCACGCGTTTCACGTCGGCCGACGTGGTGCGCCATCCGCTGGTCGCGCGCATCGTCGAGGCCTACGACGCGCAGCGGCGCGACGCGCCGCCCCGATGAGCGCTCCGCCCCCCGCGCTGAAGCTGTCGTTGCAGTTCGTCGATCCGCGCCACGCGGACCTGCTGCCGCGGCATCGCGTGCGGCGCTGGCTGCTGGCGGCGCTGGATCGGCCGGCCGAGATCACTGTGCGGCTGGTCGGCCGCGCCGAAGGGCGACGGCTGAACCGCGACTTTCGCGGCAAGGACCATGCGACCAACGTGTTGACCTTCGCCTATCGCGACGACGCGGTGGTTCAGGCCGATCTGGTGCTCTGCTCACCCGTGCTGGTCGACGAGGCACGGGCGCAGCGCGTCGAGCTGACGGCCCACTACGCGCACCTGCTGGTGCATGGCGCGCTGCACGCCCAGGGGCACGACCACGAGCGTGCGAGCGACGCCCGGCGCATGCAGGCCATCGAGACGCGCATCCTGCTCGCGCTGGGTTTCGACGATCCCTACGCGAGGTGATGGCCTCCCGTTGTCACGGCGGGTGATGCGTGCCGAGGTAGCGCTTGCGCCAGAAGAACGCGCCGAGACCCAGCCCCACCAGCATCATGATGGCGATGGCCACCCACACGCCGGTCGCGCTGTGGATCAACGGCAGCGCGTCGAAGTTCATGCCGAAGAACCCGGTGATCAGGTTCAGCGGCAGGAAAATGGCTGTCAACACGGTCAAGGTGCGCATGATCGCGTTGGTGCGGTTCGACAGCGCCGAAAAATGCAGCTGCACCGCGCCCTCGGCCGACTGCTCCAGGCGGCGTACGTGCGACAGCACACGCTCGATGTGTTCGAGCACGTCGCGCGATCGCACACGCAGCAACTCCTGCTCGCGCCGGCCGGCGTGGTCGGGTGGGGTCGGCCATTCCTCCAGAGCGTCGAGCCACTCCTGCATCGCGCTGCGCTGGTCCTCGCAGATATCCTCCAGGGTGTGCAACGCATTGCGCGATTCGAGCAGCACCTGCCAGTTGCTGAAGTGGCTGCGTGGATTGAGCAGCTCTTCCTGCAGCAGGCCGAGCTGGCGCGTCAGCAGCCTGCGCAGTTCGAGATAGCCGTCGACCATGTGATTGACCATGCGCAGCATCAGGTCGGCCGGGCTGCTCGGCAGGCGCGAGGCGCCGCGCGGATCGGTGCCCTGGCCGAGATGCGACAGTCGCTGGGCGAAGTACTCGCGCACCAGGCAATCGACCGGGTGCACGGTGATCAACACACGGTCGAAGATCGCGAAACCGACCGGGTTGGTGTCCACCGACTGCAGGGTGCGACGTGCCGAAATCGCCCCACCGTCGGCCGCGGCGCCCTCCGCTTCGCTGCGTGCGGCGCTCAGCCGGCGGAACACCATCAAGTCGTACCACGAGGTGTAGTCGAAGTGCGAGGGCAGTTGCGCATTGAGCAGGTCGGAGACGTGCAGGTCCACGATCTGGCCGCCGGTCCAGCGCTGCAACGCGGCCTGAACGTCGGCGGCGCCGACGGCCAGTGCGTGGCGGCTGACGCCGATCCAGACGAAGCCCTTGGCCGGCAGCGCCTCGGGCAGTTCAAACAGTTCGGTGAAGTGATCGCTCTGAAGATGGAAAACGCGCACCAGGCGCGCTGCGTCAGCCATCACGCAGCAGCCGAGCTGCGTCGAGCGCAAAGTAGGTCAGCACGCCGTCGGCACCGGCGCGCCTGAAGGCGAGCAGCGACTCCATCATCACGGCGTCGTGGTCGAGCCAGCCGTTCGCCGCGGCGGCCTTCAGCATCGCGTACTCGCCGCTGACCTGGTAGACGAAGGTCGGCATGCGAAAAGCGTCCTTCACGCGACGCACGATGTCGAGGTAGGGCATGCCGGGCTTGACCATCACCATGTCGGCACCCTCGGCGATGTCGAGCGACACCTCGCGCAGCGCCTCGTCGGAGTTGCCCGGGTCCATCTGGTAGACCTTCTTGTCGCTCTTGCCGAGGTTGCCCTTGCTGCCGACGGCATCGCGAAACGGGCCGTAGAAGGCGCTCGCGTACTTGGCGCTGTAGGCCATGATGCGGGTATGGATGCGGCCGGCCTCCTCGAGCGCCTGGCGGATCGCGCCGATGCGGCCGTCCATCATGTCGCTCGGCGCGACGATGTCGACGCCGGCCTCGGCCTGCACCAGCGCCTGGCGCACCAGGACCTGCACGGTGCTGTCGTTCAGGATGTAGCCGGTCTCGTCGAGCAGACCGTCCTGCCCGTGGCTGGTGAACGGGTCGAGCGCCACGTCGGTCAGGATGCCGAGTTCGGGGAAGCGCGCCTTCAACTCGCGCACGGCACGCGGCACCAGACCGTCGGGGTTGGTGGCCTCGCGGCCGTCGGGCGTCTTCAGCCTGGCGTCGATCACCGGGAACAGCGCCATCACCGGCACGCGCAGTTGCAGGCAGCGCTCGGCCAGCGGCAGCAGGCGGTCGACCGACAGGCGTTGCACGCCCGGCATGCTGGCGACGTCCTGCGCATGGTTGGCGCCGTCGAGCACGAACACCGGCATGATCAGATCCGACGGATCGAGCCGGTTCTCGCGCACCAATGCGCGGGTAAAGGCATCGCGTCGCAGGCGCCGCGGGCGGCTGGCAGGAAAAGGAGGTAGGGCGGGCACGATCAGGGTCCTTCACGCGTGGCGAGGACACGACGGGGACGCGCTGCGCCGGTTCCATCCGGTGTTACGCGGAGTCACACCTCGACGACCCTCTGCTAGTATGCGCGCCGAATGATAGCCGCAAGGCTGTCATTCCCTGCTTTTCCTCCCTGAGCAGGTGCCTTACCGTGATGACAGCGTTAAGGCTTGCAGCCCCGACTGTTGAAGTCGGGGCTTTTTTTCGGCGCTGAGGTTCGGTGCGATCCGCCCCATGGGCGCCGGCGCGAGGACCTTCGCGATAATCGCCCGATGAGCAGCGCCTACCTGTGGGTCAAGGCCTTCCACCTCGTGTTCGTGGCCAGTTGGTTCGCCGGGCTGTTCTATCTGCCGCGCATCTTCGTCAACCTGGCCGCGGTGGCGGCCGACAGCCACGCCGAGCGCGAACGCCTGTTGTTGATGGCGCGGCGGCTGTATCGGTTTGCCAACGGGCTGATGCTCGTCGCGCTGCTGCTGGGCTTCTGGCTCTGGCTCGGCTTCGACGCCTGGCGCGGCTTCGGCCATGGCTGGCTCAACCTGAAGCTGCTGCTGGTGATCGGCGTGATCGGCTATCACCACGCCTGCCGCTCGATTCTGCGGCGCTTCGAACAGCTCACCAATCAGCGCTCGGAGCGCTGGTACCGGGTGTTCAACGAAGTGTCGGTGTTGCTGTTCGCCGCCATCGTCGTGCTGGTGGTCGTCAAGCCGCTGTGAGTCCGTGACCGAGCCCGCACCACGCCCGCGCGGCCTGTCGGTGCTGCTGACCTGGGCCTGGTTCGTGGTGATCGTCTATGCGAGCCTGTTCCCGTTCAGCGGCTGGCGGCTGCCCGCCGGAGCGGCCATCTGGAGCCTGCTGGCGCTGCCCTGGCCGCAGTGGCATGACCGCTTCGACCTCTGGTCCAACCTGGCGGCCTATCTGCCGCTGGGCGCGCTGCTCGTGTTGCGGCAAGAGGCTGCGTCGACGCCGCGCGTCATCGGCCGCGCCGTGTTGCAGGCGTCGGCTTTGTCCTATGCGCTGGAGGTCCTGCAGTTCGCCCTGCCGCAGCGGGTGCCCTCGCTGGTCGACTGGATGCTCAACAGCGCCGGCGCGCTGGTCGGTGCCTCGGCCGCCGCGTGGCTGCGCCAATCGCGCTGGCGACAGGCCGTCGCGCTGGCGCGAGAGCGCTGGTTCGAGCGCCACGGACCGGCCGGCCTCATCCTGATCGGCATGTGGCCGGTCGGATTGCTGTTCCCAGCCCCTGTGCCGCTCGGCCTCGGCCAGGTGTGGGATCGATTGCGTGACCAGTTGGGTGAGGCCTTGCTCGGCGCGCGCTGGGCCGAGGGACTGTTGCTCGGCCTCGGTCCGGGCAACGTGGCGCCGGCACCGCTGGCGCCTGCCACCGAGGTACTGGCCGTGTCGCTCGGCCTGCTGGGTCCGTGCATGGTGTCGTTCTGTGTCACCCGGTCGATGCAACGGCGGGCGCTGCTGGCGACCGGCGCCGCTGCGCTGGCCGCCAGCGTGACCACGCTGTCGACGGCGCTGAACTTCGGTCCGCAGCATGCGCTGGCCTGGAGTACCCCCACGGCACTGGGCGGAATCGCGCTCGGCCTGGCGTGTGCCGGGGCACTGTTGCGCGTCAATGCGCGCGTGGTTGCCGGCATCGGACTGATGGCGATCACCGCGTCGGTGGCGTTGGTGGCCCAAGCGCCGTCGGACCCCTATTTCGCCGAGAGCCTCAGCGGCTGGGAGCAGGGCCGCTTCATCCGCTTTCACGGTGTGGCGCAGTGGGTCGGTTGGTGCTGGCCGTATGCGGCGATGTCCTGGTTGCTGGCGCGCATCGGCGAACGCCAAGGCTGAAGGCCCGACCGGCGTGAAATTGGCGCTCTCTACAATCGCGCAGCCATGAGCTATTACAAGCATCACATCTTCTTCTGCCTGAACCAGCGCGACAACGGCGAGGCCTGCTGCGCGCAGCACGCGCCGCAGCGCGCCCTCGACCGCTGCAAGGCGCAGGTGAAGGCAGCCTCGCTGGCGGGGCCAGGCGGTGTGCGGGTCAACAAGGCGGGCTGTCTGGATCGCTGTGCCGGCGGCCCCGTGGCGGTGGTGTATCCCGAAGCGGTCTGGTACACCTATGTCGACGAGGCCGACATCGACGAGATCGTCGAGTCGCATCTCAAGCATGGCAAGGTGGTGGAGCGGTTGCTGCTCCCGCCGCACATCGGGCGCTGATGCACTCCACCGTGCGGCGCACCGGGTGCGACGGGCCGGCCGGGCATCTGCAATGCGTGATCGACGAGCCGGCGCAGGCGCCGCGCGGCGTGGCGGTGCTGTGTCATCCGCATCCGCAGCACGGCGGCACGATGGACAACAAGGTGATCCAGACGCTGGCGCGCGCCTTCGTACAGCTGGGTTATCGCAGCGTGCGGTTCAACTTTCGCGGTGTCGGGCAGTCGCAGGGCGAGTGGGCCCATGGTGCCGGCGAGATCGACGACGCGCTCGCGGTGGTGGACGCGTTCCGCGAGCCGCACTTGCCGCTGGCGATGGGCGGTTTCTCGTTCGGCGGCTACGTGGCCTCGCAGGCTTCGGCGCGCCTGGCCGACCGCGCGCCGGTGGAGCGGCTGGTGCTGGTCGGTCCGGCGACGTCGACCTTCGAGGTTGCACCGGTGCCGCCCGACACGCTGGTGATCCACGGTGAGGCCGACGACGTGGTTCCGCTGCAGGCCACGCTCGATTGGGCGCGGCCGCAGGCCCTGCCGGTCGTGGTGCTGCCCGGCGTCGGGCATTTCTTCCATGGCCAGCTGCCGCGTCTGCGGTCGCTGGTCGCGCAGGCCTGGGCGCGCTGAAATTGCGCCCGCGCCCAGACGATTCAAGGACGATCCGATGACCAAGAAATGGATCGCGGCGCTGTGCGCTGCGCTGGTTTCGCTGGCTCATGCCCAGGCACCGCAGCCACCGGAGATCGCTGCGCGCAACTATGTGCTGCTCGACCTGAATGCCGACCAGGTGCTGGCTGAACGCGAGGCCGACGCTCAGGTCGACCCCGCGTCGTTGACCAAGCTGATGACGGCCTATCTGGTCTTCAACGCGTTGAAGGACAAGAAGCTCACCCTCGAACAGATGCTGCCCGTCTCGGTGCGTGCGTGGAGCGAACGCAAGGGCGGCGGTTCGCTGATGTTCATCGACCCGAAGATGACGCCCAAGGTCGACGAGTTGCTGAAGGGCATGATCGCTGTCTCGGGCAACGACGCCGCGGTCGCACTGGCCGAGGGCGTCGGCGGCACGCTCGACGGCTTTGTGGCCATGATGAACCAGCAGGCGCAGGCCTGGGGCCTGAAGCACACGCAATTCAAGAACGTCACCGGCCTTACGGAGGCCGGCCACTACAGCAGCGCGCGCGACGTGGCCACCATCGCCGCCCACATCATCCGGGACCACCCCGACTACTACGCCTACTACTCGATCCGCAACTACGCCTTCAACAACATCAAGCAGGACAACCGCAACATGCTGCTCGGGCGTGACCCCACGGTCGACGGCATGAAGACCGGCTACACCGAGACCGCGGGCTACTGCCTGGTGGCCAGCGCGCAGCGAGAATTTCCCAACGGCAAGCGGCGCCTGCTGTCGGTGGTGCTTGGCACCGCGTCGCGCGAGGCGCGTGCCACCGAGAGCCAGAAGCTGTTGAACTGGGGCTACACCGCGTGGGACGTGGTTCGGCTGTTCGAGACCGCCAAGCCGGCCGTGCGCGTGCCGGTGTGGAAGGGCGCCCAGGGCGAGGCCTCGCTCGGAGCGGCCACGTCGTTGTTCGTCGCCGTGCCGCGTGGCGAAGGTGACAAGCTGAAGACGGTGATCGAACGCACCGACCCGTTGGTCGCGCCGCTCGCCAAGGGCCAGCGTGTGGGCAGCATCAAGGTCACCTCTGCCGGTGGGGCACCGCTCACCACGGTGCCGCTGGTGGTGCAGGAGGCCGTACCGGAGGCAGGGTTGTTCGGCCGGGCCTGGGACTCGTTGCGACTGTGGATCAAGTAGCAGGGCGTCGAACTGGGCTAAGCTCGACATCCATCACGCCGCGAGGCCACGACGAGGCCACCATGACGAGCTTGCCGGACACCCTTTGCCACCTGAACGGGCAGATGCTGCCGCTGAACGAGGCCAAGGTCTCGGTGCTCGACCGCGGCTTCATCTTCGGTGATGGCGTCTACGAGGTCATTCCTGTCTACGGTCGCCGGCTGTTCCGCTTCGACGAGCACATGGCGCGATTGGCGCGCAGCCTGGACAAGCTGCGTATTCCCAACCCGCACGGGCGCGAGGGTTGGCTCGGGCTGGCGCGTGAACTGGTCGCCGCGCAGCCGGCGGCCGATCAGCTGGTCTACATCGAGGTCACACGGGGTGTGGCCATGCGCGACCACGTGATGCCGGCGGGCCTCAAGCCCACGGTGTTCGTCATGACCAACCCGATGCGCCCGCCCACCGCGGAACAGCGCCACCATGGCGTCGCCTGCGTCACCGCACGCGACTTCCGCTGGGAGCGCGGCGACATCAAGAGCGTCTCGCTGCTTGGCAACGTGATGGCGCGTCAGATCTCGGCCGACCATGGTGCGCTGGAGACGGTGATGTTCCGCGACGGCTGGCTCACCGAAGCGTCCGGCAGCAACGTCTGGATCGTCCACGAAGGTGCACTGCTCGGCCCGCCCCGCAGCGACCTGGTGCTCGAGGGCATTCGGGTCGAACTGTTGCGCGAGCTGTGCGAGGAAGAGCGCATTGCCTACAACCTGCGCCCGATCTCAGAAGACGACGTACGCGCCGCCGACGAGGTGCTGTTGAGCTCAGCCACCAAGGAAGTGCTGCCGGTGACCAAGCTCGATGGCGACGCTGTCGGCCACGGCGCGCTTCGCGGCAAACCGGGGCCGGTGTACGGGCGTCTCTACGAGGCCTATCAGCGGGCCAAGGTGGCGCAGTCGATCTAGGTTGCACGCCGGCGATGGATACGACACCCGAGCCGCCGTCGCTGATCGAGTACCCGAGCGCGTTCCCGATCAAGGTGATGGGGGCGCAGGTCGAAGGCTTCGTCGAGGCGATCGTCGACATCGCTCGCCGCTTCGATCCCGCCTTCGATGCCGGCGCGGTGGAGTTGCGGCCGAGCCGGAGTGGCAACTACCTCGGCATCACGATCACCGTGACCGCCACCAGTCGCGCGCAGCTCGACGAGCTGTACCGCACGCTGTCGACGCACCCGATGGTCAAGGTCGTGCTGTAGCCGGCGGACGCGGCGGCGAGCGCAGCGAACATGAAGATCGCCGACCTGGGTCGACGCGAGTACCTGCCCACGCTGCAGGCGATGCAGGCCTTTACCCGTGGACGCGGTGCGCAGACGCCGGACGAACTGTGGCTTGTCGAGCACCCGCCTGTCTTCACGCAGGGTCTTGCGGGTCGGGCCGAACACGTCCTGCGGCCAGGCGGCATCCCGGTGGTGCAGACCGACCGGGGTGGGCAGATCACCTATCACGGGCCCGGCCAGGTGGTGGCCTATCCGCTGGTCGACATGCGGCCGCTCGGCATCTACGTCAAGGAGTTCGTCTTCCGACTCGAGCGCGCCGTGCTCGACGTCTTGTCCGCGCACGGCGTGGTGGGGCACCGGGTGTCGGGCGCGCCGGGCATCTACGTACGGCTCGACGATCCGGCCGGACATGCCCGGCTTTCGGTGGCGCCTGCCAGTGCCGGTTTCGGCGGGCTCGGCAAGATCGCGGCGTTGGGCCTGAAGGTCAGCAATCACTGCTGCTATCACGGCGTGGCGCTGAACGTGGCGATGGATCTGGATCCCTTTGTCCGCATCAACCCTTGCGGTTACGCCGGGCTGAGGACGATCGATCTGGCTACACTGGGTGTGCACGTCTCGCGTGACGCCGTCGCGCGACAGCTGGCGGTCCGGCTCAGCGAACTGTTGGCGCCTTGACGCATTCGCCCTTGATGAGCCCGCGATGACCCCACCCGAATCGGAATCGACCTCCAGCACGGCGCGTTACGACCCGTCGGCCAAGCAGAAGTCGCAGGCCAAGACAGAACGCATCCCGATCAAGGTGGTGGCCGCGCCGCCGTTGAAGAAGCCCGACTGGATCCGTGTCAGGGCGGGTTCGCCGAGCACGCGCTTCTACGAGATCAAGCAGGTGCTGCGCGAGCACAAGCTGCATACCGTGTGTGAGGAAGCATCGTGCCCGAACATCGGCGAGTGCTTCGGCCACGGCACGGCCACCTTCATGATCATGGGCGACAAGTGCACGCGGCGCTGCCCGTTCTGTGACGTCGGCCATGGTCGCCCGGATCCGCTGGACGGCGACGAGCCGGTGAACCTGGCGCGGACGATCGCCGCCCTGAAACTCAAGTACGTGGTGATCACCAGCGTAGACCGTGATGACCTGCGCGACGGCGGGGCGGGGCATTTCGTCGAGTGCATCCGACGTGTGCGCGAGCTGTCGCCGCAGACACGCATCGAGATCCTGACGCCCGACTTTCGTGGTCGGCTCGATCGCGCGCTCGACATCCTGAAGGCCGCGCCGCCCGATGTGATGAACCACAATCTGGAGACGGTGCCGCGTCTGTACAAGCAGGCGCGACCCGGCTCCGACTACGCGTTCTCGTTGAATCTGCTCAAGCAGTTCAAGGCGCATTGCCCCGACGTGCCCACGAAGAGCGGTCTGATGGTGGGCCTTGGCGAGACCGATGAAGAGATCGTCGAGGTGATGGGCGACATGCGGGCGCACGGCATCGACATGCTGACCATCGGCCAATACCTCGCCCCATCGGGACACCACCTGCCGGTGCTGCGCTATGTGCACCCTGACGCCTTTCGCGCTTTTGAGCAGAAGGCGCGCGAGATGGGCTTCTCGCACGCGGCGGTCGGCGCGCTGGTGCGCTCGAGTTACCACGCCGACCAGCAGGCGGCGTCGGCCGGTGTGTCCAACGCTGTCTGACGAACGATCGGCGGATCGAAAGCACCAGATGAAGCGTCGACAACTCGTGTTGTGTCTGCCCGGCCTCGGCATCTTCGCCTCGGAGTGCGCCGTGTCGGCCGACCTGTTGAGCCAGGCCGACGCCGCCAGCGGCATCCGTGCGGCGCTCGAGCGCGGTGCCGTGTCGGCAGTCGGTCTTCTCGGCAAGACCGATGGATTCCTCGGCAATCCCAAGGTCCGCATTCCGCTACCGGGCTTTCTCGAGGACGCGTCGCGCTTGCTCAAGGCGGTGGGCCAGCAAAAGCGCATCGACGAGCTTGTCACCTCGATGAACCGCGCGGCCGAAATGGCGGTGCCGCAGGCCAAGCCGATCCTGTTGCAGGCTGCCAAGGCGGTGACGGCGGACGACGCCGTGCGCATCGTGCGCGGCAGCGATACCTCGGTGACCGACTACTTCGCCGGCAAGACGCGGTCTTCGCTGACCGAGAAGTTCCTGCCGATCGTGACTCGCTCGACCGAACGCGTGGCCCTGGCGGACAAGTACAACGCGGTGGCCAGCCGTGCCAGCAAGTTCGGATTCGTCAAGGACGAGGACGCCAACCTGCAGCGCTATGTCACCGGCAAGGCACTCGACGGCCTGTACCTGATGATCGGCGAAGAGGAGCGAAAGATCCGCCGTGATCCCGTCGGCACCGGCAGCGCACTGCTGCGCAAAGTGTTCGGCCTGTAGGCCTGCCCTTAGTGGCCGCGTGCCAGTTCGAACATCAGCGCTGACGGCAGCGAACTCAGGATCGCATCGCGACCGACGCGGGCCATCGACGTGCCGCCGAAGCTCGAGACTTCGAATGCTTCGCCCTGCTCGGTGATTTCGATCCACGCCGGCGGATCACCCAGCCGGGACACGTCGTCGCGGAAGCGCTCCAGACTGCGATCGTAGGCGGCGGCCTCGTAGATGATGGCGTGAGGCAGCCCCTGCTGACAGAACTCGAGCGCGGCCTCGATCGAGGTGACGAAGTCGAGCATCAGGCCCATGTGCGCGACCGCCTGGCGGATCTGATTGCGCACGTCGCGGCGCGTCGCGATCACCAGCACGTGGCTCCCCGACAGGGGCCGCGAGTCGCCGGACAGCGCGAACGCGCTGTCGATCTCGATCGCACTGGCGCCCTCCAGGCTGTCGTTGGCGGTGTGGGGAAACTCAACCGTCAGGGTCGTCGCGGCAGCGGTGTCGACACGCTCCAGGGGCAACTGCATCGTCACGGCCAGATGCTCGAGCAGGCACCAGGCCAGACAGTCGAGCGCACCGATGCGCGCATGAGGCGCGGCTGTGTCGCGCGCCGGCGCGTCGACCAGGGCCGCCGCCTGGTCAGCGGGCAGATGGCCGAAGGTGCAGGTGAAACGAGCGTGCACGGGCCATGTCTTCATATCGAGCCGAAACTCGACGGGCGTACGCGCGTGACGCAGACTCCAGTCGAGCACCGCGTGCATGAATGCAGACAGCAGCGACGCGTCGACGATGATTTCAGCGGGCCGCAGTATCTGCTTGACACCGATCCCCCGCGCTGCAAGGTCTTCAGCGCGTTGTGACAGCACGTCGCGCAGCACCTGCGCCAGGCTCACCGTTTCGTGCTGTTGCTGGATGCCGCCTTGCGCCAGGCGCGTGATCTGTTGGCCGACCATGCTGGCGCGGCGGGCCAGCTCCAGCTCGTCGTGAAGCGCCTGCAGTCCGTGCCGATCGATCTGGCCCGTCGCCTGCAGGGCCCGCACGCGGTCCAGCGCCATCGTCAGCGGCGATGCCACCTCGACTCCGATCTGGCAAGCAACCTGCCAGCCGAGATCGGCGCCGGCCGAAGCGCAGGATGCGCTGGAGTTGGCGACTGCGTGCGACCCGACAGGTCTGATCTCGGAAAGGTCCATGGGGCGGCTCGCGCTTGGAAAGAGAGTGAATTCGGTGGCAATCGACGACGTCGGCATCGTGGAGGCGATCACGAACGAGGTCGATCCCATGTGCGCGGGGTCCTCTGTAACCACATCTTGCGGCCGTGATTTGCATCACGGCCTGGAGAGCGCGGAGCCCGTCGCGATAATGCGGCCCGCATGAGATGCCCGTCGAAGACTCTGGTGCTCGTGGGCCTGCTCTGGGCCTGCGCTCCCGCGCTCGATTGGCGGCAGGTGAGCCTGGGCGATTCGCAGATCAACGCGTCGTTTCCATGTCGGCCATCGAATGCGCAGCGTGACCTCGACTTGGGGGGGCGGCGCATCACGATGTCCCTGCATGCATGCACCGCGTCCGACATGACCTTCGCATTGGCGATGGCGGACGTCGGCGACGTGCGCTCCGTCGCGCCGGCCTTGGGCGCACTGAGAGCGGCGGCGGTACGGAATCTGGCCGCTCGCATCGATTCCGACGGGCCGGCAAATGTACCGGGGATGACGCCCAACAGCGAGGCGCGGCGCCTGCAGCTCTCGGGACAGTTGCCGGACGGCAAGCCCGTCATCGAGCACGTGGTCGTCTTCGCGCGGGGCTCTCGCGTGTATCAGCTGACACTCGTCGGGGCACAGCCCGCGGTCGACGCAGTTCAGGTCTTCTTCGACGGTGTCCGGCTGACACCATGACGGATCGCGTGCGGCAGGTCATGCGGTCTTCCACCGCAACTGAGCGGCCCGGCGCATGAGCGGGGCCGAGACGGGGCGTGTCGGCCACCGTGTCGCGGTGCTGTTCTCCGCTTTCGCCTTCGGCTACTTCCTGTCGGCGCTGCTGAGAGCGATCGTCGCGACGCTGGCGCCCGTCTTCGCGGCGGAGCTGTCGCTCAGCGCCGGGCAGCTGGGGCTGCTCGCGGGCGCGTATTTCCTGGGATTCGCCGTGATGCAGCTGCCGCTGGGGGCGGCGTTGGACCGCTTCGGTCCGCGACGGGTTCTGTGCGTGATGCTGACCCTTGCCGTCGCGGGCTGCTTGGCCTTTGCCGCCGCGCGGACGTTCCCGCAGTTGATCGTTGCGCGCCTGCTGATAGGCGTGGGCGTCGCGGCCAGCCTGATGGCGCCGTTGACGGCCTTTGCGCGGCTGCTCGCGCCAGCACTCCAGCTTCGATTGAACTCTTGGATGCTGATGACCGGTTCGCTCGGCATGGTGGCGTCCACGCTGCCTGTACAGGTCTTGCTGCCGATCATCGGATGGCGCGGCCTCTTTGCGTCGATTGCGCTGCTGCTCCTGCTGGCGGCGGCCGGCATCGCCGTTGCCGCTCCGCGCCGGCTGACATCGCCCGTGGCGGCCGGCGACAGACTCGACTACCTCGCCATCGTGCGCCACCCGGCATTCATTCGGGCACTGCCGCTCGGGTTCTTCACCTATGGCGGACTGATCGCCATGCAGTCGCTTTGGGCAGGCCCCTGGCTCACGCAGGTGGCGGGGCAGTCCGCACGGGAGGCGGCGCAGGGCTTGTTCTTCATCAACCTCAGCATGCTGCTGTCGTTTCTTTGCTGGGGCGCAGCGATGCCCAGGCTCGTGCGCGCGGGTCTGACCGCTGAGCGACTGATTCGGCTCGGTTGGCCACTGGGGGTGCTGGTCATGGCAGGAGCGCTCGCATTCGGCCCGCGTGCCGGGGCTGTGTGGTGGACGCTCTGGTGTGTGGCGACCAGTGTGGTCACGCTCAGTCAGCCCGCGGTGGCACAGGCCTTCCCGGTGGCAGCGGTCGGGCGTGCGCTGTCCGCCTTCAACCTGGTGATCTTTCTTGGCGTATTCATCAATCAGTGGGGAATCGGATTGATGATCGACGCGCTGTCCGCGCTTGGCTGGGATATGACCGACCGCTTCAGGGCCGCATTTGCGGTGCACCTGCTTGGCATGACGGCCAGTGGTGTCTGGTTCTGGCGCGGCTTTGCACCCCATCGGATCGAAGGTGCTCCGACGCATCGATAATGGCTGAAGATCCTGTAGCTGCTCTATGCCTGGCCTGTTGATCATTGCTCATGCGCCGTTGGCGTCCTCACTGAAGGCCGTCGCGGGACACGTGTTCCCGCAGCCGGGTGCGCTGGAAGCGCTGGACGTCAGCGCGCAGGACGCGCCGGAAACGGCTGAGGAGCGGGCGCGCGAGCTGCTGGTGCATGTGCGCGATCCTGACGTATTGATCCTGACCGACGTGTTTGGCGGTACCCCGTGCAACGTGGCGTTGCGCCTCGCTGATAACACGCACGTGCGCGTGGTGGTCGGAGTGAACGTGCCGATGTTGTGGCGAGCGGTCAGTTACCGCCAGTTGCCGCTCGGCGAACTCGTGGAGCGCGCGGTCGCGGGCGGCACGCAGGGCGTCATGCAGCTGGCGCCCACCAGACCCCAGGTGCAGGCGACCAGAACGGACCATGATCAAGACAGTTCTCACGATCAACAATAAGCTGGGTCTGCACGCCAGAGCTTCTGCCAAGCTGACCAAGCTGGCCAGCAGCTTCACCAGCGAGATTCATCTTTCGCGCAGCGGTCGTCGGGTCAATGCCAAGAGCATCATGGGCGTGATGATGCTGGCCGCCGGGCTCGGTTCCGAAGTGGAGCTCGAGGTGGAGGGCGAAGATGAACAGGCCGCCGCGCAGGCGATCAGCGCGCTTGTCAACGACAAGTTCGGCGAAGGGCAGTAGCGGCCGCGTTCTGCTCTGATGCGGTGCCGCCGCCCCGCGATTTGCACCGTTGCCGCTGACTGATAAAGTCGCCGAGTGAGCATCCAGGTCTTCGGTCAACCCGTGTCGCGCGGCATTGCGATCGGCCGCGCTGTGCTCGTGGCATCAAGCCGGGTCGACGTCGCGCACTATTTCATCGACGCACCGAGGGTCGACTCCGAAGTCGATCGCCTGCGCCATGCTCGCGACACGGTGGCAGCCGAGCTCAAGCTGCTGAAGCAGGAAATGCCGGCGGATGCTCCGGCCGAGCTGCCGGCCTTGCTCGACGTGCATTTGATGCTGTTGCACGACGACGCGTTGACCGGCGCCACCAAGAACTGGATCCGGACTCGGCACTACAACGCCGAGTGGGCGTTGTCGGCCCAACTCGAGGTGATGGCACGTCAGTTCGACGAGATGGAGGATGAGTACTTGCGCGAGCGAAAGGCCGACCTCGAGCAAGTGGTCGAGCGCATGTTGCGGGCACTGTCCAAGGAGGAGCCGTTGATTCCGGCCGCCGCACGGGCGAACCTGCACGCCGGAGAGGATCCACTGGTCCTCGTGGCCAACGACATTGCGCCCGCGGACATGCTGCAGTTCAAAGGCAGCGTCTTCACCGGATTTGTCACCGACGTGGGCGGCAAGACCTCGCACAGCGCGATCGTGGCCCGCAGTCTCGACATCCCGGCCGTCGTCGGCGCCCGCGAGGCGAGCCGGCTGGTGCGCCAGGACGATTGGGTCGTGATCGACGGCGATGCAGGTGTGGTTGTGGTCGATCCCTCACCCATCGTGCTCGAAGAGTACCGATTTCGACAGAGGCAGAGCCAGCTCGAACGGGCACGATTGCATCGACTTCGGCACACGCCTTCGGTCACGCTGGATGGGCAGTCCGTGGAACTGCTGGCGAACATTGAACTGCCTGTTGATGCTCCAGTGGCGCTGGATTCAGGCGCCGTCGGTATCGGGTTGTTCCGCAGCGAGTTCTTGTTCATGAACCGCGAGGGCGAATTGCCGACCGAGGACGAGCAGTTCGAAGCCTATCGCTCTGTGGTCGAAGCCATGAAGGGCTTGCCGGTCACCGTGCGGACCGTGGATATAGGCGCCGACAAGCCGTTGGACCGCATGACGGTTCACGAACTGCGCCACGACCATGTGCTCAACCCGGCCCTCGGTCTACGGGCTATTCGCTGGAGTCTTGCCGAACCCGCGATGTTTCGACAGCAGCTTCGAGCCATCCTTCGCGCCAGTGCATTCGGCAAGGTGCGGGTGCTGCTGCCCTTGGTGGCGCATGTGTCCGAAGTTCGCATGGCGCGCGAAGCGTTGGCGCGCGCGAGGCAGCAATTGGTCGACGCTGGGGTCGCTTTCAACGACGTGGAGCTCGGCGCGATGATCGAAGTGCCCGCCGCGGCGCTCATCATGCCGACGATCCTGCGCGAACTCGACTTCGTGTCGATCGGTACCAATGATCTGATCCAGTACACACTGGCGATCGATCGCGCTGACGAAGCGGTTTCACATCTCTACGACCCGTGGCACCCTGCGGTGTTGCACTTGATCGGCCGAGCCATTGCGGAGGCACTTCGCGTCGGTAAGCACGTCAGCATCTGTGGCGAGATGGCCGGAGATGTCGCCTTCACCGAACTCTTGCTGGCACTCGGACTGCGCAGCTTCTCGATGCACCCTTCCCAGATCGCGGCAGTGAAACAGAGGGTTCTCCGAGTCGATGCTCAACGATTGGCGGGCAAGGTCGTGTCGGCCATCACCAGTGAAGATCCGGAGCGCGAGTGGCAGCGGGTGTTGGCGACCTCGGACACGCCGCGTGCCACTGACGCCGTCCGGGCGCCTTGATCGAGTCATCGTTGAGCACCCAAGAAGATAGGGTATGATCAAAGGCTTCGCGCAAGGAAGCGTCTGGTCAGCAAGACAGGCCATCGCGAAGGCCTTCCGAAGGGGCAGAGTTTGACGACCTTGCAAATGCGTGTCATACTCCGCCTTCTTTGCCGACCCTTGGTTGGCACGTCGCGAGACGAAGCTCTTTAACAAACAACAGCCGATAAGCGTGGGCGTTTGAAGGCGAATGCCATACGGATGTCCGATCTTCGGATCGGTGTCCGCAAACGCTCACGGATGAAGAAGTGAAGTTCACTTCAATTCCGACAGAGCAAACTTGCTAATGATCGAACTGAAGAGTTTGATCCTGGCTCAGATTGAACGCTGGCGGCATGCCTTACACATGCAAGTCGAACGGCAGCACGGGGGCAACCCTGGTGGCGAGTGGCGAACGGGTGAGTAATACATCGGAACGTGCCCAGTAG
>JBGAMU010000178.1:0-5160 GCA_044222685.1 Burkholderiaceae bacterium
GGCTGGAGCAAGGACTTGCCGCACCAGCAGCGGCTGCGCGACGTGATGGGCCTGGAGATCGGCGATGGCACGGCGCAGGTGATGAAGCTCATCGTCGCGCGCGAGCGCGCCGGCCGCATGGCGGTGCAGTACGCCGCGGAGAACAAGCGATGAGCGCGCAAACCCCCGTTCGCGTGAGCCGCGACGGAGGCGTCGGCGTGATCGAACTGGCCCGGCCCGACAAGTTCAACTGCCTGTCGCTGGCCGTGCACGCCGCCATCGCCGCGGCCATGGACGAATTCGAGGCGCCGGGGTCGGGCATTCGCGCGGTGCTCGTTCGCGCGCAGGGCAAGCACTTCTGCACCGGTGCCGACCTGGACGAAGTCAAGCGCCTGCGCAGCCGGCCGGCCGACATCGAGCACTTCATCCGCTACGGCCACGTGGTGTTGCAGCGCCTGGAAGCGAGTTCCCTGCCGGTGGTGGCCGCCTGCCAGGGCCTGGCGTTGGCGGGCGGCAGCGAGCTGATGCTGGCCTGCGACGTGGTGTTCGCGTCGAGCGACTTCAGGATCGGGGACCAGCACGCGCAATACGGCCTGGTGCCGGGCTGGGGCGGATCGCAGCGCCTGCCACGCATCGTGGGCGTGCGGCGCGCGCTCGACCTCTTCTACAGCGCACGGTGGATCGACGCGCCGACCGCCTTGGCTTGGGGCCTCGTGAACTACGTCGTCGAGCCCGACAAGCTGACCGACGCCTCGATGGCGTACTGCGTCCAGCTCGCTTCGCGCAGCCGCATCGGACTGGCGACGATGAAGCGGCTGGCGCGCCAGGGTCTCGACCGGCCGCTGAACGAGGGTCTGGAGCTCGAGCAGGTGCTGATCTCGCGCGAGCTGCTGAACGACGATGTCTCCGAGGGCCTGGCCGCCTTCGAGGCGCGCCGGCCGCCGGTCTTCAAGTCCTGAGCCGGAGGGCTGCATCATGTCCATGCTCCCGCGACGCGTCGAGTTCCATGAAGAAGGCCCGCGCGAGGGCTTCCAGATGGAACAGGCGACCTATCCGCTCGACGATCGGCTGACGCTCATCGATGCGCTGGCGGCCTCCGGCCTGAAGCAGGTGCAATGCGCTTCGTTCGTGAGCCCGCGCGCCGTGCCGCAAATGGCCGACTCGCCCGAGTTGTTTGCCAGGCTGCGCAAACGCGTCGGCACGCGCTACACGGCGTTGTGGCTCAACGAGAACGGCTTCGACCGCGCGCGTGCCTGCGACAACGTCGACATCGACGGCAAGGTGGTGTTCTACGTCACCGAGCCGTTCTCGCAGCGCAACAACAACTGCAGCGTGGCCGAGAACCGGGAGCGGCAGCTGGCGTGGATGGACCGCTACGTCGCGCTGGGCATCCCGTTCGAGCAGGCCTACGTCGTCACGGCGTTCGGCTGCAACCTCGGCGGGCCGGTGCCGGTGTCGGCCGTGATCGACGTGGTGCGCTGGCTGATCGACGCGTGCGCCGACCGTCGCATTCCATTCCCGGCGTTCTACCTGGCCGACACGATGGGCTGGGCCAACCCGGAAGAGATCAAGCGCCGCATCGGTGCCGTGCGCGAACTGGTGCCCCAGGCGCGCATCGGTCTGCACCTGCACGACACCCGCGGCGTGGGCGGTGCCAACGTCTACGCCGCGCTGCAGATGGGCGTGGAGCTGTTCGACAGCTCCGTGGCGGGGCTCGGCGGCTGCCCGTTCGCCGGCCACAAGCACGGCGGTGCGGCCGGCAACATCTGCACCGAGGACATGGCCTTCATGTGCGAGGAAATGGGCATCGAGACGGGGCTCGACCTCGAAAAACTCGTGGAGGCCGCGCGTCTGGCCGAGCGCATCATCGGTCGACCGCTGAACGGCCGGCTGATGCGCAGCGGCACGCTCGCCGCGATGCGCCGCTGAGTCGGCCACGGGCTCCGATGGCGCGGAGCAGGCACGCCACCGAATCGCGGCCGCCGTCGGGCTTGACGCCGGAGCCGGCCGAGGCCTGGGTCGGGCCCCTGGTGGCCATGCTCACGGTGCAGACGGCCGTCTCGTTTCTGTCGCGCATTCCGCCGACACTTGCGCCGACATTGGCTCCCCGCGTCGGCTGGCCGGCCGAGAGCGTGGGCTACCTGTCGTCGCTGATCACCGCCGGCTCGATCTTCGTGCTGCTGCTGGCCTCGCCGTTGCAGCGTCGTGCCGGCTCGATGCGCACGCTGCAGATCGGCCTGGCGCTCGGCGTCGCCGGCACGCTGCTCAGTGCGCTGCCGTCGGCCCTGGCGCTGGCGGCAGGCGCGCTGCTCATCGGTCTGTCGATCGGCCCGCCGTCGACAGCCGGCATGGACGTGCTGCAACGCTACGCGCCGCTGCGCCACCGCAACCTGCTGTTTTCGGTCAAGCAGGCCGGCGTGCCCCTGGGCGGCGTGGCCGCCGGGCTGCTGCTGCCGGGTGCGGTGCAGTGGCTCGGCCTGGAAGGGGCGTTCATCGGCGCTGCCGCGTTCGCTGCCCTCGCGCTGTGGCTGGTGCAGCCTTGGCGACAGCGCGTGGACGCGCAGCGCGACCGGTCGCTGCGTTTGCACTGGCGGCAGTTCGGCTCCATCGACACCCTGCGGCGTCCGCTGGCGGTGCTGGTCGCGATGCCAAGCATGCGCCGCATGGGCATCGCCGGCGCCTGCCTCGCGGCCGGGCAGAGCGCCTGGTTCGCCTTTTTCGTCACCTACCTCGTGTCCCAGCTGGGCTGGTCGCTCGTCGCGGCCGGCGCGCTGTTCGCGCTGATGCAGGCGTTGAGCGCACTCGGGCGTCCGTTGGCCGGCTTCGTATCCGACCGGCTCGGCGATGGCGTGCGCGTGCTGCGCTGGATGGCGACCGGCTCCGCGGCCACCACGTTCTCGTTCGCGTTCTGCACGCCTGCCTGGCCGACGTGGACGGTGGTGGGGCTGGCGGTGCTTGCCGGTCTGACGGTGGCGAGCTGGAACGGCATCCAGTTTGCCGAGGTGGCCCGTCTCGCACCGCGTGAGTCGCTCGGCGAGGCGATGGCCGGTGCGACGTTGCTGCTGCTGGCCGCCTACGTGGTCGCTCCGGTGCTTTTCGGCCTCGTTCTGGCCGCCGGCGGCGGCTACCGGCTTGCCTTCGTGATGGTTGCGGCGTTGACGAGCGCGGCACTTTGGCCGCTCGCCTCGAAACGGACATGACCCGTCAACGTTCGACCCAGCCTCACGCAGGCGGCTTCACGAGCGAACGGGTGTAGATTCGGAAGGTCGCGACGCCCCGTGCCACCAGCGGGCCATCGATGGCATCGAGCCCGATGCGGATGCACACATGGGCCAGCATCTTGCCGATGTGATCCGGCGTCGCGGTGGCATAGAGCGTGCCGGTGCGCACGGCCAGCATGAACTCGCTGGTCAGCGACGCGGTGACCGACGAGAGGATCTTCTCGCCCGTGCCGGGAACGGGGCGGTCGATCAGGCAGCGCCCGCCGGCGGCGTCGAGCAGCGTCATCAGCACACCACCGTGCACGACGCCATGCGGGTTGATGTGGTCCCGCCGCACGGGCAGCCGGAAGTAGGGGCCTTGCTCGTTGCGCAGGATCTCGTAGCCGATCAGCTCCTGAAAGGGGCCATGGGCGAGCGTGGGGGCCAGCGGGTCGGGCTCGGCGGGCAAGGCTTGGCCTGGGTGGCGTTGCATGTCGGTCACCCGGTCGCGCCCGGCTGGCGCTCGGGCACGGCCAAAACCGGGCGTCCGGTCAGGTAGACCGTGCCCGACAGGCAGGCCACATGCTCGCCGTTCGCGGCGCGGCGCACGTCGACACGGTAGACAGCCAGCTTGCGCGACCGCGAGACCTCGCTGGCTTGCGCCACCAGCCATTCGCCTTCCTCCGCCCCGGTGGAGATGCTGATGTTGCCGTCGACCAGCGCCGCCACGGTGCCGTGCGAGTTGCAGGCCAGACCGAGCGCCATATCGGCCAGCGAGAAGATCGCACCGCCGTGGCAGCGGCCGTTGAAGTTCAGGTGCTGCGGGCCGACCCGCATGCGTACCGAGGCGCTGCCGGCGGCGCCGTCCACCACTTCGAGGCCCAGATGCCGGCTGTAGCCGTCGGCGGCGGCGGCGCGGCCGATCAGTCGCCGGGCGGCCCGGTCGGCGCCGCTGGCCGCGCAGCGCGTGCCGCGGGTCTCGCGTTGTTCGAGCCAGTCGCACAATTCGGCGAGGCCGGCGCCGGTGGTCGCCACGGTGCGCAGCACCGGTGGGCGCGGCGCACCGCCGCGGCGCAGCTCGAGCATCGCGAGCAGTTCCCGCTCGGTGCGCTGCGCATCGGGCAGATCGGACTTGCTGACGACGAAGGCATCGGCGATCTCGAGCACGCCGGCCTTGATGGCCTGGATGTCGTCGCCCAGACCCGGCGGGCAGACGACCAATCGCGTATCGGCGATGCGGGTGATCTCGACTTCGGACTGCCCGGCTCCGACGGTCTCGACGATCACGTGGTCGAAGCCCGCGGCATCGAGCAGGTCGACGATGGCGGCGGCCGGCCTCGCCAGCCCGCCCAGATGGCCGCGCGAGGCCCGCGAGCGGATGAAGACCCCTTCGTCCGCCTGGTGCGCACCCATGCGGATGCGGTCGCCGAGCACTGCACCCCCGGTGATCGGGCTCGACGGATCGACGGCCACCACCGCCACCGTGCGGCCGCGCGTGCGAAGCCCGCCGATCAGTGCCGCCACCAGCGTGGACTTGCCGCCGCCCGGAGGGCCGGTGACGCCGATCACGTGCGCGCGGCCGACCGCCGCGGCGAGCGCGGCGCGGATCGAAGCCGCGTCGTCGCCGTCGTTCTCGAGCGCGCTGATCGCGCGGCCGAGGCTGCGGCGGTCGCCGCTGCGCAGGCGTTCGAGCCAGCCCTGCGGCGCGTTCATCAGACCATCGCGAGCACGTGGCCGAAGCCGAGCTCGCGCCGCAGCGTGCTGCAGATCTCGCCGTGGGTGGCGCCGGCCTCGGTTGCGGCGACGACCTGGGCGAAGACGTTGGCATCCTTCGATTGCGCCGCGGCGGCCAGCGCGCCGAGCGCCTTGTCCACCACGGCCGCGGAACGAGCGGTCTTGAAGGCGCGCAGGCTCTCGACCTGCGCCTCGATGCGCGTGCGGTCCGGGTAGTCGAGCGCGGGGTAGCCGGCCGGATCTTCCT
>JBGAMU010000064.1:0-23195 GCA_044222685.1 Burkholderiaceae bacterium
ACCGCAGCCGCCCTCGCGCGGCGAGCATCGCAGGGAACCCTGGCCCGCAGGGCCAGGGCGCCGGCGGTTGAGCGCCAGGGCCTGCCCGCCCACAGCCTTGCACGCTCGGTCTCACGCAGGCGCGAACAGCGGACCGTCAAAGTCAACAATGGGCCGACAGCTGGTGGCGATGATGCAGGGCTTGGTCTCACGTCACCCCGTCGTCGCCTGGCCAGCGAGTTGCCGCAATGCCTGCTCGAACACCTCGGGCGGCTGGCCGCCCTGGATGAGGTGGCGGTCGTCGATGACGATCGACGGCACCGACGTGATGCCGGCCTGCTGCCAGTACTGCTCGGCCGCCCGCACGTCGTCGGCATACGTACCACTCGTCAGCACCTCACGCGCGGCCTCGATGTCGAGGCCCACCGCGCCGGCCAGTTCGAGCAGCACGTCGTGCGCGCCGGAATTGCGGCCGTCGCCGTGATAGGCCTTCAGCAGCGCATGCTTGAGCGCGCGCTGCCGATCGCCGCCTTGCAGCCCGGCCCAGTGCAGCAGCCGGTGCGCGTCGAAGGTGTTCCACACATGCGGCCGCGCGCCGAAGGTGAAGCCGACCGCCGCACCGCGCTCGCGGATCGCGGCCTGGTTGCGCGCGATCTGCTCGGCGCCGATGCCGTACTTGGCCGACAGGTACTGCACCGTGTCGGCGCCTTCGGCGGGCATCGAGGGGTTCAGCTCGAAGGGCTGGAAGTGCAGTTCCACCTGCAAATCCGGGCCGACACGTTCGAGCGCACGCTCCAGCGCATTCAGGCCCACCGCACACCACGGGCAGGCCACGTCGGAGACGAAATCGATCTTCATGCGGATCACCTCTTTCTGGCGAGTTTGGGGTCGAGCAGGTCGCGCAGGCCGTCGCCCATCAGATTGAGCCCCAGCACCGCCAGCGCGATGGCGACGCCGGGGTACACGGCCAGCATCGGCGCCTGGAACATCTGCGTCTGTGCCTCGTTGAGCATGCGGCCCCAGCTGGGCGTCGGCGGCTGCGTGCCGAGACCCAGATAACTCAGCGCCGCCTCGGCCAGGATGGCGGTGGCGAACTGGTTGGTCGCCTGCACGATCAGCGCGCTGGCGATGTTGGGCAGCACATGGTCGATGGTGATGCGCCAGCGGCCCTTGCCGGCGGCGCGCGCGGCGAGCACGAACTCGCGCGCCCAGATCGCGTTGGCCGCCGCGCGGGTCACGCGGGCGAACACCGGCACGTTGAACAGGCCGATCGCGACGATGCCGGTGACGAGACCGGGCCCGTAGATCGCACCGAGCAGGATGGCCGACAGCAGCGCCGGGAACGCGAAGGTGAAGTCCGACAGGCGCATCACCGCCTCCTCGACCCAGCCGCGCCGTGCCGACGCCAGCAGGCCGAGCGCGCTGCCGAAGGTGAAGCCGATCAGCACCGCGAGCACGCCGACCATGATCGAGGCCTGCGCGCCGACCAGCAGCTGCGAGGCGATGTCGCGGCCCAGGCTGTCGGTACCGAACCAGTGCGCGGCGCTCGGGCTCTGCAGCTTGCCCGGGATGTCGATCTCGCTGGCCGGATACGGCGTCCACACCAGCGACACGACGGCCGCCGCCAGCAGCGCGAGCGACAACACGCCGCCGAACACGAAGCTCGGGTGGCGCAGCGCGCGGCGCACGAAGCCGTCGCCGGCTGGCGAGCCCGCTGTCCCGGCGAGCGAGGCTCCCCCGTTCATGCGTCGCTCGCCTTCAGCCGCGGATCGATCACCGCATAGAGCACGTCGACGACGAAGTTGACGACCACCACCATCGCCACCAGCAGCAGCACCACGTCGCGCACCACCACGAGGTCGCGGTTGGCGATGGCCTGGAAGACGAGGCGCCCGATGCCGGGCAGCACGAAGACGTTCTCGACCACCACCGTGCCGCTGATCAGGAAGGCGAACTGCAACCCGAGGATCGTCAGCACCGGGATCATCGCGTTGCGCAGCACATGGCGCCACAGCACGGCGCGCCGGCTCAGGCCCTTGGCGCGCGCGGTGCGCACGTAGTCCTCGCGCAGCGTCTCCAGCACGGCCGAGCGTGTCCAGCGCGCCAGCACCGCGGCCTGCACCGCGGCCAGCGACACGGCCGGCAGCAGCAGCGCGACGAAGCCCTCCCACAGGCCGCCACCGTCGTCCTCGCGCCAGCCCGGAAAGCCGCCGGCGCTGACCCACTGCAGCCGCACCGCGAACAGCAGGATCAGCAGGATGGCGAACCAGAAGCTCGGCACCGCGATGCCGAGCTGGCTGAACGTCATCACGCCGACGTCGCCGAGCCGGTTCTGGTGCGCGGCGGCGTAGATGCCGAGCGCGATGCCGATGACCACGGTGAACGCCATCGCCAGCGCCGCCAGCGGCAGCGTGACCTGCAAGCGCTCGACGATCAGCTCGGCGGTGGGCGTGTCGTAGGAGAAGCTGTTCGCCGTGCGGCCCTGCAGCAGGCCGCCGACCCAGTCGGCGTAGCGGGTCACGGCGGGCCGGTCGAGGCCGAGCCGCGCCTCCAGCGCGGCGATCGACTCCGGCGTCGCGGTGTCGCCGAGGATCACCTGCGCCACGTTGCCGGGCAGCAGGTCGAGCACCGCGAACACGCCGATCGAGGCGACCAGCAGCGTGGCCAGGAAGGTCGCCACCCGCTTCAGCAGGAACAGGCTCATCGGTTGTTGGGCGGGCGACGGCGCTGCCGCGGGGCGATCATGCGGACTATCATGCCGCAAAGACGCAAGGGACGGCGCCGCACGCGGCGACGGCGCCACGGGGCACTCACATGCAGACGATCGACTTCGACACCCGCTCGGTGTTCATCGGCGGGATCTGGCAGCCGGCTTCGTTCGGCCGCACGCTGCCGCTGATCAACCCGTCCGACGGCAGCGAGCTGACGCATATCGCACGCGGCAGCCCGGCCGAGATCGATGCCGCGGTGCACGCCGCGCAGGCCGCGCTGGACGGGCCGTGGGGCCTGCTCAGCGCCGCCGAGCGCGGCCGCATCCTGCTGCGCATGAGCGCGCGCGTCATCGAGCTAGCCGACGTGCTGGCCCGCATGGAGGCGCTCGACGTCGGCAAGCCGGTCAAGCAGGGCATGGCCGACGCGCTGGCGCTGGCGCGCTACCTCGAGTTCTATGGCGGCGCGGCCGACAAGGTGATGGGCGAGACGATCCCGTTCGCCAACGGCTACACCGCGCTGACGCTGCGCGAGCCGCACGGTGTCACCGGCCACATCGTGCCGTGGAACTACCCGATGCAGATCATCGGCCGCTCGGTCGGCGCGGCGCTCGCGATGGGCAACGCCTGCGTGCTCAAGCCGGCCGAGGAAGCCTGCCTCACCGCGCTGGCGTTCGCGCGCATCGCGCAGGACTGCGGCCTGCCGGCCGGCGCGCTGAACGTCGTGCCGGGCCTGGGCGAGGAAGCCGGTGCCGCGCTGACCCGCCACCACGGCATCCACCACATCTCGTTCACCGGCTCGGTGGCGGTCGGCCAGCTGGTGCAGGCCGCCGCGGCGAAGAACGCGGTGCCGGTGACGCTGGAGCTCGGCGGCAAGAGCCCGCAGATCGTGTTCGCCGACGCCGACCTCGACGCGGCGCTGCCGTTCCTGGTCAACGCCGGCATCCAGAACGCAGGCCAGACCTGCTCGGCGGCCTCGCGCATCCTGGTCGAGCAGCCGATCTTCGAGCGCGTCGTCAAGCTGATGGCCGAGCGCTACAAGCGGCTCGTCGTCGGCCCGGCGATCGACGACCCCGACGTCGGCCCGCTGATCTCGCAGCGCCAGCGCGAGGTGGTCAACAACTACCTGGCGGTCGCGCGCGACACCGGGTTGCGTGTGGCGGGCCAGGCCGAGCTGCCGTCCGGCCTGCCGCCGGGTGGGTGCTATGTCGCACCGACGCTGCTGGCGCCGGTGCGCGACGACCACCGGCTGGCGCAGGAAGAGATCTTCGGTCCGGTGCAGGTGGTGATGAGCTTCGACGGCGAGGCCGATGCGATCGCGCAGGCCAACGGCACGCCGTTCGGCCTGGTGGCCGGTGTGTGGACACGCGACGGCAGCCGCGCGCTGCGTTTGGCGCGCAAGCTGCAGTGCGGCCAGGTCTTCATCAACAACTACGGCGCCGGCGGCGGCATCGAGCTGCCGTTCGGCGGCGTCAAGCACTCAGGTCACGGCCGCGAGAAGGGCTTCGAGGCGCTGTACGGCTTCTCGACGCTGAAGACCATCGCGATCAAGCACGACTGAGCGGCATCAACCGGTCGCCCGGCGCACGCCCTCCGCGAGCTCCAGCACCTGCTCCGGCGCCACGTCACGCGCATCGGCGGCGCGCTTGAGCGCGTCGTCGTTCAGGACCGCGCGCAACGGCGCCAGATCGCGCGGCTTGCCCACCTGCACCCAGCCCTTCTCGCGCCGCATCAGCAGGCGCAGGACGTCCGGACGGGCGTAGTGCCCCATCGTGTCGACGATGGCCTTGGTCGCCTTGATCATCCACGCCTCGAGTTCGGCGTAGACGATCGCCTCGCCGTAGGTCGGCCCCGCCAGCGCGAGACCCAGCGGCGCGATCACCTCGCTGCCGCCGTTGGCGTAGCCGATGTTCATCTTGCCCTTGTGCGGGAAGTCCGCCGCCACGTCGTCATCGTTGATCACGGCGCAGGCAGAGACGACGAACGCGCCCGCTTCGAAGGCGTGCGCCCGTACCTCGAAGTGCCCCCAGAAACACCCCATCTTCTCGGGCTCCTCCAGGCGCGGCCCGGTGTGCAGCTCGAAGGCCCCCGGGAACGCCGCGACGTGGATGTCCTCCCCCTGGGCGATCATCGAGGCGCGCACGAGCGTCATCAGGTGCTCGCCGCAGATCAGACCGCCCAGGCGGCCGATGTCGGTATCGAACACCACCAGGTCGTCGGCGTCACCCTGGCCCCAGAACATGCGTTCGGTGAAGGTGGGCATCAGCTTGCGGTGGCGCCCGAGCACGCTGCCATCCGGCGCGAAGAAGATCAGGCTGTTGTAGATGGTGCCGACCTCGGGCCGCGGGTCCATCTCGTTGCAGCCCAGCACGACATAGATGCCGGCCCTGCGCACGGCCTGGGCGATGCGCTCGGCCTGCTCGCTGGGAACGACCAGCGCGTTGTCGCGAAACAGGATTCTCCCGCCGGCCCATGGCTGCAGCGATGAGTCCCAGCCCTCGGTCCAGTACGGATAACCGGCGAGCCAGGCCTCGGGAAACACCAGCAGCCGGGCGCCCGCGCGGCCGGCTTCACCGATGAGGGCCTCGGCCCGCTCCACGCTGGCGTCCAGGTTCATGAACACAGGCGACTTCTGCGCGATCGCGACCTTCACCTTGTCGTGGCCACCGAGCACCGGCTTCGCGGGTTTGCTGGGCATGACGTTTCCTTTCAACGGCAGTAGAGTGGATTCGCCGCAGTCGACGGGGTCGGCGGCGCTGCCCATGCTAGGTGCGCCACCGGCGATCCGCGTGTGCACCGCGCGCCAGGCCGCTTTGCGCATCGCGCCAAGGAGATTCGATGAACATCCAGTTCGACACCGCGCGGGTGCAGCCCGGCGAGCGGGCCGGCTTCTGGCGCGAAGTGGTCTGCTCGGTCTACGTGCCGATGAACGCCGAGCCGCTGGTGCGCCATGCGTTCCACGCCCGCATGGACGTGCGGGCCGCCTGCGGCCGGGTGTACTCGGCGGTCGACGCAGGGCCGCAGCGGGTGAGCCGCAACGCGGCGCAGATCTCACGCGCCGAGTCGCGCGAGATCTACACCTTCATGCTGCAACGCGAGGGTCGCTGCGACGTGGAACAAGCCGGCGCGCGGGCGATGCTGCTGCCCGGCGACATGCTCCTGTTCGACAACTCGCAACCCTATCGGCTGCAGTTCGACCGGCCGTTCCGGCAGACCGTGATCCAGGCCCCGCGCACCGACTTCGGGCCGATGACGCGGGACCTGCAGCGCTGCCTGGCCAAGGCCGTGCGGCCCGCCGGTGGCTTCGGCCGCCTGCTGCAGGGCTTCGTGCACGGACTCGACGAGGCGCTGCCCGACATCGACGACGGCGAGGTCGCGGTGCTGATCGACGAGCTGTTCCACCTGCTCGCCGCACACAGTGCGGCCACGCGTGCACCTGGCGAGGACAGCCCAGGTGGGCATCGCACCCTCGTCGAGCGTGCGCAACGCCACGCGCGCACACGGCTCGCAGACCCCGACCTCGATCTGCAGGCGATCGCCCGCGCTCAGAGTGTCTCGGCGCGCACGTTGCAGCGGGCGTTCGCCCTGCAGGGCACCGGCGTGATGCGGTGGCTGCGCGACGAACGCCTGGCGCGCTGCGCGGCCACGCTGGCCGACCCGGCATCCGGGTCGCGGCCGATCGCCGACATTGCCATCGCCAGCGGCTTTCGTGATGTGCCCGCCTTCTGTCGCAGCTTCAAGTCGCGTTATGGCCGCACGCCCAGCGGATGGCGCGACCAGCAGCGGCGGCGGCGCTGACGTCCCGTGGGCCACGGCGGGCAGGCCGCACGGCCGCGAGTCGAGTACGGGTTTTCCAGACAGTTGCAAATGCACCTAAGCCGCGGTACGGTGGCGACGTGGCCCGTCAACACCCGCGCTTCGCTCTCGAGCAGCACGCCTTCTTCTGGCTGACGCAGACGATCGGCAGCCGCGACCGTCGCCTGATGCAGGAACTGAAGGCCTTCGGCCTGCGTGTGCCGGAGTGGCGGGTGCTGGCCTCGCTGTGCGCGCGACGCCGCTGCACGATGCGCGAACTGGCCGATCTGGCCACGATCGATCGCACGACGCTGACGCGCACGGTCGACCGCATGGAACAGTCCGGGTGGGTCACGCGGCTGGGCGACGCAACGGACCTGCGGGTGACGCGGCTGATCCCCACGGCCAGCGGCAAACGCCTGTTCGCGCGCCTGTGGCCCACCGTCGAACGCCTGAACCGCATCGCGGTCGAGGGCCTGTCCGCCGCCGCCATCGACGCGTTGCGCACCACGCTGGAACGCATGAAGACCAACCTCGACCAGGGGCTCGCCGCGGCCAGGGAGCGAGCCGCATGACCCAGGAGAACCTCATGTCCCCAGAGAGCCTGCTCGACCTGTCGCGGTTCGTCGAGCCCGACCGTGTCCACAAGCGCGTCTATACCGATCAGCAGATCTTCGACCAGGAGATGACGCGCATCTTCGAGCGCGTCTGGGTCTACTGCGGTCACGAGTCGCAGATCCCGAACGCGGGCGACTATGTCGCGGTGACGATCGGCCGCCAGCCGATGGTGATGGTGCGCGCCGCCGATCGGCGCATCCACGTGGTGCACAACCGCTGCCCGCATCGGGGCGTGCAGGTGGTCGGCAACACCCACGGCAACACCGGCGCCGCCTTCGTCTGCAGCTACCACGCCTGGAGCTTCCATCTCGACGGCAGCGTGCGCGCGATCCCGCTGGCCAAGGGCTACGAGGGCACACGCATGGACCGCAGCAACCCCGACTGCAACCTGAAGCGCGCCGCCCGCGTCGACAGTTACCGCGGCTTCGTGTTCGCCAGCCTGGCCGCCGACGGCGAGCCGCTGCTCGACTTTCTCGGCGAGGCCAAGGTGGCGTTCGACGACATGTGCGACCGCTCGCCGGTCGGCGAGGTCGAGATCGTGCCGGTGTGCCACCGCGTGGTGCAGCACTCGAACTGGAAGTTCTTCATGGAGAACCAGCTCGACGCGTTGCACCCGTCGGTCACGCACCAGAGCACCGGCATTTCGGCCGGCCGCGTCGAGCGGCGGCTGAAGGAGCAGCGAGGCTCGGCGCCGCTGTACTACCACTATCTGTCGGCCTTCGCGTCGAGCTTCGAGCAGTGGGACAGCGTGCAGACCATCAACTACCCGCAGGGCCACGGCATCCTCAAGGCCTACATGGGCCTGCGCCCGCAGGACAAGGACACGCTCGAACACGAGGCGCTGCTGAAGAAGGCCTACGGCGAGAGCAAGGCCGAGGAGTACCTATCGCGCAGCATCCACCATGTGCTGATCTATCCTTACCTGTCGGTGCAGTCGCCGCTGCAGCAGCTGCGCTGCCTGCGCCCGATCTCGCCCGACAAGACGCTGTCGGAGATCTGGCACTTCCGCCTCAAGGGCGCGCCCGAGGCGATCTACCGGCGCAGCCTGTGGTACTACAACCTCGTCAATTCGCCGGCCACGATGATCAACGCCGACGACCTGGAGAACTGGACCAAGGGCCAGTGGGGCCTGCAGTCCGACGGCGGCGACTGGGTGAGCTTTCACCGTCACATGGGCGACGACCGCATCGAGAACGGCGTCGCCTACTCCAACCACGGCACCTCCGAGGTCGTGATGCGCAGCCAGTTCGCGGCCTGGGCTCGGTACATGAACGGAGCCGCAGCATGAGCACCACCAAGGACGTCGCGATCCCCAGTGCAGGGCCAGACCTGCAGCACCTGCTCGACCAGGACATCGTGATCGACGGCGCGGTCGCGCGCGGCGCCACCGGCGCGCAGGCGATCGAGCCGTCGCATTCGCCGCGCGGGCCGCAGATGACCGCGGCGCCCGTGCCGCTGCCCGGCCTGGCGGTGGGTGCCGACGTGCAGCGCGAGGTCGAGCAACTGCTGTATCGCCAGGCCGAACTGCTCGACGGCAAGCACTGGCAGGCCTGGATGGACCTGTTTGACGACGACGGCCTCTACTGGATGCCGGCGCGCCCCGAGCAGACCGAATGGGAGAGCTCGCCGTCGATCTTCATCGAGGACAAGCTGCTGATGGAGATCCGCAAGGGGCGTGTCATGCATCCCAACGCGTGGTCGCAGGCACCGCTGTGGGAGACCAATCACATCGTCAGCCATGTCGCGCTCGAGTCGGTGCAGGACAGGCGCATCGTCGTGCGCTCGCGCTTCCACATGATGGAGCTGCGGCGCGACACGATCCGCCATTTCGGCGGCCGCTACCACCACACCCTGGTGCGCGGCTCCGACGGCGTGCTGAGGATCCAGCTACAGCGCGTGGACCTGTTCAACGCGCAGGCGCCGTTCGACTACGTGATCCAGATCTGGGTCTGAACCCACAACAGAAAGGTTGACCGACATGCCCTCCTCGTTTCGTTGCACCGCGCGCCTCGGCGCGCTGGCGTTGGCCGCCACCCTGGCGACACTGAGCGCGCAGGCCGCCGACAAGGTGAAGGTCGGCTTCGTCAGCACGCTGTCGGGGCCGTCGTCGGCGCTCGGCGTCGACATCCGCGACGGCTTCCTGCTCGCGGTGAAGTTGAACGGCGGCAAGCTCGGTGGCCTGCCCGCCGAGGTGCTGGTCAGCGACGACCAGTTCAAGCCCGACGTCGCCAAGCAGCAGTTCGAGAAGAACATCAAGCGCGACAAGGTCGACTTCATGACAGGCGTGGTGTTCTCCAACATCATGCTGGCCGCGCTGCCCGAGGCGCTGGACAGCAACACCTTCTACATCAGCCCGAACGCCGCGCCGTCGTCGATGGCCGGCAAGGACTGCAATCCGCTGTTCTTCGCGGTGAGCTGGCCCAACGATGCCTACCACGAGGCGGCCGGCGCCTTCGCCAACCAGCGCGAGCTGAAGAGCGTGTACCTGCTGGCGCCCAACTACCAGGCCGGCAAGGACTCGCTGGCCGGCTTCAAGCGCACCTTCAAGGGCCAGGTGATCGGCGAGAACTACACCAAGCTCGGCCAGCTCGACTATGCGGCCGAGCTCGCCGAGGTGCGCGCCGCCAAGCCGCAGGCGGTGTACATCTTTTTGCCCGGTGGCATGGGCATCAACTTCATCAAGCAGTTCGTCGGTGCCGGCTTGAGCAAGGACGTCCAGCTGGTGTTGCCCGGCTTCTCGGCCGACCAGGACGTGATCAATCCGGTGGGCCCGGCGATGTCGGGCCTGTTCAACACCGCGCACTGGTCGCCCGACTTCGCCAACCCGGCCAACCAGAAGTTCGTCGCCGAATTCCAGAAGGAATACAAGCGCATCCCCACGCTCTACGCCTCGCAGGGCTACGACGCGGCGCAGCTGATCCACGCCGCGGTGCGCGACGTGAAGGGCAAGCTCGACGACCGCGAGGCGGTGCGCAAGGCGCTGAAGGCGGCGAAGTTCGACTCGGTGCGCGGGCCGTTCAGGTTCAACACCAACCAGTACCCGATCCAGAACTATTTCGTGCGCACGGTGGGCAGCGACGGCAAGGGCGGCCTGATCAACAAGTCGTTCAACCAGCCGATCCTCAAGGACCACGGCGACGCCTACGTCGGCGACTGCAAGATGAGATGAACCACCCCCGCAGCGGCCTGGCGGCCGCTTCCCCCTCGAGGGGGCAACACCGGCGGCCCGGCAGAGCCGGATCCGCGGTGTTCACTTGGGGACGCGCCACTGGGGTGGCGCGGTTGGCAGTGGGCCATCGAACGCTGCTGAGCGGATGCCCGCGTTGCTGATCGTCGAGCAGCTCTTGAACGGGCTGCAGTTCGGCCTGATGCTGTTCCTGCTCGCGGCGGGCCTCACGCTGGTGTTCGGCGTGATGGACATGATCAACCTGGCGCACGGGTCGCTCTACATGGTGGGCGCCTTCGTCGCCGCCTGGCTGGTCGCGCTGACCGGCTCGTTCGTGCTCGGCGTGCTCGGCGCGATCGGCCTCACCGCGCTGTTCGGCATGCTGCTCGAGGTGACGCTGCTGCGCACGCTGTACGCGCGCGACCATCTGTCGCAGGTGCTGGCGACGTTTGCGCTGATCCTGATCCTCAACGACGGCGTCAAGATGGTGTTCGGCACCGATCTGCCGCTGTCGGCGCCCGACGCGCTGGCCGGGCCGGTGGAGCTGATGCCGGGCCTGAGCTACCCGGCCTACCGGCTGCTGATCCTCGCTGTGGGCTTCGTGCTGGCGGCGGCGATGTACCTGCTGGTGGCGAAGACGCGGCTCGGCGCGCTGGTGCGCGCGGGCGCCTCCAACCGCGTGATGACCGAGGCGATGGGCGTGCCGGTGCAGCGCCTGTTCACCGCGGTGTTCGGCATCGGGGCCGGGCTGTGCGCGGTGGGCGGCGCGCTGCTCGGGCCGCTGCTGGCGGTGCAGGTCGGCATGGGCGAGAACATCCTGATCCTCGCCTTCGTCGTCATCGTGATCGGCGGCATCGGCTCGATCCGCGGTGCGCTGATCGGGGCGATCCTGGTCGGCTGCATCGACACCCTCGGCCGCACGCTGCTGCAGCAGCTATTCCGCGAGTTCCTGCCGCCGCAGTGGGCCAGCGCGGCCGGGCCGGCGATCGCCTCGATCGCGGTCTATGTATTCATGGCCGTGGTGCTGGCGCTCAAGCCCCAAGGCCTGTTCCCTTCCCGCGCATGAGCCGATGACGCCACGCGCCATTGCCGTCGGGGGGATCGTGCTGGCGGCGCTGGCGCTGCCGCTGCTGTTGCAGGCGCTCGGCGCGCCGTTCTACATCAGCATGGCCGGGCGCATCCTGGTCTTCGCAATCGCCGCCACCAGCCTGAACCTGGTGCTCGGCTACGGCGGCATGGTGTCGTTCGGCCACGCGGCCTTCGTCGGGCTGGGTGCCTACGTGACCGGCGTGATGGTCAGCGAAGGGCTGCTGAACGGTGCCGGCCACGTCGCGGCCACGCTGCTGGTCACCGGCCTGGTCGCGGCGGCGATCGGCGCGATCTCGCTGCGCACGCGGGGCGTCTACTTCATCATGATCACGCTCGCCTTCGCGCAGATGCTGTTCTACCTGGCCAACTCGATCAAGGGTTATGGCGGCGACGAGGGGCTGAACATCCGGCAACGTTCGGTGATCGGCTTCGGCCTCGACCTGAAGGATCCGACCACGTTCTATTACGTCGCACTGGCCGTGCTCGGCGCCAGCCTGGTCGCGCTCGCGCGCTTCGTGCCGTCGCGCCTGGGCCGCGCGGTGATCGCGATCCGCGACGACGACCAGCGCGCCGAGGCGCTCGGCCTGCCGACCTTCAGGCTGCGGCTGGTGGTCTTCATCGTCGCCGGCATGCTGGGCGGCGTGGCCGGCGCACTGGCGGTCAACCAGCAGGGCTACGTGAGCCCCAATCTGCTGCACTGGACGCAATCGGGCACGCTGATGGTGATGGTCATCCTCGGCGGCGTGGCCACGCTGTGGGGCGGCGTGCTCGGCGCCGCGGCGCTCGTGCTGCTGCAGGAGGGCCTGTCGAGCGCCACGCCGCACTGGGAGTTCTGGACCGGCTGGGTGCTGCTGGCCGTGGTGCTGTTCGCGCGCAATGGCCTGGTCGGGCTGGCCGGGCAGCTGCGCCGGCGCGTTTCACGATGAGTGCGCCACCGCTGCTCGACGTGCGGCAGCTGAGCAAACGCTTCGGCGGCGTGGTCGCCACCGACTGCGTCGACCTGCAGGTGCGTGCCGGCGAGGTGCACGCGCTGATCGGCCCCAACGGCGCCGGCAAGACGTCGCTGGTGTCGCAGCTGGGCGGCCAGCTGGCGCCCGATGCCGGGACCATCGTCTTCGCCGGCGAGGACATCACGCGCTTGCCCGCGCACCAGCGCGCCCGCCGCGGCCTGGCCCGCTCGTTCCAGATCACGCGATTGTTCCGCAGCTTCTCGGTGCTGGAGCAGCTGGCGCTGGCGCTGCAGGCCATCGACGGCTCGAGCCTGCGCGCCTGGCGCGCGGTGACGGCCGAGCGCGAGCTGTTCGAACGTGCACGCGCGCTGCTACCGACGCTCGGCCTCGAAGACCAGGCCGATGCTGCAACCGATCGGCTGTCGCACGGCCAGCGACGCGCCCTCGAGGTCGGCATGGCGGTGGCGGCGCGACCGCGCCTGGTGTTGCTCGACGAGCCGATGGCAGGCATGGGGCCGGAAGAGTCGCTGCGCATGGAGCGGATGATCGAGCGGCTGCGCCAGCAGACCACGCTGCTGCTGATCGAGCACGACGTCGACGCGGTGTTCCGGCTGGCCGACCGGGTGTCGGTGCTGGTCAGCGGCCGGATCATCGCCAGCGGCACGCCCGACGTGATCCGGCGCGACGCGCAGGTGATCGGCGCCTACCTGGGGCAGGAATGAACGCGTCCACGCCGCCGCCGCTGCTCGACGTGCGGGGCCTGCACACCGCCTACGGCAGCGCGCGCGTGCTGCACGGCATCGATCTGCAGGTTGCGCCCGGCGAGGCGGTCGGCCTGCTCGGCCGCAATGGCATGGGCAAGACCACGCTGGTGCACGCCATCATCGGCATCGTGCCGTCGCAGTCGGGCGAGATCCGCTTCGCCGGCGACGCCGTGCTCGGCCAACCCGCGCACCGCATCGCCCGCCGCGGCGTCGCGCTGGTGCCCGAGGGGCGGCAGGTCTATCCCAACCTGAGCGTGCTCGAACACCTGAGCGCCTTCACGCGGCCGGCGGCCGACGGCACCACCGACTGGCACGCCGCGCGCGTGTTTCAGCTGTTCCCGCGGCTGGCCGAACGCCGCGGCCACATGGGACACCAGCTGTCCGGCGGCGAGCAGCAGATGCTGGCGATCGGCCGCGCGCTGGTGACCAATCCGCGGCTGCTGATCCTCGACGAGGCCACCGAGGGCCTGGCGCCGCTGATCCGCGAGGAGATCTGGCGTGCGCTGGCCGCGCTGCGCCAGGCCGGGCAGGCGATCCTGGTGATCGACAAGTACGTGCAGCGCCTGATCCACCTGGCCGACCGCCACGTCATCATCGAGAAGGGGCGCGTGGCCTGGAGCGGCAGCTCCGAGGCACTCGACGCCGACCGTGCGCTGTGGCACCGTTACCTCGGCGTCTGAGACGTCATCCATCATCGACACCTCGGAGATCGAACCATGCGACTCAAGGACAAATGCGCCATCGTCACCGGCGGCGGATCGGGTTTCGGCGAAGGCATCGTGCGCAAGTTCGTCGCCGAAGGCGCGCGCGTGCTGGTGGCCGACCGCGACGAGGCAGCCGCCCGCCGCGTGGCCGAGGCCACCGGTTCGCAGTGGGTCCGCGCCGACGTGGCGGTCGCGGCGGACGTGCATGCGATGGCCGAGGCGGCCGTGCAGCGACTGGGCGGCATTCACATCCTGGTCAACAACGCCGGCGTCACCCATCTGCCGCAGCCGCTCGAACAGGTGAGCGAGGCCGATTTCGACCGCATCGTCGCGGTCAACATGAAGGCGATCTACCTGGCGATGCGCGAGGTGGTGCCGCGGCTGAAGGCCAATGCGCCAGGGGCCAAGGGCATCCGCGGCGTGGTGCTGAACATGGCCTCCACCGCCGGCGTGAGCCCGCGGCCGCGCTTGAGCTGGTACAACGCCAGCAAGGGCTGGGTCATCACGGCGACACGCGCCAACGCGGTGGAGCTGGCACCGTTCGGCATCCGGGTGGTGGCGCTCAACCCGGTGGCCGGCGAGACGCCGCTGCTGAAGTCGTTCATGGGCGAGGACACGCCCGAGATGCGGGCCAAGTTCCTCAGCACGATTCCGATCGGGCGCTTCTCGACGCCCGAGGACCTGGGCAACGCCGCCTGCTACCTGTGCAGCGACGAGGCGTCGATGGTCACCGGCGTGGCGATGGAAGTCGACGGCGGCCGCTGTATCTGACGTCGCTTCAGCCCTGCGCCTCGTGGCGGTCGGCCGCGGCGTAGAGGTCGGCGGCGAAGCCGGGGTCCGACTGGCGGATGCTCAGCGCGTAGGCGCGCAGCGACTCGGCCTCTTCGCCGCGCGAACGCGCCGCCCGCGGACGTCGGGTGAAGAGGCGATGCAACGCATCGCCGAGCGCCAGCGCGGCCTGCGCCGCCCAGACCGACCCGCGCGGCATGCCGACATCGGCCGGATGAACAGTGGTGACGGTTGTCATGATGAGGTTCCCTAACGATCGGTCTTTGTTGACCGTGGCTCGAAGATTAGGGTAAATACCTAGTTCACACAACTGAAGATTGCTCATTGGCGATATAAACAGCGCTCATGTCTACCCCCCATGGCGGCGCCAACTTCCGCACGCTCGACCTCAACCTGCTGCGTGTCTTCGACAGCCTGATGGCCGAGGGCAGCCTGACGCGGGCTGCCGCGGTGCTGGCGATGACCCAGCCTGCGGCCAGCCACGCGCTGAAGCGCCTGCACGAGGCGCTCGGCGAGGTGCTGTTCACGCGTACCGCCACCGGCCTGAAACCGACGCTGCGCGCGCAGGCCCTGTGGCCCCAGGTGCGCTCCGCGCTGTCGACGCTGCAGCGCTCGCTGTCGCCCGATGCCTTCGAGCCGACGCGCGATGCAGTCCACTTCCGGCTGACGATGGCCGACGCCACCGCCGCGCTGCTGATGCCGGCCACCGTGCGGGCGGTCGAGGCCTCGGCGGCGCTGGCCGACCTGCGTGTGATGCCGCTGCTGACGCGCGACCCGCGGCAGCTGCTCGAACGCGGCGACGCCGATCTCGCCGTCGGCCACTTCCCCGACCTGCTGGCCGCGCTGGTCACGCAGGGTGACGACGCCACGCTGCACCACGTGCGCCTGTACGACACGCGTTATGTCTGCGTGATGCGGCGCGGCCACCCGCTGGCGCGACGCCGGCTGACGCTCGACGCGTTCTGCGAGGCGCACCACCTGCTGGTCAGCTTTTCCGGCCGGCCGCAGGGCCTGGTCGATCGCGCGCTGGCCGATATCGGCCGGCGCCGGCGCATCGTGCTGACGGTGAACCAGTTCTCCACCGCCGGCCGCGTGGTGCGCGAATCGAACCTGCTGACCGTGCTGCCGCAGATGTTCCTCGAGGCCACCGGCACGCAGACCGACCTGGTCACGCGCGAACTGCCGTTCGATCCCGGCGGCGTGCACGTCGAGATGGTGTGGCACCTGCGCCGCGACAACGACGCGGCGCACCGCTGGCTGCGCGGCGTGATCGCCGCCGCCGCCGCGCAGCCAGCGCCTTGAGCCGCACCCTCCGACGGATTCGGCGCAACCAAGCGGCCGCTGCGGATCCGGCTTTGCCGGTCCGCTAGCGGCGCCCCCCGGGGGGAGGCGCCGAAGGCGCTTCGGGGGGGTCCATCACGGCGGCCATCGCCTGCGCGGTGCGCTCGACATTGCCGGCGTTGAGCCCGGCCACGCACATGCGGCCCGAGCGGATCAGGTAGACCGCGTGCTCCTCGCGCAGGCGATCGACCTGCGCCGCCGACAGGCCGGTGTAGCTGAACATGCCGCGCTGCGTCAGCAGGTAGCCGAAGTCGCGCCCGGGCACGCGGGCGCTGATCACGCTGTGCAGCGCCTTGCGCATGGCGAGGATGCGCTCGCGCATCTGGCCCACCTCGCGCTCCCACATCGCGCGCAGCGCCGGCTCGCCGAGCACCAGCGCCATGATGCCGGCGCTGTGGATGGCCGGGCTCGAGTAGATGCGGCGCACGGTGAGCTTGAGCTGGCCGAGCACGAGCTCGGCCTCGCGCGCGGTGGGGCACACCACCGACAGCGCGCCGCAGCGCTCGCCGTACACGCTCATGCTCTTGGAGAACGAGTTGGCCACGATGAAGGCCATGCCGGTGGCCGCCATCGCCCGCACCGCATAGGCGTCGGCATCGAGCCCGTCGCCGAAGCCCTGGTAGGCGAGATCGAGATAGGGGATCAGCTCGCGGCGCTTCAGCACCGGGATCAGGCGGTCCCACTGGGCCGGCGTCAGGTCCACACCGGTCGGGTTGTGGCAGCAGGCGTGCAGCAGCACCACACTGCGCGCCGGCAGCCGGTCGACCGCCTCCAGCATCGCCTCGAAGCGCACACCGCCGGTGGCGGCGTCGTAGTAGGGGTAGGCCTTCACCGTGAAGCCGCTGCCCTCGAACATCGAACGGTGGTTGTCCCAGCTCGGGTCGCTGATCCACACCTCGCTGGCCGGGAACCAGCGCTTGAGGAAGTCCGCGCCGACCTTGAGCCCGCCGCTGGAGCCGACCGACTGGATGGTGGCCACGCGCCCCGAGGTAATCGCCTCGTGCTGCGCGCCGAACAGCAGCGCCTGCACCGCACGCCGCGCGTCGGCGGCGCCTTCCATCGGCAGATAGGGCTTGGGGCCACCGGTCGCCAGCAGACGCGACTCGGCCTCGCGCACGCTCGCCAGCACCGGCAGCCGGCCGGCCTCGTCGAAGTAGATGCCGATCGACAGGTTCACCTTGTGCGGCCGCTTGTCGGCATTGAAGGCGTCGACCAGCGCGAAGATCGGATCGCCCGCGTAGGGCTCGACGTGCTCGAACATGCTTGGCTCCGGCAATGGACAGGCGATTATCGTGGCGTGCGGTTCGCCCATCGCCGGGCCCCGGCCGTGATCACGCCGCCAGCGCGGCCTCGATGTCCTTCGCCAGCCTGGCCGGCTCGTCCTGCGGCGCGTAGCGCTTGATCGTCCTGCCGTCGCGGCCGACCAGGAACTTGGTGAAGTTCCACTTGATGCCGGTGCTGCCAAGCAGCCCCGGCGCCTCCCGCGTGAGCCACTGGTACAGCGGATGCGCGCCGCTGCCGTTGACCTCGACCTTGCCCATCATCGGAAAGCTAACGCCGTAATTCATGCGACAGAACGACGCGATCTCGTCGTTGCTGCCCGGGTCCTGGGCGCCGAACTCGTTGCTCGGGAATCCGAGCACGACGAGGCCCTGGTCCTGGTAGGCCCGCCAGAGCGCCTCCAGCCCATCGAACTGCGGCGTGAAGCCGCACTGGCTGGCGGTGTTGACGATCAGCAGCACCTTGCCCTTGTGCTGGCTCAGGCGCACGCGCTTGCCGTCGATGCCCTGGGCCTCGAACCCCCACACATCGGCCTGTGGCATGACTCCCCCGAACGGCAGTGCGCCGCGGCGTGATGTTATCCCGGGCGATCGGCCACCTGGAGGATTGACGCTGCGGCGGCACGAGCCGACCATCCAGAAGCTGCGCCCGATCCCCGTCTTCTGCCCGTTCCAGCCATGCCCTTCCCCCACGCCGTTTGTCTGATCGGCTTCAGCGACTTCGAACGCCAGGCCCTGTCGGCCCATTTCCGCCTGGCCGCGCATCGGACGCCGGGCTACCTGCTGGTCGACTCGATCGAGAGCGCCCGCTTCCTGGTCGTCGACGGCGATGCACGCGCCGCCAGCGAGCGGGTGGCGCGCGAGCGCCGCATCGGCAGCAGCCTCTACATCGGCAGCCGTGCGCCCGACGGCGCACTGGCCCGGTTGCCGCGACCGATCGATGCGCTGCACCTGCTGCGCGAACTCGACGCCGCGCTGTTGCTGAACCTCGAGCGGCCGCTCGATGCGCCGGCGGCGTCGACAGCCGACGCTGCATCACGATCCGCCGGCCCGCGCACCGAACCGGCCGCGCTGTACCCACCCTCGCAGCTGTCGGCACTGGCCGATCTGTTCCCCGACCGGCAGGAGGCCTCGGCCGCCGCGCCGGTCGCGGCCGCCGAGGTGCTGCAGGCGCTGCTGGTCGACGACAGCGACATCGCGCTGCGCTTTCTCGAGCTGAAGCTGGCTGAAATGGGCGTGCGCACGCATGCCGTGCGCGACAGCGATGCCGCGCTCGATCAGTTGGCGCGCCACTCGTACGCCCTGGTGTGCCTCGACGTCGAGCTCGGCGAGGACAGTCCGCTCGACGGGCTGACGCTGTGCCAGCACATCAAGCGTCAGCCGGGCAAGGCTCCGGTGGTGGCCATTGTGTCGGCGCATGCCGGCGCGACCGATCGAGTGCGCGGCAGCCTGGCCGGCTGCGACGCCTATCTGGCCAAGCCACTGGCCACGGCCGAACTGGCCGCCGTGGTGGCACGCCTGAAGAAGAGCGTGCCGACCGCACGCCGCCGCGCGCGCTAGCGGTTCACGCCTCGTCCGGCGAGCGTGCCGAACGGGCCTCGCCCAGCGCGGCGATCAACGCCGCGGTCAGGATCAACACGCCGCCGCAGGCCACACGCAAGGTCAGCTCGCCGGCACCGAGCGCGATCGCCGACACGCTGGCGAACAGCACTTCGCTGACCATCACGACGGCGGTGGTGCCGGCCCGCAGCCGGGCCGCGCCGAACTGCAGCGCCAGGTTCGACCCGATGAACCACACCGCCAGCACCACCGTGCCCGGCACCCACGCCGACGGCCCCCACGCGGCCGAACCCGACCACGCCGGCGTCGCGACACCGAGGGCGAGCGCCAGCGTGCCCGCCACCACGGCGCCGCCGACGAACATGGCCCAGCCGCGTGCGATGCCGCTGCGGCGGGCCTGGTGGCGCAGCATCACGTTGTTGAGCGCGAAACTGAAGCCACCCAGCACGCCCAGCCAGTCGGCCAGCTGGCGCGGCAGCGGCCCCTGGCCGGCCTGCTCCGGCCACAGCACGACCCCCGCTCCCGCCAGCGCCAGCGCAATGCAGGCGCCCGCGCGCAGGCCGAACGCCTCGCCGAGCAGCCAGCGCGCGAGCAGCAGCGCCCACAGCGGCATCAGGTAGAACAGCAGCACCACGCGCACGACGTCGCCAATCGTGACGCCCCAGTTGAACGCGGCGTTGGTGCAGCCCGAGGCGAGCACCAGCACCCACAGGCTCGGCGTGCGCACCACTTCGACCACCGCGGCCGGCCGCCAGGCGGCGAGCGCCAGCGCGGCGATGGCATAGCACAGCGCGGTGGCCCACAGCGGATGCAGGCCGCGCGACTGCAGTTCGCGAAACGGCCACCACGACACGCCCCAGGTGAAGGCGTTGAACAGCAGGGCCAGCACGGCCCAGCCGGCGAGATGCGAGGCGCTCGATGAGGCAGCCGTCGCGCGCATCGGTGACTGCCACGCTCGGCCGTGCCGAGGTTGGCTCAGTGGCAGTCCGAGCGCGCGATCGCGAGCAGGCGCTCGACCTCATCGCGATGCTTGACGCAGTTGTTCTGATGCCAGCGCCGGATCCACCACATCGTGCCAGCCACCACGATGCCGAAGATGCCGATCGCGCCGAACGCCGACAGGCCCAGCTTGGTCATGCCGGTGTAGAAGGCGCCGAGCCCGAGGATCGCCGCCTGCTCGTTGAAGTTCTGCACCGCGATCGAGCGGCCGGCGCCCATCAGGTTGTGTCCGCGGTGCTGCAGCAGCGCGTTCATCGGCACCACCAGGAAGCCGCCGATGGCGCCGAGCACGATGAGGAACGGCGCCGCGATCCACGCATCGCGGATGAAATTCAGCCCGATCACCAGCAGCCCCATCGCGATGCCGAGCGGAATCACCGACGTCGCGCGGTCCAGGCGCATCAGCCACGACGCGAGCACCGCGCCGACCGCCGTGCCGATCGCCACCACGCCGACCAGCGACGAGGCCTGCGTCGTGCCGTAGCCGAGCGCCGCCGCGGCCCAGGCGAACACGATGACGCGCAGATTGCCCGACACGCCCCAGAACAACGTGGTGGTGGCCAGCGAGATCTGGCCCAGCTTGTCGGCCCACAGCCTGGCGTTGCACTGGCTGAAGTCGCGCACCAGTTCGCCCACGTTGGCCGTCAGCGGCTGCAGCACCGCGTCGGTCCGCGGGATGAACAGGTTGAAGATCGCCGCCACGACATACAGCAGCACGATCGAGCTGATCGCGGCCTCGGGGGCCGTGTCGACGCTGGTGGTCAGGCCCGGCAGATCGAAGCCGAGCAGCCATGGCGCCAGGCCCGGTCCGACCAGCTGGCCGCCGAGCAGCACGCCGAGGATGATCGAGGCGATCGTCAGGCCTTCGATCCAGCCGTTGGCCTTGACCAGCTGCGACGGCGGCAGCAGCTCGGTGAGGATGCCGTACTTGGCCGGCGAATAGGCCGCGGCGCCGAGGCCGACCACGGCATAGGCCATCAACGGGTGGCCGCCGAACAGCATCAACAGGCAGCCGACCACCTTGATGGTGTTCGAGACGAACATCACCTTGCCTTTCGGCACGGCGTCGGAGAACGCACCCACCAGCGGCGCCAGGATCACGTAGAACAACGCGAACATCGGCGTCAGCGCCGGCACCTGCCAGGCCGGCGCTTGCGAGGTCTTCAACAGTTCGATGGCGCCGACCAGCAACGCGTTATCAGCCAGCGAGCTGAAGAACTGCGCCGACATGATGGTGTAGAAGCCTCTTTTCATTCGCTTCGCGTGCGGCGCTCCGGCGCAGCCGGCAGCTCGTGCGGCGCCGGACAAATGCGGGGCGTTATAGCATGCGCATGTCTTGCAATCGGCGCGCCCGGAAGGCCCGAACCGGCCAACCGGGGAATCCCCTGCCCCTCGAATCAAGGAAGAAGCGCCGCCCATGCCGCGCCCGATCGAAGCCCTGATCCACCACGATGCGCTGTCGAGCAACCTCGCCCGCGCGCGCGCGGCCGCCGGCGGTGCGCGCGTGTTCGCGGTGGTGAAGGCCAATGCCTACGGCCACGGCATCGAGCGCGTCTACGAGGCCCTGCGCGGCGCCGACGGCATTGCGCTGCTCGACCTGGCCGAAGCCGAACGCGTGCGCGCGCTCGGCTGGCGTGGGCCGGTGCTGCTGCTCGAAGGCACGTTCGACGCACGCGACCTCGAAACCTGCTCGCGGCTGAACCTGTGGCACACGGTGCACCATGAGGCGCAGATTGACTGGCTCGGCCGTCACAAGACGCAGCAGCCGCACCGCGTGTTCCTCAAGCTCAACAGCGGCATGAACCGGCTCGGCTTCGCGCCGCAGTCGTTCCGCAGCGCCTGGACGCGGCTGGAGGCGCTGCCGCAGGTCGACGAGATCACGCTGATGTCGCACTTCGCCGACGCCGATGGCGCGCGCGGCGTGGCGGCGCAGCTGGCGGTGTTTCAGCAGGCCGCCGCCGACCTGCCCGGCGAGCGCACGCTGGCCAACAGCGCCGCGCTGCTGCGCCATGCCGACACCACCGCGGCCGACTGGGTACGACCGGGCATCATGGTCTACGGCAGCGCGCCCGATCATCCCGAGCACGACGCGGCGCATTGGGGCCTGCAGCCGGCGATGACGCTGCGGGCCCAGCTGATCGCGGTGCAGGCGCTGGCCGCCGGCGCGGCGGTCGGTTACGGCAGCCAGTTCGTCGCGCCGCAGGCGCTGCGCATCGGCGTCGTCGCCTGCGGCTATGCCGACGGCTACCCGCGTCTGGCGCCGACCGGCACGCCGGTGCTGGTGGACGGCGTGCGCACACGCACGGTGGGCCGGGTGTCGATGGACATGATCACCGTCGACCTGACGCCGGTGCCGCACGCGCAGCCGGGCAGCGAGGTCACGCTGTGGGGCCGCGGCCCGCGCGACAGCGTGCTGCCGATCGACGAGGTCGCCCACGCGGCGGGCACGGTCGGCTACGAGCTGATGTGCGCACTGGCACCCCGCGTGCCTGTTCACGTCGCCTGACGCACAGCGCCGCCATGCCGCGCATTGCCTACACGCTCGACGAGCGCGAACTGCAGTTCGACGCGGTGCGCGCCCAGGGCGCCGGCGGGCAGAACGTCAACAAGGTGTCCAGCGCCATCGTGCTGCGCTTCGATGTCGCCGCCTCCAGCCTGCCCGAGCCGTTGAAGGCGCGGTTGCTGGCGCGCAGCGATCAGCGCATCGGCGGCGACGGCGTGGTGACGATCAAGGCGCAGGAGCACCGCAGCCAGCCACGCAACCGCGACGCGGCGATCACGCGCCTGCGCGAGCTGCTCGACGCGGCGGCCACCATCCCGCGCCGGCGCATCGCCACCGCGCCGACGCGCGCCTCGCGCGAACGCCGGCTCGAGTCGAAGACGAAGAAGAGCGCCATCAAGGCCGGCCGCGGGCGCGTGCACGAAGGCTAGTGCTCTGCGGCCGCCGGCGTCGGTCGTGTTGCCACGTAGACGCTGCCGACGCACAGCGCGATGCCGGCGAACGACAGCGCCGTCGGCCGCCAGCCCTCGAGCGCGGCCGAGACGGCGAGCGCGATCGGCGGGATCATCACGCCGGTCATCGCCGCGCGCGCCGCGCCGACGCCTTGCGCGAGCTTGAAGTACAGCAGGAACGCCGTCACCGTGCCGCAGACCGCCAGGTAGAGCAACGAGATCCACCAGGCCGGGCCGGCGCCGGGCGCCAGCGTGTGGCCCTGCAGCGCGGCGACGCCGAGCAGCGCCCCTGCGGCATAACCCATGCACCACGCCAGCACCGGCACCAGCGGCAGGCCGCGGCGCGACAGCGTCAGCGTCATCGCGTTGCCCAGGCAGGCGCAGACCACCGCGCCGAGGCCGACGGCCAGGCCCAGCCCGGCGTTCGGTCGCGCGCCGGCGGCCACCACCTCGGGCCAGAAGATCAGCACCACGCCGGCGACGCCGGCGCTGGCCGCGGCG
>JBGAMU010000179.1:0-5080 GCA_044222685.1 Burkholderiaceae bacterium
TGCGCGCGAACGACTCCATGAAACGCGTGCGTTCCGAGCCGATGCGGATGTCGCAGGCCAGCGCCACGTCGCAGCCGCCTGCGGCGGCGTCGCCGTTGACCATGGCGATCACCGGCACGTCGCAGTCGCGCAGCGCGCGGATCAGCCTCTGCACGCCATGCCGCAGGCCCTGGCGCTTGGACTCGGCGCCCTCGTGCGGCAGCAAACCCTCGGTGCCGCCGAGGTCCTTCAAGTCGGCCCCGCCGCAGAAGCCGCGGCCGGCGCCGGTCAGCACGATGACGCGCGTCTCGTTACCGCGGTGCGCGCGATCGAGCACGTCCAGCATCTCGTCGATCATGCGCCGGCTGAGGGCGTTCATCCGCTGCGGCCGGTTCAGGGTGAGGGTGGTGATGCCGTCGTGAGTGACGACGGTGGTGGCTTCGTGATTCATCGCTGTGGTCTCTGGGTTGATCGAACTTCATCTTCGTCGGCCAGCACCATGCCCGCCAGCCGTTGCGTGGCTTCGATCAGCTCGTTCATCATGTCGTGGACGACCTGCCGGCAACTGGTCTCGGCGCGCATGTCGCCCACCAGCTGGCCGACCGGGTAGTACTGCCATTGATCGTCGTTGCCGCGCTCGACGCGCAGGTGCGGCTCGACCATCAGCATCGTCTGGTACGGCATGGGCGCAAACGCCGGCGCTTCTGGGCGCTCCCAGGCGTCGGAGAGCTTGCTGCGCAGCACGCGCGCCGGCTTACCCGAACGCAGCCGGCTCTGCACGGTGTCCTCGCTGCCGGCGGCGAAGAAGCGGCGCTTGAGCGCCGGCGTCAGCTCGCTCTCGCGCGTGCCCAGCCAGATCGAGCCGCACCACACGCCTTCGGCCCCGAGCGCCAGCGCCGCGGCCATCTGCCGCCCGCGGCCGATGCCTCCGGCGGCCAGCACCGGCAGCGGTGCCACCGCGTCGATCAACTGCGGCCACAGGATCATCGAGGTGACCTTGCCGGTGTGTCCGCCGGCTTCCATGCCCTGCGCGACGACGAAGTCGATCCCGGCCTCCTTGTGGCGCAGCGCGTGCTCGGTCTTGCCGGCGAGCGCACCGACCGTGATGCCCAGGCCGTGCAGGCGCTCGACGGTCTCCTTCGGCGGCGTGCCGAGCGCGCTGACCACCGCCTTGATCGGATGGCGCAGCGCCACCTCGAGCAGCGCCTCGGTCTGCTCGCGCGTCATGTTGATGCGGTCCAGGAAATCCTGGACCATCGCCGGACCCTCGCTCTGGGGCAGGCGGGGGATGCCCGCCTCGTCGAGCACGCGCCGCATGAAGCTCACCTGTTCCGCTGGCAGGTCGTCGGCCGTGACGCGCCGCTCGCCGAGCTTCTCGTACCTGCTCGGCAGCAGCACGTCGACGCCGTAGGGCTTGCCGCCGACGCGCTCGTCGATCCACCGCAACTCGACGTCGAGTTGTTCGGCGGTCTTGTAGGCCACGCCGAGCACCCCCATGCCGCCGGCCTTCGTGACTTCGGCGACCACGTCGCGGCAGTGCGAGAAGGCGAAGATCGGAACCTCGATGCCGAGCGTCTTGCAGAGGGTGGATTTCATCGTGCATCCTCCGGCCCGGAAGGTCCGCGCCGCCGGTTCATCGCGACGGGCGCGTGCTGCGCAGCGCCTCGCCGAACGCTTTCAGAGCCTCGCCGCCGGGCTTGCCGCGGCCGTCGAGATCCTTGGCCCACTCGCCGCCAACGCCGGAGAAGCGCGTCCCGAGCTCGCCGTGCTCGGCCGGCGACAGGCGCACGACCTCGGCGCCCGCGGCCCGCATCTTGTCGAGGTCGGCGGTGGTCGCCTGGTCCATCATCGAGCAGGCGCGCCGCGTGGCCGCGTCGCCGGCTTCGAGCATGGCCTGCTGCACGTTGGGAGGCAGCGACTTCCAGCGCGCCTCGCCTATCGAGTAGGTCAGGACGGCACTGGAGAAGTTCTCGCCGGCTGTGACCGCCTTGGTCAGCGTGTGCAGGTTGTAGGACACGGCGGCTGCGTACGACACCACCACGCCATCGAGCGTGCCGCGCGACAGCGATTCGTAGATCTCCGGCGCAGCCATGCGGATGGGTACGGCGTTGAGCTTGCGGATGGCGGCGTCACTGGCGGCGCCGGTGGAGCGCAGCTTGCGGCCTTCGAGCTGCTTGATCGATTCGAACTTCTGCTTCATCAGCACCTGGTACGGCACACTGACCAGCACGAACAGCACGCGGATGCCGTTGGGCGCGAATTCCTTCTGCGCGAGCAGGCCGTCGCGCGCGAGCTTCCAGTACGCCAGCGTGCCTTCGCACGCCGTCGCGAAGCCGCCCGGGAGCTCGGCCACGGCCGACAGAGGCATCTTCTCCGACGCGTAGGAGGGCATCACCGAACCGATGTCGACGACGCCGGAGGCGGTCAGCGACAGCAGGTCCTTGGCCTTGCCCATCTGCTCGGCCGGGTAGTGCTCGAAACTCACCTGGCCGTTGGTCGCGCGCTTGACCGCGTCCATGAAGTACTTGGCCGCCGGCTCGGAAAAGTAATGACCGCTGGCCGGGAACGAGTCGGCCACCCGCAGCACGATGCGCTCCTGCGCGAAGCCGAGGGGTGAACACAGCAGCGCCGCGGCGGCGCAGGCCAGGGGGAGAGCTCTCAGCCGAGTGAACTTCATCGATGTCTCCTTGGGTCAGCGGAACAGTCGGGTTCAAGGCGCAGGGTCACGGCTGTCAGCCGCCCTGCATCGTGCGCGGCAGCCACAGCACGAGCTGCGGAAACAGACAGAACAACGCGATCAGCAGCAGGTGCGCCGCCACATGCGGTGCGACGCCGAGGAACACCTCGGCCAGCGGCCGCCCGGTGTAGCGCGCGACCACGAACACGTTCAGCCCCACCGGCGGCGTGACCATGCCGACTTCGGCAGTGACGACCACCAGCACGCCGAACCACACCGGATCGAACCCCAGCGCCTTCACGAGAGGCAGCATCACGGGCACGGTCAGGATCAGGATCGCGACCTGGTCCATGAAGCAGCCCAGCACCAGGTAGATCGCGATGATCGCGGCCATGATCACCCAGCGGTCCACCGGCCAGGCGCCGACCGCGGCCACGATCTGCTGCGTGGTCTGCGTGAGGGTGAAGAAGTAGCCGAAGACATGCGCGCCGAGGATGATCATGAGGATCATGCAGGTCGTCTGCGCGGCGCGCAGCAACGCGTGGCGCGTGGCGGCGAAGTTCGCCTTGCCGCGCAGCAGCGCGATCATGAAGGCCCCGAAGGCGCCGATGCCCGAGGCCTCGGTGGGCGTGGCCACGCCGAGGTAGATGACGCCGGTGACGGCCGCGAACAGCACCAGCATCGGCCACACGATGCGCAGCGAACGGAACTTCTCGCCCCAGCTGTAGGGCCGGCCCTGCGGGGCCCGCGCGGGGTCTTGCCACACGAGCAACAGCACGGTCAGCGCGATCGCCAGCGTCACCAGCAGCCCGGGCACCACGCCGCCGATCAGCAGCTGCCCGATGCTGACGTCGGCGATGATGCCGTACAGCACCAGCGCGATGCTGGGCGGGATCAGCATCGCCAGCGTGCCCGAGATCGCCACCGCGCCGCAGGCGAGCTTGGGTTCGTAGCCGGCCTGGAGCATCGCCGGGATGCTGGTCGATGCCAGCGTCGCGGCGGACGCGGTCGACGAACCGGAGATCGCGCCGAAACCCGCACCGGCAAACGCGGTGGCCACACCGAGCCCGCCGCGCACGCGCCCGACCCAGGTGGATGCGGTCTTGAACAGGTCGTCGGCCACGCCGCTGATGATCACGAACTCGGCCATCAGCAGGAACATCGGAACCGTGATCAGCTCGTAGGAACTGGCGGCCGACAGCGGCGCTGTGTCGAGGATGCCGAGCACCATGCGCAGGCCGCCCACCGCATAGAGGCCGGCGGTGCCCGAGATGGCGAGCGCAAAGCCCACAGGGGTGCCGATGGCCAGCAGCACGAGCAGCATGGCGGTGATGGTTGCGGCCAGCATGTCAGGTCTTCCCGCCTGCGCTGTCCGGCAAGTCGGGGGCCTCGCCGACCGCGGTGGTCCAGCCGCCGGCGATCGCCGCCGCCCGCGACCACATCGACAACAGCAGCCGCAGCAGCAGCAGCCCCACGCCGATCGGCACGAACACGGCGGTCAGCCAGGTCGGCCACGGTATGGCGCCGGCCACGACGGCATCGCTGTGCCAGTTGCTCCAAGCCTTCGCGCTGCCCCGCACGAGGATGGCGAACATGACCACGGCGGTGAGCGCGTTGCCGATCAGTTCCATCGCGTGCCGAGCCCGCGGCGGGCAGCGCGCCGCGAGGATGTCGACGCGCACATGGTGTTGATCGCGCTGCGTCACCGACAGCGCCAGGAAGAACACGCCGACCATCAGGTACAGCGAGATCAGGTCGTAAGACCACGCCAGCGGCGAGTTCAGCAGGTAGCGCATCGCCACGTCGGCGAACACGATGACCATGATCGCGAACAGGCAGGCACTGGCACCCCAGCCACACCCGGTCTCGAGAGCGGAGACGATGCGATGCGCGCTGCGCAGCGGCCGCTCGCCGCGCGCCGCCGCGCCGCCGGCCCCTTCAGCGTGCTGCACGTGCGTCCCTCACCGCGCGCAGCACGTCGCTGCCCGGCTTGCCGCGCTTGTCTACCTCGGCGGCCCAGTCGCGCGCCACGTCGCCGAGCAGCGCGTCCGCTGCCGCCCGGTCGGCGTCGGACCAGCGCACCATCGTCACGTTGCGCGCCTTGAGCTTGTCGAGGTCGGCGGCCTCGTCCTTGTCCATGCCGGCACAGGTGGCCGCGCCGGCCTCGATGCCGGCGTCGGTCATGGCCTTCTTCACGTGCTCGGGAAACTGCTTCCAGCGGTTCTCGGCGACGATGAAGATCGCCGCGGCGGCGCCGAATCCCGATCCCAGCGTGGCGTAGGCGGCGGGGATGTTGTAGTTGGCCGTCACGCCGTAGGAGAAGATCGCGCCGTCCAGCGTGCCGCGGCTGATCGCCTCGAAGGCGTCGGTCGAGGTCATCTTGACACCGACACCCTTGAGGCGGCGCACGGCGAGCTCCATCGC
>JBGAMU010000065.1:0-44346 GCA_044222685.1 Burkholderiaceae bacterium
TCCCAGCCCGGCTCGCCGCGCACCAGGATGCGGCCGCAGGGCCCGGCGTCGCCGATGCCCGCGCCGATGCGCTGGCTGCGCCAGCGCTGGTTGGCCGGCAGGTCGGCCAGGTCGGGGCGGTGGCCTTCGCGGGTGTGGATCACGTGCAGGCCGACGCGCCGGGCCTCGGCCAGCAGCGCCTTCAGCGGCTCGATCGGCGCGCGCGTCAGGCTCAGGTCGTAGCCCATCGTGTCGACGTAGCCGCCGACGCCGCAGAAGTCGGTCTGCATGTCGATGATGACCAGCGCCGTGTTGCGCGGCGTGAGCTCGCCGTCGTAGGGCCAGGCGTAGGGCTCGGAGCGGATCGTGGCCATCGGGCGTCAGTCCTTGTCGAAGGGGTTGGGCTCGGCGCCGCGGTGGCGCCGCGTCGGCGCGGCGAAGCCACAGGACGTGCCGTCGGTGACCTGCACCGTGGCCTCCCACGGCAGCCGGTAGCGGCCGTGCACCATGTCGTGCATGAAGGTGTACGGGCAGTCCATCGCGCCGCCCTGCACCGCCGTGTAGCCGCGGTGCCACAGCTGGTAGGGGTTGTTCTCCACGCCCCACAGCGCACGCGCCTCGCGCACCAGGTCGGGCCGCAGCTCGGCGGTGACGATCTCGTCGGGCCGGTTGCCGCCCTCGGCGAGGACGGTGCCGTCGAACGAACAGAACAGGCCCTCGCCCATCGAGTCGAAGCTGCCGTCGCTGCCGCACAGGCACACGCTGGCGGTGCAGGCCAGGTTCTGGAACGCGTTGGCCTGGTTGGTGATGCGCCAGGCGTGGCGGATCGGCGCGGTGTAGCCGGCGGTGCGCAGGATGATCTCGGCACCCTTGTAGGCCGCCTCGCGTGCCACCTCGGGAAACATCCCGTCGTGGCAGATGATCAGCGCGAGCTTGCAGCCGCGGGGCCCTTCGCACACCGGGATGCCCATGTTGCCCGGCTCCCAGGGCTCCACCGGCACCCACGGGTGCAGCTTGCGGTAGTACAGGCGGATCGCACCCGCGTCGTCGATGATCAGCCCGGTGTTGTAGGGGTTGCCGTGGGGGTTGGCCTCCATGATCGAGAAGCAGCCCCAGATGCGGTGCTCGATGCAGGCGGCGCGGAACCGCGCGACCTCGGGCCCGTCGAGCGTGCACATCAGCTCCGGCGCGGTGCTCATCGACAGGCCGTGCAGCGCGTACTCCGGAAACACCACCAGGTCCATCGTGCCGAGGTTGCGCCGCGCCTTGCCGACCATCCAGGCGATGCGTTCGGCCTGGCGCTGCAGCTGCGCGGGTGTGTCCACCACCGGCAGCTGCAGCTGCACGAGGCCGATCACGACACCGTTCGGCGACTTGTTCAGCCCACCCAGTCCGCTCATATGACCCCCTTGGCGCTGCGCGCCGTCCCCCCGAGGGGGAGCGAGCGCGACCGGGGAACCCGGATCGCGCTCATCTCGAGACCCCCAGTTCCATCGGCGCGCCCTTGAGCGAACGCTTCGGCGAGCAGGTCGCCACCAGGATCGCCAGCGTCAGCGCATACGGCACGGCGTTGAACAGGTAGTAGCCGCCGCTGACACCCACGCTCTGCAGCGCCGGCCCGATCGCGCCGGCGCCGCCGAACAGCAACGCGGCGCCGAGGCAGCGCCACGGCTGCCAGCGCGCGAAGATCACCAGTGCCACCGCGATCAGGCCCTGGCCGCTCGACAGGCCCTCGTTCCAGCTGCCCGGGTAGTACAGCGACAGCGACGCGCCGCCGAGTCCGGCGATGAAGCCGCCCGCGGTGGTGGCGGCGATGCGCACCGCGTTCACCGAGTAGCCGAGCGCACGCGCCGCGTCGCTCGAGTCCCCCGCCATGCGCACGACGAGGCCGAAGCGGGTGTGGGCGAAGCCCCAGGCCAGCAACGCGGCCAGCGCCAGGCCGATCGGGAACAGCGCGTTGATCGACAGCGCCTGCTGCACCGACGGCGACGCGCTCCAGGCGCCGAGCGCGATCGACGGGATCTGCGGCGCCTGCGGCTGGATCAGCGGCTTGCCGAAGTAGAACGCCAGGCCGGCACCGAGCAGCATCAGCGCGATGCCGGTGGCGATGTCGGACACACGCGGCAGCGAGCACAGCAGCCCGTGCAGCAGCGCCAGCAGCGCGCCGCAGCAGCCCGCCAGCAGCACACCGAGCCACGGCGATCCGCTCAGGTACGCGCCGCCGAAGCCGGCCATCGCGCTGAACACCAGCACGCCCTCGAGGCCGAGGTTGATGCGGCCGCTCTTCTCGGTCAGGCATTCGCCCAGGCTGACGAACAGGAACGGCGTGCCCACACGCACCGCGCCGCCGACGATGGCCAGCAGCAGGTCGATCCAGCTGTCGAGCGTCATGGCGCGACCCGGCCGCTCATGCGACCGCCTTGCCGCCCGCCGCGGCTAGCTTCAGCCGCGGCTGCGGCAGCTGCAGCTGGAACAGCCGCCCGCGCAGCGCCTCGGCGGCCAGGATGAAGACGAAGGCGAAACCCTGCAGCACCAGCACCGACGCATCGGGCAGGCCCATGCGCCGCTGCAGCAGGCTGCCGGCGGCGGCGAAGCCGCCGAACAGCAGCGCCACCGGCGGGATCGCCCACGGGTTGTGGCGCGCGACGAAGCTGACCAGGATGCCGGTGTAGCCGAGGCCGGCGATCACCGAGGCGTTGGCCGAGGTGTGCACCGCCGCCACCTCGACCGCGCCGGCCAGCCCGGCGCAGGCGCCGCCGAGCGCGCAGGCCAGCACGATCAGGCGATCGGTCGGCAGCCCGACCAGCCGCGCGGTGCGCGCGTTGCCGCCGACCACGCGCAGCGCGAAGCCCTGCGCGGTGAAGCTCAGCCATGCGCCGGCGGCCACACACAGCAGCACGCCGATGACGAGGCCCCAGTGCACGTCGCCGAGCGGCGAGTCGGGCGCGATCGCGCCGATGCGCAGGCCTTCGTCGAGCGGCCGCGTCGACGGCTTGTTCAGGCTCGCCGGGTCGCGCATCGGGCCCTCGACGAAGTGCTTGAACAGCGCGATCGCGATGTAGCCGAGCAGCAGGCTCGAGATCGTCTCGTTGACGCCGCGCCACTGGCGCAGCACACCGGCCAGCGCCACCCACACGGCGCCGAACAGCGCACCGGCGGCGAGCACCAGCACGCTGCCGGCCACGCCGCCGGGCAGCGGCACCAGATAGGGCAGCCCGGCGCAGGCTAGTGCGCCCAGCACCAGCGCGCCTTCGCCGCCGATCACCGTGAGGCCCACCCGCGCCGGCAGCGCCACCGCCAGCGCCGTGAGCATCAACGGCGCGGCGCGCTGCAGGGTGTTCTGCCACGAGAAGGCGTCGCCGAACGCCCCGCGGAACAGCAGCGTCCACGCCTGCAGCGGATCCTTGCCGCCGACCCAGACGAACACGCCGAACAGCAGCAGCGCCGCGCTCAGCGCGAGCAGCGGCAGCAGCAGCGCTTCGGCGCTGGCATGCCAGGCGCGGGGGGCAGCCATGTCGACCCGTGCGGTGCAGGCTCAGACCTTGCCCACCACACCTTCCACGAGGTAGTTCATGCCCTCGAGCTCGAGATCGGTCTGCTTGAAGGCCTTGCCGGCGGGGATCACGACCTTGCCGGTGTTGTCCTTCAGTTCGCCCTTGAAGATGTCGAAGCCGCCGGCCATCATCTTGGCGCGCACCTCCTCGGCCTGCTTGCGGGCCCCCTCGGGGACCGCGCTGCCGTAGGGCGAGCTCTTGACGAAGCCGTCCTTCAGGCCGCCGCGCACGAAGTTCGGATGCGGCTTGCCGCTCTGCGCGGCCTCGATGATCTGCTTGTAGGCGGTGAGCCAGTTCCACTCGGCGCCGGTCAGGTAGGCCTGCGGCGCGAGCTTGGCCTGGCTGGCGTGGTAGCCGCAGACGAACTTGCCGCGCTTGGCCGCCGTCTCGACGATGACCTTGGGTCCGTCGACGTGCATCGTGAAGACGTCGATGCCCTGGTCGGCCAGGCTGTTGGTGGCCTCGGCTTCCTTGACCGGCATGCTCCAGTCGCCGGTGAAGATCACCGTGGTGGTGATCTTCGGGTCGACCGCGCGCGCGCCGAGCGTGAAGGCGTTGATGTTGCGCAGCACCTGCGGGATCGGCTTGGCGGCGATGAAGCCGATCTTCTTGCTCTTGCTCGCGTGGCCGGCGATCACGCCGTTGAGGTACTGGCCTTCGTCGATGTAGCCGAAGAAGCTGCCCGCGTTCTTCGGGTGCTTGGCCTCGTTCCACAGACCGCCGCAATGGGCGAAGCGCACGCCGGCGTTCTTCGGCGCGAGCGCCAGGATGTGCGGGTCGAAGTAGCCGAACGAGGTGGGGAACAGCAGCGTCGCGCCGTCCTGCGCGATCATGCCCTGCATGGTCTTCTGCACCGCGTTGGTCTCGGGCACGTTCTCCTCTTCGACCACCTTCATGCCGGGCATCTTCTTGACCAGCGCCACCGCCTCGGCATGGGCCTGGTTGTAGCCGTAGTCGTCGCGTGGCCCGACGTAGATGAAGCCCACGCCGAGGGGCTTCTGCGCCCATGCGCCGCCGCCGAAGCCCGCCGCCGCGAGCGCGCCGGCCGCCTTGACCAGGTCACGCCGATTCCATTGTTGTGCCGACATCGTTGTCACTCCTGTTCGATGGGAAGGGCCACCCGCACGGGCGCCGCCATCTATGGGGCACCGTTGTGGTGTTCTAGTCGGTATACAAGCAAGCACCGGGCCAGCAGGCGAATCGCCTGCGCGCCCTGGGCGCACGGCAGCGAGCGGCTGCGCCGCGCACGCGATTCGTGCGCAGGCCGGCGCGCCGCGCACCCGGACGGTGACACGCCTGCACCGCAGCGCTGCGGGCCCGGGCGGTGCTGCTCGTCGGCGCGTCGCCGCCGCGGCGCCGCGCCGGCGCCAGCGAAGGTCACTTTGACAAGGGGTTAGCCCGGCTGCCGGTCGGTGCCGTCGCACGACGGCGCGCGGGTTGCCCTGTGGCCCGGCCCCGGGCATCGGCGGAACGTTGCGACCGCTTGTCGGTCAACGGCTCGCCGGGCCGTCGGCGGTAACCGCGTTGCACGCATTCGGTTGCCAGCCGGGGCGTTGACCACCTTGATCCGCCGAACCACAACGCAATAATGATTGGTGCAATGCAGCATTCCCGCCACATGACCGGCAGACACTGGCGCTCGGCCCTCGTCTGGCTCGCCTGCGCGCTGGCCGCCGGCCGGGCGCTGGCCTTCGGCTTCGACGACGTCGCGCGCGAGGCCGATCGGCTGGCGCGCGAACCGTACCGCCAGCCGCCGGCGGCCGATCCGGCGCTGGTCGGCCTCAGCTACGACGCCTACCGCAAGCAGCGCTTCCGCCCCGAGTACTCCACCTGGCGCGGCGGTGGCACGCCGTTCGAGCTGCAGTACTTTCCGCTCGGCCGTGGCTTCACGCGGCCGTTGACGATGTACGAGGTGGCGGGCGACAAGGTGCGCCCGCTGCGCGTCCCGGCCGAGGCCTTCGAGAACGGCGCCAGCGCCGGTGCCGCCGGCTGGCGGCTGAACCGATGGATCGACAAACCCAGGCGCAGCGACGAAGTGAGCGCCTTCCTCGGTGCCAGCTACTTCCGTCTCGTCGCGCCGGGCCTGCGTTACGGCGTGTCGGCGCGCGGCCTCGCGGTCGACACCGTCGGCGCCGGCGCCGAGGAGTTCCCGGCTTTCACGACCTTCTGGATGGAGCGCCCTAAACCGGGCGACCGCGAGGTGCGTTTCTATGCGCTGCTGGAGTCGCCCCGGGTCACCGGCGCCTACGGCTTCGTGCTGCGGCCCGGCGTCGCCAGCACGATCGACGTGCGCGCGCGGATCACGCTGCGCGAACAGGTGGCCCGCCTCGGCATCGCGCCGTTGACGAGCATGTTTCTTGCCGGCGAGACGCAACCGATGGCCGACGACTACCGCCCCGAAGTGCACGATTCCGATGGCCTGCAAGTGGCCAGCGGCAGCGGCGAGTGGCTGTGGCGGCCGCTCACCAACCCGGGCAAGGTGTTCGTCACCAGCTTCGCGATGGCGTCGCTGCGTGGCTTCGGCCTGATGCAGCGCGACCGCGCCTTCACCAGTTACCACGACCTCGAGGCGCACTACGAGATGCGGCCGAGCGCCTGGGTCGAACCGCTCGGCGACTGGGGCCCCGGCCGGGTCGAGCTGCTGCAGTTCAACACGCCCAATGAAACGCACGACAACATCGGTGCCTGGTGGTTCCCCGAGCGCCTGGCGCCTCCCGGCCAGGCGATGGAGTTCGCCTGGCGACTGTCGGTGTCCGACCGGCAGCCGCTGCCGCCCGGCGCCTGGGCGGTGCAGAGCCGCCGTGGCCACGGCTACCGCGAGACCGCCATCCCCGCCGGCCACACGCAGTACCACATCGACTTCGCCGGCCCGGCCCTCGAAGGCCTGGGCAAGGACGATGTCGAGGCCGTCGCGACCGCCAACACCAACGTGCGCGGGCTGCGCGTCATCGCCCACCCCAACACCGCGCTGAAGGGCTGGCGGGTCACCGTCGACTTCGAGCGCGTCGACCGGCAGCAGCCGGTCGAGTTGCGTGTCTTCCTGCGCAGCGGTACGCGCACCCTGTCCGAGACCTGGGCCCACGCGTTGGCTCCGGAGTGAGAACCATGACCCCCATTGCCCCTTCGTCCGACCGGGCCCGCTCGGGCCCACCCCTGCAGCGCAGCGCGATGACGCCGTCGCCCTGGTTCGGCTTCTGGCGCGGCCTGCTGTTCGCGCTGTGGCCCGGCCAGGGCTGGCCGCGCACCGCACGGCCTCCGCGCGCCTGGCACGCCGCCGCGCAGCGCCGCCGCGCGGTGCTGCTGGCGCTGGTCGCGCTGATGGCCGGCGGCGCGGCGGCGCTGCGCATCGAGGCCGGGCCGGCCGATCCCGATGGCGTGTGGTGGGCGACCACCGCTCTGATGACCCTGTTGTTCGCCTGGGTCGGCGTCGGCTGCGCCACCGCGCTGATGGGCGCCTGGGTGGCCTGGCGCGGCGACCGCTTCGCGCCGGCGCTGCCCGAGCCGCACGCCCCGATCGACCCGGCGGCGCGCACCGCGATCGTGATGCCGATCTGCAATGAAGACATTGCCGCAGTCTTTGCGGGTTTGCGCGCCACCTGCGAGTCGCTGGCCGCCACCGGCGCGCTGAAGTTGTTCGACATCTATGTGCTGTCCGACACCGCCGACCCGGCGCTGCGTGCGGCCGAGCAGCGGGCCTGGCAGCGCCTGTGCACGATGCTCGGCGAGCCGGCCGACGGCAGCGGGCGCCTGTTCTATCGCTGGCGCCGGCGCCGCGTCAAGCGCAAGGCCGGCAACGTGGCCGACTTCTGCCGGCGCTGGGGCCGGCGCTACCGCTACATGGTCGTGCTCGATGCCGACAGCACGATGAGCGGCGACACGCTGGTGCAGCTGGTCCGGCTGATGGAACAGCAGCCACGCGCGGGCATCATCCAGACACTGCCGCAGGTGGCCAACCCGGGCACGCTGCACGCGCGCGCACAGCAGTTCGCCAGCCGCGTGACCGGCCGCCTGTTCGCACTCGGCATGGCCTGGTGGCAGCTCGGCGACGCGCACTACTGGGGCCACAACGCGATCATTCGCGTCGAGCCGTTCATGCGCCACTGCGGCCTGGCCCGCCTGCCCGGCCGCGGCGGACTGGCCGGTGAGATCCTGTCGCACGACTTCGTCGAGGCGGCGCTGATGGGCCGCGCCGGCTACGAGGTGTGGCTGGTGCCGCAGCTCGGCGGCAGCTGGGAGCAAGCGCCCGCCAACCTGCTCGACGAGCTGCAGCGCGATCGCCGCTGGTGTCAGGGCAACCTGCAGAACCTGCGCCTGGTGGCCGAGCCGGGCTGGCGCGGCGCGCACCGCGCGATGTTCGCGGTCGGTGCGCTGTCGTACGGCGTGGCGCCGCTGTGGCTGTTGTTCATCGCGCTCGGTTTCGGCGCCGGCGGCCGCACCGCGACCGATGTGCCGCTGTGGCTGTTGACGCTGGTGCTGCTGCTGCTGCCGCGTGTGCTGAGCGCTCTCGCACTGATCGCGCGCGGCGAGGCGGCCGGCTTCGGCGGTGTGCCGCGGCTGGCGATCGGCGCGCTGCTGGAGCTGGTGATGTCGTCGCTGCAGGCGCCGCTGCGCATGCTGGCGCACTGCGCCTACGTGCTGGGCGCGCTCACCGGCCTGAAGCTGGAGTGGAAGTCGCCGCCGCGCGGCGCCGAGGCGCCGGCCTGGAGCGACGCGGCGCGGCGCGTCGGCACGCTGGTGCTGCTGCCGCTGCTGGCCGGGGTGGGGCTGCTGCGCCGCACGGCGATGGTCGCGCTGGCGCCGATGCTGCTGCCGCTGTCGTTGGCGGTGCCATTCGTCGTGCTGACCGGCCACCCGCGCGCCGGCCGGCTGGTGCAACGACTGGGGCTGCTGCGCACGCCGGACGACCGGGCGCAGCCGCGGCCGCTGCTGCGCGTCGCCGAGTGCCGCGCCTTCGACGACCTGGTGCCCGCACCCGCTGCCGTCGCGACGCCGCGACCGCCGATCGTCGTGCGGCCGGCCACACCTTCCACGCTCCGGCCGAGCGAGGCGATCGGCTTCGCGCGCCGGCCGTCGGGTTCGAGGCCCAGGGCGTCGGCGCTGCCGCACCGCGGCGGCCACCGACTGGCGACGGCCGGCATGGCCGCCGTCGCCTTGCTCACGCTGATCCTGCCGCGGCAGGGCATCGCGCCCGAGCCGGCGCCCGCCTGGCATGCCGAGCAGGAGTTCATGGCCTACTGGCACAGCCCGCCGCTGATCGCCGACTGGCTGCCGAGCAGCAGCGAGACGCCGGCGCCGCGCAAGCGCACCGTCGCCAGCGTGCGCGAGAAGCCGGCCCGCATGATCGACGACGCCGTGCGCCAGCGCGCGCTCGAGGCCGTCGAGCGCGCGCTGGCGGTGGCGACCGAGGACTCGGTCTGACATCGCTCGGCGCCGCAGCCGCGCTAGCATGCGGGGCGCCGTGCGCGTCGTCGTGCGCGCGGCGCGCGACATGTCGCTGATCTTCCGCCAACTGTTCGATTCCGCTTCGTCGACCTACACCTATTTGCTCGGCGACGCCGGTCAGGCGGTGCTGATCGATCCGGTGTTCGAGCACGAGCGGCGCGACCGCGCGCTGCTGCGCGAACTCGACCTTACTCTCGTGGCCACGCTCGACAGCCACGTGCATGCCGACCACGTGAGCGCCGCCTGGCTGCTGCAGCAGCGCTGCGGCAGCCGCATCGCGCTGGCCGCAGCCGCCGGAGCCAGCGGCGCCGACCGTCTGCTGAGCCACGGCGACCGCGTGGCCTTCGGCACTCGCCAGCTGGAGGTGCGCGCGACGCCGGGCCACACCGCGGGCTGCCTGAGCTTCGTGCTCGACGACCACACGATGGCCTTCACCGGCGACGCGCTGCTGATCCGCGGCTGCGGCCGCACCGACTTCCAGCAGGGCAGCCCGAACCGGCTGTTCCACTCGGTGCGCGAGCAGATCCTGTCGCTGCCGCCCGACTGCCTGCTGTACCCGGCGCACGACTACCGCGGCGTCACGGTGACCAGCGTCGCCGAGGAGCGCCGCTTCAATCCGCGCCTGGGCGGCGACGTCGACGAGGCCGACTTCGCCGGCTACATGAACCACCTGGGCCTGCCGCACCCGAAGCTGATGGACATCGCGGTGCCGGCCAACCTGCGCTGCGGCCGCCCCGACGACGGTGCGCTGCCGGCGAGCGACCCCGACTGGGCACCGCTGGTCTACGGCTTCAGCGGCCTGTGGGAGATGCAGCCGGCGGTCCTCGCCGAGCGGCTGGCGGGTCGGCGCATCCAGGTCGTCGACGTGCGCGAGGCGCCCGAGTTCACCGACGCGCTCGGCCACATACCCGGTGCGCAGCTGCTGCCGCTGTCGCAGCTGTCGGCACGCCTGCCGGAGCTGGACCGCACGCGGCCGATCGTCGCAGTGTGCCGCTCCGGCGCCCGCTCGGCGCAGGCCACGCAGCTGTTGCAGAAGGCCGGCCACGCGCAGGTGGCCAACCTGGCCGGCGGCATGCTGCGCTGGCGCGCCGAGGCGCTGCCGGTCGAGGGCGGGCTGAACTGACGGCTAGACTATTCGCCCATGCGCTCCCATCTGACCCTGGTGTTCGGCACCACTGAAACGGCGATCGACCTGCCGGCGGACGATGCGGCCATGCCCGCCGACCAGGCGCGCCGCTGGCTCGACGAACAGTTCGTCGCCTACGACTGCGAGCCGCTGCGCGCCAGCGGCAAGGTGCTGACGGCCGACAAGGTGCTGGCCATCGCGATCGCCATCGGCCCGCGCGGTTTCGAGCAGGACGAGGCGCTGCGCACGGCGTTCGCCCGCGCCGCGCTCGCCGCGCTCGGGCGGCCGGTGGTGCGCATCGACGTCGACGGCCACGAAGTGTCGTACTGACGCCCTGCGTAGACGCACTCGCAGTAGGGCTGTGCTTGAATCGCCGCGCGGCGCCGCCATGTGGCTGCGATGCGCGCCATCGGGCTGCTGGCCCTTCTGCACCTGTACATCGGTTGGCGCCTCGCGAGCGCGCTGCCCACGCCGGCCGCTGTCGCGCTGATCACCGTCTTGCTGTTGTCGTGCGGGCTGATCCCGGCCGCCTTCGTCGGCCGCCGCGCCCGCGACCGGCGCGTGGCCGACCGCTGGAGCTGGGCCGGCATGCTGGCGCTCGGCCTGTTCGCGTTGCTGCTGGTGTTGACGTTGGTGCGCGAGGGGGTCGTGTTGCTCGGCTGGCTGTTGGCGGTGCCGGGTCTCGGCGCGGCGAGCGCCGCCGCCGTGCCGGTGCTCGCCTTGCTGGCCCTGGCGGCCGGCCTGGTCGGCGCACGCCGCACCGCGCGCGTGCGCGACGTCGAGGTGCCGATCGCCGGGCTCCCGCCGGCGCTGCACGGCTTCACCATCGCGCAGATCAGCGACGTGCACGTCGGGCCGACGGTGAAAGGCCCCTACGTCGAAGCGATCGTCGGCGCGGTCAACCGGCTGCAGGCCGACGCGGTGGCGGTGACCGGCGACCTGGTCGACGGCCGCGTCGCCGATCTCAAGCACGACGTCGCGCCGCTCGCCGGTCTGCGCTCGCGGCACGGCACCTTCTTCGTCACCGGCAACCACGAGTACTACAGCGGTGCCGCCGACTGGACGGCGTGGCTGGCGACGCTGGGGCTGACGGTGCTGAACAACGAGCACGTGGTGCTGCGCCACGACGGCGCGGCGCTGGTGCTGGCCGGCGTGACCGACTACGGCGCCCACCACTTCGCGCCCGACCAGCGCAGCGATCCCAAGCGTGCGCTGGCCGGCGCGCCGGCGCAGGCGGGTGCGCGTGTGCTGCTGGCGCATCAGCCGCGCAGCGCCGCGGCCGCCGCCGAGGCGGGCTTCGACCTGCAGCTGTCGGGCCACACGCACGGCGGCCAGTTCTGGCCGTTCCATTTGTTCGTACCGCTGCAGCAGCCGTTCACCGCCGGCCTGCACCGGCTGCGGCAGCTGTGGGTCTACACCAGCCGTGGCACCGGCTACTGGGGACCGCCGCTGCGGCTTTTCGCGCCCTCGGAGATCACACGGTTGCGGTTGGTCGCGGCTTGATCCTTCGCCGTGGCCCGCCACGGCGTGCGGCGGGAATGCCTTAGCTGCGGGCGGTGGCGGCGCCTCCGATAATCAGCCCCATGGCCGAACGCTCGTTCAAGCAAGAGGTGCAGAAGCTGCGGCTCGGCGACGGCGAGGAGTTCCGCGGCGAGGCGATCCTGGCGGTGACCAAGGCGCTGCTGCAGTCGGGCGTGGCGTATGTCGCCGGCTACCAGGGCGCGCCGGTGTCGCACCTGATGGACGTGCTGGCCGACAGCGCCGAGCTGATGGCCGAACTCGGCGTGCACTTCGACAGCAGCGCGTCGGAGGCCACTGCGGCGGCGACGCTGGCCGCGTCGGTGAACTATCCGCTGCGCGGCGCGGTCACCTTCAAGGCCACGGTCGGCACCAACGTGGCGTCCGACGCGCTGGCCAACCTGGCCTCGGGCGGCGTGATCGGCGGCGCGCTGATCATCGTCGGCGAGGACTACGGCGAGGGCTCCAGCATCATGCAGGAGCGCTCGCACGCCTTCGCGATGAAGTCGCAGGTCTGGCTGCTCGACCCGCGGCCGCAGCTGCCGGCGATCGTGCGTGCGGTCGAGCAGGGCTTCGAGCTGTCGGAGGCCAGCCACACGCCGGTGATGCTGCAGCTGCGCATCCGCGCCTGCCACGTCTACGGCCGCTTCGCCACCCGCGCCAACCGGCGGCCCAGCTTCACGCTGGAAGACGCGCTGCGCGCGCCGGAACGCGACGTCTCGCGCATCGTACTGCCGCCGGCGAGCTTCGCGCACGAGAAGCAGAAGCTCGAGCAACGCTGGCCGGCCGCGGTGGACTTCATCCGCGAACGCAAGCTCAACGAGACCTTCGGCCCGGACGACGGCGCGCTCGGCATCGTGCTGCAGGGCGGCCTGTACAACACCGTGCTGCGCGCGCTCGAGCTGCTCGGCCACGCCGACGCCTTCGGCCGCAGCGACGTCGCGCTGTACGTGCTCAACGTGACCTACCCGCTGGTCGACGACGAGGTGATCGACTTCTGCGCCAAGAAGCGCGCGGTGCTGCTGGTCGAGGAGGGGCAGCCCGACTTCATCGAACAGAACCTCAACACCATCTTCCGCCGCGCCGGCATCGACGTGGCGCTGCACGGCAAGGACCTGCTGCCGCGCGCCGGCGAGTACACCGCCGAGCAGGTGATGAACGGGCTGCGCCGTTTTCTCACGCAGCACGGCCAGCGTGTCGCCGATACCGGGCCGCCGCGCACGATCCCGATCCGACCGGCCGCCGCCGACGTGCTGCCGCGCCCGCCGGGGCTGTGCACCGGCTGCCCCGAGCGGCCGATCTTCGCCGCGATGAAGCTGGTCGAGCGCGAGATCGGCAAGGTGCACGTCACCGGCGACATCGGCTGCCACACCTTCGGCTCGCTGCCGCCGTTCGATATCGGCTCGTCGACCATGGGCTACGGCCTGGGCTGGGCCAGCGCCGGCGCCTTCAACGGCCTGCGCGGCGGCAAGCGCACGCTGAGCCTGATGGGCGACGGCGGCTTCTGGCACAACGGGCTGACCAGCGGGGTCGGCAACGCGGTGTTCAACCGCAGCGACAACGTGCTGGTGGTGATCGACAACAATTACTCGGCGGCCACCGGCGGGCAGGACATCCTGTCGTCGCGCACCACCGACACGCGGCGCGACACCGGCCATGCCATCGAGGCCGCCGTGCGCGGCGTCGGCGTGCGCTGGGTGCGCCGCATCACGCGCACCTACGACCTGGCGAAGATGCGCGACGTGCTGCGCGAGGCGCTCACGACATCCGAAACCGGCCCCAAGGTGGTGATCGCGCAGAGCGAGTGCATGCTCAACCGCCAGCGCCGCGAGAAGCCGCAGCTGGCGCAGCGCATCGCCGCCGGCGAGCGCTCGCTGCAGGAGCGCTACGGCGTCGATGCCGAGACCTGCACCGGTGACCATTCGTGCATCCGGCTGTCGGGCTGCCCGTCGCTGACGGTGAAGGACAACCCCGACCCGTTGCGTCGCGACCCGGTGGCCACGGTGATCGACAGCTGTGTCGGCTGCGGCCACTGCGGCGAGACGGCACACGCCGCGGTGCTGTGCCCGTCGTTCTACCGGCTGCAGACGGTGCACAACCCCGGGCCCTTCGAGCGCTGGCGTGCGCGCACGGCGGCGCGCGTGATCGGCTGGCTGCAGGCGCGCACGGCGCGCCGCCTGGCGGCCGAACTGCAGGCGCTGGCGTCATGACGGTCACGGCCACGACACCGCGTGCGCTGTCGGTCGCGATCCTCGCGATGGGCGGCGAAGGCGGCGGCGTGTTGGCCGACTGGATCGTCGCGCTGGCCGAGCGCAGCGGCCACGTCGCGCAGACCACCTCGGTGCCCGGTGTCGCACAGCGCACCGGTGCCACCATCTACTACGTCGAGGTGTTCCCGCACGCGGTCGCGCCGGGCGAGGCCGAGCCGGTGCTGGCCCTGATGCCGGTGCCCGGCCATGTCGACGTGGTGATCGCCTCCGAGCTGATGGAAGCCGGCCGCGCGCTGCAGCGTGGCCTGGTCGACGCCAGGCGCACGACCTTCATCGCCGCCAGCGGCCGCGTCTACAGCACCGCCGAGAAGATGGCGATGGGCGATGGCCGGGTCGACAGCGACGCGCTCGCCGATAGCGTGCGCGCCGCCGCGCAGCGTGTGGTGCTGGCCGACTTCGCGGCCGCCGCCGCGCAGGCCGGCAGCGTGGTCAGCGCGGCGCTGTTCGGCGCGCTGGCCGCCACCGGCGCACTGCCCTACGGCGCCGACGACTTTCGCGCAACGATCCGCGACGCAGGGGTCGGCATCGAGGCCAGCCTGCGTGCATTCGAAGCCGGGCATGCGCTGGCGCAACAGCCGGCGACCGCCGCCGCTGGCGCGCCCGCGGCCGATGCCACTGCCGAGCCGGCGGCGCCGGCACTCGCTTTCGTGCGCGCGCGGCTCGGTGCGTCGACCGACGCCGAGGTGCTGCGCCTGGCCGCGTTCGGCGTGCAACGTCTCGTCGACTACCAGGACAGCGACTACGCCGCCGAGTACATCGATCGCCTGCGGCCTTTCGTCGCCCATGGCGCCGCGCTCGCCGGCACGGTGGCGCGCCATCTCGCGCTGTGGATGTCGTACGAGGACGTGATCCGCGTCGCCGACCTGAAGACGCGCGGCACCCGCTTCGCGCGCTTGGCCGGCGAGGCGCGCCGCGCCGACGACGGCGTGGTCAAGGTGTACGAGTACTTCCACCCGCGGGTCGAGGAAGTCGCCGACCTGCTGCCGCCCGCGCTCGGCCGCCGCCTGCTGCAGCCCGGCTGGCTGCACGACACGCTTAAGCGCGCCACGCAGCGTGGCCGCACCGTGCAGACCAGTTCGCTGGTCGGCTTCCTGCTGCTACGCACGCTGGCGGGTCTGCGTCGCTGGCGCCGCCGCACGCTGCGCCATGCGGTCGAGCAGCAGCGCATCGCCGACTGGCTGCGGCTGGTGGCCGACACCGCTTCGCGCGATGGCGCGCTGGCCCTGTCGCTGGCCGAGGCGCAGCGGCTGGTCAAGGGTTACGGCGACACGCACCGCCGCGGGCTCGACAGCTTCCAGCGCGTGGTGGCGGCGCTGCCGCGCCTGCACGGCCGCGCGCAGCCGGCCGAGGCGGTGCGCACGCTGTGCCGGGCGGCGCTGGCCGACGACCAGGGCCTGGCGCTGCAACGCGCGCTGGCCGAGGTGGGCGCGTGAACCGAGCCGCCGCGCCGATCCGACAAGACCTCGTGAACCTTCGACACCCGCCATGCCCCTGAGCCCCGCCGACCTCGACCTCGTGCGCGGCAGCGTGCGCGCCGACAGCGTGCACCGCCGCGTCTACACCGACCCCGCGATCTTCGCGCTCGAGCAGCGCCACCTGTTCCGCAACACCTGGATGTTCCTCGGCCACGCGAGCCAGGTGCCGAATGCGGGTGACTTCTACAGCGCCGACATCGCCGGCGAGCCGCTGCTGATGCTGCGCCAGGCCGACGGCAGCGTGAAGGTGCTCTACAACCGCTGCCTGCACAAGGGCGCGAAGCTGGTGCGCGCCGAGAGCGGCAACGCCGGCCGCTACCTGCGCTGCCCGTACCACGCGTGGACGTACCACACCGACGGCACGCTGGCCGGCATTCCGTTCAAGGCCGGCTACGAAGGGACCCGCATGGTCGACTGCCCTGAGCGCAGCGGCATGGACGAGGTGCACCACGTGCGGCTGTACCGCGGCTTCGTGTTCGTGCGGCTGGCCGATCAGGGCATCGGCTTCGACGAGTTCTTCGGCGAGTCGCTGAGCTCGATCGACAACCTGGCCGACCGCTCGCCCGAGGGCGAGCTCGAGTTCGCCGGCGGCGTGCTGCGCTACATGCACGACTGCAACTGGAAGCCCTTCATCGAGAACCTGCACGACACCATGCACCCGATGGTGGCGCACGCAGCCGCCGCCGGCACCGCCAAGCGGCTGTGGAGCGAGCAGCCGCCCGGCGGCAAGCCGCCGATGGCGGTGGAGCTGCTGACGCCGTTCGTCGAAGGACACGCCTTCTTCGACAAGATGGGCATCAAGGTCTACCCGAACGGCCACTCCTACACCGGCGTCAACTTCAGCATCCACTCGAAGTACTCCGACATCCCCGGCTACGAGGAATCGATGGTGCGCCGCTACGGCGATGAGCGTGCGCATGCGATCCTCGGCGAGGTGCGGCACAACACGCTGTACTTCCCCAACCTGACGATCAAGGGGGCGATCCAGGCGATCCGCGTGGTGCGGCCGATCGCCGCCGACCGCACGCTGATCGAGAGCTGGACCTTTCGGCTGAAAGGCGCACCCGACCTGCTGCTCGAGCGCACCTGCATGTACACGCGGCTGATCAACGCGCCGACCTCGATGGTCGGCCACGACGACCTGCACTGCTACCGCTCGATCCAGGAGGGGCTGGCCTCGTCGGCCAACGACTGGGTCAGCCTGCACCGCAACCACCGTCCCGACGAGGACGTGACGTCGACGGCGGTCGTCAACGGCACCAGCGAGCTGTCGATGCGCCGCATGTACCAGTCGTGGCTGCAGTACATGACCTGCGACAGCGCGTGGGAGGCCACGGCATGAACGGCGACGAGGCGATCCGGTTCGTCGTGCACGAGGCGCGGCTGATCGACGACAAGCGCCTGGACGAATGGCTGGCGCTGTTCGACGACGACGGCCGCTACTGGATGCCGCTGGCGCGCGGCCAGCGCGACCGCCGCACGCACACCTCGCTGTTCGACGAGGACCGGCTGCTGCTGCAGATCCGCATCGAGCGGCTGAAGAACCCGCGCGCCTACGCCCAGCAGCCGCCGAGCTACTGCCATCACCTGCTGCAGACGCCGTCGGTGGAGCGCGTCGACGAGGCGGCCGGCCGCATCTGGCTGCGCACCGAGTTCAACTACACCGAGGTGCACCTGCACGAACGCATCGCGCTGGCCGGCACCGCGCACCACGAGCTGGTGCGGCGCGAGGGCGGCTTGCGCATCGTGATGAAACGCGTCGACCTGCTCGAGTGCGAGATGCCGCTGCCGTCGATCCAGCTCTTCCCATGATGACGGCCGAACGCGTGCGCACCGTGCTCGTCACCGGCGCCAGCGCCGGCATCGGGCTGCGCATCTGCGAGTCGCTGCTCGAAGAAGGCTGCATCGTGCTGGCGCTGGCGCGCCGGCGCTGCCCGCTGGCGCACCCGCGGCTGCTGCCGGTCGAGGTGGACTTGAGTGACCCGGCGGCCACGCGCGACACGGCGCAGCGCCTGTGCGCCGAACACGCGGTGACCGAGGTCGTGCACAACGCCGGCAGCATCCGCCCGGCGCCGCTGGCCGAGGTCCAGCTCGACGACCTGCAGACGCTGGTGAACCTGCACCTGAGCGCGGCGGTGCTGCTCGTGCAGGCCGCGCTGCCGGAGATGCGCGCCGCGCACCACGGCCGCATCGTGCTGCTGGCCACCCGCGGCATGCTGGGGCTGGCCGAGCGCACCGCCTACGCCGCCACCAAGGCCGGGCTGCTCGGGCTGGCGCGCACCTGGGCGGTCGAACTGGCGCGCGACGGCATCACGGCCAACGTGGTGGCGCCGGGGCCGGTGCACAGCGAGATGTTCGACCAGGTGCTGCCACCCGGCAGCGGCAAGGCCGAGGCGCTGGCGCATCGCATTCCGGTGGGCCGCATCGGCGAGCCGGAGGACGTGGCGCGCGCGGTGCGTTTCTTCCTCGCGCCGGACGCCGGCTTCGTGACCGGGCAGACGCTCTACATCTGCGGCGGCACCAGCCTGGGCGGCCTGACGCTGTGACGGCGCGGCGCGGCTACGACGACGTCGCGGTGGCGGTGCCGGTCACGGTGCCGTACCGGCGCTACGCGACCGAGGGCGCGCACTGGTGGGTCGGCCGCGTGCTGGCCGAGCTGATGCGGGCGTCGGGCCTGGCCAAAGACGCGATCGATGGCCTCAGTATCGCCAGCTTCGGCATCGTGCCTGACACCGCCGTCGCGCTGACGCAGCATCTCGGCGTGTCGCCGCGCTGGCTCGACCACGTGCCGATGGGCGGCGCCTCCGGCGTGGTGGCGGTGCGGCGCGCGGCGCGCGCGGTGCAGGCGGGCGACGCCGACGTGGTGGCCTGCATCGGCGCCGACACCAACCATGTCGACTCGTTCCGCCTGATGCTGGGCGGCTTCAGCCAGTTCGCACGCGACGCGACCTACCCCTATGGCTCGGGCGGACCGAACGCGATGTTCGCCTTCATCACCGCCCACTACATGCGCGAGCACGGCGCGCAGCGCGAGGACTTCGCGCGCATCTGCATCGCCCAGCGCGACAACGCGCTGGCCACGCCGCACGCGATGTTCAAGAAGGCGCTGACGCTCGACGAGTACCTGCGCGCGCGGCCGATCGCGCCGCCGATCCACCTGTTCGACTGCGTGATGCCCTGCGCCGGCGGCGAGGGCGTGCTGGTGATGAGCGAGGCCCGTGCGCGCGACCACGGCCTGCCGTTCGCACGGCTGCGCGGCGCGATCGAGCGCCACAACGCCTACGCCGACGATCCGATCATGGTGCGCGGCGGCTGGCGCGTCGATCGCGACGAGCTCTACGCGCAGGCCGGCGTGCAGCCGGCGGACGTGGACTTCGTGCAGCTCTACGACGACTACCCCGTCATCGTGATGATGCAGTTCGAGGACCTCGGCTTCTGCGAGAAGGGTGAAGGCCCTCGCTTCGTGCAGTCGCACGACCTCACCTGCCGCGGCAGCCTGCCCACCAACACCAGCGGCGGCCAGCTCTCGGTGGGCCAGGCCGGCGCGGCCGGCGGCTACATCGGCCTCGTCGAGGCGGTGCGCCAGCTGACGCGGCAGACGCTCGGCCACGCGGTGCCCGATGCGCGCATCGGCCTCGTCAGCGGCTTCGGCATGGTGACCTACGACCGCTGCCTGTGCACCGGCGCATTGATCCTGTCGTCGGCGGAGGGATCGTCATGACGATGCCGTTGATGCGACCGAAGAAGAAGAACCCGGTGCTGCGCACGCGGCAGGCGACGCTGCCGCCGGGCGCGCGCGGCCGTGTCGCACTCGGCCTCACCGCCGCGGCGGCCGAGGGCCGCCTGGCGCTGCAGGTGTGCGCCGACTGCGACGCGCTGCAGTACCCGCCGCGCGAGGCCTGCCGGCGCTGCCTGTCGGCGGCGCTGCGCTGGCGCACGCAGGACGGCGCCGGCACCTTGCTCAGCGAGACCACGCTGGCGCACAGCAACGACCTGTTCTTTCGCGAGCGGCTGCCCTGGCGGCTTGGCCTGGTGGCGTTGGACCGCGGCGCCACGCTGATGGTGCACCTGCACGGCGACGTGCCGCCGCCGCCGGCGCGCGTGCGCGTCGGCGCGCGGCTCGACCGCGCCGGCCAGGCGGTGCTGGTGGGTTTGCCCGACAAGGAGAGCGAACACATGAACGACGACCCGATGCTGCGCGAGATGGGGTGCGACCCCAAGTTCCGCAAGGTGCTGGTCACCGACGGCAAGACGCCGGTCGGCCAGGCGCTGGCGCGCGCGCTGGCCGAGGCCGGCGCCGACATCGTGTGGGTCGGCGTCGCCGAGCCGTGGAAGAAACTGCCCGGCGTGGCCGAGCTGGCCGCGCTGCCGCAGGTGACGCTCCTGCCGCTGGACCTGAGCAACGGCCGCTCGGTGGCCACGCTGGCCGGCGAGATCGGCGGCAAGGTCGACATCGTGATCAACAACGCCGAGGTGCACCGCACCTTCGGCATCGGCGCGCGGCGCGGCACCGACGCCGCGCGCGACGAGATGGACATCAACTACTTCGGCCTGCTGCGCCTGGCGCAGGAGTTCGGCCCGGCGCTGAAAGGCCGTGCCGCCGACGGCGTGACGAGCGCGATCGCCTGGGTCAACCTGCTGTCGATCTATGCGCTGGCCAACTTTCCGCTGCACGGCACCTACTCGGCATCGAAGGCCGCCGCGCTGTCGCTGGCGCAGTGCCTGCGCGCCGAGATGCGGCCGGCCGGCATCCGCGTGATGAACGTCTTTCCCGGACCGATCGACGACGAGTGGAACCAGCTGCTGCCGCCACCCAAGCTGGCGCCCAACGCCCTGGCGCGCGCCATCGTCGGGGCGCTGCGCCAAGGCATCGAGGACCTCTACCCCGGCGACGTGGCGCAGGAGTGGCTCGAGCGCTGGCGCGACAACCCCAAGGTACTCGAGCGCGAGCTAGGTCAATGACGACCACCCCCGGAGCGCCTGCGGCGCTTCCCCCTCAAGGGGGCGCCGCCAGCGGCCCGGCAGAGCCGGTTCCGCGGCGGCCACTTGGACGAATCGGCGACTTGGAGGATGTGCATGGCACCCACTGAACTACTCAGCGCACTGGCCGGCGCGCTGGCCGGCGGGCGCATCCGCGTGATCGACCTGACGCAGACGCTGACGCCCGACTTTCCGCAGATCGCGCTGCCGCCCGAGATGGGGCAGTGCTGGCCGTTCCGCATCGAGACGATCTCGCAGTACGACGAGCGCGGCCCCGGCTGGTACTGGAACAACTTTTCCTGCGGCGAGCACACCGGCACCCACTTCGACGCGCCGATCCACTGGATCTCCGGGCGCGACCTGCCGCACAACTCGGTCGACACGATTCCGGTGGATCACTTCGTCGCGCCGGCGGCGGTGATCGACTGCTCGGCGCAGACTGCGGCCGACGCCGACCATCTGCTCACCGTGGACGCGGTGCTCGCGTGGGAGAAGACCCACGGCCGCATCGCGGCCGGCAGCTGGGTGCTGATGCGCACCGACTGGTCCAAGCGCAGCGACGACCCCGAGGCCTACCAGAACTTCGACGAGACCGGCCAGCACACGCCGGGCCCCGACGCGGAGGTGGCACGCTTTCTGGTCGAGGAGCGCCAGGTGCTCGGCTTCGGCTCCGAGGCGATCGGCACCGACGCCGGCCAGGGCTACCACCAGCGTCCGCCCTACCCCTGCCACTACTACATGCACGGCGCCGGCCGTTACGGCCTGCAGTGCCTGACCAACCTGGACCTGCTGCCGCCCACCGGCGCGCTGATCATCGCCCCACCGCTGAAGATCCAGAAGGGCAGCGGCAGCCCCTTGCGCGTACTGGCGCTGGTGGCCGCGGCCGGTAGTTGACCCCCCCGAAGCGACCTCCGGTCGCCTCCCCCCAGGGGGCGACGCCAGCGGACCGGCAGAGCCGGATCCGCGGCGTCCGCTCGGTTGCGGTGGATCGATGCGTCGAGGGTGCCGCTTGTTCGGCAAGAGCCACGAGGTGATTCAGACCATCAGCTCAATCAGGAACGGCCCGCTCTGCCGGAAGCTCTGCGCCATCAGGTCGGCGCATTGCTCCAGCGTGGTGGCGCGCGCCGCCTCGACACCCAGCCCGCGCGCCAGGTCGAGCCAGCCGAGCGCCGGGTCGCCGAGGTCGAGCATGCTCATCGCCGTCGGGCCGGGTGACGCACCGACCGCCTTGTACTCGCCGAGCAGGATCGCGTAGCGCCGGTTGTTGAGGATGATCGTCGTGCACGGCAGCCGCTCGCGCGCCTGCGTCCACAGCGCCTGCAGCGAGTACATCGCCGAGCCGTCGGCCTGCAGGCTGATCACGCGGCGCTGGCCGCCTGAACGTCGCAGACGATCGCGTGCTCCGGCATCAGTGCGGCCACGGTGCGGGCCAGGCCCTCGGGCGTCGGCGTGCCGCGCGCGGGCTCGGGGCGCGGCCCTGGGTCGGGCAGCGCGACGTCCGGCGCGCCGAGCGCGTGCACCAACGCCCGCAGCGCGGCCACCGCGTCCTGCTCGGGACGCGACAGCACGTGCACCCGCGCATCCGGTCGGATGTGCGACGACGGCTTGCCGGGGTAGGCGAAGAAACCGACCGGCGACTTGGCGCCGACCAGCACGATGTGGTCGAACGGCGCCAACGCCGCGATCGCCTGGTCGGTGTTGTACGGCACACGCTCCAGCGGCAGTCGGCCGCGGCCGCGCTCGACCTGCGGCGTCACGAAGTCGAGCTTCAGCTGCGCACCGGTGGCCTGTGCGAGGCGCCAGGCCAGGCCCTGCGCCTCGCCGAAGGCGGCGGCGCCGGCGAGCAACAGCAGCGCGGGCGCCCCGCTGCGCAGCACACGGGCGACGGATTCGACCGCGTCGCCGTCGACCGCAGGTGCGGGCGGCACCGGCCGCGGCTCGGCGACCACGCCGCCGTCGTTCCACGACACGTCGGACGGCACGACCAGCGTGGCCACCTGGCCGTGCGCCGTGCGCGCCGCCTGCACGGCTGCGGCGGCGTCGCGGCCCAGCTCGCCGGCCTGCGTGCTGGTGCGCACCCAAGCCGACACCGTGCGCGCCAGCGCTTCGGTGTCGGCCGTCAGCGGCGCATCGTGCGGACGGTGAAAGGTGGCCTGGTCGCCCACCAGATTGACGATGCCGCTGCGCGCGCGCCGTGCGTTGTGCAGGTTGGCCAGCCCGTTGGCCAGGCCCGGGCCGCAGTGCAGCAGCGTGCACGCCGGCCGGCGCGCGATGCGCCAGTAGCCGTCGGCCATGCCGGTGACCACGGTCTCGTGCAGGCCGAGCACGCAGCGCATGCCAACCGCCTGATCGAGCGCGGCGACGAAGTGCATCTCGCTGGTGCCGGGGTTGGCGAAGCAGGTGTCGACGCCCGACCGCAGCAGGGTCTCGACCAGGCTCTTGGCACCGTTCACTGCAGACGCTCCGGTTCGGTCGTTCGGGCCGCCAGTCTACCGATGCGGCTCGCCGTGACGGGCCCGTCACCAAGGCCAAGGAGGCGATGCTCGAACGCACGCACATCCCTGAGGCACCCTGGTGGGTGGTGCAGGCGGTCGACAAGAAGAAGGCGCGGCTGAACTGCATCCACCACCTGCTGTCGCTGCTGCCCTACCAGGAGGTCGAGCGGCCGACCATCCAGCCGCCGGCGCGTGTGCGCAACCCCGACTACCTGCGCCAGCCGGTGCCGGCTTCGATGATGGTGCCCGAGGTCTACTGAGCGGGCCACCACAGCAGAATGCCGGCACCGAACAGCAGCGCCAGACCGAACCAGCCGCCGATGCGCCAGCGCAATGCGGGCGAACCAAGCACGGACGCATACGCGCCCTTGAAGACGATGTTGGCCAGCGCCGCCAGCAGGATCAGTCGCCAGCTCGTCTGCGGGTCGAGCTTGCCCTGTGCGGCCAGTTGCGCGGTCGACAGCGTGATCGCATCCATGTCGGTCATGCCGCTGATGACGGCCACCGGGTAGAGGCCGGCGCCGCCGAACTCGCTCCTGGCCATCGCCACCGCCAGCACCACGATCGCGTACAGCGCGCCGAACACCAGCGCCGGTTTCAGTCCGGCCGGATTGACCGGCTCGCTGTGCGCGGCCGGCGGGCTGCGACGGCCGGCCCGCCAGGCCAGCGCGCACAGCACCAGCATGGCGCCGAACAGCGTGGCCAACGGTGGCGCCACGACGGCCAGGTGCGCCGGCGCGACGACTGCCACCTCGACCAGCACGCGCGCGATCGACACCGTCGACGCGATCAGGATGACCGCCGCCGCGAGCGCCGCGCGCGCCGCGCCGTCGCTGCCGTCGCCAGCCTCGCGGCTGTGGCGGGCCTGCGTCACCGTGGTGGCCGTGCTGGAGACCAGGCCACCGATCACGCCGGCGACCAGTGCGCCGCGCTGCGTGCCGAGCAGCTTGGCGGCGACATAGCCGCCGAGGTTGATGCTGACGATGAAGACCACCATCCACCAGATCTCCTGCGGATTGAGCGCGTCGTAGGGTCCGAACGAGCGATCGGGCAGCACCGGGAGGATCAGCAGTGCGACCAGCGCGAACTGCACGATCGCACGCATGTCGTTGTCGCCGAGCGCGCCGATCACCCGGTGCATCGGCTGCTTGAAGTGCAGCAGCAGGAAGACCGCGCCGCCGACCGCCACCGCCGCCGCCAGGTGGCCATGCGCCAGGTAGGCCCCGAGTGCGAACATCACCAGCGCCGCCACCTCGGTGGTCAGGCCCGGATCGGGATCGGTGTGCAGCTTGGCGATGTTGGCCATCACCAGCAGCGCGGCGAGCGCCAGCGCACCGGCCCCCACCAGCCAGGGGCCGAACAGCGGCGTGGTGAGCCCGCTGACCGTGCCCGCCAGCGTGATCAGCGCGAAGGTGCGCACACCCGCCACGCGCGACGCCGCGCGTTCGCGCTGCAGGCCGACCAGCCAGCCGAGCGCCAACGCGACGCCGAGTCGGGTCAGGGTGTGTTCGAGGTCCATGTGCGGGTCGAGCCGTCAGTGTGCGGCAGATCCGGACCTCAGCTTGCTGACGAACGCAGCGCCTGCTGGCCGGCGACCACGTTGACTGAGCGGCGGCCGGACCGGCCGTCCGGTCAGGCGCGCGCGAGTGCCGGCACCGGGCCGCGCCGCGGCCACGGCAGCAGCACCAGCGCGATGCTGAGCCACACCGCGGCGCTGAAGTACAACGACATCCAGACGACCTCGCTCTTCCAGTCGTCCCAGCGGTGCGAGACGACCCAGCGCGACGCGTCGGCGAGGCCCTGCGCCATCGACAAGTAGGCACGGCCGTCGGCCTCGTCGGCGAGCCAGCGGCTCCAGTACATGGGGACGTCGACGCCGAACATGAACAGCACGTAGCCCACGCCGGCGACGCACCAGAGCGCCAGCAGCGGCCGCAGGCGCACGTCGCAGCGTGGCCAGCAGGCCACCAGGCTGGCCACCAGCAGGGCGGCGCACAACCCCCAGAGCGACTCCTCGATCACATGGCCGAGGTTCGATGTCGTCAGCACCGCGTACCACGAGCAGATCTCCGCGACGACGATCATCGGCACCAGCCAGCGCGCCGCCAGGCCACCGAGCACGGTGCCGGTGTCGCGCGAAGCCTGCCTCAGCAGCAGCGCCCACTGCGCCACGAAGCACAGCTCGGCGATGGTGGCCACCGTGCGGCCGACCAGCGCACTGGCGAACCAGCCGTCGACCAGGCTCAGCCGCGGAATGTCATAAACCGGCACGAACGACCGGTAGGCGCAGCCGACCACGTAGGCGGCCGACAATACGAGCAGCCCGCGCCGCGCACGGAACTCGTCGAGCGGCATCGCGAGTCGGCGGCGATGCAGCGTGCGCGCGCTCCAGGCCCAGGCAGCCAGGTTGACCATGGCCACCGCGCTGAGCGTCGCCCACCAGAAGATCACCGGCTCTGTCATCGTGCCGTCATCGTGCCACGGCAGGCACGGACCGGCATCCGGGGTTTCCGGCACGCAGGCGGGCGGTCGGCTCGCGCGACCCGCCCGTGCGCTTCCTTCAGGTCACCATCGCGGGCGTCGGCGAAACGGCGTCCGGCCGGCGCTCAGTTGGCGTTCAGCCAGCGCAGGCCCTTGCAGGCACCTCGAGCGCCATGACGGCCCTGCACCAGGCAGGCGGCGGCGTCGGGGTCGTTCTTCAGCACCCACAACGAACGCGCCAGCACGGCCGTGTCGGCGAAGTCGGTGAACAGGCCGTCGACTCCGTGCTCGTAGAACGCCAGGTACTCGGCCGCCGGCACTCCCTTGTAGTCGCTCGCCAGGCGCCGCTGCTCGTTGCGGAAGGTGAACGGGTGCACGAGCAGACCCTGCGCATGGGCGTTGGCCACCACGGCGGTGGGCGGCAGCAGCTTGCGGTCGGCGTCGTTGACGAGCCCGTCGCCGTTGGCGTCGGCGCACTTGCCAGCCACGATGTTGATGCACGCCGCGCTGATCAGATACGGCTTCCACGGACCGATGCCGTCGGCATAGGTGCGCACCTCGGCCAGGCCGGCCGGCGTGAGCAGGTCGCCGAAGGTGCCGCTGCGGCCGGCGACGGCCCAGTCGTACGGGCGGTCGAACGGCGGCGCATAGGTGATGCGCCCGTCGGGCGCCACGTCGTCGGCGTCGATCAGCTGCACCAGCCGCACCGAGGTCTTCGTGCGCAGGTACTTCAGGTTCGACTGCTCGAAGCTCTGGATGAACACCGGCGCGCTGCGGTGGTTCCAGCCATGGCGCTGCAGCACGGCGAGCAGGCGATCTTCGAGCGCGAGGTTCAGGTTCTTGTGGTACGTGGGGTGCTTGGTTTCCGGGTAGATGCCGATCACGCGGCCCTCTTCGGCGCCCTTGCGCTTGGCCAGCTGGATCACCTGATCGAGACTGGGGATCGCGAAGCGGCCGTTGAAGGACTGGTCACGTTCACCCGCCGCCTGCACCGCGCGGATCTGCTGGATCTCGGCCCAGGTGAAGTCGCTGGCGAAGAAGCCTTCCTCCTCGATGCCGTCGACCACGGCCTTGCGCTTGCGGTTGGCAAACTGCGGCAGCGCGCCGACGTTGGTGGTGGCGATCATGTTCGGCTCGTGGCGTGCGATCAGCACGCCGTCCTTGGTGGCCACCAGGTCGGGCTCGATGTAGTCGGCGCCGAGTTCGATCGCCAGCGCGTAACTCTCCAGCGTGTGCTCGGGCAGGTTGCCGGCCGTGCCGCGATGGCCGATCACCAGCGGGCGGGAGGTTTCAGCCTGCCAACCCTGTCGCCCGCCTTCGTCGGCCCAGGCACCCGGCGCGGCGAGCGCCGAACTCAGTACCAGGGCGCCGAGCGTGGCCCACGCGTGCCACGGCTTGCTGTGCTGCTTCATCGTCATCGTCCTCATGGTGATCGGCGGCCGATCCGCCGGAACAGCGCAGCTTGGGCCGCCCGTCCTACAGCTGTGTGACAGCAAGGCGTTGCCCGTGACGATGCCGGGTCTTCGGTCCGCCGGCACTCGAAGCGGCGAAACGTTCACGGCAGCGTCATCTGCGGCAGCCAGAGTGCCGGGGCCCGGCAACCCGGCCCGTCGACATGCCACCACGCATTCGACGGACGTCGGCTTGCGAGTGCACACCCCAAACCCGCCATCAAGTAAAGGAAGCACCCGTGAACATGCGCATGACGCTGCTCGCTGCCAGTCTCGCCATCATTGCCGCGCAGGCCGCGGCCGACGACCACGACGGCCCGAAGTCCTGCTTCGCGGACTTCAAGCCCATGACCGGTGACGTCGGCGAGGCGACGCTCCCGGAATCGGCACCCTACCGATTGGCCTCATCGAAGATCAGCCAGATGACCATCGTGGCCCGCGATCCTTCGCAGGCACGCCGCTTCGACAGCGGCAACTACGACATGCACACCGCCAACGAGACCGGCCCCGACGCCGGACGCTACCTGTTCACCGTGTTCGAGACCGACCGTGCCGGCATCCAGCGCACCGACCTGCGCACGATGCAGACGACCACCATCTGGGCCAGCCCGGCGGCCGCGCCGGCGCTGAACAGCCACGTGGCCTTCGACGCGTCGCGCTGGACGCCGTGGGGCAGCTTTCTGACCGCCGAGGAAAGCTGGAGCGACCCCGGCCAGCCGGTAAGCATCTACGGCCGCCTGTTCGAGGTGACCAATCCGCTGGCCGAGCCGAAGGACATCCGCATGGTGCACCGGGACATCATCCCGCGCGTCTCGCACGAGGGCCTGGCGTTCGACAAGAACCGGAACCTGTATTTCATCGACGAGCGCAACGGCAGCCATATCTTCAAGTACGTGCCGGTCAACCCGCATGCCACCAACGGCGACCACTACTTCGCCGCCGGCCAGACCTTCGTGCTGCGGGTGGGCGACGGCACGGTGAAGGAAGCCACCGGCAACGCCACCTGGGTGCCGCTGACCAACTTCAACGGCGCACCGCTGCCCGGCACCGTGGTCGTGACCGATGCCAACGGCGTGCGCGGCCTCGACGGGCGCGCGACACCGAAGCTGCCCGCCTTCCTGGGCACCGCATTCGACCGGCCGGAGGACATGGAGATCAAGACCTTCGGTCGCAGTGGTCGTCAGATGCTGTTCGTCGCCACCACGACCAACCACAAGGTGTTCGCGATCGATCTCGAGCGCAACAAGGTGAGCCTGTTCGCCAGCCGCGACACGATCGACCTCGCCACGGGCCTGCCGGTGGGAGCGACCTTCGCGAACCCGGACAACCTGGCGATCGACGCCGACGGCAACATCTACATCGTCGAAGATCAACCGGGTGGTGTGGAGGACGTCTGGCTCGCCGTCGACAAGAACGGCGACGGTGTGGCCGAAGGCATCGCCAAGTGGGCCAGCCTGTCGACCAAGGGCGCGGAGAGCACGGGCCTGTACTTCGACCGCTTCCGCCCCGACCTGGCCTACATCAACGTGCAGCACCCGGACAGCGGCGTCGATCGCACGATCATGCTGCTGGCACCGCGCAGCTGCGGCGGCAAGCCGGACCGCGACTGAAGCGGCGGGCCAGGGCGCTGCGGCGCCCGTCGGCCTCAGGCCACCGGGGCCGGTAACGCGGTCTCGGTGGGCTCGGGCTGCACGTCCTGCGCGGGCGTCCGCAGCAGCGCCGCATCGGGCGCCGACCAGTCGACGATCTCGAGCCGGCCATCGAGGTGCTCGACCAGCGCCGTCAGGCTCTCGACCCAGTCGCCGTCGTTGGCATAGAGCACGCCGTCGATGTCGCGCAGCTCGGCGTGGTGGATGTGGCCGCACACCACGCCGTCGGCGCCCCGTCGACGCGCCTCGCGAGCCAGCGCGGTCTCGAAGTTGGAGATGAAGCTGACCGCGCGCTTGACCCGCAGCTTGAGGTAACGCGACAGGCTCCAGTACGGCAGCCCGAGCCGGGCGCGCAGCGAGTTGAAGTGGCGGTTCAGCTCAAGCGTCCAGTCGTACAGCGTGTCGCCCAGATAGGCCAGCCAGCGGGCGTGCTGCACCACGCCGTCGAACAGGTCGCCGTGCGTGACCCACAGGCGCCGGCCGTCGAGCAGGTCGTGCATGCAGTCGTCGACCACGTCGACACCGCCGAAGTTGTGCTCGACGTAGCGGCGTGCAAATTCGTCGTGGTTGCCCGGCACGAACACCACCCGCGTGCCCTTGCGCGCCTTGCGCAGGATCTTCTGGATGACGTCGTTGTGAGCCTGCGGCCAGAACCATTGCCGCTTGAGCTGCCAGCCGTCGATGATGTCGCCCACCAGGTACAGCGTGGTGCAGTCGACGCGACGCAGGAAGTCGAGCAACGCCACCGCCTGGCAGCCGGGGGTGCCCAGATGCAGATCCGAGATCCACACGGCACGGGTGCGCAGGATCGCCTCGCCCGCGTTGTCCCGTGACTCGTCATCCGCCCGGACGGCGTGGTCGTCACGACGCATGGGCGCCAATCGTCGCTGGCCAAAACGACAGCCGCGTGACAGGGCCGCCGCGCCGTGGATCTGCCGCCACAGGACGACACGCGTCACCGCCTTGCCACGAAACTGCCACGCGCGTGCCACCCAACCGCGCTGCAATCTTGCGGTCGCCCACACGCTGCGCCACACGGCTCGGCTCGACCCTTGCCCGCAGGCTTCCACGCCATCATCGCCGCGCAATTCCTGTCGGCACTGGCCGACAACGCGCTGCTGATCGTCGCCATCGCCTGGCTGCAGCGCACCGGACAGCCGGAATGGTGGACGCCGCTGTTGAAATTCTTCTTCATCGCGTCCTACGTCGGGCTGGCGCCGATGGTCGGTGCGCTGGCCGACTCGATGTGCAAGGTGCGCGTGATGGCCTGGACCAACGGCATCAAGCTCGCCGGCGCGCTGGCGCTCGGCTGCGGCTTGCAGCCGCTGGCCGCCTTTGCGCTGGTCGGCTTCGGCGCCGCCGCCTACGCCCCGGCCAAGTACGGCCTCATCACCGAACTCGTGCCGCCGCATCGGCTGGTCAACGCCAACGCCTGGATCGAGGTGACGGTGGTCGGCGCGGTGCTGCTCGGCACCGCCTGCGGCGGCCTGCTCGTCAGCGACCTGTTCGCGGGTTGGGTCGCCGCGACAGCGCTCGACCACTGGGCCGCCGGCCTGTCATTCGGCCCGGGCGGCGGCCTGTCGGCGGCGTTGCTGCTGATCCTGGCCACCTACGTCGCCGCGGGTGCGGTCAATCTGCGCATCCGCCGCACCGGCGCGCTCACGCTGCCGATTCCGCGCCACCCGTCACGGCTGCTGCGCGAGTTCTGGGCCGCCAATCGCATCCTGTGGCGTGACGCCGGGGGCGGTCGCCTGTCGCTCGCGGTCACCTCGCTGTTCTGGGGCGCCGGGGCGGTGCTGCAGTTCGCCGTGCTGCGCTGGGCCACCGATCACCTCGACATGAGCCTGTCGACCGCGGCCTACCTGCAGGCCGCGGTGGCGCTCGGCGTGATCGGCGGTGCGGCGTACGCCGGCCAGCGCATCGGTCTGGCGCAGGCACCGCGCATGATGCTGGCCGGTGTGGCGCTCGGCGGGCTGGTCGCGCTCGGCGCCTGGGTCCACTCGACGGCGGTGGCGACGGCGTTGATGATCACGGTCGGCGGCGTCGGCGGGCTGCTGCTGGTGCCGATGAACGCGCTGCTGCAGCACCGCGGTTGCCGCCTGCTGAGCGCCGGCCGCTCGATCGCCGTGCAGGGCTTCAACGAGAACGCCAGCATCCTGCTGATGCTGGCCGGCTATGCGCTGCTGATCCGCGCCGAGGTGCCGGTGACGCCGCTGATGCTCGGCTTCGGCCTGTCGATCGCCGCCGCGATGGCGGCACTGGCCTGGCGCTTTCGCGCGATGGTGACGGCGACGCCCGAGCGGATGGCTCCCGTCAGACGTTGACGGCGGGCAGCTGCAGCGGCAGTGATTCGTCGACCAGGCTGTGCTGGGCCATCGCGCGCACCATCACCGATTCGAGTTCGTCGATCACGTGGCGCCAGTCGAGCGCGAGCGCATCGACGCGTGCACTGGCCGCCATCGCACGCCGCGCCTCCGGTCTCGACGCAATGCCGGTGGCCAGCTCGATGAAGTGGCGTGGCGCGTCATTCAGCGCCAGCAACCCGTTCTCGCCCGAGCGGATCAGCTGCGCCGCGGCGGCCTGGTCGAACGCCACCACCGGCAGCGCGCTGGCCATCGCCTCGGGCACGACGTTGCCGAAGGTCTCGGTCTGGCTCGGGAAGAGGAAGAGATCGGCCGACGCGTAGTGCGCCGCCAGGTCGTCGCCCTTGCGCAGGCCCGCGAAGTGCGCCTGCGGGCACAGGCGCGCCAGCTCGGCACGCAGCGGGCCGTCGCCGACGAAGACGAGGCGTGCGTCGATGCCAGCCTCGCGGATCGCCGCGAACGCATGGCCGACCAGCTCGAGGTTCTTCTCCGCCGCCAGGCGCGACACGCACTGCACGACCAGCGTGCCGGGCCCGGCGCCCCAGATCTGGCGCAGCGCGTCGCTGCGCCGCGCCGGGTGAAAGCGTGCAGTGTCGACGCCGCGCGACACCACGTGCAGGTCCTCGAACCCCATCGCCTGCAGCTCCTGGCGCAGCGCCGCGGTCGGCACCATCGTGGCGAGGGTGCGGTTGTGGAACGAGCGCAGATAACCGGCGATCGGCCGGCGCAGCCAGGCCAGCCCGTAGTGCCGGCTGTAGGCATGGAAGTTGGTGCGGAAGTCCGACACCACCGGCAGGTCGAGGTGGCGCGCCGCGCGCAGCGCCGACCAGCCGAGCGGCCCTTCGGTGGCGATGTGCACGATCTGCGGGCGGCGCTGCGTCCACAGCTCGATCAACGTCGACGTGCACGGCAGCCCCATGCGCAGGTGCGGGTAACGCGGAATCGGCCAACCGCGCAGCAGCACCTCGTCGAAGCGCGCCGCCGCTGCCGGCAGGTCGTCGGCATGCTGGCGCAGGCGCACCAGCTGGATCGCGTGGCCGCGCTCGCGCAGGCCCTGGACCATGCGCCACAAGGTGTTGGCCACGCCATTCACCTCGGGCGGGTAGGTTTCGGTGACGACCGCGATGCGCATCGGTGCGCGCGCGAGACCGGCGATGCCTGCAGCCATGAAGGAGGCCCTTGCGTCGTGGCGACGCGCGCATCGTGACGAGCACACATCACAGGACGATGACACGCGCCGCGGGCTGCAAGCGTCACCAAACCGTCACGGCGCAAGGGCACGATGCGCCCCGGTCCATCGACGCGACGCCTCGCTGCGCGCGCCTTCCTGCGCGCGGGCGGTCGGCGCCGCACACTGCAGGAGCATCGCCCGTGAATTCCTTCCTGAAGACGCTCGACACCCAGCGCTGGGACGACCACCGCTACTACCACCAGAGCCGCATCAACCAGTCGCTGCATCTGGTCAGCGCGATCAGTTTCCTGGTGGCCTATGCGCTGCTGTTCGTCGACCCGGCGATGGCCGGCCTGCTCGGCTGGGGCGTGTCGATGCTGACGCGCCAGGCCGGACACTTCTTCTTCGAGCCCAAGGGCTACGACCACGCCAACCAGGCGACCCACGAATACAAGGAGGCCGTGAAGGTCGGCTACAACCTGCAGCGCAAGGTGGTGCTGATGGCGGCTTGGGCGCTGTCGCCGGCGCTGCTGTGGTGGTCGCCGTCGCTGTTCGGCCTGATCACGCCGACGCCAGGCGCTGCCGGCTTCGTGCACGACGTGGGCCTGCTGTGGCTCGCGCTCGGCATCTCCGGCGTGCTGATCCGCACGGTGCACCTGTTCTTCATCCGCGGCGTCGAGGCCGGTCTGGCCTGGGCAGTGAAGATCCTCACCGACCCGTTCTTCGACATCAAGCTGTACTGGAAGTCGCCGTGGTACCTGCTGCGCGGCCAGCTGATCGATCCGGCGCCCAACAAGCGTTGAGCGCCGGCGCGCTGGCGTGGCGGATTCAGAACCGGTGCGCCAGCATCTCGCGCAGCAGGCCGCGGCGGATCGCGCGGTCGGTCTGGCCGGGTGCATGCCACCACCAGCCGTCGGCCTGCATCGCGCGCGCTGCGGCGACGAAGCGCTCGAGCACTGCATTGAAGTCGGCGGGCGTGAAGTTGAGGCTGAAGATCAAGCGGCCGGTGCCGATCCAGCTCAAGGCCAGGCCCTGCAGCCGCAGGTAGTACTGCAGCAGCCAGTTGTAGCGCGACGGCACGTCGTAGAGCACCGTCCACACGCTGGACAGGTTGGCCACGCGCAACGGCAGCTGCTCGTCGCGCATGCGGGCGTTGAAGCGCTCGGCGCGCGCGTTCCAGGTCTCGTCGAGGCCGCGGTACAGCTGCCGCACCTGGTCGGACTCGAGCCGCTCGAGGAACACCTGCATCGCGCCCATCACGTAGGGGTGCGAATTGAAGGTGCCACGCGCGAAGCAGATGTCGGCCGGCCGGTCGTCGCGAAAGCGCCGCATCCAGCGCGCGCCGCCGCACACCACGCCGATCGGCAGCCCGCCGGCCACCGTCTTGCCATAGGTGACCAGATCGGCCTTGACGCCGAAGTACTGCTGCGCACCACCCGGCGCCAGCCGGAAGCCGAGGAACACCTCGTCGAAGATCAGCGCGACGCCGCGTTCGCTGCACACCTGCCGCAGCTCGGCCAGCCAGCGCGTGTAGGCCGCGCGGTCGTAGTGGGCCTTGCGGCTGCCGTCGACGAGCGACGAATCGCCGGGCGCCGATGCGTTGGGGTGCAGCGCCTGCAACGGGTTGACCAGCACGCAGGCGATGTCGCGCCGCGTGCGCAGCACCCGCAGCGTGCGCTCGTCCATCTCGCGCAGCGTGTAGGTCTCGCGTGGCGGCAGCGGATTGCCCGGGCCGGGCTGCACGTCCTCCCACCAGCCGTGATAGGCGCCGCTGAAGCGCACGAGGTGCGAGCGCCGGGTGTGATAGCGCGCCAGCCGCACCGCCTGCATCACCGCCTCGGTGCCCGACATGTGGAAGGAAACCTCGTCCTGGCCGGAGATCTGCTTCAGGCGCCGCACGTTGTCGGCCACGCACGGGTGGTAGGCGCCGAGCACCGGGCCGAGCGCACGCACACGCTCGCTGCCCTGCTCGATGCACGACTTGTAGAAGTCGACGCCGAAGACGTTGACGCCGTACGAGCCGGTCACGTCGTAGAAGACGTTGCCGTCCAGGTCGGTCACGGTCACCCCGCTGGCCGACTCGACGAAGGCGCCGACGCGCAGGTGCTCGCGCAGCACGCGCGCGTACTGGAACGGCACCCGGTACGAACCGGTGAACTGCAGGTCGGAGATGTCGGCGCGCGCCGCGTCCGTCAGCTGCAGCGAGCGGGCGAAACGGGTCTCGAACGCCGATTGCAGGCGGGCCAGGCCGGCACGCCGCTGGGCCTGCACCGCCTGCGGCGCACCGTCGCTGTCGAAGAAGCGGGCTTCGTCGTAGGCATAACCGGGCACCAGCGCGGCCACGCGCTTGGCCATGCGCGAGTGGCCGGTCAGCGACGGGTGCTTGGCCAGCGAGAGCTCGAGACGCCGCTTGGCCAGCGGCAGCGTCGCCGCCAGCGCGGCCAGCGCCAGGGCCGTCAACACGAGAGGTTCGTTCATGTCCGCTTCTATACCCGAGCTGGTTGACAAATCCGTGAAACAGCGCGGCTGGCGCGATCGGCTGCTGCAGCACGAGGATCTCAACTTCCTGCTGACCAACCGCATCCCGCGCGTGGCCGCCACCCATGCGATGGGCTGGTTCAGCCGCATCGAGAGCCCGCTGCTGACGCGGCTGGCGATCGCCGTGTGGCGCCAGTTCACCGAGCTGGACCTGAGCGAGGCGCGTGACACACGCTTCGCCAGCCTGCACGCGTGTTTCACACGGGCGCTCAAGCCCGGCGCGCGTCCGATCGACGCCGACCCGGCGCTGCTGACGAGCCCGTGCGACGCCATCGTCGGCGCCTGCGGCGCCGCCAGCGGGCTCGAGGTGTTCCAGGCCAAGGGCTTCGCGTATTCGCAGGCGCAGCTGTTCGGCAGCGAGGCCGCCGCTGCACCCTGGCGCGACGGCTGCTACGCGACGCTGCGCCTGACCTCCAGCATGTACCACCGCTTCCATGCGCCGGGCGACGCGCGCATCGAACATGTCAGCTACTTCAGCGGCGACACCTGGAACGTCAACCCGATCGCGCTGAAGCGCGTCGAGCGCCTGTACTGCCTGAACGAGCGCGCCGCCATCCGCTTGCGACTGCGCAGCGGCGGCGCGCCGATCGCACTGGTGGCGGTGGCCGCGGTGCTGGTGGCCAGCATCCGCCTGCACGCGCCGGACCTGCGGCTGCACCTGCGTTATCGCGGGCCGCACCAGGTGGACTGCGACGTGCCGGTGAGCAAGGGCGACGAGCTCGGCTGGTTCGAACACGGCTCGACCATCCTCGTGTTCGCGCCGGCGGGCTTCCGGCTGGCCGAGGGCATCGCCACGGGTCGCCGCATCCGGATGGGCGAGGCGCTGATGCGGCTGCCATGAAGCGTCGCGGCGCCGTCACGGCGCGGTCATGCCGGCTTCGGGCATCGGCCGCGCCGGCACGCTGCGCCGCTGGCAGGCCGAAGCGCTGGCTGCCTGAAGGCAGCCGAACCGCGCATCGTCGGGCCGGCGCGTGACAAGCCCGTGACAACGCGCGGGGCATGGCATGCCCCGCGCGCGTGCCACACTCATCGCCGCATGGCCGCCCAAGGTACTCCGCTCGCTCCAGCGCTCTACGGCTCCGACGGCCACGGCATGGTGTACGGCTTTCGTTTCGGACCCGGCGCGTCATGCAAGGTCATCGACGACGCCGAGCTGCTGCCGGCCGACGGCTTCGACCACCCGGCGGCCGACGGCTCGTTCGTCTGGCTCCACTTCAATCTGGCCAACGCCGCTGCCGAGCCCTGGCTGCGCGCGCGTGCCGGACTGCCGGACGACTTCTTCGACGCGCTGCACACCGGGTCGCGCTCGACGCGCATCGAGCGCGACGGCGACACCTTGTTCGCGGTCATCAACGACGTCGTCTTCAACTTCGCCTTCGAGGCCAGCGACGTGGCGACGCTGTGGGTCAGCGTGCGGCCGGGTTCGGTGGTGTCGGCGCGGCGCAGTCCGCTGCGATCGGTCGACCGGCTGCGCACCGACGTCAAGCGGGGTCTGGTGCCCGACACGCCGGTGGCGCTGCTCGAGCACCTGCTGCAGCACCAGGCCGACGAACTGCAGCGCATTGCGCGGCTGGCGACGGACCGCGTGGACGAGATCGAGGACGAGGTGCTGGCCGGCCGCGTCACCCAGCACGGCCGCGAGCTGTCGCGCCTGCGGCGGATGACGGTACGCCTGCAGCGCCTGCTCGCGCCCGAGCCGAGCGCGATGCTGCGGCTGCTGAGCCGGCCGCCGGCCTGGGTGCTGTCGCCGGATGTGCAGCGGCTGCAGCAGGCGCTCGACGAATTCGTCGTCGTGCTGCGCGACATCGGCTCGCTGCAGGAACGCATCAAGCTGCTGCAGGACGAATCGTCGGCCCGCGTCGCCGAGGAGAACAACCGCAGCCTGTTCGTGCTGACGATGGTGACAGTGCTGGCATTGCCGATCAACCTCACATCCGGTCTGATGGGCATGAACGTCGGTGGCGTGCCGTTCTCGCAGGACGGCCACGGCTTCTGGTGGATGGTGGCCCTGATCGCATCGCTGACCGGCCTGCTGGCCTGGTGGGCCCTTCGGCGGTGGTTGTCAAGAGGATCCCCGAAGTGAGTGCAGGCTCGGCCGTAGGTGATGGCGTTGTGGTGTGTCAAGCGGCGGCGCCCCCTGACATGACCCAATACGTTGCTCGGCTTCTGCCAGATCGCCCGCGTTTCAGGCAGCATGAGCCGAACGAGTACCAGCCACACCCAAGGTGAATCGATGACAACGTTGGCCCATACGCTGTACCTGGACTCCGAATTCGGTATCCCGCTCGACGTGCCGCGAGTCGGCAGCACGCTGGAGAATCCGTTCGTCTACGACTCGGTGGCACGCGAGTTGAAGGCCATGGCCGAGCGCGGCCTGATCGAGATCGTCGCCGAACACCAGCGCCAGGTCAGCAACGACCAGTTGATCGACAGCCTGCGTTTCCGCCGCCTGCGCTGAATCCGGCGCGCGCGCGCCTTCTGCGCGTGTCACGACATCGTCATCGAGGCTGTCTAGCCTCGGATTTCTCCACACCCCGAGAGATCGTCCGATGTCCCGACTGCATGTCCTGGCCGGAGCCGCTGCGCTCCTGCTCACCGGCGTCGCCGCGCAAGCCGCGCCCGAATTCGTCAATGGCCTGACGCTGCCCGGCGAAGCGGTCGACGCCTCCGGCGGGACGGCGATCAACGACGGCCGGCTCGGCTACTTCTCCGACATCTACTACGACCCGCTGCGCAAGGAATGGTGGGCGCTGTCCGATCGGGGTCCCGGCGGCGGCACGTTGAACTATGAGACACGCATCCACCGCTTCAAGCTCGACGTGAATCGCCACACGGGCGAGATATCGAACTTCCAGGTCCTGGCCACGCGCATCTTCCGCAAGGGTGGTGAATCGCTCAACGGCCTGGCCCCCACGGTTGGCGGTGCGCTCGGGCTGGCATTCGATCCCGAGGGCGTGGTCGTGCACCCGCGCACCGGTCACCTGCTGATCTCCGACGAGTACGGACCTTCGTTGATCGAATTCAACGAACACGGCCGCCTGGTGCGCCGCTTCGAGACACCGGCCAACCTGCTGCCGCGCAACGCGGCGACCAGCGCCGTCAACTTCGCCAGCGACGAAGGCAATACCGCCGGCAAGCGCACCAATCGCGGCTTCGAAGGCCTGGCAATATCGCCGGACGGCCGCTTCGTGTTCGCGATGCTGCAGAGCGCGATGCTCAACGAAGGCGCGGGCAACGGCACGGTCAACCGCATCGTCAAGTTCGACACCCGCACCGGACGCGCGTTGGCTCAGTACGCCTACCGCATGGACGGCAGCTCGCAGGGGCGCGGCATCTCGGCACTGGTGGCGCTCAACGACCACGAGTTCCTGGTGCTCGAGCGCAACAACCGCGGACTCGGCGTCGACGGCACGCTGACACCGCCGAACAAGAAGGTGTTCCGCATCGATCTGACCGGCGCCACCGACGTCTCGTCGATCGACCTCGACGCAGCGGGCGCCGTCTTCACCACCGTGACGAAGCAACCGGCGCCATGGCTCGATCTGGCGGCTGCCGCCACGCTGAGCCATCCGTCGCTGGCGGCACTGGGCGGCGTGTCACCGGAGAAGTGGGAGGGCCTGGCCATCGGGCCGCGGCTGGCCGACGGTTCGTACCTGGTGCTGGCCGGTACCGACAACGACTATTCGGCGACGCAGAACGCCAACGGCCTGCAGTTCGACGTCTACTTCAAGGGAGTCGGCGGCGTCGCCAGCCGCATCGCCTGCGACATCGGCACCTTCGACAACTGCCGCACGATCGCCGACGACGGCGTCGCGGGCGGCGCCGTGCCGGCGGGCTTCGACTTCAGCGGTTATCGGCTGATTCCCGGCGTGCTGCATGCCTACAAGGCCAGCGCCGCCGATCTGGCCGGCTACGTGCGGCCGCGCCGCTCGGACGATCACGGCCGCGATCACGACTCGGACGACTGACAGGCTGGTGGTCGAATCGGGCCGCCGCGGCAGCGGCGCGTGATCCGGATCAAGTGACAGCGCCGGCGGGCGCGGCCCTGTCACGCCGTTGTCATCGCGGCGCTGAAGAGTAAGGCTGCGGACGACGCCGCGGAGATTTCCATGATCAAGCAACAGGCCGTGGCCACGATGGGCCAGGCGGCGCTCGTGCAGCCCACGCGTGTGCGCGATGCCTTGAAGGCCAACGATCGGCTCAAGCTCTACCTCACCGTGCTGCAGACGGCGGTCGCGCACGCCAGTGCGCCGGACCGAACGCCACTCGACCTTGCGCACGAGATCGCGGCGGCCGACATCCACGAGCGCGATGAAGCCGGCTGGCTGCGCGAGCTGCCGGCGCGCGCCACCCGTGACGCCGACCGCTTCGTGGTGCCCGGCCTGCCACGGCTGGCCGCGCGGCTGCGTGCCGACCTCGGCACGATGGCGCTGCCGGTGCTCGACGACGTCGACATTGATCCGGCGCTGGCGGTCCGGCTGACAGGCTGGCAGCAACAGCTCGACGCCATGACCTCGGAGTCGCTCGACGCCGAGCAGCTGGGCGACCTGACGCGCGGCCGGCGCGACGCCGGCGACAGCTTGCACCTGCTGGTGATGGATCTGCACAAGGCGCTCAACCGGCTGGCGTCGCGGTTGAAGGGGGACGTCGTCGCCGGTGCCCACACCTGGCAGCTGGCCGCCGACGGCAGCGACCGCGCCCGCGTCGAAGCGTTCATGCGCGGCGTCGAGCGCACGCGGGCGCTGAAGCTCGATCACCCCGGGCTCGACACCTCGGCCACGCGCGACGGCGAGCGCCTGCTGATCCAGAACGACATCGGCACCAACGACGCGCATGTGCTGGTGCTGCAGATCGAGTCGTTGTGCGTGACGCTCACCTACTCGGACCTGCACGCCGTGCGCTTCGAGTTCTTCCAACGGCTGCTGACGGAAACCGGTGCGCAGTGGTCCGAACTGGCTACGCGCACGACACCGGGTCTCAATCGGGGCGAAGCCTACTGCATCGGCACGGCGTCGTGGCAGGTCGCCGATGAGGCCGAACTGTGTGCCCGGCTGGAGGCGATCGGCTCACGCATCGTCTTCCTGATCGACTGGAACAAGGCGCGCAAGCGGCTGCTCGCCTTCGTCGGCAAGAAGGAGGCGATCGCCGTCCTGCATGAAGCGGCACGGCGCGAGGTCGGCCACATGGCGTGGCTGGTGGCCGGCGGCGAACGCCTGGTGTGGACGGCGATGGCGGCCCAGGGCGAAGGACGGATCCGACTCGGCGACCGGCTCGACGACGTGCTGGGCGCCGACGCGGCGCGTGAGTGGCTGGTCGACCTGATGGTGCTCGCATCGCAGGCCACGCAGCGGCGGCAGCCCTCGGCCTACGTGTCGGACGAGGCACGGCTGCTGCTCGCCCGCAGGTTGCAGGGGCGACCCGGCGACGCGCAGCTGCTGCAGGAGCATGCAGCCTGGTGCCATGCGCTGGCGCAGGCGCTGCGCGACGGCCTGGCGCATGGCGTCGAGCGCGACGCCGAGGCGGCTGCCCAGCTGGCGGCGCGCGCCAAGGGCTGGGAGCGGCAGGCCGACGAGCTGGTCATGCAGGCGCGAGCCCGCGCCGAACGGCAGCCGGCGGCCCAGCCGCACGCCCGCCTGCTGGAGCGCGCCGACGATGTGGCCGATGCGCTGGAGGAGGCCTGCTTCGTGCTCAGCCTGGTGGCCGAGGGGCATCATCACAGCTGGAGCGCCCCGGTGCGCGACGCCATGCAGGCCCTGGCCGATGCCGTCCTCGCCGCTGTGCAGGAGCATGTCAAGGCGGTCTCGATCGACAGCACCGATGGCGACGACCCGGACGATCAGGACGAGGCACTCGACGCCCTCTGGCGTGTGGTGCAGGCCGAACGCCAGTGCGACGAGTTGCTGCGCAGCGTGCGCCGTGCGTTGGCTCGCGAATGCCGCGACGCGGTCGCGCTGCTGCTGGGCAACGAGATGGCGGCCGCACTGGAGCGCGCCTCGGACCATCTGCTGGCCGTGGGCCACGCGTTGCGGCGGCGCACGCTGGAAGCCCCCGGGAGCGCGCCATGAGCGCGTCGACGCCGGCAGAGGCACCTTATCTGATCGGCTGCGGCGGCGACGACCGTGTCGCGCCGCCACCGGCTGCTGCGATCGGCTCGAAGGCGCACAACCTGGCCCGCATGGCACGCCTGGGACTGCGTGTGCCGCCGGCCTTCGTGATCGGCACCGCCTGGTGCGCGCGCCGCAAGACGCTCACCGCGGCCAGCTGGGCAGACGCGCTGCACGCGCTCGAACGCCGTACCGGCCTGCACTTCGGCGACGCACGGCGACCGCTGCTGCTGTCGGTGCGCTCGGGGGCGCCGGTGTCGATGCCGGGCATGATGGAAACGCTGCTCAACATCGGGCTCAACGACGCCACCGTGCTGGGCCTGACGCGCCTGACCGGCAATCCGCGTCTGGCCTGGGATGCCTACCGGCGCCACGTGTCAGGTTATGGCGAGGTGGTGCTCGGGCTGTCGGCGGCGGCGTTCGAGGCCGACTTGTCGGCGGTCGCAGCGGGACGCGCCGAGCGCGAACTCGATTTCGACGCGTTGCGTACCGTGACGCGGCGCCACCTGGATACGGTGCAGCGCCTGTCGGGCCAGCCGTTCCCGCAGGAGCCGTCGGCCCAGCTGCGCGCGGCCATCGACGCCGTGTTCACCTCGTGGTCCGCCGACAAGGCCGCCACCTATCGACGCCTGAACGGCATCGACGAGGCGATGGGCACGGCCGTCATCGTGCAGCGCATGGTATTCGGCAACGCCGGCGGCGACTCCGGCTCGGGGGTCGGCTTTACCCGCCATCCGTCGACCGGAGAGGCCCAGCTGTGGGCCGACTTCCTGTTCAATGCGCAGGGCGAGGACGTCGTGTCCGGTCGCCGCAGCGCGGCCAGCTCCGACGAACTTGCGGCCATCGCCCCTGGTGTCTGGCGCGAGCTGCTCGAAGCCGCTCAGCGATTGGAGGCCGAGTTCGCCGACATGCAGGACTTCGAATTCACCGTCGAGGCCGGGTGCCTGTACCTGCTGCAGACACGCGCCGGCAAGCGCACGCCGGCGGCAGCAGCGCGCATCGCGCTGGATCTGCTCGACGCCGGCGTGATCGATCGGGCCGAAGCGCTGCGGCGAACCGAGATGCTTGACGAAGCCGCCTTGTCGGAATGCCGCCTCGCCGACGACGGTGGCGGCGACACTCATGCGCTGGCGCAGGCGCACAGCGCCTGCACGGGCGTGGCCAGTGGCGAGATCGCACTCGACGAAGCCTACGCCCGCGCGCGCCACGAGGCCGGCGTCGCGGTGGTGCTGGTGCGCGACGACGCCGAGACCCGCGACCTCGGTGCACTCGAGTTGGCCACCGGCCTGCTCACGGCGCACGGCGCCCGCACGTCGCACGCCGCCGTGGTGGCGCGCCAGCTCGGCAAGGTGTGCCTGGTCGGCTGCCGCGGCCTGCAGATCGACGACAGGCGGCGCACGGTGCAGGTCGGCGAGCGCAGCCTGCGCGAGGGCGAGCTGATCACGCTGGACGGCCATCGCGGCCTCGTGTTCGCCGGCGCGTTGCAGGTCGTGCGCGAGGCGCCGGCGGCGCTGATGCGGCGACTGGCTCGGTTGCGCAGTTGAGTGGTCGCGGTCGGCCCGAGCGCAGTCGCCCGACCCGGCCGCGTCGACGTCCCATGCGAACTCGGCACTGTCACGACACTGTCATCTTTCGATCAAACAATTCACGAACCGTTTGAAGAAGATGGACGACGAAATCGTGGCTCGCGCGCTCGGCGCACTGTCCCAGGTGCATCGCCTGAACGCGTTTCGCGCGCTCGTGGTCGCCGGCCGGACAGGCCTCACGCCAGGGGCGCTGTGCGAGCAGCTGGGCATCTCGGCGGCGTCGATGTCGTTTCACCTGAAGGAACTGCTGCATGCAGGCCTGTTGAGCCAGACGCGCGACGGCCGCCACCTGATCTACCGCGCCTCGTTCGAGCGCATGAACGAGCTGATGGGCTTCCTGAGCGCGAACTGCTGCGAAGGCCGGCCCTGCGAACTCGAGACCCACTCCTGCAAATCCTGAGGAACCGTCGATGATCGACAAGACCTACCACGTGCTCTTCGTGTGCACCGGGAACTCCGCGCGCTCGATCCTGGCCGAGGCGCTGATGAACGACATGGGCCGGCAACGGGGCTTCAAGGCGATGAAACGCCGCATCCAGTTGATGTTGTCGCTGCCGCTGGCCAGCCTGGACCAACTGGCGGTACAGCGGGGAATCAAGGACATCGGCAAGCAGTAGCCATGACGATGCCAGACGACCTTGCGCGCAAGCTGTTCGCCGAGATGCTCGGCACGGCCCTGCTGCTGACCGCCGTCATCGGCTCCGGCATCATGGCCGAGCGTCTGTCGGGCGGCAACGTCGCGATCGCGCTGCTGGCCAACACGCTGGCCACCGTCGGTGCCCTGTACATCCTCATCGAGGTGTTCGGCCCGGTCAGCGGCGCGCACTTCAACCCGGCGGTATCGCTGGTGATGACGACTCGCGGCGCCCTGCCCAGGCCGCTGCTCGTGCCCTACGTGGTGGCGCAGCTCGCCGGCGCGATGCTGGGCGCCTGGCTGGCGCACGCGATGTTCGATGCGGCCTTGTTCCAGTTCTCCACCAAGGTGCGCGGCGGCAGCGGGCAATGGATCGCCGAAGCGGTGGCCACGGCGGGTCTGCTGCTCGTCATCCTGCGTGCGCCTGCGAGCCGCGTGGCCGCGATGGTGGCCTGCTACATCGGCGCGGCCTACTGGTTCACCGCATCGACCTCGTTCGCCAATCCGGCGGCTGCGTTCGGCCGCATGTTCTCGGACTCGTTCGCGGGCATCGCGCCGGCCAGCGTTCCCGCCTTCGTGGCGGCCCAGCTCGTCGGTGCAGGTCTGGGCGCACTGGCCCACCATGCACTGGGCCCGCAGCGTTGCCTGGCCACCTGGCACCACCGCGGACCCATCGGCGCAGGCAGCGAATCGGCTGACGAGACGATGACGGCGCGCTGAACGACCCCGCCCCCGCTATCCTCGCCTTGACCATGTCACCGTTTCGCCTCAGGTTCCAGGTGCCCGATGGTCGGCTGGCCGGGCTGCGTCGCGCGCTGGCGACCGGCAGTGTGCGGAGCACCCGGATCTCGACGGTCTACTACGACACGCACGATCGGCGGATCACGGGCGCCGGGCTGTGCCTGCACCTTCGGCGCGAAGACCGCTGCGATCCGTTGCAGACCATCGCCGGCGCTGGTGGCTGGCGCGACGGCGTGCCACCTCACGAGGTGCCACTGCCGGCCGACGCCGACCGCACGGCCGCGCCTGACCTCACGCGTCATGCCGGCACTGCCGCCGGCCGTGCGCTGCGGGCGGCGCTCGCCGACGAGCCGGCTGCGGCGCTGCGAGCGGTCGCGCAGGTCGACGTCACCCGCCGCACGCGACAGCTGCGCAGCGGGTCGAGCAGCGTGTGCATCGCGCTCGACATCGGTCATCTGCGCAGTGGCGACGACGAGTGGCCCGTGTGCGACATCGAGCTGGCGCTGATGGACGGCTCGATCGGTGACTTGCTGGCGCTGGCTCGGCGCTGGGTGACGCGCCATGATCTGTGGTTGGACGTGCGTGCACCTCTCGCACGCGCCATTGCCGCGCCAATCACCGGCGCGGTGCAACCGCGGCTCGATGGCGCCATGTCGGCCGATGCCGCGCTGCGCGCGATGGTGGCAAGTTGCCTGGACCAGGTGCTGCCCCATGCAGCCGAGGTGGCCGATCGCGCGCCGGCACCGGCCCACCTGCATCAGGCACGCGTGGGGCTGCGCCGTCTGCGCC
>JBGAMU010000066.1:0-22581 GCA_044222685.1 Burkholderiaceae bacterium
AACCGGGTTTCAGGCCACGCGCGGCCGCGCGGCGCGCCGCATCACCAGCACGATGATGACCGGCAGCACGATCGACGCCACCGAGGCGAACACGAACGACGACTGGCTGGCCGAGACCGCGCCGATCCAGGCGTAGACACCGGCGACGACCAGATTGCCGATCGAGACGACGGCCAGAAAACGCGGCAGCCGCAAACGCGCCATGCCGGCGAGGATGGTGGTGGCCTCGGCCAGCACCGGCATCGCGCGAAACGCCACCAGCAGCGCGTCGCCGTGGCGTTGTGTCAGGTCGGCAAAACGATCGAGTTGCGCGCGGCCGACCACCCACTGCGCCACCGGCCCGCCGAAGTAGCGGCCGATCACGTAGCCGCCGAGCGACGCGCAGGTCAGGCCGACGAAGCACACCGCAGTGCCGAGCTCGAAGCCGAGCAGATAACCGGTGGTCGTGAGCACGAAGCTCGACGGGATCGGCAGCACGATGTCGGCCAGCAGGAAGACGACCACCGCGCCGGTGATCAGCGCCACCGACGCGTTGCTGCGCAACGTCTCCTGCACCATCGCGTTCATCGGCCCTTCGAGCAGGAAGAACGGCACGAGGATGAATGCCAGCAGCAGCGCGACGAACACGCTCCAGCGCACCATCGTCGCCACGATGGGCTGCGGCCGGTTCGACGCGGTGCCTGCCATGCGGCCATTGTGCCGCGCGATGGCGCGCCGAGTCTGGCGGCTAGGTTCGCCAGGGCAGCTCGAGCGCGCTGCCATCGGGCAGCCGCGTCGCCACCGGCGTGGCGCCGAACACGCCGACGATCTCCATCGGCTGCGGGCCGGTGTTGAAGATCTGGTGGTCGCGGCCTCGGGGCAGCACCACGGTGCAGTCGGCGCCGAAATGCTGCACGTCGCCGTCGGCGTGCACTTCGCCCCAGCCCGCCAGGCACAGCACGACCTCGTCGCAGTCGTGCCGGTGCGGCGGTGTGGCGGCCCCGGGCGCCAGCGTCTGGCGCCACACCGACAGCTGCTGCAGGCCGTCGGCCTGGCCGGCCCAAGTGGTGTGGGCCACGCCCGGGATCGGGCTGGCGGCGGGACGGGCTTGTTCGATCACGTTCATGCGGTTCTCCGGTTCGGTTCGTGGGTTCATGGAGTCCGGTGCGCCTCGGATGGATGCAGTGTCCGAGTCCGTCGGTCGTTCCGGAAGATGCGGCAACGCCGTAACATTGAGGACATTCGTTCCTCAATTGATCGGCGTGCGATGCAGGGCCTGCAGCAATTCATCGCCTTTGCGCAGACCGCGCGCCGCGGCAGCTTCGCCGCGGCCGCGCGTGATCTCGGCGGCTCGCCGTCGACGCTGGCCAAGAGCGTGGCGCGTCTCGAAACCACGCTCGGCGTAAAGCTCTTCCACCGCACCACGCGCCAGGTCACGCTGACGGCCGACGGCGAACGGCTGTTCCACCGCTGCGAGCGCGTTCTAGCCGAGTTCGAGGACCTGCGCGCCGACGCCGCCGGCACCCGCAGCGCGCCTTCGGGCACGCTGCGGGTGGACCTGCCCATCTTCTACGGCCGCCGCTTCGTGTTGCCGCTGCTGGCCGCCCTGCAACGCGAGCACCCGGCGTTGACCTTCGAGGTGCGGCTGCAGGACGGCTTTGCCAACTTGGTGCGCGACGGCATAGACCTCGCGGTGCGCATCGGCGAGCTGAGCGATTCGACGCTGGTGGCGCGGCGCATCGACTCGCAGCGGCTGGTGATGGTGGCCAGCCCCTCGTACCTGCGCACCCACGGCACGCCGCAACGGCTGGAGGACCTCGCCGTCCACAAGGCGGTGGCGTTTCGTTTGCCCACCAGCGGACGCAGCCGGCCCTGGCAGCTGCGTCAGGGCCGGCGCACGATCGAGCTGCACCCGGCGCATGCGATCCAGGTCAGCGACACCGAGGCGCTGGGTACCGCTGCGCAGTTGGGGCTGGGCGTGTGCCAGCTGCCCGACTACATCGCGCACGACGATCTCGCCCGCGGCAAGCTCGTCGCCGTGCTGCCGGACCTGCAGCCGCCGCCGATGCCGATCAGCGCCGTCGTACCCTCGGGCCGCCTGGTGCCGCCGCGCGTGCGCGTGCTGCTCGATGCGCTGGAGGATCTGCGCGATCGCAGCGCGCAGCGGCGGGGCGCGGGTTTACGAAACTCTTAAGGAAGCCCTATCCGCATTCTTACGAACGCGCCCGAGGCCGCGTTCCTACAGTCTCTCCACCGACACGCCCTGTGCGGCACAACTCCAGGAGAGACCTCATGAACACCCCCCGCCACGACATCTACGCCTTCATCCACAAGGGCCTGCGCGCCTTCATGGCCCACACGCTGGTGCGCACCGGGCGGCTGGACGTTCACGACGCGGCCGAGCTGGCCGAGGTGAGCGAAGAGCTGCGCGCCCTGCTCGCCATCTGCCGTCACCACCTGCACAACGAGAACACCTTTGTGCACGAGGCCATCGCGGCGCGCCAGCCCGGCGCCTGCGACCGCATCGCGCTCGAGCATGTCGAGCACGAAGCCGCCATCGCCGAACTCGAAGGCATGGTCGATGCACTGCCCGGCAACACGGCCGCGCTGCGCAGCCTGTACCTGCGCCTGAGTGTCTTCGTGGCCGAAAACTTCGAGCACATGCAGCGCGAAGAGACGCAGATGAATGCGGCGCTGTGGTCCACGCACTCCGACGAGGAGATCATGGCCATCGAGCAGCGCATCATCGCCTCGCACGAGCCGCAGGAGATGCAGCTGGCGCTGCGCTGGATGCTGCCGCACCTGTCGCCTGAAGAGCGCGCCGCCATGCTCGGCGGCATGCGTGCCCAGGCACCGGCCGAGGCCTTTGCCGGCGTGCTGGGCGCGATCCGGCCGCTGTTGGGTGGGCGCGACTGGCGCAAGCTGGCGCAGGCACTGGGCCTGTGATCGCGCATGTCGGCGCGGCCGAGCGATCGCCGGTCAGTCGTCCACGTCGGTCAGGCGCAGACGGCCGCGCAGCAGCAGCCGCATCTGCCCCCGCCCGGTCTTCTCCAGCGCGATGACCGGGCAGCGCTCGGCAAGGCGGCGCTGCAGCAGCACGAGCCGCGCCTCGAGGTTGTCGCTCAGTTCGGGCAGACCCAGATCGGGCATCGCGCGCAGTTCGCGATTGCTGAAATCGCAGCGGCCGCTTTCGCCCTGGACCTGCAGCAGCTTCCACAGAATGGCACCGGCCACGCCCTTGATCATGTAGTCGCTGCCGACGAAGACGCTGTGGTTGCTGCGGTAGGGCCGCACCTCCACCCCCGGCCCTTGCGGCACCGGCGCGCCGTGCCGCACCGTCTCATGCGGTGCGGCGTCGGCGTTCTGCTGCAACGCGGCGGCCGTGGTGCCCACCAGGCAGGCCAGGGCCACCAAGGCGTCTTCGTCGTCGTAGGCGAAACTCAGGTCCTTCGGACTTTCCACGCACAGCACCCCCAGCAGCCGCGCGCCCACCGTCACCGGCACCGCCAGCTGGCTGTGCGGCTCGGCCAGCCCCGGGAAGGGGATGGCCGATTCCAGTGGCACGGCACCGGCCGTGCCGTCGCGCGAGACGCTGCCGTATCGGTATTCGAGCGTCATGTGGTTGATGCGGATCGGCACGCGGAACTGCGCCGCCACGCCGATGACGCCGTCGCCGAAGGCGATTTCCGAGCCCACGCCGGTGATGCTGTAGCCGCGGCTGGCCACGGTGTACAGGCGCCGGTTCGGCACGTCGGCCACCAGCAGCATCGCGTGGCTGATGCGAAATTCCTGGGCCAGCAGCAAGAGGGTCTGGTCGAACAGGGCACCCAGATCGGCGCACTCGCCCAGGCGCTGGCCCGCCAGGCGCAGCGCGTGCAGCAGGTTGCGCTCACGCGGCGGGCGGGGGCGGCTGTCGGCCTTGATCTGCTCCACCGACGGCACGGCGTAGACGTCGGCCCCGCGCAGCTTGAAGACGCCTGCCATGCCGGTGTGAGAGGCGATACCGGCCAGCCGCGCCTTCATGGCCTGGAACAACGGGCCTTCGGTCTCGGTTCGAAGGTACAGCAGCGAAAGCCGGTAGGAGGCGGAAGTGACCGGGTCGATCACCAGCGCCGTGGCCTGCGGATTGGCCAGGATGTTCTCGCGCGTCTTGTTGAAGAACTGGAAGGTCAAGGCCACGTGGCCTGAATCCACGTACTGCATCTGCGAGACGTAGGTGGCGTTCGGCGTGCCATCGGCCGCGCAGGTGGCGATGACGGCCGGGATGGTGCCTTCCAGGCAGCTGCGCGCGGTGTCCAGCGGCACCCGCATCAGCGCGAGGCTCCGGGCTCGAGGCTCATGGCCGCGCCGGCGCCTGGGCCCGGGGTCTGCTGGAAGGCGCCTTCGGGCGTGAAGTGCAGCGCCGCCAGATGCACCGGGTCGTGCCAGAAGATGTCGTGCACGTAGTCGGCCGACCAGCCCAGGGCGCGCAGCTCCTCGGCAAAGAGCGCGATGTAGCGCCTGGCGAGTGCCACGTCGGCCGGGCCCGCGGGTGCGGTCGTCACGTCGCGACCCTTGATCTGCAGCGTGCGGTTGGTGGAGGGCCGGCTGAAGACGACGGCCAGCTGACCGCAGTGCGCCACGTCGCGCAGCAGCGCTTCGGCGGCGTTGGCGAAGACCATGACGGTCACCGCATCGCGCCCCGGGCTCACCCGACAGCCCACACCTTTGGCGATCGAGGGCACGAAGCGGTCGTCCCGGCTGGCCAGCGATATCGAGATGCCGCTCTGGATGAAGGCGGCGATGTCTTCGGGCAGAGCGACGGGGGACTGCACAGCGCAGATGCTATCGGGCGTGCGGCGCGCTGCCAACCGTGATGGTCGGCGACGCGCAGCACGAGCTTGCCGCGCACCTGGCCCGCGACCACTCGGTCGATGGACGAGACCGCTCCCGCACACCTGCCGACCGTTCGTCTCATGGGACTGTCCATGCGCTGCTGCAGCGCCGAAAGTGCAGCCATCGAAGACATCCCGTCGTCGATGCAACCCGAAGGAACGCCACCATGAACGCCACTCAGCAAGTCCCCTGCACCTGCACCGCCTGTCCGGGCACCGGCTGCACCTGCGGCTGCCAACAAGCTGCCGCACAAACCGCCTGCGCCTGCGGCCCGCAGTGCCAATGCGGCGCGCAGTGCCAGTGCGGCACGCCATGCCAATGCGCCGCCGGCGCCAGCTGCGCCCAATCCTGAGCCGGGCCGGAGCCTGCCCGTGAACAGCTTTGTCTTGGCCTATGTCGGCGGCATCGTCGGCGCCGTCCTGATGGACATCACCGAAACGCTTGCCGCGCGGGCGGGCCTGACCAGCGGCGTCAGCGTCGCGCTGGTCGGTCGCTGGGCGCTGGGCCTGCTGCGCGGGCAATGGGCGCATGCCGACATCGCCCGCTCGCCGGCACAGCCCGGCGAAGCGCGGGTGGGCTGGGCGTTCCACTTCCTGATCGGCGGCGGTGGCGTGGCCCTGCTCTACGCCGCGTGGCTGCAGGCCGTCGGCTGGACGCTGCCCGCGCAGCACCTCTGGGGCGGAGTCGCCTTCGGTGCGGCCACCTCGGCGCTGCCCTGGCTGCTGCTGCTGCCGGCCTTCGGCTGGGGCTGGTTCGGCCGGCGCGGGCCGCGCGGATCCAACGCCATGCTGGCCAGCATGGTCTCGCACCTGCCCTACGGTCTTGGCGTCGGCGTGGTGATGGCGCTGGGCTCGAGCGTGTAGCGGCCGGGCGTTGCACGACGCCGGCCCGAGAGTGGCGCCGGCGAAGTCCATACTCCTCGCGAAGCACCGCTGTGCACCATGTATCTCTCTTCGACGCGACCCGACGAGTTGTGGCCCGACACGCTGAAAGGTGCGCTGCGCGCCATTGCGTTCTCCGCCGTCTTCTGGGCCCTCGCTGCGACACTGCTGTACGTGCTGTCCCCCGGGCTCGACACCTGGCCCCGGCTGATGGTGTTCCACGAGTGCGTGGGCACGACGATGGTGGCGTGCGTGCTGCTGCTGCGGCGCGCGCGGACCTTCTCGCGATTCAAGCCGATGACCCGATGGCTGCTTACCGGGGTCATTGCCATTCCGACCGGCTTCGTCGTGGGGCACCAGTTCGCCTTCCTGCTGCTGGGCGAGCCGCTGCGCATGCTGGGGTACTTGAGTGTCAGCCTGATACCCGTCATCTTCACCGTGCTGGTGGGCGGCCTGGGCTTGCAGTACTTCGCCACACGAGAGCAGCTCGCCAAGGAAGCACTCGCACGCGCCGAGGCGCAACGCCTCGCGGTCGAGGCACAGCTGCGCCTGCTGCGCACGCAGCTCGAGCCGCACATGCTGTTCAACACGCTGGCCAACCTGCGGGGGCTGGTCCGCGAGGACGCGGATCGCGCGGAGTCGATGATCGACCGGCTCATCGTCTACCTGCGCGGCACGCTGGCTGCGTCGCAGACCGAGTCGGTGCCGCTGAGTCGGGAATTCGCGCAGCTGCGCGCCTATCTGGAGATCATGTCGCTGCGCATGGGGCCCCGGCTGACCTGGCGGCTGGAGCTGCCCGCGGCACTCGAAGGCACCCCGGTGCCGCCGATGCTGCTGCAGCCACTGGTGGAAAACGCGATCAAGCACGGGCTCGAGCCCAAGGTGGGCTCGGGCCACCTCGAGGTGATCGCGCGCGCGACCGACGCCGGCATCGAGATTCGCCTCGACGACAACGGCCTGGGCCTGCCCGTGCAGGATGATGCGGAACTTCACGACGACGGCTCCCGCTCCGAGAGTTCGAGCTACGGACTGCGGCACGTGCGCGAGCGGCTGCGGGCGGTCTACGGCCCCGCCGCGCGCCTCGACCTCGAGCCACTGTCCCCCGCGGGCGTACGCTCGCTCGTGTTCCTGCCCGCCAGAGCCGCGGGCTCGCAGAGGAGGACCCCATGACCTCGGACCACCGCCCCAGTGCCGTCATCGCCGAGGACGAACCGGTGCTCGCCCGCACGCTCGAGCGCCTGCTCCAGCAGGCGTGGCCCGAGCTACGCATCGCGGGTGTCGCCGAGGACGGCCTGCAGGCGACGGAGCTGGCGCTGGCCGAGGCCCCCGATGTGATGTTCCTCGACATCAAGATGCCCGGGCGCAACGGGATCGACGTGGCCGAAGCCGTGGCCGACGACTGGCCCGACGGACGCGCAGAGCCGCTGTTCGTGTTCGTCACCGCCTTCGACGAGTTCGCGGTCTCGGCCTTCGAGCGCGCCGCGGTCGACTACCTGCTCAAGCCGGCCACCGCCGAGCGGCTGCAGCAGACCGTGGAGCGGCTGAAGGCACGGCTGGCCGGGCGCAGCGCGTCGCCCGCTGCCGGCGAGCGCGCGACGTTGATGCAGCGTGTGCAGTCGATCGCCGGTCCGCCGGTCGAGCCCGGCGAGCGCATCAAGGTCATTCGGGCCGGCGTGGGCAACACCGTGCGCATGATCCCGGTCGCCGAGGTGGTGTGCTTCGAGGCGACCGAGAAGTACGTCAACGTCGTGACGCCGACCGGCGAAGCGCTGGTGCGCATGAGCCTGCGCGAACTGATGGCGCGCATAGCCTCCACCGACTTCATCCAGGTGCACCGCAGCGTGATGGTGAACACAAACGCCATCCTGAGCGCAACGCGCGACGAGAACGGGCACTACAGCCTGGCCTTGCGCGGCTTGCAGCGGCCGTTGAAGGTGAGCCGCGCGTTCGGACACCTGTTTCGGCCGATGTAAGTCGCGGCAACGACGGCAACCTTCAAGCCCGGTCGGCAGCTGTGCAGCGGTTGCCGCGATCGCGACTTGCGAGCGACCTCACGCTGACTGGCGCGAAGCTGTCACTGCGCTCGACATTCGTGCGAAACGTGGATGTCCGTCTTGCGATGTACAGCGCTCGTCGGGCCCTCGCGAGGCCGTGCGCGGCCCTCATGTTGATCACGAGGATTCGGTTGCGGAGCACCAACGCATTCGAGCGGGAAAGAGGGGCATTTGCCCGGCAGTGGCCCTGATGGCGCACTTGCGCTTCAGGTAAGCTGAGCGCTGCTGCAGGGGCGGTGTGGATGCCCTTTCCGCGGCCGGCCGGGAGGGGCCGAAGATGAGGCGTTGGATCGACGTGAGCCTGAGTACGCGGATTGCACTGACCGTGTCCGCGTTGTTCGTCGTCGCCGCAGGGGCGATCGCCTTCTGGGCCTTGGCCCTGTTCGAAGCGGAGAAGCGCTCCGAGTTGTCCACCGACGCGAGCGCGCTGGCGGGCGTCATCGCCGACAACATCGACTCGAAGCTGCAGATGGCGCACTCCACGCTCATCGCCGTGGCGGCCACGGTGCCGCTACGCGCGCTGGAGGACTTCTCGGAGTCGGAGTCCTTTCTCGAACGCCAGGTCGCGCTGCATGCGTTGTTCGACAACGGGTTGTTTCTGGTCGCGCCGGACGGTCGGCTCATCGGCGAAAGTCCGCCCAGGCCGGCGCGAAGGGGCAGTGACGTTTCAGCGCGCGAGTACTTCCACCGGACGCTCGAGACACGCAAGCCCTACATCTCCAAACCCTATCGGTCCACCCATAAGCCCGGGCAGCCTGCCCTGATCATGACGGCGCCGGTCTTCGATGCCAGAGGCGAGCTGATCGGCCTGCTCTACGGCAGCCTGGACCTGCTCGGGTCGAACATCCTGGCGGATGCGGCGAAGTTCCGGTTGGGTCGCACCGGGTATCTCTTCATGGCCGTCGGCCGCGAGACGATGATCTCGCACCCCGATCCCAACCGGATCATGCAGCCCATGCCGCTGCCCGGGCAGAACGTCCTGTTCGACCGGGTGATCGACGGGTACGAGGGCTCTGGCGAAACCGTGAACAGCGCAGGCCTTGCGGTGCTCCAGTCCTACAAGCGGATCAGGTCGACGGGCTGGCTCCTCGCGGTCAGTCTTCCGCTGGACGAGTTCCATGCCCCGATCCGGGAGGCCAGGCGCTACTTCCTCATCTCCACCGCAGCGGGAACACTGGTCTTCTTGGCCCTTGTCTGGTTGCTGATGCGCCGACAGATCGCGCCGCTGTCTGCGATGACCCGCCAAGTTCAGCAGATGGTGGTCGAACCCAGCACCGGAAGACGGCTGACGAGCTGCTCCAACGACGAGATCGGCGTGCTGGGCAAGGCCTTCAATGCCATGCTGGACAAGCTTGTGCGGCTGAACGGGGAACTGGAACGAAGGGTTGCCAGCCGCACGGCCGACCTGGTGAAGGCTCGCGACGAAGCCGAGCGCGCCAACCGCGCGAAGTCAGACTTCCTCGCTGCCATGAGCCACGACCTGCGCACGCCGATGAATGCGATCCTCGGCTTCAGCCAGTTGCTCGAGTCTGACACCGCGGACCCGCTGAGCGACAAACATCGCGGCCAGGTACGGGAGATCAGGCGCGCCGGATCGCACCTGCTGGCACTCATCAACGACGTACTGGACCTGTCCCGCGTCGAAGCCGGTAAGCAGCCTATCAGTCTGGAATCGGTCCACGTGCTTGCGCTGGTGGAAGAGTGCCTGCGGCTGATGCAGCCCGTGGCCCGCGAGCATGGCATCCACTTGCCCACAGAGGCGCCTGGTCCGTGCGAGTGCATCGTGAGGGCCGATCGCGTCCGCTTGAAGCAGGTGCTGGTCAACCTGTTGTCCAACGCGATCAAGTACAACCGGCCGCGCGGTAGTGTGGCAATCAATTGCGCGCCCGTTGACGAGGACGCCATCCGCATCAGCGTCAGCGACAGCGGGCCGGGGCTTGGGCCGGAACAGCGCGAACGCTTGTTCAACGCCTTCGACCGACTGGGTGCGGACACTGGGACTATCCAAGGTGCCGGCATCGGGCTGGTGCTGAGCAAGCGGCTGATGGAGCTGATGAACGGAAGCATCGGCGTGGACAGCGCTCCCGGTCAAGGCAGCACCTTCTGGATCCGTCTGCATCGTGCGGAGATTCCCGGTTCACCAGAAGCGCCGACGGCCCCGGCGATTCTGGACTCGGCGAGTTCTCAACCTGAGGGCGCCGCACCGCGCACCGCGCTTTACATTGAAGACAACCCGGTGAATGTGCTGCTGATGGAGGCCATCCTCGAACGCGAGCCCAGGTGGCGGCTGATCCACTCGCCACTCCCCGAGGCGGGCCTGGAAATGGCCAAGGCCCACAAACCCGATCTGATCTTGCTTGACATACAGCTGCCGGGTATCGACGGCTACGAGGTACTTCGACGCCTGCGTGCGACGGAATCGACAAAGGCCATACCGGTGATCGCCGTCAGTGCCAGCGCGATGCACGGTGAGGTCGAGAAGGGTCTGGCTGCTGGGTTTGACGGCTATCTCACCAAGCCGCTCGATGTGCCGCACTTATTGGAACTGCTGCGCAGTGCGTCGCGCGAGTGTCCTTCGCCGCGCCATCAGGTCCTGCTGAGCGGCGCGCAGGGCTGAGATGACAGGGTTCAGTGTTGGCCTTCGCACCCGCCAAGATCTGACCCCGTGTCGGCGCCCGCGCGCGCTTTCAGACGAGTTCGCCGAGCAAGCGCGCGGCCGGCGCCCGGCCCTCGGCGGTTTCGGGCACCGGGTGTCATCGCCGGCCGCCTCGATGGCGAGCGCAACGCCGAATCAGCGCCCCTTCGCGCGTCGCCAGGCCGCGAACTCCTCGCGGTTCTTCTCTTCGGTGGGCGGGTACAGGCCGAGGATCGAGCGGCCCTCGTTGACCTTCTCGGTCACGAAGTCCTCGAACGCGGTCATCTCGACCGCCTCGGCGGCGACTTCGTCGGCGATGGCCGCGGGAATGACGATCACGCCCTCGCCGTCGCCGACCACCACGTCGCCCGGCCACACCGGCACGTCGCCGCAGCCGATGGGCACGTTGATGTCGAGCGCCTGGTGCAGGGTCAGGTTGGTCGGCGCGCTCGGCCGGTGGTGATAGGCGGGAAACGTCATGCGCGCGATCTCCGGTGAGTCGCGAAAGCCGCCGTCGGTGACGACACCCGCCACGCCGCGCTTCATCAACCGCGTGACGAGGATGGAACCCGCCGACGCGGCACGCGCATCCTTGCGGCTGTCGATCACGAACACCGCGCCGGGCGGACACTCCTCCACCGCCTTGCGCTGCGGGTGCGCGCGGTCCTGGAACACGGTGATCGGGTTGAGGTCCTCGCGCGCCGGGATGTAGCGCAGCGTGAAGGCCTCGCCCACCATGTTGGGCAGGTCGGCGTTCAGCGGCCGCACGTCCTGGATGAACTGGTTGCGCAGGCCGCGTTTGAAGAGCGCGGTGCACAGCGTGGCGGTGCTGACGGTCAACAGCTTGTCGCGGGTGGCGGGTTTCAGTGCGGGCATGGCGTTGCTCGTGGTGGTCGTGGAGAAGATTCAGGGCACCGCCACGCCGAGCCGCGCAGCGGGCTCGGCCAGCGCGGCCCAGGTGGCGTCGTCGTAGCTGATGCCGTCGTGTCGCGCCGACGCGAGGGCGCGCGCCGCGGCATCACCCGGCAGGCGTACCGGTCGGGCCGGGTCGATCGGCCGGCTGCTGCGGCAACGGTCGCCAAAGTGGTCCATCAGCCGCGCGAATTCGTCGCGACCGGCGAACAGCTCGGGTTCGATGACCTGCAGGTAGGTGTTGCCGCCCCAGCGTTTGGGCGCGTCGAGGCGGCCGTGGCCGGCGAGCCCCTGCGACAGCGCCTCGACCATCAACGCCAGGCCGAAGCCCTTGTGGCCGTGGTCGAGGCCGCCGATCAGCTGCAGCGAGCCGCGCGGCGTGCTGTGCTCCAGCACACGCGGGTCGGTCGTCGGCACGCCTGCGTGGTCGAGCAGCCAGGGCTGGGCGAAGTGCACGCCTTCGGCGACCTTCTGCCGCGTCATCGACGTGGTGGTGATCGACGCGCAGATGTCGACCAGCACTGGGTTCGGCGTGCCCGGGTAGCCGATCGCGAACGGGTCCGGCGTGAACAGCGCCTCGGTGCCGCCATAGGGCGCGACACGCGCGCCGGCGGGGTCGGAGTTCGCGATCAACGCGACGAAGCCTTGCTCGACCGCGCGCAGCGCCAACGCCGCCAGACAGCCGATGTGGTGGCTGCGGCGGATCGTCACCGCCGCGATGCCCTGTTCGGCCGCCCGTGGCAGCGCCCAGTCGATGGCACGCGCCACGACGACTTGTCCCGGCAGGTAGCCGCCGTCCCACAGCGCGACCACGCCGCGCTGCTTGACGACCTCGGGCTCGCCCGTCCTGGCCATCGTGCCCTTGGCGAACTCGGCCAGGTACAGCGGCGCCATCGCGAGGCCGTGCGTGCGCCGGCCCAGCGCGTCGGTGAGCACCAGCAGCTGCGCCAGCGTGGCCGCCTTGTCGGCGTCGAGGCCGGCGGCTTCGAACAGCGACCGGGCGAACGCCTCCAGCCGGGCGATGGTCAGCGGCACGACCGAGATCTCAGGCGTTGCCTTCCAGTTGGCTGCCGGCGCGCTGGATCAAGGCCGACCAACGCTTGGCTTCGCCGGCGAGAAAGTCGCTCGTCTCCTTCGGCGTCGAGGTCATCACCTCGGCACCGGCGGCCGCCAGCTTGGCGCGGATCTCGGGAATGCGGATCACGGCGATCAGCGCGGCCGCCAGCTTCTCGGCGTTGGCCTTGTTCATCGCACTCGGAATGGCGATGCCCTGATAGGTGCCGGATTCGAAGTCCTTGATGCCTTGCTCGGCGATGGTCGGCGCGTCGGGCAGCAGCGCCATGCGCGTGCGCTTGCTGATGCCCAGCAGCTTCAGGCGCCCGGCCTGCACCAGCGGCAGCGTGGCCAGCATGCCGTTGAGCACCAGCTGCGTATTGCCGGCCGCCACGTCGGCGATGCTCTGCGCGCCGCCGCGGAACGGCACGTGCACGAACTTCATGCCCGACGCGAGCGCGATCTCCACCGCGCCCAGGTGATTGGCCGAGCCGATGCCCGACGACGCGATGTTGATCGGCTTGGCCCTGGACAGCTCGGCCAGCTCCTTCACGTTCCGGGCCGGCACCGACGGATGCGTGCACAGCAGGTGCGGCGAGTACGCCAGCATCGTCGCGCCGGCCAGTTGCGCCGGCTTGTACGGCAGCGCCTTCTCCATGACGGCGTTGATCGCCAGCGACGACATGTCCGACAGCAGCATCGTGTGCTCGTTGCTCGATTGCGCCACCGCCGCCGCACCGACCGCCCCGTTGGCGCCGGTCTTGTTCTCCACCACCACGGTGGTCTTCAGCGTCTCGCCCAGCGGCCCGGAGATCAGGCGCGCGATCACGTCCGACGTGCCCCCTGGCGGGAACGGCACGATGATCGACAGCGGCTTGTCGGGCCAGGCGGCGGCGAACGTGAACGCCGGCAACGGCAAGGTCGTGGCGGCAACGCCGGCCCGCAGGATGGTGCGGCGAGTGGTCATGTGTGCTCCCGGGATGGCTGCGGTCGCAGCACGTCAGTAGATCACCGGTTCGGACACCGGTGCGCCGAAGGTGGTTTCCAGAAAGTCGAAGTCGCAGCCCTGGTCGGCCTGCAGGATGTGGCGGCTGAACATCCAGCCGTAGCCGCGCTCGTAGCGCGGCGGTGGCGGTGTCCACGCAGCGCGGCGACGCGCCAGCTCGTCGTCGCTCACCTCCAGATGGATGCGCCGCGCCGGCACGTCGACCGTGATGCGGTCGCCTGTCTTCACCAGCGCGAGCGGGCCACCGACATAGGCCTCGGGCGAGCAGTGCAGCAGGCAGCCGCCGTAGCTGGTGCCGCTCATGCGCGCATCGGAGAGGCGCAGCATGTCCTTCACGCCGACTTTCAGCAGCTTGGTCGGGATCGGCAGCATGCCCCACTCGGGCATGCCGGGGCCGCCCTGCGGGCCGGCGTAGCGCAGCACGAGGATGTCGTCGCCGGTGACGTCGAGATTCGGATCGTCGACCGCCTTCTTCAGCGCCGGGTAGTCGTCGAACACCAGCGCGCGGCCGGTGTGCTGGAGCAGCCGCGGCTCGCAGGCGCTCGGCTTGATCACCACGCCGTCGGGCGCCAGGTTGCCGCGCAGCACGGCGAGCGCGCCCTCGGCATAGATGGGATTGGCCAGCGGGCGGATCACGTCGTCGTCGAACACCTCGGCGCCTTCGATGTTCTCGCCCAGCGTGCGGCCGTTGACCGTCATCGCACCCAGCTTCAGGTGCGGCGCGATGCGCGTCATCAGGCCGCGCAGGCCGCCGGCGTAGTAGAAGTCTTCCATCAGGTACTTGTCGCCGCTCGGCCGGATGTTGGCCACCACCGGCACCTTGCGGCTGGCGGCGTCGAAGTCGGCCAGCGTCACCGGGTGGCCGGCGCGGCGCGACATCGCGACGAGATGGATGATCGCGTTGGTCGAGCAGCCCTCGGCCATCGCCACCGCGATGCCGTTGTCAAAGTTCGCTCGCGTGAGCATCCTGGCCGGCGTGAGGTCGTCCCACACCATCTGCACGATGCGCCGTCCGCATTCGGCGCTCATGCGGATGTGGTTGGCGTCCGCGGCGGGAATCGAGCTTGCGCCCGGCAGCGTGAAGCCCACCGCCTCGGCGATGCCCATCATGGTGGCGGCCGTGCCCATCGTCATGCAGGTGCCGTGGCTGCGCGCGATGCCGGCCTCCATCTCGTGCCAGGCCTCGTCGCTCAGGCGCCCGGCGCGGCGCTCGTCCCAGTACTTGAAGGCGTCGCTGCCCGAGCCGAGCACGTGGCCGCGCCAGTTGCCGCGCAGCATCGGGCCGGCGGGCAGGTAGATGAACGGCAGCCCCATGCTGAGCGCGCCCATCGTCAGCCCCGGCGTGGTCTTGTCGCAGCCGCCCATCAGCACCGCGCCGTCGACCGGGTGGCTGCGCAGCAGCTCCTCGGTCTCCATCGCGAGGAAGTTGCGATACAGCATCGTGGTCGGCTTGACCATCGATTCGCTCAGGCTGATCGCCGGCAGCTCGAGCGGAAAGCCGCCCGCCTGCAGCACGCCGCGTTTCACGTCCTCGACGCGGCTCTTGAAGTGCGCATGGCACTGATTGGCATCGCTCCAGGTGTTGACGATCGCGATCACCGGCTTGCCGGCGTAGTCGGCCGGGCCGTAGCCCATCTGCATCACCCGCGAGCGATGGCCGAAGGAGCGGAAGTCGTCGGGCGCGAACCAGCGCGCGCTGCGCAGCTCGGCGGCGATCTTGCGGGCAGGAGCGTTCTTGGCGTTCATGTCGCGTCACGAGGTTCGTGGTTTGAAGGAAGGAACGTGGACAATGCGGCGGCCGCGCCATGGACATCGCCACCCGCCTTCCGACCCTGCGCCTGGACCGCTCGCGCCAGGCCGCGCCGCAGATCGCCGATGCGCTGCGCGAGCGCATCCTCGCGCTCGACCTGCCGCCGGGCACGGTGCTGGCGCGCGCCGAGCTGGCCGAGCGCTTCGGTGTCAGCCAGACGCCGGTGCGCGACGCGCTCACGCAGCTCGGCAGCGAAGGGCTGGTGGACATCTTTCCGCAGCACGCCACGATCGTCAGCCGCATCGACGTGCCGGCCGCGCTGCGTGCGCACTTCCTGCGCCGTGCGCTCGAACTCGAGATCGTGCGCGAGCTGGCCAGCCGCAAGGCCGCCGACCTGGCCGTGGTGCTGCCGCTGCTGCAGGCCCGCATCGCCGAGCAGAAGCGCGCGCTGGCGGCCACCGACTACGGCGGCTTCACGCGCGCCGACCACGCCTTCCACCGCGAGCTGTACGAGGCCGCCGGCATGGCCGAGCTGTGGCCGCTGATCCGCCAGAGCAGCGGGCATGTCGACCGGCTGCGGCGGCTCAACCTGCCGGCGCGCGGCAAGGCACAGTCGGTGCTGCGCGACCATCAGGCCATCGCCGACGCGATCGCCGCGCGCAAGCCCGACGCGGCGCAGGCCGCGCTGCGCACGCACCTGGCCGGCACGCTGACCTTCGTCGAGCAGGTGCGGCTTCGTCATCCGGAGTGGGTCGCGGGTTGACGGCGCGCGCGGCTCACTCGGCCTTGATGCCGGCCGTCTTGATCACGCGCGTCCACAGCTCGATCTCGCTCTGCACGAACGCGGTGTAGGGCGCCCGGCCCTGCGGAGGGATCACGAAGCCCACCGACTCCATGCGCTGCTTGATCTCGGGCGAGGTCATGATCTTCTTCATCGCGGCCTCGAGCTTGTCGACGATGGGCGCGGGCGTGCCCTTGATCGCGCTCAGCCCCGACCAGCTGAGCGCCTCGTAGCCCTTGATGCCGGTCTCGGCGATCGTCGGCACGTCGGGGTACAGCGGATTGCGCTCCTTGCTCGTCACCGCCAGCGGCCGCAGCTTGCCGGCCTTGACGTGCGGCAGCGCGACGTCCTGATTGATGAACATCATCGGGATCTGGCCGCCGAGGATGTCCTGCATCATCGGGCCGCCGCCGCGGTAGGGAATGCCGACGATGAAGAGCGGCCGGCCGCCCTCGCCGCCCACCTGCTTGAACAGCTCCATCGCCATGTGGCCGCTGGCGGCATGCGTGTAGCCATAGTTCATCTTGCCCGGGTTCTTGCGGATGTAGGCCACCAGCTCCTGGAAAGTCTTGAACGGCTGCTCGGGATGCACGACGAGCACGTTGGGCCCCGAGTGCACGTGACTAACGTGGATGAAGTCGCGCATCGAGTCGTAGGCGAGCTTGGGGTCGAGCCCGTGCGCCACGGCGTTCTGGCCGACGCCGGTCTGGATCAGCGTGTAGCCGTCGGGCGCGGCCTGCGTGGCCTTCAGCGTGCCGATGGTGCCGCCGGCGCCGCCGATGTTCTCGACGATGAACTGCTGGCCGAGCTCCTTCGACAGCGCCTGCGCCACCATGCGCGCCATCACGTCGCTGGTGCCGCCGGCCGGGAACGGGCTGATGATCTTGACCGGCTTGGTGGGCCAGGCGTCCTGCGCGAGCACGGGCGCGTGCATCAGGCCGGTGGCCAGTGCGAGGGCGACGAGACGGCGTCGGTTCATGCGGGGTCTCCTGTGGCAAAGGGGCCAGGCCGTGTCGTGATGATGGTCGTCGGCCGGTCGGTGATTATGGCACTGATATATTAGTGTCCCAATGCACGCATGTGGCGCGCGCCGCCGGTGCGGCCAGGCGTTGGTGTGATGCCGGCGTCTTTACTGGGCCTGCAGGTGGTAGCCCTGGGTCCTCGGATCGAAAACGCGCCGCGAAGGCTCAGGGGCGCTTGCCGAACTGCTGCGTCTCGGTGGTCCAGCGTTGCGCCTGTTCGCTGAGCGTGAAGCCCAGGCCCGGCCGGTCGGACACGTGCATGCGGCCGTCCTTCAGCTGCATCTGCTCGTTGAACAGCGGCCCCAGCCACTCGAAGTGCTCGAGCCAGGGCTCCAGGCCGTAGGCGGCGGCCAGGTGCAGGTGGATCTCCATAGCGAAGTGCGGCGCGAGCTTGCGCTGCTTGAACTCGCCCAGCGCCATGATCTTCAGGAACGGCGTGATGCCGCCGACGCGCGGCGCGTCGGGCTGGATGAAGTCGGTGCCGGCGAGGATCAGCTGCGCATGGTCGTCGAAGCAGGTGAGCATCTCGCCGGTCGCGATGGCGGTGTCGAAGCGCTCGGCGAGCTGGCCGTGGCCCTCGTAGTCGTGCGCGTCGAGCGGCTCCTCGATCCAGGTGAGGTCGAACGCCTCGAGCGCGCGGCAGGCGCGCGTGGCCTTCTGCCGGTCCCATTGCTGGTTGGCGTCGACCATCAGCGGAAAGCCGTCGCCGAGCAGCCGGCGCACCGCGGCCACGCGCTGGATGTCGATGGCCAGATCGGGCTGCCCGACCTTGAGCTTGATGCCGCCGATGCCGCTTTCGCGCGAGATGGCCACGTTCTTCAGCACCTGGTCGAGCGGCGTGTGCAGATACCCGCCCGAGGTGTTGTAGCACTGCACCGAATCGCGCTGCGCACCCAGCAGCTTGGCCAGCGGCAGGCCGGCGCGCTTGGCCTTCATGTCCCACAGCGCGATGTCGAACGGCGCGATGGCCTGCGTGGTCAGGCCCGAGCGGCCCATGCTGGCGCCGGCCCACAGCAGCTGCGTGAACAGGCGCGAGATGTCGTTGGGATCCTCGCCGATCAGGTGGGGCGCCAGCTCCTTGGCATGCGCGTACATGCCCGGACCGCCGGCGCGCTTGGAGTAGCCGAAGCCGATGCCGTGGTGGCCGTCGCGCGTGCCGATCTCGGCGAAGACGAAGGCGATCTCGGTCAGCGGCTTCTGCCGGCCGGTGAGCACCTTGGCATCGCTCACCGGCGTGGCCAGCGGCAGCCGCGTGAGCGACAGCTTGACCCACGCGATGCGGTCGCCGGCATCGGCGGCGCTGCGGGCATCGGCGCCGACCTGGGCGTACGAGACGACGTTCGATTCAACGGCTTTCATGGCAGCGCTCCAGTGTCGGGATGGCGGGTACCCCGGACGTCGTAGTGTCCGTCCGATGTCATTTCCACTTCAAGCCGCCGGCCGACTGGCGGCCAGCGCGGGCTGTTCGGCGCCGGCCCTGAGAGGCGACCACTCAGGACAGCCAGGCCTTCAGCTGCGCGAACACCTGCGCGCTGTTCAGCAGGTCCCAGTGGTTCGCCTCGGTGATCACGAGGCGGTGCGCGTCCGGCACCGTGTTCAGTGCGAGCAGCGGATTGCGGTGCACGCCGAGCGCGCTGCCCAGCGGCACAAGGCCGTCGCCGACCAGCGTGCTGCGCAGGCTGCCGGCGCGCTCGGCCGTGGTCGCCGCCACCAGGTACGCGGCCACCCCAGCAGGCAGCGGCGTCGGCACGCGGTCATCGCGCTTCTGCGCATGGCGCTCGCGGCCCTGCCAGTCGGCGTCGCGCAGGTTGCCGAAGCGCAGGTCGGTGATGCCGGCGCTGCGCACCTTGCCCAGGCGCGCGAACGGCGCCACGTAGGGGCTGACGGCGAACAACATGTCGACGAGGTGGCCGCCACGCTCCAGCGGCGCACCGTGGTGCGGCGTGCCCAGGAACACCAGCGCGCGCAACTTGCTGATCCAGGTCTGCCCTGTCGTCGACGCCAGGTGGCAGGCGCTGCGCGCGACCAGACCGCCCGCGCTGTGGCCCACGATGACCAGTTCGCTCACCGGCACCGGCCAGGCCTGCAGCGCCTTCTCGAGCAGCGCGGCGAACTCGCGGCCGTTCTGCGAGATGTGGCGGCCGCTGTTGTAGTGCAGGTACAGCGCCGTCGCACCGAGCGCGGTCGCCAGGGCCTGCCCGTGGTCGTGGCCCTGACGTGTCCACTGCCGGTCGTTCATGCACAGGCCATGCACCAGCACGATGATCTTGCCGCTGGCCTGCGGGAGCTGCGACGCGAGGGCCTCGCGTGTCAGCGTCAATGCGTGCCCGTCGACGCGCAAGGCCATCGTGATCGCCAGTGCGTTGTGCGTGGCCGCCAGGTGGTCGCCCCAGACGCCATTGAGCACGGCCAGCAGCGCGTCGCGCTGGGGCGTCGTGGCCGTCGTGTCGGACACCCGGGTGAAGACACGCAGCACCGCGTCGCTGCCGCGGCCGACCCAACGCGTGCCGCCGCGCACGGCGCGGTACACGAGGCCGGTGACGCCACGCGTGCGGCCCTTCGGCGGCTTGCCGACGATGCCGGTGCCCGAGGCGATGGTGTGGTGCATGGCTTCCACCAGATCGGTCAGGCCGACGGTAGCGTCCACACCCAGCCGCAGCAGGCCGCGCAGGTCGGTGCGCTTGAGCGGCCATGTGCGGTGCGGGATCGGGGTCTTGATCATCGACGGCAGCTTCTTTCTGGTCGGCACCGACCACTATGGGCCGGCGGTCGATCCGGCGGCAAGCGAAGAATGTGGGGGCGGCTCCCAAGGCAGGGTTCGCGCGTTGGCCCGATCGAACGGGCCGGCCCCACCCCCCGGCGACCGGGAGCGACAGTCGCATCGCCGAATGGCCATCCACAAAGCCGACCTGAGGCGTACCATCGCCGCCGTGCGATCACCGGGGGAGTCCTGATGAGCAGCATCGTGCAGAACGCCGCGCCGCTGGCACGGCCGGGCCAGCGCTGGTTCTGGCTGGCCGGCGCGCTGTTCGCGGCACTGGTGGTCTTCGTCGGCTTCTCGCCCACGTTCTACCTCAGGACCCTGTTCGGTACATCGCAGCTGTCCGCACTGCAACTGGTGCACGGCACGGTGTTCAGCACCTGGGTGGTGCTGTTCGTGGCACAGACCTGGCTGATCGCCACGAATCGCCGCGGCACCCACCGCATGCTCGGCGTGTTCGGCGCGTTCCTGCTTGTGGCAATGTGCTGGGTCGGCTACCGAATGGCGATCGAGTCCGGCCGCAGCGGTTTCACTCCCGATCCTGCCAAGGTCTCGGCGCTGAGTTTCATGGCCGTTCCGCTATTCGACCTGGGCGTGTTCGTTCTGCTGGCGTCGGCGGCGCTTGTGCTGCGTGCGCGCAGCGACTGGCACAAGCGGCTGATGCTGGTGGCCACGCTGAGCCTGTTGCCGCCTGCGATTGCGCGCGTGGCGCTGCAGTTTCCACCGCTGCCAGTGCTGCCCATCGCCTTCGGCGGTACTGCGCTGGTGATCGTCGCGGCGATGGGGCTCGACCGCGCGACGCTGCGCCGGTTGCACCCGGCCACACTGTGGGGCGGCCTGATCGTCATCCTGTCGCTGCCGGGGCGTCTGCTGATCGCCGGTACGCAGGCGTGGCAAGACTTCGCGGCCTGGTTGATCGCCTGAGTTCCAATCCAGCACCGGCTCCGTCACGGCCCGAACGCGGCGATTGGCTCGTCGTCGTGCAGTATGCCGACCAGCCGGCCTACGAGAAGGCGCAGGCGGCTATTGCGCAAGACCCCGAATGCCAACAGGCCTTCGCCGAGATATCAAAGTTCGCGACGAGGATCAGCCGCGAGTTGGTGATCGACCTCGATCTATGACGCAACCGGCTCGAAGCGGCAGGTGCGGCTCCCGCGGTGGGCAAGTCGCGGTCTACCGGTGCAGGCGCACGGTGTCGGCGGGCACCTTGTCGACGGGCACCGTGTCGACGGGCACCGTGTCACCGCTGCTTGAATTCTCCGGCTCGATCAGACTGCCTGCGGCGGCGCTGCCGCCCACCGCTCCGGCCACGGCACCGAGCGTGCCACCGACCAGCACCCCCACCGGGCCGGCCACCGCGACGCCGATGCCGGCACCCACGGCCGCACCGGCGACCACGCCGCCCCCCACGGCCACCGACTTGGCCTCGCGCTCGGCCTCCGCGGGCTCCAGCGGGCTCTGTGCCGCGGGCGCCGGGTCCTGCGACGGAACACCGTGCCCGGGACGGGCCTGCTGGGCAAGGTCCTGGTCGGCAGGCGCGGTGTTCGGCGCCGAGCTGGCGGAAGTGATCATGGCTGTGTCCTTGCAATGTGACGACGAAACGCGACTCGACCGAGCCGAAAGCCCTTGTACAACCCGTGGCGCGCACCGTGAGTCCTCCTGCAGGCCGAAAGCCTGTAGGAGAAGAGGCCCGCTCGTGAGATCGCGTTCGGCGCCGCGGCCTCAGCCGCTGGTGGATGCGTCGGCCGCAGCTCGACGGCCCGCCTCTCGCGCGTGACTTCGGATCCCGCGCAACAGCGCGCCATCGAGGCCCGGATGGGCGCGATAGCGCGCCACGAAGTCGCGCTCGCTGCGCCCGCCCTTGGCACGGATCAGGTCGACCAGCTGCCGGCGTTCGTCGTCGCGCCACGTACGCAGATCGAGCAGCGACAGCAGCGGCGCGATGCGACGCCAGGCCTCCTGCTGGCCGGGCGACCCACCGCGCAGCGACGCCAGACCACACAGGCGCTGCAGCTCGGCGCTGCACTCGTCGACAGCGCGCTCGCGGTCCGACCCTGCGCGCGCCGACAGCGCGGCGCCGATCGCATCGCCCACCATCGCCGGTGTCACCAGTGGCCGTGGTCCATCGAGGTCGAAGAAGAGATGCCGTGTCGCCAACCGGCGCAGCGTGGCAACCGAGCTGCGGTGCGTCGGGCGGCGCTGCATTCGCACGCCCTCCTGTCGCATCAGCGCGCGCGCGCCAGCGTCGCGCGGCGCGAAGCCGAGCTTGGCGTAGAACCACCACGCGCCGGAATCGATCGCCTCGTCGTTGTGGTCGCCGAGCTGATAGGGCTCGATCGTGAAGCTCGTGCAGCCGAACAATGCGCGCAGCGCGGCGAGCCAGCGCGCGAAGGTGAACGCCGCCTCGGCTCCACGAAAGCTCTCGAAGGTGTTGAACGACAGCGCCGCGCTCGTGCCCAGCACGTCGGCCTGCGTGTAGCCGATCGGCACGCCGTTGCGCATCGTGAGCGCGCCGTAGTAGGCGTACACGGCGTGCCGCCGCTCGGCGATCACGCCGGCAAAGGCATAGGCCAGGCCGTCGCCGTCGTCGACCAGCCAGGCGTCGCCGGCATCGGCGTAGGCAAAGGCCTCGAGCGAGCGCGCCCGCGTGACCATCGCGCCGCGGGCGAGCTCGATGATCGCCTCGCCCTCTTGCCGGGTGAGGCGCCGCACGCGCCGCGGCGCGCGCTGCAGTTCCACCCGCAGGTCGGGCCGCGCCCGCGGCGGCGGCTCGCGCCGCCAGGCCACCGGTGCGCCAGGCCAGCACGCGGTGCTGCGTGACGGCGTGCCCGCCGCCGGCGCGAGCACATAGGGCGCATCGATGGCGTCGGAG
>JBGAMU010000006.1:0-77396 GCA_044222685.1 Burkholderiaceae bacterium
TGGTACGCCGACAAGCAGGGCGGCACGTGCGTCAACTCCGGCGCCTACGACGGCCTGGGCTACGAGGCCGCCACCGCTGCCATCGCCACCGACCTGAAAGCCAGAGGCCTGGGCGAGGTGCAGGTGCAGTTCCGGCTGCGCGACTGGGGCATCAGCCGCCAGCGCTACTGGGGCACGCCGATCCCGGTGATCCACTGCGACGGAACGGATGGACCCCGGGGTCGAACCCCGGGGTGCGGCGTGGTCCCGGTGCCGGAGAAGGATCTGCCTGTCGTGCTGCCCGAGGACCTGGTGCCCGACGGCAGCGGCAGTCCGCTCACCAAGTGCGAGTCCTTCCTGCGCTGCACCTGCCCGCGCTGCGGCAAGCCGGCCCGGCGCGAGACCGACACGATGGACACGTTCGTCGACAGCGCGTGGTACTACATGCGCTATTGCACGCCGGGTGCGCCGACGATGGTCGACGCGCGCAACGACTACTGGATGCCGATGGACGTGTACATCGGCGGCATCGAGCATGCGGTGCTGCACCTGCTGTACGCGCGCTTCTGGACCAAGGCCATGCGCGACATGGGCCTGCTGCACTTCGACGAGCCGTTCGTGCGCATGGTCAACCACGGCATGCTGCTCAACCAGATCTTCTTCAGGCGTGGCGAGCTGGGCGGCAAGGAGTACATCCCGCCGGGCGAGGTGAAGCCCACGCTCGACGCGCAGGGCCACATCGTCGGCGGCACCACGGCAGACGGCAAGGCAGTCGAGTACGGCGGCGTCGGCAAGATGGGCAAGACCGAGCGCAACGGTGTCGACCCGCAGGATCTGATCGACCAGTACGGCGCCGACACCGCGCGCCTGTTCGTCATGTTTGTCGGCGGGCCGGAGGACGCCTCGGTGTGGTCGGACTCCGGCGTCGAAGGGTCGTCGCGTTTCCTGCGTCGCGTCTGGCAGTTCGCGATGCAGCACCGCGAACGCGTGCGCGCGGCGCCGCACAACGGGGGCAGCGTCGATGACGCGACGACCCGACCGCTGCGTCGCGAGATCCACGCCGTGCTGAAGCAGGTGCGCTACGACTACGAGCGCATGCAGTACAACACCGTGGTCTCCGGGGCCATGAAGCTGCTCAATGCGCTTGAGGATTTCTCGCGCGGCGCGGATGCGCCAGGCGCCGTCCTGCGCGAGGGCCTGTCGGTGCTGCTGCGGGTGCTGTACCCGGCCTGCCCGCATATCACGCAGGTGCTGTGGGGCGAACTGGGCTACGCCGGCGCTCTGCTCGACACGGCGATGCCCGAGGTCGATGAAACCGCACTCGTGCAGGACGAGATCGAGCTCGTGCTGCAGATCGGCGGCAAGACACGCGGCGCGATCCGCGTCGCCGCGGGCGCCGACAAGGCCACGATCGAGCGTGTCGCGCTGGCCAGCCCCGAGTTCGCCAAGTTCGGCGAGGGCAGGCCGGTGAAGAAGGTCGTCATCGTGCCCGGCCGCCTGGTCAACCTGGTGGTCTGACGGCAGGCGCCCGCCCGTGTCCTTGCCCGTGCGCCGTACCCTGCTGCTCACGACGCTGGGCACGTTGCTGCTCGCGAGCTGCGGATTCGAGCTGCGCGGCACGCCGGAGCTGCCGTTCTCGCGCATCGCGCTCGAAGGCTTCGCGGTGCGTTCGCCGCTGGCCGAGGAACTCAGGCGGGCGCTCGCTCAGGGTGCCGAGGTCGTACCCGCGACCGACCGCGCGCAGGTGGTGCTGCGGGCGCTGACCGATACCCGCGAGCGCGGCGTCGTCGCCTCCACCGCGGACGGCCAGGTGCGTGAGCTGCAATTGCGCGTGCGCCTCACCTTTCTATTGAGCACGCCGGCCGGTGCCGAGCTGATTCCGCAGACCGAGCTGCTGCTGACGCGCGACATGAGCTACAGCGAAAGCCTCGCGCTGGCCAAGGAGTACGAGGAGGTGCAGCTCTATCGCGCGATGCAGTCCGACATCGTGTCGCAGGTGATGCGACGGCTGTCGCGCGTCAAGCTCACGCGGAGCTGAGCGGGCATGCAGCTGCGCGCCGACCAGTTGCCCGCCGCGCTCGCGCGCGAGCTGAAGCCGCTGTACACGATCCACGGCGACGAGCCCTTGCTGGCGCAGGAAGCCGGCGACCTGATCCGCGCCGCGGCACGAAGCGCCGGCTACACCGACCGCAAGGTGTTCAGCGTCAGCGGCGCGCACTTCGACTGGTCGGGCCTGCTCGGCGCCGCGCAGGCGATGAGCCTGTTCGCCGATCGGCAGCTGATCGAGATCCGCATCCCCAACGGCAAGCCGGGCAAGGACGGCTCCGAGGCGCTGCAGCGCTACTGCGAGGCGCTGTCCGACGACGTGGTCACGCTGATCCACCTGCCGCGGCTGGACCGCCAGCAGCAGCAGAGCGGCTGGTTCCTGGCGCTCGACGCCGCCGGCGTGACGGTCCGCGTCGACCCGATCGAGCGCAAGGCGCTGCCGCAGTGGATCGCGCAGCGCCTGGCCGCGCAGGGCCAGCGCGTCGCCGACGGCGAGGCCGGCGCGCAGACGCTGGCGTTCTTCGCCGATCGGGTGGAAGGCAACCTGCTGGCCGCGCACCAGGAGCTGCAGAAGCTCGCGCTGCTGTTCCCGGCCGGCGCGCTGAGCTTCGAGCAGGTCGAATCGGCGGTGCTGAACGTGGCCCGCTACGACGTCTTCAAGCTCGGCGAGGCGGTGCTCGCCGGCCAGACGGCCCGCGTGCTGCGCATGCTCGACGGGCTGCGCGCCGAGGGCGAGGCACCGGTGCTGGTGCACTGGACACTGGCCGAGGACATCCGCGCGCTCAAGCGCGTGAAGGACGCCACCGAGCAGGGCAAGCCGCTGCCGATGGCGCTGCGCGAGGCGCGCGTCTGGGGCGCCAAGGAGCGCCTGTTCGAGCGACTGGTGCCGCTGCTGTCGGACCACACGCTGGCGCACTGGGTCGAATCGGCCAGCATCTGCGACGGCCTGGTCAAGGGCCTGAAGCACCCGCACTGGCCGGTCGATGCGTGGGACGGCCTGAAACGCCTGGCGCTGATGGTGACGCAGCACACCGCGTCGCCGCGGGCCACGACGCCGCTGCGCCTCGCGTTGCAGGCGACCTTCTAGTCCCCTCAGTAACCGCGCTCGCGGTCGATCAGATGGGCCGGCGTGCGGCCCTCGGCGAGCGCCTGCACGTTGGCCGCCACCAGCCGGGCCGCGCTGCGCGGATCGGTCAGCGCGGCGGCATGCGGCAACACGGTGACACGCTCGTGGCGCCAATACGGATGCTCGCGTGGCAGTGGCTCGACCGCGAAGACGTCGAGCACCGCGTGACGGAGCAGGCCGCGGTCCAGGCACTGCAGCAGATCTGCCTCGACGACATGGCCGCCGCGTCCGAGGTTGACAACGGCGCCATGGCGCGGCATCGCGCGGAAGAACTCGGCATTCAGCAGCCCGCTCGTATCCGCGGTCAGCGGCAGCAGGTTGATCACGATGTCGCTGTCGGCCAGCCTTCGCCACAGCGCCTCGCGCCCACTGATGCATTGCACGTCCGGCAGGGCTGCCGGCACGACGGCGCCGGCGCTGCGGGTCCACGCCGTCACCGCGTAGCCCTGGCGCAGCAGCGCCTGCGCGCAGGCCTGGCCCATCGCGCCGAAACCGAGCAGCGTGACGCCCACCTCGTCGGCTCGGCGCTGCGCATGCTGCTGCCACAGCGCCTGGCGCTGGCGTTGCTGGTAGGTGAAGAAGCCGCGATGCAGCGACAACACGGCCCACAGCGCCGTCTCGGCCATCGCGCTGGCCAACGCCGGGTCGACCATGCGGGCGATCGGCACCCCGCGGGGTATGGTCGGGTCCGCGAGCAGCCGATCGACGCCAGCCCACAGCGACTGGATCAGCCGCAAGCGCGGCAACTCGCGCAGCGCACCGGCGGGCGGATTGGCCACGATGGCCACCTCGATGTCGGCACGCGGCACCTGGTCGGCCGACAGCAGCAGGCGATGCTGCGGCAGCGCGGCCGCGAGCACCGCGCGCCAGCGGTCGCGCTCGGCGTCATCGAAGCTGCCGGCGAGCAGCAGGTTCATGCCGGTCGTGTGGCCCGCTCGAGCAGGCCCGTCAACGCGACTCGCACGCTGGCAGCGCGCACCTGGGCGCGGTCGCCTTCGAAGCGGCGGCGCTCGGCATGGGTCGTGATGGTCCCGTCGCCGCCGCGCCCGGCAAAGCCGAACCACACGGTGCCCACCGGCTTGTCGGCACTGCCGCCGCCGGGGCCGGCCACGCCGGTCACCGAAACCGCCAGCTCGACGCCCGATCGGCGCAACAGGCCCTCGACCATCTCGCGCGCCACGACTTCGCTGACGGCGCCGTGTGTCGCCAGACTCTGCGCGCCAACGCCGAGCAGGTCCTGCTTGGCCGTGTTGCTGTAGCTGACGACACCGCGTTCGAACCAGTCGCTCGAGCCGGCGAGGTCGGTGCAGGCGGCGGCGATCATGCCGCCGGTGCAGCTCTCGGCGGTGGCGACGCGCCAGCCGCGCGCCCGCAGCGCCGCGGCGAGATCCCGCACCAGTGTCGCGATCGACGGCACGGCGCTGTCGTCCGATGTCATATGCGCCACAACGCGACGATCAACAAGGTGCACAGCGCCGCCACGACGTCGTCGAACAGGATGCCGAAGCCCGCGCGTGCACCGAAGGGCTCGCCGGCGCGTGGCTTGAACGTCCGGTCGGCCCAGCCCACCGGCCCCGGCTTGGCGGCATCGAACAATCGAAAGAGGGCGAACGCGGCAAGCTGGCCCCAGAAGCCGGTGGGCATCACCAGCCACAGCACCAACCAGAAGGCCCAGATCTCGTCCCAGACGATCGCGCCAGGATCGGCCTGGCGCAGCGAACGGGCGCAGTGCAGGCAGGCCCACCAGCCGATCGGCGCCGTCACCAGCAGCACGACACCCCACTGCCACTCGCCGAGCCAGGGATCGAGGACCAGCCAGGCGACCCAGGCCCACAAGGTGCCGACGGTGCCCGGCGCCTTGGGCGACAGGCCGCTGCCGAAGCCGAGCGCGATCAGGTGCGCCGGGTGCGACAACAGCAGGCGCAGGCTGGCTCGCCGCGCAGCGCTCACGTCGATCGCCGCGTCGAACGTGTTCACGCACCCGACCCCTGCGCAAAGTGATCGAAGCCGCGCGCCGCGATCTCGCGGGCCGTGCCGTCGGCGCCGACGAGGCGCAGTCCCGGCTGCGCATCGATGCGGCCGATGCGCGACACCGCCACACCGGCGGCCGCGGCGGCCTGCCGCACCGCGGGCTCGTGCCCGGCCGGCGCGGTGAAGAGCAGCTCGTAGTCGTCACCGCCGTGCAGCAGGCACAGCAGCTGCAGCGCGTCGTCCTGCGCGGCCAGCACCGGCGAGCGCGGCAACGCCGCCTGCTGCAGCGTGGCGCCGACGTGCGAGCGCGCGAGCACGTGTCCGGCGTCGCCGGCCAGGCCGTCGCTCAGATCGATGGCGCTGGTGGCCACGCCGCGCAGCGCGCGCCCCAGCGCCACGCGCGGACGGGGCCGCTCCATCGCCCGCCGCGCGTGCGCAAAGTGATCGCCCGAGAGTTGCACGCGGTCGCGGAACGCTTCGAGCGCGAGACGGGCGTCCCCCAGGCCACCGTCCATCGGATGGCTGACCCACAGCTCGTCGCCCGGGCGCGCGCCATCGCGGCGCAGCGCGCGTCCGGGCTCGACCTCGCCGAAGACGGCGATGCAGATGGTCAGCGCGCCGGCCGTGGTGTCGCCGCCGATCAGCTCGATGTCGTGCTGATCGGCCAGCGCATGCAGGCCGCGGCTGAAACCGGCCAGGAAGGTTTCGTCCACCGCCGGCATCGCCAGCGCCAGCGTATAGGCCATCGGCCGCGCGCCGCAGGCGGCCAGATCGCTCAGGTTGACGGCCAGCGCCTTGTGGCCCAGCGCGTCGGGTGGCACCGTCGACAGGAAGTGCCGGCCTTCGACCAGCATGTCGCTCGAGACGGCCAGTTGCATGCCCGCCGTTGGCGCGATCAGCGCACAGTCGTCACCGATGCCCAGCACCGCGCGGCGCGCCGGGCGCGCGAAGTACCTGTCGATCAGCTCGAACTCACCCGGCGGCATCGCACGAATTGTGGCCCAGCTCGGCCGGCCCATCACGCGGCGTGACTCCTACAATCGCCGACCTCGAACCTGCGGACCGGACCATCCATGTCTAGTTATGAAGCCAAGCGTGCCGAGCTGCGCCGTGCCGCACTCGAGTACCACGAGTTTCCGATCCCGGGCAAGGTGGCCATCGCGCCGACCAAGCAGCTGATCAACCAGCGCGACCTGGCGCTCGCCTATTCGCCGGGCGTCGCCGCAGCCTGCGAGGAGATCGTCGCCGACCCGGTGAACGCCTATCGCTACACAGCGCGCGGCAACCTGGTGGCGGTGGTGACCAACGGCACCGCGGTGCTGGGGCTCGGCGACATCGGGCCGCTCGCCGCCAAGCCGGTGATGGAAGGCAAGGCGGTGCTGTTCAAGAAGTTCGCCGGCATCGATGTGTTCGACATCGAGATCAACGAGAAGGACGTCGACAAGCTGGTCGACATCATCGCCGCGCTGGAGCCGAGCTTCGGCGGCATCAACCTCGAGGACATCAAGGCGCCCGACTGCTTCTACGTCGAACGCAAGCTGCGCGAGCGGCTGAAGATTCCCGTCTTCCACGACGACCAGCACGGCACCGCGATCGTGGTCGGCGCGGCGCTGCTGAACGGCCTCAAGGTCGTCGGCAAGGACATCCGGGAGATCAAGCTGGTGGCCTCGGGCGCCGGCGCGGCGGCACTCGCATGCCTGAATCTGCTGATCAAGCTGGGCCTGCCGCGCGAGCACATCTGGGTCACCGATCTGGCCGGCCTGGTGTGGAAGGGCCGCACCGAGCTGATGGACCCCGACAAGGCCGAGTTCGCGCAGGAGACGGCGATGCGCACGCTGGGCGAGGCCATCGCCGGCGCCGACGTCTTTCTCGGCCTGTCGGCCGGTGGCGTGCTGAAGCCGCCGATGGTGAAGGCGATGGGCGCCCGCCCGCTGATCTTCGCGCTGGCCAACCCGACGCCGGAGATCATGCCGGAGGAGGTGAAAGCCGTACGCGACGACGCGATCATGGCCACCGGGCGCACCGACTACCCGAACCAGGTCAACAACGTCCTGTGCTTTCCCTACATCTTCCGCGGCGCGCTCGACTGCGGCGCGACCACCATCACCGATGCGATGGAGGTCGCCGCGGTGCATGCGATCGCCGAGCTGGCCCAGGTGGAGCAGAGTGACGTGGTCGCCGCCGCCTATGCCGGCACGACGCTCAGCTTCGGCCCCGAATACCTGATTCCGAAACCGTTCGACCCGCGGCTGATGATGCGCATCGCGCCGGCGGTGGCAAAGGCCGCCGAGCAGTCGTTGGTGGCGCAGCGGCCGATCGCCGACATGGACGCCTACCGCGAGAAGCTGCAGAGCTTCGTCTACGCGTCGGGCACGACGATGAAGCCGATCTTCACGCTGGCCAAGCGCGCGACGCGCAAGCGCGTGGTCTTCTGCGAGGGCGAGGAAGAACGCGTGCTGCGCGCGGTGCAGGTCGTCGTCGACGAGGGGTTGGCGCGGCCGACGCTGATCGGCCGCCCGCCGGTCATTGCGCAGCGCTGCGAGAAGTTCGGCTTGCGCCTGCTGCAGGACCGCGACTATGACGTCGTCAACACCGACCACGACGAGCGTTATCGCGACTACTGGCAGACCTACCACCGCCTCACCGAGCGCAAGGGCGTGACTCAGCAGCTGGCGAAGATCGAGATGCGGCGGCGGCTGACGCTGATCGGCGCGATGCTGCTGCACAAGGATCACGTCGACGGCATGATCTGTGGCACCTGGGGCTCGACGGCCACGCACCTGGTCTTCGTCGACCAGGTCATCGGCAAGCGTGCCGGCGTCAAGACCTACGCCTGCATGAACGGCCTGATCCTGCCCGGACGCCAGCTGTTCCTGGTCGACACGCACGTCAACGCCAACCCGACCGCCGCCGAGCTGGCCGAGATCACCATCATGGCGGCCGAGGAGATGCGCCGCTTCGGCCTGCAGCCGAAGGCCGCACTGCTGTCGCACTCGAACTTCGGCTCGAGCAGTCTGCCGTCGGCACAGAAGATGCGCGAGGCGCTCGAGCTGATCCGAGCTCAGGCGCCCTGGCTGGAAGTCGACGGCGAGATGCACGGCGACGCTGCGCTGGACGTGGCCTATCGCAAGGAGCTGATGCCGCGCTCGACGCTGACCGGCGAGGCCAACTTGCTTGTTCTTCCCGACATCGACAGCGCCAACATCTCCTACAACCTGCTGAAGACCGCCGCCGGCGGCGGCATCGCGATCGGCCCGGTGCTGCTGGGAGCGGCCAAACCGGTGCAGATCCTGACGCCGTCGGCCACGGTGCGCCGTATCGTCAACATGACGGCGGTGACGGTGGCCGATGCCAACGCGGCCCGCGCCTGAGGTGTCGTCATGCCTCGTGAAAAGCCGATGACCTAGGGTTTACCGCAGATGCCGATCGCAGGCTGCGGAGCTGATTCAAAGAGCTAGCAGTCACTCCGGTTTGCATTTCTTTGCCCACTTTTGAGGCACCGGTCTTGAGCTTTTTCTGTCATTCCGATAAGATGCCGTATTCAAAGTTCAGGGTAATCCCGTGGATTGGACCGGTCGGTCACTGCTGTCGGGGTCTTGGCGAAAGTTAGGGCTTGCTACAGTAGTCGTCGCATTTGCGGCTTTCCAACCGGTTCTGGCCAGGGGTCCGGTCACGGCGAGTGACTCGGTGGCACTGACGGAGCTGCCTCGCGAGGCACAGCAGACCGAGAGGTTGATCCGCTCCGGTGGCCCGTTTCCCTACGCCAAGGACGGCGTGTGGTTCGGCAATCGCGAGAAGCAGCTCCCAAGGCGCGAGCGCGGCTACTACCGCGAGTACACCGTACCAACGCCGGGAGCGCACAACCGAGGCGCGCGCCGCATCGTCTGCGGAGGCACCAAGGTTCGGGAACCCGAGACTTGTTATTACACCGACGATCACTACGCGAGCTTTCGCCGTATCGCGCAGTGAGCGCCAACCTAGAGACCTTGTTCGCCCTTGACCGCCGAAGGACCGAGACCATGCTGCTTCAGACAGTCCGTCCCAACATCGTCCAGTCGATCCGCGCCTATCGCGTGGAAGAGCTGATGCAGGCCGCCGAGAACGCCGGCCAGCACTTCCTGTATGCCGACCTGTCGACCGCCCAGTCGAAACAGGAGGTGCTCGACAAGATCGCCGAGTCGTTCCTGTTCCCGATGCATTTCGGCAAGAACCTCGATGCCTTGTTCGATTGCATGACGGACCTGGTGCACAAGGCCGGTGCCCAACCCGGCTTCGTGGTCGTGCTGGAGCAGTTGCCCGACAACCCCCGCTTCGACCGCGAGGCCCGTGAGCAACTGCTGGACGTCTTCCGCGACGCAGCCGACTTCTGGGCCGAGCGCAAGATCGCCTTCCGCTGCTTCTATTCGTTCGCGGTCGCGCGCGCTGCCGAAACCGGCAACTGGGAGCGCGCCGGCGAGGTGGCGGTGAGCGCACCCGAAAAGCCGGCGGCGAAGAACGTGCCGAAGAACGGTGCGAACCCCAACTTCGGCATGAACATGCCGCTGATGAGCAGCGCCTTCGACACCGCGATGTGGCTCAACGCGGCCTGAGCGGCCGCGCGCGGCGCCACCGCCGCCCTATCAGTCGATAGCCGGCGGGTGGACGGCCGGGCGCACGCCCAGGCCGACCAGTGCCTGCGTCAGCGCCACGTACTCGCCGACGGGCACTTCCTCGGCGCGGCGCTGCAGATCGAAGTCGACCACGTGGCCGGTCCGCGCCAGCCAGGCGCCGAGGGTGTGGCGCATCAGCTTGCGCCGCTGCGAGAACGCCACACCGACGACCTCACCGAGCAGAGCGCGATCCAGCTCGGGCGGTGACGGCAGCGGCCGCATGCGCACGACCGTCGACCACACGCGAGGCGGCGGCTCGAAGGCGTCCGGCGGCACGTCGAACAGCGGCTCGATGTCGTAGCGCCACTGCAGCATCACGCTCAGGCGACCGAAGTCGCGCCCCGGCGGCGACGCGGCCATGCGGTCGACGACCTCCTTCTGCAGCATCAAGGTCTGGTCTTCGATCGCCTCGGCGGCATCGAGCAGCCGGAACAGGATCGGCGTCGAGATGTTGTAGGGCAGATTGCCGACCACGCGCAGCGGCCGGCCCGCCGCCGCCGCCAATTGAGCGAAGTCGACGCCGAGCGCGTCGGCCTCGATCACCTGCAGCCGGCTGTCGCCGCGCCAGCGTGCGGCCAGGTCGCGATCGAGCTCGATCGCGGTCATTCGACCGGCCCGGTCCAGCAAGGGGCGGGTGAGGGCGCCGAGGCCGGGGCCGATTTCGACCAGCGCGTCGGTCGGATGCGGGTCGATCGCACGCACGATGCGGTCGATCACCGCGCTGTCGGTCAGGAAGTGCTGGCCGAACCGCTTGCGCGCGACGTGCCGCATCAGGCCGCTCGTCTGTGCGTCGCCACGCAGGCGCCGGTCACTGCGGCGGCTCGCGCATCTCGATGTAGGCGCGCGCGCGCAGGTCGCGCGCCCATTCGCGGTACTCCGACTCGAATTTCTGTTCGCGCAGCGCATTGCGGGCCTGCTCGCGCACTTCCTTGTCGGTCAGTTGCGTGTCGCGCCGCTCGACCACCTGGATCAGGTGCACGCCGAAGCGCGACACCACCGGGGCAGACACGCTGCCCGGCGCCAGCCGGTTCATCGCCTCCTCGAATTCGGGCACGAAGCTGCCGGGCGACACCCAGCCGAGGTCACCGCCGGCGCTGGCGCTACCGTCCTCGGACACCTCGCGAGCCACGTCCTCGAAGCGCCGCTGGCCGGTCTCGATGATGCGCTTCAGCTCCTCGAGCCGGCGGACGGCGTCCTGTTGGCTCGCCTGGGCCGACGTGCGCAGCAGGATGTGGCGAGCCCGCGTCTGGCTGACTCGAAAGGCCTGCGCGTCGCGTCGCTCCAGCACCTTCAGCAGATGGAAGCCGGCCCCGCTCTTCAAAGGCGCCGCGCTGACGGCGCCGACCGCGAGCCCCCGCGTGGCCTCGACGAACAAGTCGGGCAGGCGCGACGACGGCCGCAGACCGATCTCGCCGCCCTTGGCCCGATTGCCGTCTTCGGAGAGCTCGCGTGCGACCTCGGCGAAGTCGGCGCCGGCCTTCAGCCGCGCAAGGGCCTGGTCGATGCGTGCGCGGCGTTCGGCCACCACGCCCTCCGAGGCGCCTTCCGGCACCGTGACGAGGATCTGCGCCAGATTGATCTCGGTGTCGGACGCCGCGGCGCCGCGCTGCTGCTCGACCAGGCGCTCGACGTCGCTGTCGCTGATGCGGATGCGCTGCTGCACTTCGCGCTCGCGCACGCGTTCGACCAGGATCTGATCGCGCAGGCTGTTGCGAAAACGCGTGAAGTCGATGCCCTCGGCCGCCAGCCGCTCGCGCAGCTCGCGCAAGCTCAGCTTGTTCTGCGACGCGACGCTGGCCACGGCACGGTCGAGCTCGACGTCGTCGACCTTCATGCCGCTGTCTCGTGCATAGGTCACCAGCACCCGCTCGTCGATCAGGCCATCGACGATCTGCTTGCGCAAGGCGTCGCCGGCAGGCAGGCGCGCATTGCCGCGCCGCGCCTCCTCGCGGGCCCGCGCCGCGCGCTGTTCGACTTCGTTGGCGGTGACCAGTTCGCTGTTGACGACCGCCACGATGTAGTCGCCGATGCGCAGCACGCGGTCGCCCGCCTGCGCCAGCGCGAGCGCAGCGACGCCGGACAGCGCGGTGGCCAGGATCGCAGCACGCAGCCGCCTCGATGCAGTGGAAGACTCAGTCATTGACGGGGGTGGAGGTGGGCGCACTGCGCTCCTCGCGCAGCAGCTTGTAGCCGGGGATATTGTCCTTCAACACCTGCAGCGGGTTCGACCCGAGGCGGGACAACCCCACCAGTTCGAGTTGCAGCAGCAGCCGTGTCGTCGCTTCGCTGCGGCCGGTGGACAGCCGCTCGCCGACGACGCGCGCGATCCAGCAGCCGGCGTCGTATTCCAGGCCGGCGATCGAATCGGTGATGCGGCTGTCGCGCATGCTGTAGTTGACGCGTCCCACCGCATACAAGTTGCCTTGGCAGCGTCCTCCGGCGCCGCCGCCGTTGCCGTCGGCGAGCCGCCCGCGATAGACCGGCCACTGCCAGCCGAGCTCGACCTGCTCCGACAGGCCGCGGGCCAGGCGATAGGTCGCGCTGAGCGCATGGAACGGTGCCGGCAGATAACGCACGCCGATGATCGAGCGCACCGGCCGCGCGATCTCGGCGCTGTACTGCACGGCAGCATCGATGCGCCAGTGGGTGATCAGCGACGACGAACCCTCGATCAGCAGATCGGAGAAGCGCTGCGTCAGCGGCACGCCGTCCGGCGTGACCTGCTGGTCGCGAAAGAGATAACGCTGGGCGATGCCCAGGCGCAGCGTCTCGGCGCCGGTCGCCGGGTCGAGCAGCCGGGTCGTGGCGCCGGCGGTCAGCTGGTGCGCATCGGAAACCCGGTCGACCCCGGCGAAGGCGTTCTCCGAGTAGATCGACACCGCGTTGAAGTCGAACGCGCCGGTGTCGAAGGTCGGCAGATTGGCCTGCTCGCGAAACGGCGTGTTCACATAGAGCAGCCGCGGCTCCAGCGTCTGCCGCTGCGCACGGCCGAACCACTCGCTGTCGCGCTCGAAGATGGCGCCGGCATCGATGCTGGCGGTCGGGATCACCCGCGACGCCCGCGTGCGGCCGTCGCTCAGCGGCTGATCCATCTGGTAGGTGGCGGCATTGACCGCCAGCTTCGGCTGCACCCACCAACCCGGCGCGCGCCAGGTTCGCGACACGCTGCCCAGCGCATGCCAGCGCATGCCCTCGGGCAGCGTGGCCGACTGGACACCCTCGGGCCGGACGAAGCGGTTCAGCTCGGTCTCGAGCGCCACGTCCACGCCGGCGACGACCGGCGCGTCGGCGCGCACGCCGAGCTGCCACAGCCGGTCGTACGGCGCGACGATCGCGCTGCTCGGGTCGGTCGACTGCAGCACCTGCCAGCGGCGCACGCCGGCGTACCAGCGGTGCGTGATGCCGGCCGTCTGGCCGCCCTGGTCGGCGCGCAGCGACAACGGCAGCAGGCGCGGTGTCAGCGTCGGGATCTGGCGGGGGAAGTCCTTCCAGTAGTTGTCGTCCGACACCCGGATCACCTGCGCGCCGTAATGCAGGCCCGGCCCGGTGGTACCGTCGTGCTCGAACCGGCCGAGCGAGCGGCTTTTCGCTTCGACACGATCGTGCGGCAGCACCTGCAGGTCCAGGCGCCCTTCGTCGTGGGGCTCGAGGTAGCGGAATTCGGTGCCGATGCCGGCGCCGCGCCGTGTCGACACCACCGGCGTGATGGTCGCGTCGCGGTTCGGCGCGATGTTCCAGTAGTACGGCACCGCCATCTCGAAGCCGCTGCGCGAATCGAGGTTCACGCTGGGTGGCAGCCAGCCCGACTTGCGATCGTCGGTCAGCGGAAAGCTCAGCACGGGCATCGCCAGGATCGGCACGCCGAGAAAGCGCAACACGGCACCCTCGGCGATGCCTTCGTTGGCCTCGAGATCGATGCGCACGCGGTCGGTCGACAGCAGCCAGTCGGGGTCGCCAGAGCCGTCTCGCGGACAGCTCGTGTACGTGGCGTTCGTGGCCACGGAGCGGGACGCATCGAGGAAGTCCACCCGGTCGGCGCGGCCGCCCGCGCCGTTGCGCGCGAGATAGAACTCGGGCTTGAGGAAGAAACCGTCGAAGCGCTGGACGTGCAACTGCAGCTCGGGGCCTGAATAGACGTTGCCGTCGCGCGAGATGCGCACGTGCCCGCGCGCGGTGGCCAGGTCGTCGGCGTTGTCGTAGACGAAACGATCCGCGCGGATCACGCTGCCGGCGTGGCGGAACTCCACATTGCCTTCGGCGGCGACTTCGAGATCGGGCCGCGCGCGCAGCCGATCGGCCAGCAGGACCACCGATCGCCGCGTGCGGTCTCCCGCCGATGCCGGCGCCAGCTGCAGGCTCGGCCGCAGGGCCAGCGGCTCGTCGCCGGACGTCTGCGCGCCGGCGCCCTGCGCCGCCACGACGAGCGCAGCCGACGCCAGCGTCAAACCATCGCGAAAGGATCGAGGCGTCGGCACGTGGGCGATTCGAGAGAGCAGTGAGGCGACGACCATGGCCGCGATGTCGGGCAGCAGGTGCCGAACGTCCGGCGCATCGGTCGTGCCGGCAGGCGCGTTCGTAGAATGCGGCGGATTATCCATGCGCGAAATCGGACCGCACGCGATGCCGACATCCCTTTCCGGCCCTGCGGCCGGCGCCGTCGAGTGGCCCGACGCGGCGCGCCAGGCGGCCTTCGTGGCCTGGCTGACGCCGCTCGTGCAGGCCCACGGCCTCGAGATGGCCACACTGGCACCGGCATCGGCCGATGCCAGCTTTCGCCGTTACCTGCGCATCCAGGGTCGGCAGGGCAGCTTCATCGTGATGGACGCACCGCCCCCACAGGAGGACGTGCGCCCCTTCGTCGCGATCGCCAGGCGCATCGCCGATGCCGGTCTGCATGCACCCCGCGTGCTCGCCGCCGACGAGCGGCACGGCTTCCTGTTGCTCAGCGATCTGGGCACACGGCTGTACCTCGACGCATTGCAGGCCGCCGGCGCGGCCGAGGCCGACCGGCTGATGGGGCAGGCGATCGGCGCGCTGGTGCAGTGGCAGGCCCGCGTGGATCCGCGCGGCCTGCCGGCCTACGACGCCGCGCTGCTGCGCCGCGAGCTCGCGCTGTTTCCCGACTGGTGCGTGCAGCGCGAGTTCGGCCAGACCTGGTCGGACGCGCAGCACGCGGACTGGCAGCGCATCTGCGATCTGCTGGTGGCTAGCGCGCTGGCTCAGCCGCAGGTCGCGGTGCACCGCGACTGGATGCCGCGCAACCTGATGGTCAGCGAGCCCAACCCCGGCCTCCTCGACTTCCAGGATGCCGTGCTCGGCCCCGTGACCTACGACGTGGCCTCCCTGCTGCGCGATGCGTTCGTCTCGTGGGACGAGGAGCGCGAAATCGACTGGGCGGTGCGCTGGTGGCAGCAGGCGCGGCGCGGCGACGCGATGGCCGGCCATGCATTCGCCGACGACTTCGGCGAATGCTGGCGCGCGCTCGAATGGATGGGCCTGCAGCGCCACCTGAAGGTGCTGGGCATCTTCTGCCGCCTGAAGCACCGCGACGGCAAGCCGAAGTACAGCGCCGATCTGCCGCGCTTCTTCGGCTACGCCACCCGCGTGGCCACGCGCTACGCGCCGCTCAAGCCGCTGCTCGGTCTGCTCGAGCCGCTGTCGGGGCAAGCGGTAAAGGCCGGCTACACCTTCTAGCCGCGCGACCCATCGTCAGGGGCAGGCCGCCACCACCTGCGCCACCGCGGCCGTGAGCCGCTTGGCGTACGGCACGTGCAGGAATTCGTTGGGCCCGTGCGCGTTGGCCTTCGGGCCGAGCACGCCGCAGACCATCATCTGCGCGTTCGGAAAGCCCTCGGCCAGCATGTTCATCAGCGGGATCGTGCCACCCTGTCCGATGTAGCCGAGCGGCGCACCGTACTGCGCCATCGACGCGCCGTCGAGCGCCTGCTCCAGCCAGGGTGACAGCGTGGGCGCGTTCCAGCCGGTCGCGCCGAGCGCGCCGGCGCGGCCATCGGCATGGAAGGTGACCCGCGCGTTGTACGGCGCGTTGTCCTCCAGCAGCGTCTTCAGCTGCTCCGATGCGGCGTGCGCATCCACCAGCGGCGGCAGCCGCAGGCTGAGCTTGAAAGCGGTATGGGGTCGCAGCACGTTGCCGGCGTTGCCCATCTCGGGCATGCCGTCGACCCCGGTCACCGACAGCGTCGGCCGCCAGGTGCGCCGGATCAGCGCGTCCACCGGATCGGTGGTGGTCGGCAGCGAGGCCGCGCCGTCGGCGCCGCAGGCCCACGGAAAGCGGCGCCACACCGCGTCGCCGAGCGTCGCCGCGGCGGCCCGCGCCTGCGCCACGCGTTCGGCCGGCACTTCGCAATGGAAGCTGCCCGGCAACAGCTCGCCGGTGCGTGCGTCCTCCAGCCGATCGAGCAGCTGGCGCAGGATGCGAAAGCTCGACGGCACCAGGCCGCTGGCGTCACCCGAGTGCACGCCCTCGGTGAGGATCTCGACCTTGAGCACGCCCGACACCATGCCGCGCAACGAGGTCGTCAGCCAGAGCTGGTCGTAGTTGCCGGCGCCCGAGTCGAGGCAGACGACGAGCGCCACGTTGCCGAGCCGGGGCTTGAGCTTGTCGAGATAGACCGGCAGGTCGAACGAACCGCTCTCCTCGCAGCTCTCGATCAGCCCGACGATGCGCGGCCGCTCGATGCCTTGTGCGTCGAGCGCCTCGATCGCGGTGATGGCCGCGTACACCGCATAACCGTCGTCGGCGCCGCCGCGGCCGTAGAGCAGGCCGTCGTCGAACTTCGGTGTCCACGGCCCCAGGCCGGCACGCCAGCCGGTGAACTCGGGCTGCTTGTCGAGGTGGCCGTACATCACCACGGTGTCGGTGCTGCCTGCGCGCGTCGCCGGCACCTCGAACAGGATCAGCGGTGTGCGGCCGTCGAGGCGGATCAGCTCGAGCTTCAGCCCGGCGACATGGCGCGACTCGACCCAGGCCGCGGCGTCGCGCGTCACGCGGTCCAGGTAGCCGTGCTGCTGCCACTGCGCATCGAACATCGGGCTCTTGGCCGGCACCTCGATGTAGCGCTTCAGCGCCGGCACGATGCGCTCGTCCCAGGCGCGCTCGGCAAAGGCGGTCAGCGCCGAGGCCGGATCGCGGGCCGTCGCGGAGAGGGAGTCGCGTGCGTTCATGGTGCTCCTTGTCTTGGCGGGTCACTGACCGCCCGATACCAGCCGCAGATTAGCGTGCAGCGACTGCAGCCAGCGCGCCAAGTCGGCCATGGCCTCTTCGCGCTCGGGCTCGTTGAAAATCTCGTGCGCCATCGGCGCATAGCGCTTGTGCCGCACCACGCTGGCCGGCGCCGCCTCCGCGAAGACGGCGCTGCCCTCGGGATTCACGCAGCGATCGGCGCCGGCCCACAGCAGCAGCGTCGGCACCTGCCAGTGGTCGGCGTCGCGCCGAACGCACTCGCCGGCTTCCAGTAGGAACTGCACCAGCCGCGGCGTGACGCGATCGTGCACCAGCGGGTCGTCGACATACGCCTTGACGACCGCCGGGTCGCGCGAGATCCACTCGGGCTTCAGGCCGTTGCCGATCGCCAGCGCGGGCAGCAGCGGCCTCAGCAGCATCAGCAAGGCGCGCTGCGCGCCGCTCATGCCCAGATCGAGCGCCGGCGACGCCAGCACCAGTGCGGTCACCGCGCGCCACCAGGATGCCGGCCGTTCGGCCAGACCTTCGGCAACGAAACGCGCCGCCACCGCGCCGCCCATGCTGTGCCCGAGCAGCACCAGCGGCGCCGGCCGATCGCCGTGCAGCGCGTCGATCACCACCGACAGGTCGTCGAGCAGGCTGTCGTCCTGCGCGATGGCACCACGCGCACCGCCGGATGCGCCATGGCCGCGGTGATCGTAGCCGGCGACGTTCCAGCCGGCGGCATTGAGCCGCTCGGCCAGGTGCTCGTAGCGCCCGATGTGCTCACCCAGCCCGTGGACCAGCAGCACGGTGCCATGCGCCGGCGCCCGGATCGACCATTGCCGCAGGTGCAGCGGAAGGTCGTCTCGGGTATGCAGCGCTTGCATGCGCGGCAGTGTAGGCGCAGGCCGCGAGGCGACGGTGCCGTCGCGGGCCGGGTTACGCTTGTCGCTTGCGCGGGCGAGCGGCCTGCGTTCGACCGGAGCAGCCCATGAGCGAGTTTTTCGATCTGACACAAGATGAGGCGACCGGCGTCGCCGAGCTCGTCCTCAACCAGCCGGCACGGCTGAACACGATGACGCCGGCGTTCTTTCCGGCCATTCGCGACGCCGTGCAGGCGCTCGACCAGGACGGCCGCACCCGCGTGCTCCTGCTGCGCTCGACCGGCAAGCACTTCTCTGCCGGCATGTCGCTCGACGTCTTCGGCGGTGGCTTCGATCTGCTGAACACACGTGACGCGCGCGCCCGCCTGTCGTTCATCGACGGACTGCGCCGCCTGATGGCCTGCTTCGACGTGCTGGAGACGGTGCGCTTTCCGGTCCTCTGCGCCGTGCAGGGCGGCTGCATCGGCGGCGGGCTCGACCTCGCGCTGGCCTGCGACATGCGGGTGTGCACGGCCGATGCGTTCTTCACCGTGCAGGAGATCCACATCGGCATGATGGCCGACCTGGGCTCGCTGCAACGGCTGCCCAAGGTCGTGCCGCAGGGCCTGGCGCGCCAGATGGCCTACACCGGCGAGCGGCTCGACGCGGCGCGCGCGCTGGCCGGCGGCCTGGTCAACGCGGTGCTGCCCGATGCCGACGCGTTGCTCGCACACGCCCGCCAGCTGGCGCAGCAGATCGCCGACAAGAGCCCGCTGGCGATCGCCGGCAGCAAGCTCGCGCTGAACCATGCGCGCGATCACAGCACGGCCGACGCGCTGACGCAGATGACACTGCTGCAGAGCGCGATCTTCGATACCGACGAGATGGCGCGCGCGATCGCCGCCTGGAAGTCCAAGCGCCCCGCTGAATTCGCGACGCTCGGCCCGCTGGCCAAGGTATAGCGCCAGCTTCTCGCCGCGGCCCAACCCAGCGGCCGCCGCGGATCCGGCTCCGCCGGTCCGCTGACGGCGCCCTCTTGAGGGGGAGGCGCCGAAGACGCTACGGGGGTGGGTGGTTCAATCCCGCTCGAACTTGAACACCGCCACGCTGGCCCGCAGGTTGGGCCAAGAACGCACGGCATGCCCGTCGTGCAGACCGAAGCTGTCGGTGACCCGGAGCGCGTTCTTGCGCGCCAGCACCTCGAAGTCGGCGTAGGTGCCGACCCGGATGTTGGGCGTGTCGTACCACTGGTACGGCAGCGTCTTCGTCACCGGCATGCGCCCGCGCAGCACCGACAGGCGATTCGGCCAGTGCGCGAAATTCGGAAAACTCACGATGCCGATGCGCCCCACGCGCGCCGTCTCCAGCAACATGCGTTCGGTGTTGCGCAGGTTCTGCAGCGTGTCGAGCTGCAGCACGACGTCGAAGCTGCGATCGTCGAAGAGCGCCAAGCCTTCCTCCAGGTTGAGCTGGATCACCGGCACGCCGCGCTGCACGCACTGCAGCACGTTGGCATCGGCGATCTCGATGCCGTAGCCGCTGCAGCCGCGCTGCTTGATCAGGTGGGCCAGCAGTTCGCCGCTGCCGCAGCCGAGGTCGAGCACGCGCGAGCCGGGCGGCACCAGGTCGGCGATGATCTCAAGGTCGCGCCGCTCGCTCATGTGGGCCCCTCGTCCGACGAGGACGTCGGCCGATCCCCCGAGGGGATCGCGGTCCGGCTTGGGCGCTGCCCGGCGCTCGGCCCGCCTGCCCGTGCGAGAACCGCCCGCCTCATGCGCGGACCTCGGCAGCCACGCGCTGGAAATAACTGCGCAACAGGCCGTGGTAGCGCGCATCGTCGAGCAGGAACGCATCGTGGCCGTGCGGCGCGTCGATCTCGGCGTAGCTGACGGCGATGCGGTTGTCGACCAGCGCCTTGACGATCTCGCGCGAGCGCGCGGGCGCGAAGCGCCAGTCGGTGGTGAAGCTGACGATCAGGAACTGGTTGCCGCGCGACGAGGCGAACGCCGCCGACAGGTCGCCGCCATGCTCGCCGGCCGGGTCGAAGTAATCGAGCGCGCGGGTGATCAGCAGGTAGGTGTTGGCGTCGAAGTACTCGCTGAACTTGTCGCCCTGGTGGCGCAGGTAGCTCTCGATCTGGAACTCGATGTCCTGCGTCGAGTAGCCGAGCGCGCCGTTGCGCAGCTCGCGGCCGAACTTGGCCTCCATCGAGTCGTCCGACAGATAGGTGATGTGGCCGATCATGCGCGCCACGCGCAGCCCGCGCGCCGGCACCACGCCGCGCGCGTAGTAGTGGCCGCCATGGAAGTCGGGGTCGGTGATGATCGCGCGCCGCGCCACTTCGTTGAAGGCGATGTTCTGCGCCGACAGGTTCGGCGCCGACGCCACCGCGATGCAATGGCGCAGGCGCTGCGGATGGCGCTGCGTCCAGGCCAGTGCCTGCATGCCGCCCAGGCTGCCGCCGATCACCGCGGCCAGCTGCTCGATGCCGAGCGCACGGACGAGTCGCGCCTGCGCGTCGACCCAGTCCTCCACCGTCACCACCGGAAAGTCGGCGCCCCACGTCTGTCCGGTGGCCGGGTTCACATGCATCGGCCCGGTCGAGCCGAAGCAGGAGCCGAGGTTGTTGACACCGATGACGAAGAAACGGTCGGTGTCGAGCGGCTTGCCGGGCCCGACCAGGTTGTCCCACCAGCCCTCGCGCCGCTCGGGGCCGGGCTGCAGGCCGGCCACGTGGTGGCTGGCGTTCAAGGCATGGCAGACCAGCACCGCGTTGCTGGCATCGCGGTTGAGCGTGCCGTAGGTTTCGTACACCAGCGTGTAGTCGCGCAGGCTCGCTCCGCAGCGCAGCGACAGCGCCTCGCTGAACGTCATCTGCTGCGCCTCGACGATTCCCACCGAGCCCACGGGCCCTCCAGCAAAACGAAACCCGGCGCCGCCGTCAACGGCCACCGGGTCGGTGGAACCTGTTTAGCGGCATTTGTTGAGCGCCCGCAAGCCGGAGCAAATCGGCGCTGTGGCGGCGAGTATAGCCAGCCGTCACGGTCGCGCGGTAGCCTGTGGCGGCCGAACGCAGCCGCCCAATAATCCGCGTCATGTCACGCACCGCCTGCCTCACCCCACGGCGTCCGGTCGCGCTCGCTGCAGGGTTGCTGCTGGCCATCGCCGCCTGCGACAGCAAGGCGCCCGCGGGCTGGTCCGGCTACGCGGAAGGTGAATACGTCTACGTCGCCGCGCCGCTGGCCGGTGCGCTGACCGTGCTGGCGGTGCAGGCCGGACAGCAAGTGGTGCGCGGCGCACCGCTGTTCACGCTGGAGTCCGATCTCGAGCAGGCCGGCCGGGCCGAGGCGCAGGCGCGGCTCGAGCAAGCCCAGGCCCAGGCCGACAACTCGACCAAGGGCCGCCGGCGCGACGAGATCGCCATCACGCAAGCCCAACTCGCCCAGGCGCGAGCGCAAGCCGCACTGGCCGCGAGCGACCTCGAACGCCAGCAGCAACTGCTGGCGCAGGGTTTCGTCTCGGCGGCGCGCATCGACGATGCCCGCACCGCGCTGGCCCAGGCCCGCGACCGTGTCGCCGAGCTCGAGGCCGCGTTGCAGGTGGCCCGACTGCCGGCGCGTGCCGACGAGCAACGCGCCGCGCGCGCCACCGCCGACGCCGCGGCGCAGGCGCTGCGCCAGAGCCGCTGGCGCGAGCAGCAGAAGCAGCAGCTCGCGCCGGTGGCGGGCCAGGTGGCGGACACCTACTTTCGCGTCGGTGAGTGGGTTCCAGCCGGCGCGCCGGTGGCAGCGCTGCTGCCCGAAGGCGCCACCAAGGCGCGCTTCTTCGTGCCGGAGACCGAGGTCGCCGCGCTGGCGCCGGGGCAGGCGGTGCAGATCAGCTGCGACGGCTGCGGCGCGCCGATGGCCGCGCGCATCTCGCGCGTCGCCACGCAGGCCGAATACGCACCGCCGGTGATCTACTCGAACGCCCAGCGCGCCAAGCTGGTGTTCATGGTCGAGGCGCGGCCCGAGCCGGCCGATGCGCGCCGCCTGCGCCCCGGCCTGCCGCTCGACGTGCGCCCCGTCGCCGCGCCACGCAACCCGCCATGACGGCGCGTGCCGACCTCGCGATCGACGTCAGCGGCCTGACCAAGCGGTTCGACGGACGCACGGTCGTCGACAACGTGTCGCTGCAGGTGGCGCGCGGGCGCATCTGCGGTTTCCTCGGCCCCAACGGCAGCGGCAAGACCACCACCATCCGCATGCTGTGCGGCCTGCTGACGCCCGACGCCGGCGAGGGGCGTTGCCTCGGCCTCGACCTGGCGACCGAGGGCGCGCAGATCAAGCGCCAGGTCGGCTACATGACGCAGCGCTTCGGCCTCTACGAGGACCTGTCGATCCGGCAGAACCTCGACTTCGTCGGCCGCCTGTTCGAGCTGCCGCGCCGGCGCGCGTCGGTCGACGCGGCGCTGCAGCGGCTGGGCCTGGTCGAGCGCCAGCACCAGCTTGCCGGCACCTTGTCGGGCGGCTGGAAGCAGCGCCTGGCGCTCGCCTCGTGCCTGCTGCACGAGCCGCGGCTGCTGCTGCTCGACGAGCCGACCGCCGGCGTCGACCCGAAGGCGCGGCGCGACTTCTGGGACCAGATCCATCGCCTCGCCGACGAAGGCATGACCGTGCTGGTGTCGACGCACTACATGGACGAGGCCGAGCGCTGCCACGAGCTGGTCTACATCGCCTATGGCCGCGTGCTGGCGCAGGGCCACGCCGAGCGCATCGTCGCCGACGCCGGCGCCCGCGACCTCGAGGACGCGTTCGTGCGCCTGGTCGCCGGCGCGCAGGACAACTTCGCGTGAAGCCGCCGCCACGATGAACGGCTACTCGCTGCAGCGCACGCTGGCGGTCTTCATCAAGGAGTTCCAGCAGATGCTGCGCGACCGGCTCACCTTCGCGATGGCGGTGGGCGTGCCGGTTCTGCAGCTGCTGCTGTTCGGCTATGCGATCAATACCGACCCCCGCGGGCTGCCGACCGCGGTGGTGTCCTACGACAGCGGTCCGCTGCCGCGCGCCATCGTCGCCGCGTTGCAGAACACCGGCTACTTCCGCGTCACGCACCAGCCGGCCAGCGAGCGCGAGGGCGACGCGCTGATCGAACGCGGCGAGGTGCAGTTCCTGGTCGCGATCCCGGCCGACTTCTCGCGCCGGCTGCTGCGCGGCGAGCATCCCGCGCTGCTGGTGGCGGTGGACGCCACCGACCCGTCGGCCTCCGGCAACGCGATCGCCGCGCTCGGCGGCGTGGCCGGCAGCGCCCTGGTGCACGACAGCGTCGGCGCGTTGCGCCCGCTCGCCGCCGACGCGCCGGCGTTCGAGCTGCGCGTGCACCGGCGTTTCAATCCCGAGGGTCTGTCGCGCTACAACATCGTGCCCGGGCTGGTCGGCGTGATCCTGACGATGACGATGGTGATGCTGACCGGCCTGGCGATGACGCGCGAACGCGAGCGCGGCACGATGGAGAACCTGCTCGCCACGCCGGTGCGGCCGCTCGAGGTGATGGTCGGCAAGATCGCGCCGTACATCCTGATCGGCTACATCCAGATCGGCCTGATCCTCGGCGCCGCGCGGCTGCTGTTCGAGGTGCCGATGCTGGGCAGCCTGTGGCTGCTGCTGGCCTTCATCGGCGTCTTCGTGATCGCCAACCTCGCGGTCGGCTTCACCTTCTCGACGATCGCGCGCAACCAGCTGCAGGCGATGCAGATGACGTTCTTCTTCTTCCTGCCGTCGATGCTGCTGTCGGGCTTCATGTTCCCGTTCCGCGGCATGCCGCACTGGGCGCAGCAGCTCGGCGAGCTGCTGCCGTTGACCCACTTCCTGCGCATCGTGCGCGGCATCCTGCTGAAGGGCAGTGACGCCGCGGCGGTGCTGCCCGAGCTGTGGCCGATGCTGGCCTTCGTGGCGGTGGCCGGCGCCGTCGCGCTCAGGCGCTACCGGCGCACGCTCGATTGAGGGGCTGGCCGCGCTGCCCCACCGGGCGTCGTGCCGTCGACAGGCCATTCTGCAGCGCCTTTCATGCAACATGGCACGCAGCCGAACGCAGGCGGCCTGCGGCATCGAGGCGCCCGGCGCATACTCCCGGCTCCTCGGCACCCCGACCGTGACTGCATTGCCATGAGCCCGCAGACCCTGCTCAAGCGCTTCTACGCGGCTTTTGCCACGCTCGACGCGCACGCCATGCAAGGTTGCTACGCACCCGACGCGCGCTTCCAGGACCCGGTGTTCACCCTGGAAGGTCGCGAGCAGATCGGCACCATGTGGCTGATGCTGTGCGAGACCATCCGCAATCGTGGCCAGGCCGTCTGGCGCCTGGAAACCCGCGACGTCGAGGCGAGCGAAGACCGCGGCAGCGCGCACTGGGAGGCGCGCTATCGCTTCGGCAATGCCGGCCGCAAGGTGCACCACGTGGTCGAGTCGTTGTTCACCTTCGAGGACGGGTTGATCGCCTCGCAGCAGGACAGCTTCGACTTCTGGCGCTGGTCGCGCCAGGCGCTCGGCCCCACCGGCGTCGCGCTCGGCTGGACCGGCTTCCTGCACGACAAGGTGCGCCGCGAGTCCACCGCCAAGCTGGTGCGCCGCCTGCAGCGCCAGGCCGCCGCCCAGGCACGCTGATCTGAGAACAGGCCGCGCGCAAGGCGGCAAATCGCGACTTGCCTGCGCTGCCGCCGGCCTAGGATGCCGGCACCGCGATTCGTGGTGGAGGCTGACCCATGCCCGCCTGGCTGCTTGCGCTCGACCGAGTGTTTCCGATCCGCTACGTCGTCTGGCTGGCCAGCGGCATCGGACTGCTGCTCAGTGCCTTCGTCTGGGTCGGATTCGGCCAGTGGGGCTGGGCCGTGCTCGCCTGTGCCGTGCTGGTCGGCATCGGTCTGCGCGACTCGTTGCAGAGCCGCCGCGCCCTGTTGCGCAACTACCCGGTGATCGGCCACCTGCGTTATCTGCTGGAGTTCATCCGGCCCGAGATCCGCCAGTACTTCATCGAGAGCGACAACGAGTCGCATCCGTTCTCGCGCCAGCAACGCTCGCTGGTCTACCAGCGCGCCAAGGGTGACTCCGACAAGCGGCCGTTCGGCACCCAGCTCGACGTGCAGGCGCAAGGCTACGAGTGGATCAACCACTCGTTGGTGCCCAGCCGTGTCGAGTCGCACGACTTCCGCGTGCTGATCGGCGAGGGCCGGGCACAGCCGTACTCGGCCAGCGTCTTCAACATCTCGGCGATGAGCTTCGGCGCGCTGAGCGCCAACGCGGTGCTGGCGCTCAACGGTGGCGCCAGGCGCGGCGGCTTCGCGCACGACACCGGCGAGGGCTCGATCAGCCGCTACCACCGCGAGTGCGGCGGCGACCTGATCTGGGAGATCGGCTCCGGTTATTTCGGCTGCCGCCGCGACGACGGCGGCTTCGACGCCGATAAGTTCGCCGCCAACGCGCGCGACCCGCAGGTCAAGCTGATCGAGGTGAAGCTGAGCCAGGGCGCCAAGCCCGGCCACGGCGGCGTGCTGCCGGGGCCGAAGGTGACGCCCGAGATCGCCGCGGCGCGCGGCGTGCCGGTGGGCGTCGACTGCGTGTCGCCGGCGTCGCACAGCGCCTTCGGCACGCCGATCGAGCTGTTGCGCTTCGTCGACCGCCTGCGTGAGCTGTCCGGCGGCAAGCCGACCGGCTTCAAGCTGTGCATCGGCCATCCCTGGGAGTGGCTCGCCATCTGCAAGGCGATGCTCGAGACCGGCATCGTGCCGGACTTCATCGTCGTCGACGGCGCCGAGGGCGGCACCGGCGCGGCGCCGCTGGAGTTCACCGACCACGTCGGCGCGCCGCTGCAGGAGGGCCTGCTGCTGGTGCACAACACGCTGACCGGGCTGAACCTGCGCTCGCGCATCCGCATCGGCGCCGCCGGCAAGGTGGTCAGTGCCTTCGACATCGCGCGCATGATGGCGCTCGGCGCCGACTGGTGCAACGCGGCACGCGGCTTCATGTTCGCGCTCGGCTGCATCCAGGCCCAGCACTGCCACACCGGCGCCTGCCCGACCGGCGTGACGACGCAGGACCCGCTGCGCCAGCGTGCGCTGGTGGTGCCCGACAAGACCGAGCGCGTCTTCCGCTTCCACCAGTACACGCTGGAGGCGCTGAAGGAGCTGGTGCAGGCCGCCGGCCTGCAGCACCCGAACCAGATCCGCGCCACCCACATCGTGCGGCGCGGCAGCGACCGCGAGGTGCGCCTGCTCGCCAACCTGCTGCCGTTCGTCAAGCCGGGCGAGCTGCTGGCGGCGGCGCGCGGCGAGCTCGCCTGGCCGCACCCGGTGTACGAGCTGTACTGGCCGCGCGCGCGGGCCGACAGCTTCGAGGCTGCCGCGGGCCCCTGAACACCGGGTGCCGAGGCGCACATGCCCCTGCGGACACGGGGGCGGCCATGACATCGGGGGATGCGCTGGCGCAGGCCGGTTGCAACAATTCGATACCGCCACCGAAACCCCTTCATCACCCGTCGTCATCGTGAGCAGCGTCGTCCTCGTCACCCGTGATCCTCAGCAGGCCCTGCAGTGGCGCGACCACCTGTCGGTCAACCGGCAGTACGAGGTGGTGGCGATCACCAATGCCGCGCGCTCGGCCCGCGCGCTGCTGCAGCAGCACCGGCCGCGCGTCGTCGTCTGCGAGCTGCGGCTACTCGACGGCACCGCGCTGGCGATGATCCAGTGGCTGGCCAATGAGCCCGACGCGACGCGCCCGACCATCGTCGTGGTGACCGCCGACCCGAACGATCCGCTGCTGCGCGAGGCCACGCGATCGGGCGCCGACAACTTCTACATCAGCGGCCGCGAAGGCGACACGCTGGCAGCCTGCGTTCGGCGAACGCTACTGGGCGAGTCGGCCCTGACGCCGGCGCTGGCGCAGGCCCTGCTCGATCACTTCGAGCGGCTGGCGCCGCGCTCGCGCGACTTCAATCCGATCGACGCCGCGCAAAGCCCGCTGCAGCTCGAACGCGACGAGCGCGAGCTGCTGGTCCGCGTGGCCGCCGGCGCCGGCATCGACGAGGTGGCCGAGCAGCGCAGCGTCCACCCTCATGGCCTGGGTGTGCTGGCGCGGGCGATCTGGCGCAAGCTGCAGTGGGACCAGCGCGCCGGTTCGCTCTCGCTGCAGCTGGCCTGACACCCGCCGCCGTGCGGGCGGCGCCCGCGCGCGGCGTTCAGCTCTTCGGCGGCAGGGTGTCGACGAAGCTCGGCCGCGTCGCGAGCTTGGCCGCGAGTCTGCCGAGATTGGGATAGTCGCCGCGCCAGTCGATCTCGGCAAAGCGGAAGTCGAGATAACCGAGCGCACAGCCGACCGCGATGTCGGACAGGCTGAAGTGATGCCCCGAGCACCAGGCCTTCTCGCCCAGGCCCTGGCTCATCGCCTTCAACGCGGCCGCCACCCGGCTCATGTTGCGATCGATCCAGGCCTGCGAGCGATGGCCTTCGCGAGGGGCCCAGGTCTTCTCGAGGCGCGCGGCGATGCTGGCGTCGAGCACGCCGTCGGCCAGCGCCTCCCAGGTGCGCACCTCGGCGCGCTCGCGGCCGGTCGGCGGGATCAACCGCCCCACCGGCGACAGCGTGTCGACGTATTCGACGATCACACGCGAGTCGAACACCGCCTCGACACCCTCGACGACCAGGCACGGCACCTTGCCGAGCGGGTTGGATTTCAGGATCGCGTCGTTGGACCAGACGTCTTCGAGCACCAGCTGGTAGTCGAGCTTCTTCTCGGCCATCACGATGCGCACCTTGCGCACGTAGGGGCTGGTCAACGATCCGATCAGTTTCATTGGGTGTGGATGCGGTCCCTGATGCGGATCATTCTAGCCAGCGGGGCGCTGCGACGAGGCTCAGTGCGCGCTCGTGAAATCCACTTGAGGGGGTCGACCCGGCAGCGCCAGCTGCGCGGTGGCAGGCAGACTTTGCGCGATGATCCGGCCGGCGCGCACCACCGCGAGGCGCTGTGCACGCAGGCGGATCGCCTCGACGGGCGAGCGGGCCTGCAGCAGCACGCAGTCGGCGCGGCAACCGGGCTCGAGGCCGTAGCGCTCGAGGCCGAGGATGCGCGCCGCGTTCGTGGTCACCGCGTCGAAGCACCCCCGCATCTGGGTGGTCGAGGTGAGCTGGCCGACGTGCAGGCCCATTGCGGCCACTTCGAGCATGTCGCCCGAGCCGAGGGAATACCAGGGGTCCATCACGCAGTCGTGGCCGAACGCCACCGTGAGGCCGGCGGCCATCAACTCGGGCACACGCGTCATGCCGCGGCGCTTGGGATAGGTATCGTGGCGGCCCTGGATGGTGATGTTGATCAGCGGGTTGGCCACCACGCCCAACCGAGCCTCGGCCATCAGCGGGATCAGCTTGGACACGTAGTAGTTGTCCATCGAATGCATCGAGGTCAGGTGCGAGCCGGTGACCCGGCCGTGCAGCCCGAGGCGCTGCGTCTCGAAGGCGAGCGTCTCGACATGGCGCGACAGCGGATCGTCGGTCTCGTCGCAATGCATGTCGACGCGCAGGCCACGCTCGGCGGCCAGCTCGCACAGCAGCCGCACGCTGTGCGCACCGTCGCCCATGGTGCGCTCGAAGTGCGGAATGCCGCCGACCACGTCGACACCGAGGTCGAGCGCGCGCTTCAGGTTGTCGAGCGCGCCCGGCGAGCGCAGCACGCCGTCCTGCGGAAAGGCGACCAGCTGCAGGTCCAGATACGGGGCGACCCGGCGCTTCACCTGCAACAACGCCTCCACGGCGAGCAGCCGCTCGTCGCAGACGTCGACATGCGAGCGGATCGCGAGCAGCCCCTTGGCCACCGCCCAGTCGCAGTAACGCAGCGCGCGCTCGACGATCGCCTCCTGCGTCAGCTGTGGCTTCAGCTCGCCCCACAGCGCGATGCCCTCGAGCAGCGTGCCGCTCGCATTGACGCGCGGCAGTCCATAGCTGAGCGTGGCATCCATGTGGAAGTGCGCGTCGACAAATGGCGGCGCCACCAGCCAGCCCTGCGCATCGAGCACCTGCGCGCCTTCGGGCAGCGGCAGGTTCATGCCCACGTCGACGAAACGGCCGTCGCGCGCGAGCAGATCGATGCCCGTGCGCCCATCGGGCAGCGTGGCATGGCGAATCAACAGCATCGTCATGCGCAAGCGAGCCGAGCCGCACCGACCACCCCTGTGCACACCGCGGATCCGGCTCCGCCGGTCCGCCGGTGTGGCCCCCTCGGGGGGAGGCGGCCGCCAGGCCGCTTCGGGGGGGACGTCATCTTCGTCATTTAGTCCCGAAGATCCGGTCGCCCGCGTCACCCAGGCCCGGCACGATATAGCCGTGGTCGTTGAGCTCGCGGTCGATCGCCGCGGTGTAGATCGGCACGTCGGGATGATGGGCCTGGAAGTTGGCGATGCCCTCGGGCGCGGCCAGCAGGCTGACGAAGCGGATCGAACGCGGCCGCGTCTCCTTCAGCCGCTCGACCGCCGCCACCGCCGAGTTGCCGGTGGCCAGCATCGGGTCGAGCACGATCGCATCGCGGTCGTGCATGCCGTGCGGCATCTTGAAGTAGTACTCCACCGCGGTCAGCGTCTTCGGGTCGCGGTACAGGCCGATATGGCCGACGCGTGCGCCGGGAATCACCTCGAGCATGCCCTCGAGGAAACCACCGCCGGCGCGCATGATGACGACGAACACCGTCTTGCGGCCCTCGATGACGGGGCTGCGCATCGTCTCCAGCGGCGTCTCGATCTCGATCAGCTGCGTCGGCATGTCGCGCGTGACCTCGTAGGCCATCAGCATGCCGATCTCGCCGAGCAGGCGGCGGAAGCTGCTGGTCGAGCGGTCCTTCTGCCGCATCAGCGTGAGCTTGTGCTGCACCAGCGGGTGCGAGATGACGTGGACCTGCGGTGCGCTCATTGAAGAAGACTCCTGCTCAAGGCGTGCTCAGAATACCGTGCCGTCGCTGACGATCACCACCGGCGGCAACCCGCCCTCGCGGCATTCGGTGGCGATCTGCCGCCCCGCCGCCCAGGTGCCGCCCTCGAGCACCCGCGCCAGCGGCAGCCTCGCGGCGTCGACGCCGAGCGCCGTACGCACGAGCGGTGCCAGCTCGTCGAGCAGCGTCACGGTGAGTGCCCGCCATTCGATCGTCCATTCGTCGCCAGGCCGGTGCGCCTTGGTGGCGAAGGCGGGGTCGCGCGGCTGGATCACGCCGGCATCGAGCAGCAGCCCGCCGTTGCGGTATTCGGGCAGGCCGGTCAGCTCGTCCAGGCCGCTGACCTGCACACCCGCCCATTCGAACGGCTCGAGCAGCGAATAGGCCAGCCATTGCGACAGCTTGTGGAACGGCACCCAGCCGGCGTCGAGGCCCTCGCCGCCGGCATCGGCATGCGCCCAGGCGTCGCCGAGCGCCACGCCGTGCAGCTGCTGCCCGCTCGGCCAGATGGTGCTGAACGCCTCCAGCAGCGCGCCGAGGATGCGCCCGGCCGACACATGGTGCTGGTGCAGCGACGCGCGCGGCTGATGGTGGTGCAGGTCGGGCGCATGGCGGTGGTGCGTCAACGCATCGAACAGGTGCCCGGGCTGGCCGAGCGCGGTGAAGGTCTGCGGCTGCGCCCGCAGCGCATCGGCCAGCCGGTGCAGCAGCACGACCCGGCCTTCGAGGCCGACCAGCGGGTTGTCCAGGCTGACCTGGAACGCCTCGGCCAGCGTGCGGCTGTCCAGCCGCGCCAGCGCGGCGGCATCGACGCGCAGCGGGTCGCCGACGTCCGACGAGAAGCGGCCCGCCATGAAGGCGCGAAAACTGGCGACGGCCAGGCCCTCGGATCGGGCGAAGGTCCGGCCCGTCTCGCGTTCGCGATAACACCAGGCGCTGCCGGCGCCGGCGTCGAGCAGCACGCTGACCAGCGCCAGATCGATGCGCGCGCGCGCCACCGCCACGTGGCTGCGACCGGCCAGCCGCGCGTCGAGTTCGGCCTTGCGGTCGACCCCGCCGGCCTCGAAGTGCCGCCAGCGGCTGTGGTACGGAATCGCCAGATCGGGAAAGCGCGACCGCGTCAGCGTGGCGACGCGCTGCGCCACGGCGTCGAGCCGGGTGCGATCGAGCCGGAAGTGCAGCGACTCGCCGCGCGCCACGGCGTCGGTGATGCGGGCGCAGCGCTCGCGGATGGTCGCCGGCGCGCGCAGGCGTTGCACCGCGGCATGCAGCACCTGCGCGTCATTCAAGAGCGCGGCCTTTCACTTGCGCCAGCCGCGCCCCGTCGGGCACCGCGCCGTCGGTGAAGTAACCGGCGGCGATCTTCGCCTCCATCTCCACCTTGGCATCGGCGGGCACCAGCGTATCCGGGATCTTGACCCGCTCGATCACCTCGATGCCCGATCCGGTGATGGCGTCGTACTTGTCGTTGCTCATGCTGACCAGGCGGTGGATCTTGCGGATGCCCAGCCAGTGCAGCACATCGGGCATCAGCTCCTGGAAGCGCATGTCCTGCACGCCGGCGACGCACTCGGTGCGCAGGAAGTACTTGTCGGCGCTGTCGCCGCCCTCCTGCCGCTTGCGGGCGTTGTAGACCAGGAACTTGGTCACCTCGCCGAGCGCGCGGCCCTCCTTGCGGCTGTAGGCGATGAGGCCGACACCGCCGCGGCCGCCGGCGGCCACCGTCTGCGCGCCCTGGATGCACTCCTCGATCGCATGCGTCAGATAGGGCCGGCAGGTGCAGATGTCGGAGCCGAACACGTCGGAGCCGTTGCACTCGTCGTGCACCCGCGCCGTCAGCGTGATCGCGGGGTTGGCCAGGTCGCGCACGTCGCCGAACACGTAGAGCGTCTGGCCGCCGATCGGTGGCAGGAAGACCTCGATGTCGCTGCGCGTGACCAGCTCGGGGTACATGCCGCCGGTTTCCTCGAACAGCGCGTGGCGCAGCGCCGTCTCGCCGACACCGAAACGCCGCGCCACGCCGGGCAGCCACCAGACCGGCTCGATGGCGATCTTGGTCACCGTCGCCGACGCGTCCTCCAGCAGCACCTGGCCGTCGATGGCCAGCCGCTGGAACGCGATCGCCTGCTTGATCTCCGGCAGATGGATGTGCGCCTTGGTGACCGCGATCGTCGGCCGGATGTCGTAGCCCTGCGCCAGATAGCCGGCGTAGACCTGTTGCACCGACGCGCCCCAGGGATCGATCGAGACGATGCGATCGGGGTCGGCCCACTGCGGGTACGGACCGACCAGGTCGGTCGGCGCGGTGTTGGTCAGGTCGGCGCGATGGCCGCGTGTCAGGTTGCCGGCGGCCACCGCGAGCGCGCGGTAGACGCCGTAGCTGCCGCTGTGCGTGCCGATCACGTTGCGGTGGCTGCGATGCGTGGTGGTGCCCACCACCGGGCCGCGCTGCATCGGGTCCTCGGCGCCCCAGTGGATCGGCGGCGCACCGCTCGGGCCCTGCTGCGGGTGCGAGGTGAGCCGGATGTGGCGCCCGCCGGCCGGCGGCAGCTCGGCGCTCACCGTGAACCCTCGTCGGCCGTCATGCGCGGTTCCTCATCGTTCGCCCTTGCGCCATGGTTTCATCAAGGCCTGAGGATACGCTGCGCGCCGCGCCACGGCCACCAGCGCGACGATCGCCATCAGGTACGGCAGCATCAGGTAGAACTGGTACGGCACGTCGAGGCCGAACAGTCCCGAGCCGGCCTGCTGCAGGCGCAGCTGCAGCGCGTCGAAGAAGGCGAACAGCAGCGCGCCCAGCAGCGCCTTGCCCGGCCGCCACGAGGCGAACACGACCAGCGCCACGCAGACCCAGCCCCGCCCGTTGACCATGTTGAAGTAGAACGCGTTGAACGCCGCCAGCGTGAGGAACGCCCCGGCCACGCCCATCAGCGCCGAGCCGGCGACGATGGCGCCGATGCGCAGACCGACGACGCTCAGGCCCTGGCCCTCGACCGATTGCGGGTTCTCGCCGACCATGCGCAGCGCCAGCCCGAGCGGCGTGCGATAGAGCAGCCAGGCCAGCGCCGGAACCAGCAGCAAGGCCAGCAGCGTGAGCGGCGTCTGCTGGTTCAACACCGGCAGCGGCAGCCAGCTGTTCATGTCGGCGAACGGCTGGATGGTCGGTGGGCTTTCCACCTTGGGAAAGCTCACGCGGTAGGCAAAACTCGCCAGACTGGTGGCCAGCAGCGTGATGCCCAGGCCCGCGACATGCTGGCTGAGCGCCAGGCTCACGGTGAGCCAGCCGTGCAGCAGGCCGAACACGGCGCCGGTCAACGCCGCGGCGGCCACACCGGTCCACAGTCCGGCGCCCTGGTACACCGCCAGCCAGCCGGCGAAGGCACCGGCGACCATGATGCCCTCGATGCCGAGGTTGAGCACGCCGGCGCGCTCGCACAGCAGCACACCCAGCGTGCCGAGGATCAGCGGCGTCGCGATGCGCAGCACCGCCACCCAGAACGGCGCCGCGGCGAGCAGGTCGAGCGTCTCGGACAGCATCGTGGACGACCCTTGCTAGCGCCAGCGCACGCGGTACTGCGCCAGCATCGACGCCACCAGCATCGTGATCAGCGAGACGGCGACGATGACGTCGGCAATGTAGGTCGGCACCGTCACCGCACGGCTCATGCTGTCGGCGCCGACCAGCATGCCGGCGACGAAGATCGCCGCGACCACGACGCCGAGCGGGTTCAGCGCGGCGAGCATGGCGATCACGATGCCCGAGTAGCCGTAACCCGGCGACATGTCGAGCGTCACGTAGCCGGCGCGCCCGGCCACCTCGACCGCGCCCGCCAGCCCCGCCAACGCGCCCGACAACAAGGCGACCTGCCAGACCACCGAGCGCACCGGCATGCCGGCAAAGGCCGCCGCGCGCGGGTTGGCCCCCACCGCACGCAGGCGCAAGCCGAAGCTGGTGAAGCGCAGCGTCAGCGCGAGCACGAAAGCCAGCGCAGTGGCGATCAGCAGGCCGCTGTGCAGGCGGCTGCGCGGCACCAGCTTGCCCAGCTGCAGCGAGTCGGCGATCGCCACGCTCTGCGGCCAGCCGAGCGCGGTGGGATCCTTCATCGGCCCATCGAGCATGGCCGACACCAGCAGCAACACGATGAAGTTGAGCAGCAGCGTCGTCACCACCTCGTCGACGCCCAGGCGCGACTTCAGCAGCGCCGGCACCAGCAGCAGCAGCGCGCCGGCGGCGCAGGCCGCCGCGATCATCAGCACGAACAGCAGCGGCGCCGGCAATGGCCAGGCCGCGCCGCCATGCAGGCCGCCAACGGCCACCGCGGCCAGCGCGCCGGCGTAGAGCTGACCTTCGCCGCCGATGTTGTAAAGCCGCGCGCGAAACGCGACTGCCGCCGCCAGCCCGGTGAGGATCAGCGGTGTCGAGCGCGTCAAGGTCTCGGCCAGCGCGAAGCGCGAACCGAAGCCGCCCTGCAGCAGCAGCGCATAGGCGCGGCCGACCGGTGCGCCGGCCCAGGCCACCAGCAGCGAGGTCAGCGCCAGCGTCACCGCCAGCGCCAGCGCCGGCGCCGCCAGCCACAGCCAGGCCGGCGTGTGGCTGCGCGCCTCAAGCCGCATGGGCTGCGGCCGGGCGCTGCGCCGCGTCGGACGGCAGCCCGGCCATCGCCGCACCCAGCGCGGCCAGGCTCCAGGCCTCGCGCGGCCGCGCCTCGGTGAGCCGGCCGCGCGACATGACGGCGATGCGATCGGCCAGCGTCAGGATCTCGTCGAGGTCCTCGCTGATCAGCAGCACCGCGGCGCCGCGCGTGCAGGCCTCGAGCAGCCGGCGATGCAGCTCGGCGACTGCGCCGACGTCCAGGCCCCAGGTCGGCTGATGCGCGACGATCAGCTCGGGTCCGTGATCGCGATAACGCACACCGGAGAGCGTGCGGCCGAGGATCAGCTTCTGCAGGTTGCCGCCCGACAGCGTGCGTGCCGGCGCGTCGAGGCCGAGCGCGCCGGCACCACGTACGTCGTACTGCTCGACCAGCCGGCGCGCATGCTCGCGCGCCTTGCCGGTGCGCAGCACGCCGAAGCGCGCGAAACGCCGGCTGCCCAGGCGCTCGAGCACGGCGTTCTCCCACAACGTGAGCTCGCCGATCGAGCCGACCGCCTGCCGGTCCTCGGGGATTCGCGCGACGCCGGCATCGACCCAGGCACGCGGCCGCGCCGGCAGCGCGCGGCCTAGCACCTGCAGGCTGCCGCGCTCCAGCGGCAGCAGGCCGCACAGCAGGTCGGCCAGCGTGCGCTGCCCGTTGCCGGCGACGCCGGCTATCGCCAGCACCTCACCGGCGTGCAGGCTCAGGCTCACGTCGACCAGCGCCGGGCTGCGACCGGCCCCGCGCACACCGACACCCTGCAGCGACAGCACCACGCGGGCGGCGCGCTGGCTGACGTCGACGTCCAGATCGAGATCGTTCGGCCGCGCCACCGGTGGCACCGTCCGCCCGACCATCGCCTCGGCGAGCTGCGCCTTGTCGACCTCGGCGGCGCGGTGCTGCGAGACCAGGCGGCCGGCACGCAGCACCGCGATGCGGTCGCTCACCGCCACCACCTCGTCGAGCTTGTGGCTGATGAAGACGATGGCCATGCCCTCGACCACCATCTGGCGCAGCGTGGCGAACAGCGACTGCGACTCCTGCGGCGTCAGCACCGCGGTCGGTTCGTCGAGGATCAGGATGCGCGCGCCGCGTGTCAGTGCCTTCAGGATCTCCACGCGCTGGCGCTCGCCCACCGACAGATCGCCGACGCGCGCGTCGGGGTCTACGCCCAAGCCGAAGCGCCGGGCGGTGTCGACCAGCCGCGCGCGCGCCGCGCCGCGGCGCGAGAACGGCTGCCACAGCGGCTCGGTGCCGAGCAGCACGTTGTCGAGCACGCTCAGGTTGTCGGCCAGCGTGAAGTGCTGGTGCACCATGCCGATGCCGGCGGCCAGCGCCGCCTTCGGCTGGCCCGGCGGCAGCAGGTGGCCGTCGACCTGCACGGTGCCGGCATCGGCGACGTAGTGGCCGAACAGGATCGACACCAGCGTGCTCTTGCCGGCGCCGTTCTCGCCCAGCAGCGCCAGCACCTCGCCCGCCTGCAGTTCGAGCGAGATGCCGTCGTTGGCCACCAGGTCGCCGAAGCGCTTGGTGATGCCGGCCAGCGTCAGGCGCGGCGCGGCGGTCACGTCACTTCGCAGTGCCCTTGGGCTGCGCGTCGTCGACCTTCACGCTGAACTTGCCTTCGAGGATCGCCTTCTCCTTGGCGCGCACCTTGGCCACCAGGTCGGCCGGGATCTTCTTCTCGAAGCTGCCGAGCGGGCTCAGCTCGCTGCCCTTGACCTTCATGTGCGAGTAGTGCCCGTAGTCCTCGGCCTTGAAGGCGCCGGCCTTCACCGCCTTCAGCGCGGCGTCGATCGTCGGCTCCATGTTCCACAGCGCGCTGGCGACCACCGTGTCGGGGTACTTGTCCTGCGTGTTGATCACGTTGCCGATGGCGAGCTTGCCCTTCTCCTTGGCGGCGTCGCTGACGCCGAAGCGCTCGGCGTACAGCACGTCGGCGCCCTTGTCGATCATCGCGAAGGCGGCTTCCTTGGCCTTCGGCGGGTCGAACCAGCTGTTGATGAAGCTGACCGTGAACTCGACCTTCGGGTTGACTTCCTTGGCGCCGGCCATGAAGGCGTTCATCAGCCGGTTGACCTCGGGAATCGGGTAGCCGCCCACCATGCCGATCTTGTTGCTCTTGGTCATGCCGCCGGCGATCATGCCGGTCAGGTAGCTCGGCTCCTGGATGTAGTTGTCGAAGACGCCGAAGTTGGGCGCCTGCGGCTTGCCCGAGCTGCCCATCAGGAACGAGACCTTGGGGTAGTCCTTGGCCACCTTGCGCGCGGCCGCCTCGACGGCGAACGACTCGCCGACGATGAAGGTGTTGCCCTTCTCGGCGTACTCGCGCATCACGCGTTCGTAGTCGGCATTGGCCACGTTCTCGCTGAACACGTAGTCGATCTCGCCGCGCGCCACCGCGGCCTTCAGCGCCTTGTCGATGCGGCTGACCCATTGCTGCTCGACCGGCACGGTGTAGATCGCGGCGACCTTGATCTTGCCCTGCGCCCAGGCCGGCGCGGCGACGGCGAGGCAGGTGGCGGCGAGGGCGGCGGCCAGCAGCTGGCGGCGGATGTTCGGCATGGGTTCTCCTGGTGCGAAAAGGTGGCGTGCTTGCGGTGCAGCATTAAGCAAGAAGCGCTCCAAAGCCGTCAATCCGGATCGTTGGCAGGACGTCGCGTGGGCGCGTCGGGTTTTCTCGGGTCGATGTGTCATTCGTGATTGACACAACGCAAGCGCAAAGTGTCAGATAAACCTTACGTTGGGCACTCCTTCACCCGGACGGAAACCGCCATGCGTGTGCTGCTGATGCACCCCAACTACCACTCCGGCGGCGCCGAGATCGCCGGCAACTGGCCGCCGGCGTGGGTGGCCTATCTGGCCGGCTACCTGAAGGCCGGCGGCTACAGCGACGTGGTGTTCGTCGACGCGATGACCGGGCACCTTAGCGACGACCAGGTGCGCGCACGCATCGCCGAGGCCCGGCCCGACGTGGTGGGCTGCACCGCCATCACGCCGGCCATCTACAAGGCCGAGCGGCTGCTGCAGATCGCCAAGGACGTGAACCCGCAGATCGTCGCCGTGCTCGGCGGCATCCACGGCACCTTCATGTACCCGCAGGTGCTCAAGGAGGCGCCGTGGATCGACGCCGTGGTGCGCGGCGAGGGCGAGCAGGTGTTCCTGAACCTGGTGCGCGCGATCGACGACGGCGCCTGGGCGCGCGACCGCGGCTGCGTGCGCGGCGTCGCCTACCTGGACGCCGGCCAGGTGATCGCCACGCCGGCCGAGCCGACCATCCAGGACCTCGACCGCATCGCGCCCGACTGGGGCATGCTCGACTGGGCACGCTACATCTACATCCCGATGGGCGTGCGGGTGGCGATCCCCAACTTCGCACGCGGCTGCCCGTTCACCTGCACCTTCTGCAGCCAGTGGAAGTTCTGGCGCGACTACCGCGTGCGCGATCCGATCAAGGTGGTCGACGAGATCGAGGCGCTGGTGCGCGACCACCAGGTCGGCTTCTTCATCCTCGCCGACGAGGAGCCGACGATCCACCGCAAGAAGTTCATCGCCTTCTGCGAGGAACTCATCAAACGCAAGCTGCCGGTGCTGTGGGGCATCAACACCCGCGTCACCGACATCCTGCGCGACGAGAAGCTGCTGCCGATGTTCCGCCAGGCCGGGCTGATCCACGTGTCGCTCGGCACCGAGGCGGCGGCGCAGCTGAAGCTCGACCGCTTCAACAAGGAAACCACGATCGAGCAGAACAAGAAGGCGATCCGGCTGCTGCGCGAGGCCGGCATCGTGACCGAGGCGCAGTTCATCGTCGGCCTCGAGAACGAGACGCGCGAGACGCTGGAGGAGACCTACCGGATGGCGCGCGACTGGAATCCCGACATGGCCAACTGGGCGATGTACACGCCATGGCCGTTCTCCGACCTGTTCCAGGAGCTGGGCGACAAGGTCGAGGTGTTCGACTTCGAGAAGTACAACTTCGTGACGCCGATCATGAAGCCCGAGGCGATGGACCGCGCCGAGCTGCTCGACCGCGTGATGCACAACTACCGCCGCTTCTTCATGAACAAGACCTTCTTCCAGTACCCCTGGACGAGGGACAAGACGCGGCGCAAGTACCTGATGGGCTGCCTGAAGGCGTTTCTCAAGAGCGGCTTCGAGCGCACCTTCTACGACCTCGGCCGCGTCGGCTACACCGGCCCGCAGAGCAAGAAGAAGGTCGACTTCGGCTTCGCCAGCACGCACGAGCACGGCCGGCCCGACGCGGCCGCCATCGCGGCGGCCGACGAGGGCTGGGTCACGATGCACGGCCCGAAGATTCAGATGCGGCGCAAGAAGGGCGAGGATCTCGCCGCGGCGGCCATCATGGCCTGCGGCGGCGGCGACGAGCAGATGTCCGAAGAGCAGGCAGCACGCGTGTGAGCACGGCTGCCGCGCGCATCGGGCCCAACGCGATCACCCGTGTCGCGCAGGCGCTCACCCACCAGCGCGGCGCGGCCGTGACGGCGCAGCTGTTCGGCCTGGCCGGGCTCGGCGCCTACCTCGAGCAGCCGCCGCAGCAGATGGTCGACGAAGACGAGGCGCGCCGACTGCACGGGCTGCTGCGCAGCCTGCTCGGCGACGAGGCGGCGGGACGCGTGGCACGCGAAGCCGGCGCGGCGACCGCCGACTACCTGCTGGCGCACCGCATTCCGCAGGCGGTGCAGCGGCTGCTGCGCGCGCTGCCGGCACCACTGGCCGCACGCGTGCTGCTGCGTGCAATCACGCGGCACGCGTGGACGTTCGCCGGCAGCGGCCGCTTCGAGGCCGTGGCCGGCCGCCCGGTGCGGCTGACGATCCGCGACAACCCGTTGTGCCGCGGCCTGCACAGCGTCGCGCCGGCTTGCGACTACTACGCCGCCACCTTCGAGCGGCTCTCTCGTGTGCTGGTGCACCGCCACGCCCGGGTCGCCGAGGTGAGCTGCGAGGCACGCGGCGACGACGCCTGCCGCTTCGACGTGCGCTGGTAGGGCCGCGGCGGCCGGCGCGCCGCGCCACCTAGAATCGACCGCTGGGGTCGCGCCGTCGTGCGGGCCCGCAGCACCTTTCGGCGCGCCGCGCACGATCCCTTCGATGAACCCGAGCCCTCTCACCGCCCTGTCGCCGCTCGACGGCCGTTATGCCGCCCGGCTGGCGCCACTGCGCCCGCTGCTCAGCGAGTTCGGCCTGATGCACCGGCGCGTGCAGGTCGAGGTCGAGTGGTTCATCGCGCTGTCCGACGCCGGCTTCGCCGAGTTCAAGCCGCTGTCGGGCGCGGCGCGTACGAAGCTGCGGGCGCTCGTCAGCGGCTTTGCCGAATCCGATGCGCAGGCGATCAAGGACATCGAGCGCACCACCAATCACGACGTCAAGGCGGTCGAATACTGGATCAAGCAGCAGTTCGCCGACGACACCGAGCTGACCGCCGCCGCCGAGTTCGTGCACTTCGCCTGCACCAGCGAGGACATCAACAACACCAGCCACGCCTTGATGCTCGGCGCGGCGCGCCAGCAGGTCGTGCTGCCGGCGCTCGACGCGCTGCTGGCCCAGCTGACGACGATGGCGCACGCGCAGGCCGACGTGCCGATGCTGAGCCGCACCCACGGCCAGACGGCGACGCCGACCACGCTCGGCAAGGAGATCGCCAACGTGGCGGCGCGGCTGCAGCGCGCGCGCGCCGCCATCGCCGTGGTGCAGCCGCTGGCCAAGATGAACGGCGCGGTGGGCAACTACAACGCGCACCTGGCGGCCTGGCCCGACTTCGACTGGGAGGCGTTCAGCCGCCGCGTCGTCGAAGGTGCGCTCGGGCTGCAGTTCAACGCCTACACGATCCAGATCGAGCCACACGACTGGATGGCCGAGCTGTTCGACGCCATCGCGCGCGCCAACACGATCCTGATCGACTGGTCGCGCGACGTCTGGGGCTACATCAGCCTGGGCTACTTCCGCCAGCGCCTGAAGGAAGGCGAGGTCGGCTCGTCGACGATGCCGCACAAGGTCAATCCGATCGACTTCGAGAACGCCGAGGGCAACTTCGGCCTGGCCAATGCGCTGCTGGCGCACCTGTCGCAGAAATTGCCGGTCAGCCGCTGGCAGCGCGACCTGACCGACAGCACGGTGCTGCGCAACATGGGCGTGGCACTCGGCCACGCCGTGCTCGGCTACGACTCGCTGCAGCGCGGCCTGGCCAAGCTCGAGGTCGACCGCGCCGCGATCGACGCCGATCTCGACGGCGCCTGGGAGGTGCTGGCCGAGGCGGTGCAGACCGTGATGCGCCGCTACGCATTGCCCAACCCGTACGAACGGCTGAAGGCGCTGACGCGCGGGAAGGGCATCACGCGCGAGGCGATGGGCGCGTTCATCGACACGCTGGTCGAGCTGCCTGCGGCCGAGCGGGCGCGGCTGAAGGCGCTGACGCCGCAGACCTACACCGGTCAGGCCGCGGCTCTGGCGCGACGGCTGCGCTAGGGCTGGTCGCACAGCAGGACCAGATGGCGCCGACCTTCACCGACAAGCTGGCGGCCGCCGAGCGGCGCAACGACTCGTTGTTGTGCGTCGGTCTCGACCCCGACCCGGCGAAGTTTCCCGGCGCCTGGCAGCACGACCCGTCGCGCATCTTCGATTTCTGCGCCACCATCGTCGACGCGACGCACGACCTGGTGATCGCCTTCAAGCCGCAGATCGCCTACTTCGCCGCGCACCGCGCCGAAGAGCAGCTCGAGCGGCTGATGGCGCACATCCGGCGGGTCGCGCCCGAGGTGCCGGTGATCCTCGACGCCAAACGCGGCGACATCGGCGCCACGGCGGAGCAGTACGCGCGCGAAGCCTTCGAGCGCTACCAGGCCGACGCAGTGACGCTGTCGCCGTTCATGGGCTTCGACTCGATCGAGCCGTACCTGCGCTTCGCCGGCAAGGGGCTGATCCTGCTTTGCCGCACGTCCAACCTCGGCGGCAGCGACCTGCAGGCGCAGCGGCTGGCCAACGGCGACCTGCTGTACGAACATATCGCCCGGCTGGCCCAGGGCGAGTGGAACCACAACGGCCAGCTGGGCCTGGTGGTCGGTGCTACCTTTCCCGGCGAGATCACGCGCGTACGCGAGCTGGCGCCGACGCTGCCGCTGCTGATCCCCGGCATCGGTGCGCAAGGCGGCGATGCACAGGCCAGCGTACGGGCCGGCTGGCGCGGCAGCGCGTCGGCCACCACCGGCGCCGTCATCGTCAATTCCGCGCGGGCCGTGCTCTACGCCAGCCGCGGCAATGAATTCGCCGCCGACGCGCGCCGGGTCGCGAGCCAGACGCGCGCGATGCTCGGCGCGGCACGCGACGTCGCGCGCTAGGGCGCGGCCGCCTTGCTGTCGTCGCCCATCACCGATCCGCGTGCGTTGGCGCGCGAGCTGGCCGTTCGGCACGCGTTCGTGTTGTTCGCGCTGGTGTTCTGTGTCGCCGCCGTGGTCAACGGCTGGGTCCATCTCGACGGACCCTGGATCCAGCGGCTGCCGGCGGTGGGCTACGCGGCTGCCGCGATCGCCTGCGTGCTGGCCACGCGAACGCCCGACCATCTGGCCGGCCGGGTGCTGCTGGCCGTCAGCGTGCTCGGCGTGACGCTGGTGGGCGCCACCGCGGTGATCTACGGCTGGGGCCTGAACGGGCCCGGCGTCGGCTTCTTCGCCATCGTCACGCTGATCTTCGCCGCCTTCTTCTCGCTGCGCTCGGGCGTGGCGATGGCGCTGCTGTGCATCGCGCTGCTGGGTGCGCTGGGCTGGGCCGAACACCGGCACTGGATCGCCGGCCCGGCGGCGCTCGGCGACACCCTGGTGCTGCGCCGCTGGATCACGCTGTCGCTGCTGGTCGCCAGCGGCCTGGGCACAGGCCTGCTGACCGTGCGCGTGATCGGCCACTGGCTGGACACCGCGCGCGAGCGCGAGGCGCGTTTTCTCACGCTGCTGGGCATCGCCACCGATTGCTAGTGGGAGATGGACGACAGCTTCGTCATCACCGCGCTGTGGCGACGCGGCGGCCCGGAGCAGGCCTTCGTGCCGGTGCCGCAGCCGATGCAGCGGCCTTGGGAGCAGCCCGGCATGCTGTATGACAGCGACGAAGCCCTGGCCGCGCACCGTGCCGACCTGCAGGCGCACCGAGCGTTCCGCGATCTGCACGTGCGCTGGCGCTGGCCTGACGGCAGCTACCGCCACGAACTGGCCAGCGGGTCGCCTCGACTCGACGCGCACGGCCGCTTCATCGGCTACTGGGGTGTGTCGCGCGACGTGACCGCGGAATACACCACTCGCGAGAACCTGAAGTCCGCCGAGGATGCGCAGCGCGATTCGCAGGCCCTGCTGCAGCAGCTGATCACGATGAGCCCCGACCTGGTGGTGCTCACCGAGGCCGACAGCGGCCGCTTCGTGATGGTGAATGCCGCCTTCGAGCGGCTGATGGGATTCACGGCGCAGGAGGTGATCGGCCGCACGTCGCTCGAGGTCGGCACCTGGCGCCGGCCCGAGGATCGCCAGCGCCTGCTGGACACACTGGAGGCGGGCGGACCGGTGCAGGACATGGCCTTGGAATTCCGCACGCGCGACGGCCGCACGGTGCCGATGTCGCTGTCGGCAGCGCGCTTCGAGATGCAGGGCCGGCAGTACCTGGCGCTGAATGCACGCGACATGAGCCAGGCCGAGCGGGCCCGCCGCGAACGCGAGGCCATCCTGGCCAACGCGTCGATCGGCATCGCGATGACCCGTGATCGTTGCTTCGTGATGGTCAACCGTCGCTTCGAGGAGCTCTACGGCTGGCCGCCGGGCGAGCTGATCGGCCAGCCCGGCGACGTGGTCTGGCCGGGCCCGAGCGACTACGCCGAGGTCGGTCGGCTGGCCGGACCGGCGTTGACGCGCGGCGAGGTGGTCGAGTTGGTGCGGCCGGCACGCCGGCGCGACGGCAGCACCTTCGTCGCCCGCGCGATCGGCAAGGCGGTCGATCCGCAACGGCCCCGCGAAGGCGGCACGATCTGGATCGTCGACGACATCACCGAGCGCCAGCAGGTCGAGCGCGCACTCGCGCTGGCACGCGACGCCGCCGAGGCGGCCAGCCGCGCGAAGAGCGCCTTCCTCGCCAACACCAGCCACGAGATCCGCACGCCGCTGAACGGCCTGCTGGGCCTGGCGCGGCTGGCGCGCCAGCGTGGTGTCGACGACTCGCTGCGGCAGTCCTACCTGGACCAGATCGCCGACAGCGCGGAGATCCTGTCGACCATCATCTCCGACATCCTCGACCTGTCGAAGATCGAGGCCGGCAAGCTGGAGATCGAGTCGGCCGAGTTCGACCTGCACGCGCTGTTGCGTGAACTGTCGCGCGCCTACAGCTCGCTGGCCCACGCCCGCGAGCTGCAGTTGGAGCTGCAGCTCGACGCGCTGACGCCGACCCACGTGCGGGGCGACGCGATGCGGCTGCGCCAGGTGCTGACCAACTTCCTGACCAATGCGCTGAAGTTCACCGAACGCGGCCGCGTCACGCTGCGCGCGCGACCCGCCGGGCCGGGGCGGCTGCGCTTCGAGGTCGAGGACACCGGCCCCGGCATCGACGCGGCGACGCAGGCCCGGCTGTTCCAGCCGTTCAGCCAGGCCGACGACTCGATCACCCGCCGCTTCGGCGGCACCGGGCTGGGCCTGTCGATCTGTCGCGAGCTGGCGCGGCTGATGGGCGGCGAGGTCGGCCTGCGCAGCGAAGTCGGCCGCGGCGCCTGTTTCCATGTCGAATTGCCGCTGCCGGCCGCCCTGCCGTCTGCCGAGGCGCCCGACGCCGCCACGCTGCCGGATTCACGCCTGGACGGCGCCCGCGTGCTGCTGGTAGAGGACAACCCGGTCAACATGATGGTGGCCAGCGCGATGCTCGAGCAATGGGGCGTGCAAGTCGTGCAGGCGCGCGACGGCCGCGAGGCGCTCGACGCGGTGGCACGCGCCGCGGCGGCCGGGCCGCTGTTCGATGCGGTGCTGATGGACGTGCAGATGCCCGACATGAGCGGCTACGACGCGACGCGCGAGCTGCGCCGGCGCCATTCTTCCGACCAGCTGCCGGTGATCGCGCTGACCGCTGCCGCGCTGGTGTCGGAGCGCGAGCAGGCGCTGGCGCAGGGCATGAACGACTTCCTGACCAAGCCGATCGACGGCGAGCGACTGCGCAGCGTGCTGGCGCGCTGGATCCGGCGCGAAGGCAAGGCGGCCGACAGCCGCTAGGCCACGCGCGGCAGCGTCAACGGCAGCTCGCGCAGGCGGCGGCCGGTCAGCGCGAACAGCGCGTTGGCCAGTGCCGGCGCCAGCGGCGGCAGTCCCGGCTCACCCATGCCGGTGGGGGCGAGCGTGCTCGGCACGATATGGGTCTCGATCTGCGGCATGCGGGCCATCGCGAGCACCGGCTGGTCGGCGAAGGTCTGCTGGCGCACGGCGCCGTCCTCGATGTCGATGCGGCCATACAGCGCCGCGCTCAGGCCGTAGACCACCGCCGACTCCATCTGCGCGGCCACACCCGCAGGATGCACCGCGACGCCGCAATTCACCGCGCAGACGACGCGGTGCACGCGCGGCTCGCCGCCGGCCACCGAGACTTCGACGACCTGCGCGACGATGCTGCCGAAGCTTTCGTGCAGCGCGATGCCGCGTGCACGGCCGGCCGCCATGCGCGCGCCCCAACCGGCCTTCTCGGCGGCCAGCCTGAGCACCGCGGCGTGGCGCGGCATCGCGTCGAGCAGGCCGAGGCGGAAACGATACGGGTCCTGACCCGCGGCATGCGCCAGCTCGTCGATGAAGCCTTCGCAGAAGAACGCGTTGTGCGAGTGGCCGACCGAGCGCCAGTTGCCCACCGGCACGCCGCTGTCGGTGGCCATATGCGCCACGCGCAGGTGCTCGATCGCATAGGGCAGGTCGTAGAGGCCCTCGACGGTGGTCTTGTCGGGCAGCGCCAGCGGCGGCGCCAGCCGCGGCAGCACCCGGCCCAGCCAGCGCGGCGCCAGCGCATCGCCTGCGCTGGTGGCGGCCAGCGCCGTCACACGGCCCTGCGCATCGAGACCGGCGCGCAGCCAGGCCACGCCGGCGGGGCGATAGAAGTCGTGCGTCAGGTCCTCCTCGCGCGTCCACGACAGCTGCACCGGCCGGCCCCCGGTCTCGAGCGCCACGCGCACCGCCTGCGCGACGAAGTCGACCTCGAGACGGCGGCCGAACCCGCCGCCGAGGTAGGTGACGCGCAGGTTCACGGCGTCGGGTGATACGCCGGCCACTTGAGCGGCGATGTCACGGGCCAGCCCCGGCACCTGCGTCGGTGCCCACACGTCGACCGTGCCGTCGGCCACGCGAGCGGTGCAGTTCATCGGCTCCATCGTCATGTGGGCCAGATAGGGCGCGCGGTAGAGCGCCTCGACGCGACGCGTGGCGGCCCTCAACGCCGCCGACGCATCACCGCGGCGAGTGAAGGCGAAGCCGCCCTCGGTATCGCTGGCCTGCCGGGCCGCTGCTTCGAGCGACGCTTCGATGCGCTTCGAATCGAGCCGGCCGGTCGGCGGCTCGCGCCACTCGATGTCGAGCCGGCGCATCGCGTCGCGCGCGCGCCAGGTCGAGTCGGCCACCACCGCGATCGCCGCGCCGGCACCACCCAGCGGCGGCAGGCGCACGACACGCTGCACGCCGGCGCGCCACCACGCCGCATCGGGCTCGACACGCCCGGGCGAGCCGCCGAGCATCGGGCACTGGCGGATCGCGGCGTACAGCAGGCCGGGCAGGCGCACGTCGCCGCCGTAGACGGCGCGCCCGTCGCACTTGGGCGCACTGTCGAGCCGCGCCGCGGCGCGACCGACGACGCGAAAACGCTCCACCGGCTTCAGCGCCACATCGCCCGGCCGCGACAGCGCCGCCTGCTCGGCGAGCTCGCCGTAGTGTGCGCGCTGGCCCGACGGATGGCTGACGATGCCGTCGCGCACCTCAAGTTCGGCCACCGGCAGCTTCCAGCGCAGCGACGCCACGCCGAGCAGGCGCGCGCGCGCCGTCGCCGCCGCCAGCCGCAGCGGCACCCAGGCATCGGCCACGCTGGCCGAGCCGCCGGTGACGTTGATGCCGAGCTCGCGCGCGGTCTTCAGCGTCAGCCAGCGGGCGGCGCGGTACGGGGCGGATTCCTGCCCCGGCTCGCGCGCCTGCGCATCGAACGGCAGCACGCCGACGAAGGCAGACGCGCTGCCATACAGCGCATCGTCGCCCGCCTGCTCGAGGCGCACGCGCGCCAGCGCCACGTCGAGCTCCTCGGCCGCCAGCATCGCCAGCGCGGTGTGCACGCCCTGGCCCATCTCGCTGCGGTTCATCGCCAGCACCACGCCGCCGTCGGGCGTGATGCGGATCCATCCGTTCAGCGCCACGCCGTCGTCGGCGGGCGGCCACAGCGCCGGCGAGCCGACCGGATCACGCGGCGGCAGCACGCCCCAGCCGACCAGCAACGCGCCGCCGACGGCGGCGCCGGAGAGCAGGAAGCTGCGTCGTGTCATCGATCGGGCGCCGGTCGGCCGGAAGGCCTGTTTCCATTGTCGCCCGCGCGTCGGCGCTGCGCGTGACGAGGTGTGCCGGCCTCTGCCGGCGCCGGCGCACGGCATTCCCCGGCGGCGTTCAGTCGAGTTCGACGTCGGTGTGCACGGCGCCCGCACGGTCGGCACGGGCGCTCAGCGGCAGACGGGTGCCGCGCGGCGCACGCACCACCCACTCGGCCACCGCGCGGTCGGCCGTGACCTCGCGGTTCGGCATGAAGGCCTGCAGCGAGTTCTTCGCGCCATGGCCGGCCAGATGCGCACCGACGATGCGCGGCTTGCCGGTAATGAGCGTGCAGCCCTCGGGCAGCACCATCTCGAACACCACGCCGCGCGCCGTCTTGCGTTCGAGCGCCCGCTTGCTCACATGAGCCGGCAGATAACCGGCATTGGCCACCGCCATGCGCACGCGCCAGGTATCGGCGCCGAGCGCGCGCACCTCGGTGCGCAGCAGCTCCAGGCACGGCAGGCTCAGCGCCAGCTGGCGCAGCCAGGCCGGGAACCGCGCCGCCTCGCGTTCGCGCAGATGCGGCGGCGGATTGCGCCAGTAGTTCAGGCGGTCCCAGCCGCCGAGCTCCACCGCGCCGAGCTGCGGATGCTGGAAGGCATACCAGTCGACGTGCGCGCGGCCGCCGCACTGTGCGTCGCTCCAGCGCAGCAGCTTGAGGTCGTCCTCGGGAGGATGTTCGCGATACCAGTGGATCCAGTCGTAGTCGGTGATGCCGGCTTCCTTGTTCGGCGCCCAGATCTCGACCGTCCAGAACAGCGAGCCGAGGTGCTCGTACAGCCAGTCCTGGGTGCCGCTGATCACTTCCTTCGGGTGGTAGCGGAAGTCCTCATAGATGCTGATCGCCGGGTAGCCGGTGAGCTTCTCGCCGAGCGCGGACAGCCGCTTGTAGATCCACAGGTCCTCGGGCGTCATGTCGTCGTCGGCCTGCGTGCCCATCGGCCGCAGGATCACGCCCGAGTGAGTGTGGAAGCTGACGCCGGCGCCGATGTTGGGGTGCCCGACGATGAAGTCGACCATCGCGCGCACCTCGGGCTCGCTGGTCGGGTAGGGGCCTGCGCCGGCCTGCTCGAACTCCTGCCGCCAGTAGGCGGGGAAGTTGCGGTTCAGGTCGAGGCCTTCACGATCGGGGTTGACCTTGATCTGCAGGCCGTCGAAGTGCGCCAGCGTGCCTTCGGGCATCACGCGCCAGTAGCTGCCGCCGAACTCGCCCGGTTCACGCGGGATCATCAGCCGCGCGTCGTCGGGGTGGCTCTTCCACGCGCCATGCGGATCGGGGATGCGCATGTAGAGCACGCGGCCGTCGCCGTCGACGTCCTCGACCGTCAGGCCGTCGATGTGCGGTTCGTCGAACGGATAGGGCCGTGTCGACGAGCGGATGTAGCGCGGCCGGTCGGCCAATGCCAGCTCGGCGCCGTCGGGGTTCAGGCGCGGGCACAGGTAGATCACGCGGGTGTCGAGCAGATGCGTGGTCTGCGCGTCGCTGCCGTAGCCGGTGAGCAGCTGGTGCAGCCAGTACAGGCACGCGGTGCTCGCCGTCAGCTCGCCGGCGTGGATGTTGCCGTCGCACCAGAAGGCCGGCTTGTCGACGTCGGGCCCGGTGTGGCGCTGCGTCACCACCGCCAGCCAGATGTCACGTCCTTCGTGGCTAGCGCCGAGCGAGCGGATCTCGACCAGGTCGGGACGGGCCGCCGCGTAGTCGTGCAGCAGGCGGGTCAGCTCGTCGTGCTTGTAGAAGACGTCGAAACGCGGGACGGGCAGGTCGGCCATGGTGGTGAGGGCAATGCCGGCGACGGCGCCGGCCGGTGCAAAGTGTGGCAGAGCGCGGCAGCGACCCCGCCGCGGCGCGCCTGCGTGCTAACCCGGGGCCGCGCGCCACTCAACCGGCTGTCGGCACCGAGCTGCTCAGGCGACCCCCCTCGAACACCTGCAACACGCCCGGCGCCACTGCGAGCCACGGTTCGTCGCGCGTCAGCGGTTCGGTGGCGATCACTGCGACGCGGTCGCTCGACTGCGTGTGCGCCGCGAAGTCGACGCTCAGGTCCTCGTCGGCCAGACGTGCACTGCCGAACGGATGCTGGCGCACGATCCAGTGCAGCCGCGTCGTGCCGTGGGCCCACAGCGCCTGGCCGTTCGACAGCAGCAGGTTGAAGCTGCCGTGCGCGGCCGGCCGCGGCAGCAGCTCGCGCAGCGTATGCGTCAGCTCGGCGACGCTCGGCACCGCGGCATGGGCCTTGGCGAGCTCCTGCATCAGCCAGCAGAACGCGCGCTCGCTGTCGGTGTCGCCCACTGGTCGAAAGGCGCCGTGCAGGCGCGGCATGAAGTCCTTCAAGTCGCCGTTGTGCGCGAACACCCAGTAGCGGCCCCACAGCTCGCGCACGAACGGATGCGTGTTCTCCAGCGCCACCCGGCCCTGGGTGGCCTTGCGGATGTGGGCGATGACGTTGTCGCTGCGGATCGGGTAGCGCTTGACCAGCTCGGCCACCGGCGAATGGCGAGCGCCGTGGTGGTCGACGAAGTGGCGCAGCCCCTTGTCCTCGAAGAAGGCGATGCCGAAGCCGTCCTTGTGCTCGTCGGCGCGCGTGGCCAGGCCGGTGAAGCTGAAGCACACGTCGGTCGGCGTGTTGGCGTTCATGCCGAGCAGCTGGCACATCGCAGTGACCGCGCTATTCGGTGAAGAGCCGGTAGATGCCCTTGAACGTGATCAGGTGGCCCGGGTTGCTGGTCTCCTCCAGCACGCCGGCCATGCGCCTGAGCAGCCGCTCGCTGCGCCGCGCGCGCCAGATCAGCAAGTCGGCGAGCCACGGATGGGCGTTGACGCGATTGGCGCGCTCGTAGAGCTGAAAGCGCGGCTTCAGCGCGGCGAGGTCCGTCTCGTAGTGCGCCGTCACCTGCGCGTCCGTCGAGGCCCCTCGCCTGCCGTCGATCACGGCACGCGCGGCCAGCATTCCGGTCTCCATGGCCTTGCCGATGCCCTCGCCGGTGAAGGCATAGGTACTGCCGGCCGCCTCGCCGGTGACGAGCAGGCCGGGCCGGCTCCAGCGCGCGCCCTCGAGCGTGCAGCGCAGCGGCGCGCCCTTCATCTCACCGACCACCTCCCCGCCGTGCATCAACTCGCGCGCCGGCGCGTAGCACTCGGTGAAGGCCTTGAACACGTCGCGCAGGTTGACGTCCTTCATGCCGGTGCCGCCGTCGTCGCGCGCCTCGGCGTGCGCGCCCAGCACGCCGGCGCCGATGTTGAACACGCCGTCGCGGCACGGGAAGATCCAGCCGTAACCCGGTCGCAGTTTCTGATGCCACACCACCTCGAGCTCGGTGATGCGGCCAACCATCGCCGGGTTGCGCACGTAGCCGCGCAGCGCCACGCCCGACGGCAGGCGGCGCGTGCACATGCCGGCGGCCATCAGCGCCTGCGGCACCGCGCCGGTGGCCAGCACCGTCCAGCGTGCGCGGATCTCACCGACGGCATCACCCGACTTGAAGCTGGCACCGACCACGCGGCCGGCATCGTCCTCCAGCGGCGCCTCGAAACGCAGCGGCGCGATGAAGCGCGCGCCCGCGCGCTCGGCGGCGCGGCAGACGATCAAGTCGAGCTGGCGCCGCGGCAGCACGGCCAGATGGCCCGGCACGTCGATGCGTCCGCCGCGGGGCCCGATGCAGGCGACGTGGCCGGCGCGTTGCGCGGCGGCCATCACTTCCTCGTGCACGCCGAGCCGGCGCAGCGCGGCATGGGCATCGGGGATCAGGCCGTCGCCGCAGATCTTGTCGCGCGGAAAGGCCTGTGCGTCGACCAGCACGACATCGAACCCGGCGCGCGCCAACTCGATCGCACAGGCGCTGCCCGCCGGACCCGCGCCGACGATGAGGACATCGCAGCTGGGTGGAAGATCTGTCTGCATCATGGCCCACGGGCGCCCACCGGGTCGCCCATCACCTGCGATTGTAGGCAGCCGAGGCGGCACAGGCGGGGCCGCCTTGAGCAGCATCAATGCAGCGCAGGCGACGCGGGAGGACCATCACCAGTGAAGGAGTGATGTCCAGATGAGTGCCCATCTCACGCAGGGTCAGCGTGCGCTGCTGAAGGCCGCGCTGGAATTGCGACGGACCGAGCTGGAGCGGCGCTTGGCCGCTCAGCTGCAGGGTCAGTCGCGCGCGGAGCATGCCCGCGATGTGCTGTTGCAGGACGGCGACGACGCGCCGCAACGTGACTCGGACCGCGAGGTCGAGCTCGCGTGGTCGGACCAGGAGACGCAGGAGCTCGGCGCGGTGAAGCTGGCGCTTCAGCGCGTGAACGATCCGCACTACGGCCGCTGTGGCGACTGCGGTGCCGAGATCCCGTTCGACCGGCTGAAGATCGAACCCCAGGCGATGCGCTGCGTCAGCTGCGAATCGCGCCATGAAAGGAAGCATTGAGATGGCCAGTTTTCATGCCGTGGTCTGGCTGGACCACAGCCGCGCCCAGGTGCTGCAGTTCGACGCCGAGCACGTGCAGTCGCAGCGCATCAAGGCGCACTCGCATCACACGGCGCAGCACGGCAGCGCGGTGCGCACGCAGCACGAGTACTTCGGCGAGGTCTGCGACGCGCTCGAGGGCATCAGCGAAGTCCTGGCCACGGGCCCGAAGCTGGGTCTGGCGGACTTTCGTCACTATGTCGACAAGCATCGCCCGGCCACCGCCAAGCGCATCGTCGGCTACGAGACGGTCGACCATCCGAGCGACAACCAGCTGATCGCGCTGGCGCGGCAGTACTTCCTGCGATACGACCGGATGGCGGGGACGCCGACACCGACGTAGTCAACCACCCCCGGAGCGCCTGCGGCGCTGCCCCCTCAAGGGGGCGACGCCGACGGACCGGCGGAGCCGGGTCCGTGGCGTCCGCTTGAAACGGCTTGACGAGCCGTTCGCTACGCGGCCTTGACCTTCAGCCGCCAGGCATGCAGCAGCGGCTCGGTGTAGCCGCTCGGCTGCTCGCGGCCCTTGAATACGAGGTCGAGCGCGGCCTGGTAGGCGGCCGAGGTGGCGGCATGGCCGGCCATCGGCTGGTACAGCGGGTCGCCGGCGTTTTGCTTGTCCACCACGGCGGCCATGCGCTCGAAGGTGGCACGAACCTGCGCCTCGGTGACGATGCCGTGCTGCAGCCAGTTGGCGATGTGCTGGCTGCTGATGCGCAGCGTGGCACGGTCTTCCATCAGGCCCACGTTGTGGATGTCGGGCACCTTCGAGCAGCCCACGCCCTGGTCGATCCAGCGCACCACGTAGCCGAGGATGCCCTGCGCGTTGTTGTCGATCTCCTGCCGGCGCTCGGCATCGCTCCAGTTCGTCTTCTTCGCCACCGGCACGGTGAGCAGGTCGCTCATCAGCTTATCGTACTCGGCGTCGAGATCCACGCGCTCGAGTTCCTTCTGCACCTTCCACACGTCGACCTGGTGGTAGTGCAGCGCGTGCAGCGTGGCCGCGGTCGGGCTCGGCACCCAGGCGGTGTTGGCGCCGGCCTGCGGGTGCACGATCTTCTGCTTGAGCATCGCGGCCATCAGGTCGGGCATGGCCCACATGCCCTTGCCGATCTGCGCCTTGCCGCGCAGCCCGCACTGCAGCCCGACCAGCACGTTGAGGCGCTCGTAGGCGGCGATCCAGGCGCTCGCCTTCATGTCGCCCTTGCGGATCATCGGCCCGGCCTGCATCGCGGTGTGGATCTCGTCGCCGGTGCGGTCGAGGAAGCCGGTGTTGATGAAGGCCACGCGGCTGGCTGCCGCGGCGATGCAGGCCTTGAGGTTGACGCTGGTGCGGCGCTCCTCGTCCATGATGCCGAGCTTGACGGTGCTGTCGGGCAGGCCAAGCAGCTGCTCGATGCGCGCGAACAGCTCGCTGGCGAAGGCCACTTCGGCGGGCCCGTGCATCTTGGGCTTGACGATGTAGACGCTGCCGCGGCGCGAGTTGCGGATGCCGGTGGTGGCGTTGCCGCGCAGGTCGTGCAGCGCGATCGTCGTGGTGACGACGGCGTCCAGGATGCCCTCGGGAATCTCGCGGCCTTCGTCGCCCCACAGGATGGCCGGGTTCGTCATCAGATGGCCGACATTGCGCACGAACAGCAGCGAGCGGCCGTGCAGCGCGACGTCCTCGCCGCGCGGGCCGGTGTAGGGGCGGTCGGGATTGAGCCCGCGGGTGAACGTGGTGCCGCCCTTGCTGACGGTTTCGGTCAGCGTGCCCTTCAGGATGCCGAGCCAGTTGCGGTAGGCGTGCACCTTGTCGTCGGCGTCGACCACGGCCACCGAGTCCTCGAGATCGAGGATCGTCGACAGCGCGGCCTCGAGCACCAGGTCGGCCACGCCGGCCGGATCGGTCGCGCCGATGGCATGGCCGCGATCGATGCGGATGTCCAGATGCAGGCCGTGGTGCGACAGCAGCACCGCCGAAGGCGCACCCATCTCACCCTGGAAGCCGACGAACTGCGCCGGGTTCTTCAGGCCGACGGTGCCGCCATTCTTCAGCGTCACCGCCAGCTGGTGATCGACGACTGCGTAGCCGGTCGAATCGATGTGCGAGCCCTTCTTCAACGGCACGCAACGGTCAAGCACGTAGCGCGCATACTCGATGACCTTGGCACCGCGCACCGGGTTGTAGCCCGGGCCGCGCGTCGCGCCGCCATCCTCGGACAATGCATCGGTACCGTAGAGCGCGTCGTACAGCGAACCCCAGCGCGCATTGGCCGCGTTCAGCGCGTAACGCGCGTTGGTGATCGGCACCACCAGCTGCGGCCCCGCCTGCAGCGCCAACTCGGCGTCGACGTTGCGCGTGGTGGCCTTCACCTGGGCCGGCACCGGCACCAGGTAGCCCACCTTCTGCAGGAAGGCGCGGTACGCGCGCGGGTTGCGGATGGGCCCCGGGTGCGCACGATGCCAGGCGTCGATCTCGCTCTGCAGCCGGTCGCGTTCGGCCAGCAGCGCCGCGTTCTTCGGCGCCAGTTCGTGCACGATGGCGTCGAAGCCGCGCCAGAAGGTCTCGCTCGCGACGCCGGTCCCCGGCAGCACCTCGTCGTCGATGAAGCGTTGCAGGGAGCTGGCGACTTGCAGGCGGTGGATCGAGGTGCGGTCGGTCATGTCGGTGTGTGGAAATCAAGTGGGAAAGAAGGACAGCACGTCGCGCAGGCTGCTGCCGGTGCGCGACGGTTCGGTGTCGAGTGACTCCAGCGGCGCGCCGGCCCGGTTGACCCAGAGCGTGGTGTAGCCGTACCAGGTGGCGCCGATCGCGTCCCAGCCGTTGCTCGACACGAACAGGATGTCGCCGGCCGCGAGATCGAGCGCCTGCGGGCCCAGGTCGTAGACGGCATTGTCGGTCTTGAAGCGGCGCACCGACTCGGCGCTGAGCAGTGGATCGATCAGCGTGTCGAAACCGGCATGCCGCAGCAGCGGCTGCAGCATGTCGGTGTCGCCGTTGGACAGGATGCCCGTGCGCACGCCGCGCTGCTGCAGTGCCAGCAATACGCCGCGGTTCTCGGCGAACGGCGCGAGCTGCAGGCACTCGCGCATCAGGGCGTCGCGCGCGTCGTCGGCCAGTTCAATGCGCAACCGCAGCGCAGCCTGTCGCAACCCGGCCTGTGTGAGCGCGCGAAACGGACGCCAGCGCCGGCTCATCGAACACAAGCGCGTGTACTCGATCTGCTTGTCGCGCCAGATCTGCGACAGCGCCGCGCCCTGGCCCGGAAACAGTTGCTCGGCCAGCGCGCCGACGCTGTGCACGTCGAACAGCGTGCCGTAAGCATCGAACAACACGGCGCGCGGGGACGGCTGGATGGGGTGGGCGGCGGCCATCGGACCCACACTCTATGCGCTGCCCAAGCCCTGATTGCCCACAGCCGGTGGGCGGGATTGATGACGCTCAGGCACTCAATCTGCAGCGGCTTGGTCGGAATTGCATCAACACCTCGCTGCCGATGGAACGACTCGCCAGCGGGCCGCATGCAGCTTCTAGGGCAGATTCAGCATTGATCGATGACTCCACCGACGGTAATCTCGACCGGTGGACCGCCTAAAGCAGATCGAATCGTTCGTGGCCGTGGCCACCAAGGGCAGCCTGACGGCGGCGGCGCATGCCGAGGGCGTGGCGCCGGCGGTCATAGGCCGCCGCATCGATGCGCTGGAAGAACGGCTGGGCGTCAAGCTGCTGGTGCGCACCACCCGACGCATCACGCTGACCCACGAAGGCAGCGCCTTTCTCGAGGACTGCCAGCGCATCATCGCCGACCTGGCCAATGCAGAAGCCAGTGTCAGCGAAGGCGGTGTGAAAGCAAGTGGGCACTTACGTTTGACAGCGCCGGCCGGATTCGGTCGCCGCCACGTGGCGCCGCTGGTGCCACGCTTCGTCGGCCTGCACCCGGATGTCAGCGTGTCGCTCAACCTGTCGGACCGCGTGGTCGACATCGTCAACGAGGGTTTCGACTGCGCGGTGCGGGTCGGCGACCTGCCGGACTCGAGCCTCGTCAGCGTGCGGTTGGCCGACAACCGGCGCCTGTGCGTGGCGGCGCCGGCCTATCTGAAGCGCGCGGGCACGCCGGCGCAACCCAGCGAGCTGGCCCGGCATCGCTGCCTGACGCTGTCGTCCGACGCCAGCCAGACGCGCGGCTGGGCCTTCACGATCGGCGGCCAGGTCACCCACTTCCGGCCCGGCGGGCCGCTGGACTGCAGCGACGGCCAGGTGCTGCACGACTGGTGCGTGCAAGGCCTGGGCATCGCCTGGCGCAGCACTTGGGAAGTCGAACACGACATTGCCGACGGCCGTCTGACGGCCGTGCTGGAGGACTTCGCGGCGCCACCCAACGGCGTCTACGCCGTGTTCCCGCAGCGCAAGCACCTGCCGCTGCGCGTGCGGCTGTGGATCGACTACCTGAAGCAGAGCTACGGCGATCCGCGCTACTGGGCGACGGCTGACGCCCCGGCGGTCGCCACCGCGGCCGCTGCATGATCGTCGAAGCCGCGCTGGCCTACGCGCACCTGGCGGCCATCCTGGCATGGGTGGTGTTCCTGTCGAGCGCCACCGCGCTGGCGCGAGTGGAATGGCTCAATTCGGCGGCACTGGTACGGCTGCAGCGGGTCGACCGCATCGCATTCGCGGCCGCGCTCGTCACGCTCGGTACCGGGCTGGCGCGTGCCGTGTGGGGCATCAAGGGGCTGGGCTGGTATGCGTCACAGCCCTTGCTGTGGGGCAAGGCCGCGCTGTGGCTCGTGATGCTCGCGCTCGGGTTGGGCGTCACGCAGCGCATCGCGTCGTGGCGCCGCCGCTGCGACACCGAAGGCCAATTGCCGAGTGCCGAGGCGTTGGCCTGGCTGCGCCGCCAACTGATGTGGTCGGCGCACCTGATGGTGCTGCCGCCGCTGCTGGGGGTGCTGCTGGCGCGCGGCCTGGCGGTGATCTGAAAACGCCGAAGGGGCCCACGGCCCCTTCGGTTACTGCACGATCCCCGCGGTGGCGGCCCTGTCGGACAGCGTGGGGTTCGAGGTTCAGGCCTTCAGGCAGCTGCTCATGAACTTCTTGCGTTCGTCACCGGCCAGCTTCTTCTCGCCGGCCTCCTTGTTGCAGCTGGTCATCTTGCCCTGCTGGGTTTCCTTCTTGGCCGACAGGCAGGTCTTCATGAACGCCTTGCGCTCGTCGCCCTTCTTGTCGCCGGCTTCCTTGTTGCACGTGGTCATCTTGCTCTGCTGGGCCGTCGGCTTCTTCTCGTCGGCCGCCTGAGCGGACAGCGCGAAAGCAGCCAGCGACAACGCGGCAGTCGAAATCAGTTTCTTCATGGAATCGTTCTCCTTCCTCTGGTGGACGCCTCTTCGGCACATTTGCCGCGGGCGATTGGACTACAGGCTCCCCCGCTCGGCAAGGACACAACGCAAGGCGGCGTTGCGCGGTGGACACCGAGGCGACGCGCAGGCGTCGCTAGACGATGCGGCGAGGATGCTGCATCGCCTGGTGCGCAGCATGCAGCCGCCGCACCAGCACCCGGATGAACGCGGCGTCGAACAGGTGCCGGGTCGCCGGGTTGAGCTGCTCGAGCAGCTCGGGCGTGAATGAGATGGTCGTCGCCGGATCGGTGACGATGACGTCGGCGCTGTGGATGCGCAGGTCCGGGCTCGGCGCCAGGTACATCATCTCGCCCACCGACGTGCCCGCGCCCAGCAGCGCGACCCGGTGGCCGTCGCGGAACACCTCGACGCGGCCGCTGGCGATGATGTGGAACGTAGTGCCGGCCTGCCCCTTGCGATACAGCGCGTCGCCCAGCTCGTGGCGCTGCCAACGTGCGCGGTGCACCACCTCCCACAGCTCGACGTCGCCGAAGTCCTTGAAGAACTCGAGCGTTCGCAACAGGTTGAAACGCTCGGAGTCCAGCACGTCGTGCGCCGCGCCGCGCGGCACCTCGCGGCGCGCGATCATCGCGGCCAGCTCCTGCGCGAAGTTGTCCCAGTCCGGGTAGCGTTCGAGCCGCGTCTTCGACAGCGCGCGCTGCAGCAGCGCGTCGAGCGCCGGCGGCACGCCGTCGCGAAACGTCGCCAGCGACGGGGCGCGGTCGTGGTAGATGCGGTTCATCAGCGCGCTCTGGTTCGGCGCCTCGAACGGCGGCCGGCCGGCGATCAGGTGGTACAGCACCGCGGCCAGCGAGTACTGGTCGGCGCGCGAATCGAGCGTCGCGCCGTCGAGCTGCTCGGGCGACATGTAGGGCAGCGAGCCGACGCGCACGACCTGGGTGCGGTCGGAGTTGAGGTTCAGTGCGCTGCCGAAATCGGTGATCTTGACCTCGAGCACCTGGCCGTCTTCGACCACGGCCAGCAGGTTGGCCGGTTTCACGTCGCGATGGATCAGGCCGTGGCGGGCGACGAAGCCGAGCGCCATCGCGCACTTGAAGCCGACCTCGACGATCTGCTCGAGCGAGAGCAGCGACTCGGGCCGACAGTAGTCCTTCAGCGTGGTGCCCGGCACGTACTCCATCACCAGGTACGGCGCCAGCGGATCGTCGACCGCGTCGTAGATCTGCACGATGTTCGGGTGGTTCAGCTGGCCCACCAGCGCCGCCTCGGCGGCGAAGAAATGGTCGCGAAAGCGCACCTCGGCGGCATCGAACACCGCCGCCCGGCGCGCACGCTTGATCGCCACCGGCCGTTCGTGAAAGTCGTCGAACGCGAGGAAGACTTCGCTGGTGGCGCCCTCGCCGAGGCGGCCACGCACCGCGTAGCCGCCGATGCGGTCGGGCAGCGCACTGGTGTCGCCCTCGAGCGGCGCGATCTGGGTGATGAAGTCGTTCATGTCCATGCAGGGCGTCGGACACGCAGCTGAGGCGCATCGGCCCGGCCATTCTGTGAGGCGGCGCCCGACGCTCGCCGCGGAATAGCGGGGCGAAGCCTCGCCAATTGCCGCCCGGACGCGCGAGCGGTGCACGACGGCACGAAAAGTAGAATCGCCCGATGATCCGAGCCAAGCAGGAGCTGCTGCAGGCCTTGCAGGGTGCACTGGCCGAGCTGGCTGCCGCAGCCGGAGTGCCGGCACCCGCGGCCGCCTTCGAGTCGCCCAAGCAGGCCGCGCATGGCGACCTGGCCATCACGGCGGCGATGCAGATGTCGCGCGCGGCCCGCAAGAACCCGCGCGAACTGGCCACTGCACTCGTGCAGTCGCTCGAGCGCAGCGCGGCGTTCCGGCGCTGGGTCAGTGCGCTCGAGATCGCCGGTCCCGGCTTCATCAACCTGCGGCTGGCGCCGGCCGCGCTGCAGACCGTGGTGAGCGAGGTGCTGCAGGCCGGCCCCTGCTTCGGCCACCGGGCGACGACCGGGCAGCGGGTGATGGTGGAGTTCGTCTCGGCCAACCCGACCGGGCCGCTGCACGTCGGGCATGGCCGACAGGCCGCGCTCGGCGACAGCCTGTGCAACCTGCTGCAGACGCAGGGCCACGAGGTCTACCGCGAGTTCTACTACAACGACGCCGGCGTGCAGATCCAGACGCTGGCGCTGTCGACGCAGGCCCGGCTCAAGGGCTTGAAGCCCGGCGATGCGTCATGGCCCGAGACGGCCTACAACGGCGACTACATCGCCGACATCGCGGCCGACTTCGCGGCGCGCAAGACGGTGATCGCCGACGACCGCCGCACCACCGCCAGCGGGGACCCCGACGATCTGGACGGCATCCGCGAGTTCGCCGTGGCCTACCTGCGCCACGAACAGGACCTCGACCTCAAGGCGTTCGGGGTGCGCTTCGATCATTACTACCTCGAGAGCGGCCTGTATCGCGACGGCCGCGTCGAGGGCACGGTTGCCCGGCTGGTGTCGGCCGGCAAGACCTACGAGAGCGACGGTGCGCTGTGGCTGCGCACCACCGACTACGGCGACGACAAGGACCGCGTGATGCGCAAGTCCGACGGCAGCTACACCTACTTCGTGCCCGACGTGGCCTACCACCTGCACAAGTGGGAGCGCGGCTTCCACAAGGTGATCAACATCCAGGGCACCGACCACCACGGCACGGTGGCGCGGGTGCGCGCCGGCGTGCAGGCCGCCGGCGTCGGTATTCCGCCGGGCTACCCCGACTACGTGCTGCACAAGATGGTGACGGTGATGCGCGGCGGCCAGGAGGTCAAGATCTCCAAGCGCGCCGGCAGCTATGTGACGCTGCGTGACCTGATCGAATGGACCAGCCGCGACGCCGTGCGCTTCTTTCTCATCAGCCGCAAGGCCGACACCGAATTCGTCTTCGATGTCGACCTGGCGCTCAAGCGCAACGACGAGAACCCGGTCTTCTACGTGCAGTACGCGCACGCACGCATCTGCTCGGTGCTGGCGCAGCACGAGGCACGCAGCGGTGCGGCACCCGACCAGGCCGGCGCCGACCTGGCGCTGCTGACCGCGCCGTCGGAGGCCGCGCTGATGCTCGAGCTGGCGCGTTACCCCGATGTGCTGGCCAATGCGGCCGATACACTGGCGCCGCACGACCTGGCGTTCTATCTGCGCGGCGTGGCCGCCGCCTTCCATGCCTACTACGCAGCCGAGCGCTTCCTGGTCGACGACCCGGCGCTGGCGCGTGCGCGCATGGCACTGCTGACGGCCACGCGGCAGGTGCTGCGCCATGCGCTGCAACTGCTCGGCGTCGAGGCGCCCGTGTCCATGACCCGAGATGTCGTTGAGGAGACTGCATGACTGCGCAGCGTGGTGGCTTCGTGATGGGGCTGATCGTCGGCCTGCTGCTTGGCTTGGCGCTGGCGCTGGCCGTGGCCCTTTACGTCACCAAGGTGCCGGTGCCTTTCGTCAACAAGGTGCCGCAGCGCAACCCCGAGCAGAACGCCGCCGAGATCGAACGCAACAAGAACTGGGATCCGAACGCGCCGTTGTCGAGCAAGGCGCCCCCCCGTCCGGGCGCCCCGGTCGGCAGCGCACCCGCGGTGCCGCCAGCGCCGCCGGCGGCACCGCCAAAAGCGGCGGTTGCCGAGCCGGCGCCCGCGCAAGGCCAGGCCGCGGCGCCGGCCAAGTCCACCAAACCGGGTGTCGATCCGTTCATCTACTTCGTCCAGGTCGGTGCGTTCGCCAAACCCGAAGACGCCGAACAGCAGCGCGCCAAGCTGGCGATGCTGGGGTACAGCGCCAAGGTCAGCGAGCGCGAACAGTCCGGACGGCCGATGTACCGCGTGCGTCTGGGTCCCTACCAGATGCGCGACGAGGCCGAATCGGCGCAGACCAAGCTGCAATCCGGCGGCGAGGATGCAGCGCTGGTGCGGGTCGAACGCTGAGATGACGACGCACGCGAACAGACACCCCAAGAAACAGAAGGATGACCATGAAACGCCGTGATTTCACCCTGCGCCTCACCGCCACGGCCGCCAGCCTGGCAGCGCCCGCCCTCGCGCAGGCGCAGGCTGCCGCGCCGGTCGAGGGCAAGGACTACGCCCGTCTGGCGCAGCCGATCGCGATGCCGGCCACGGGCAAGGTGGAGGTGGTGGAGTTCTTCGGCTACTGGTGCCCGCATTGCCACGCCTTCGAGCCGATGCTCGAGGAATGGGCCCGCAAGCTGCCGGCCCAGGTCAGCTTCCGCCGCATCCCGGTCGCCTTCTCGGCACCGCAGGAGCCCTACCAGCGCATCTTCCTGGCGCTGGAGGCGATGGGCCAGCTCGACGCGGTGCACCGCAAGGTGTTCACGGCGATCCACGTGCAGAAGCAGCGTCTGGACAAGGACGCCGACATCCTGGCCCTGATGACCGCCAATGGCATCGACGGCGCCAAGTTCACCGAGACGTTCAAGAGCTTCACGGTGGCCAGCAAGGCCAAGCAAGCGCGCCAGTTGGCCGAGGCTTACAAGATCGACGGCGTGCCGACATTGGGCATCCACGGCCGTTACTTCACGTCGCCCTCGCTGGCCGGCGGCCACGAGCAGGCGTTGCGGGTCACCGACTTCCTGATCCAGCGCGTCGCCAAGGGCTGAACGCCGGCAGGCATCTGCCGCCGGCCACACGTGCGAAGGTTGGGCCGCGTCACGCGGCGCGCATTTCGTCTCACGTGGCGCCGAATGCCAGGGCTAGAATGGTCTGCAAGTTCTGTGCCGACCATGCCTTCGACCCTTCTCGTCAGACCTCTCCTGCTCTTCACGCTGGCCCTCGGTGGCGCTGGGTCGGCCAGCGCCGACCGCAGCGACCGCAGCAAGCCGTTGACGCTCGAATCCGACAAACCCTGCACGGTGGACCTCGTGCGCCAGGTCAGCGTGTGCAGCGGCAACGTCGTCATCGCGCAGGGCACGCTGCAGATCCGGGCCGACCGGGTCGAACTGCGCGAGACCGCCGACGGCTACCGGCAGGCGATCGCGATCGGCGCTGCCAGCGCGCCGGCGCTGTACCGCCAGCGGCGCGAGGGCAGCGACGAGCACGTCGAGGGCAGTGCCGACCGCGTCGAGTACGACGCTCGCGCGGATACGCTGCGCTTCGTCGGCAATGCCCAGGTCCGGCGCCTGCGCGGCGCGGTACCCAGCGAGGAGATCCAGGGCAGCCTGATCCTGTGGGACAACACCGCCGAGCAGTTCACCGTGCAAGGCGGCGCCGCCAGCCCCGGCAATCCGACCGGTCGCGTGCGCGCGGTGCTGGCACCCCGCGAGGCGTCGGCACCGACGGCCGCCGCCGCCGCGTCGAGCGCCACGCTGCGGCCGAGCGGCACGTTGGGCGAGCGCCAGTGACGCCCGGGCTGCGGCAGGGGCTTGCGAGCTCGCCGGCAGGGCAACGGCCGGTCGACGGAGCCGGTGCGTGAATGCCGTGCTGAAGCCGCCGCAGGCGGCGCCCGTGGCCAGCCGGCTCGAGGTGACCGGGCTGCGCAAGTCGTACGGGTCGCGGCAGGTCGTGTCCGAAGTCCACCTGGCGGTCAGCGCCGGCGAGGTGGTGGGCCTGCTGGGACCTAATGGCGCCGGCAAGACGACCACTTTCTACATGGTGGTCGGGCTGGTACGGGCCGATGCCGGCGAGATCCACATCGACGGCCAACCGGTGCACCACAAGCCGATTCACCAGCGCGCCCGCATGGGTCTGTCGTACCTGCCGCAGGAGGCGTCGATCTTCCGCAAGCTCACGGTGCAGGAGAACATCCGCGCCGTGCTCGAGCTGCAGCATGACGCGCGCGGCAAGTCGCTGCGCGCGGCCGAGATCGACCGCCTGCTCGAGCAGCTGCTGCGCGACCTGGGCATCGAGAAGCTGCGCGACTCGCCGGCACCGGCGCTGTCGGGCGGCGAGCGGCGGCGCGTCGAGATCGCCCGCGCGCTGGCCACGCAGCCGCGCTTCATCCTGCTCGACGAACCGTTCGCAGGCGTCGACCCGATCGCGGTGATCGAGATCCAGCGCATCATCGGATTCCTGAAGAATCGTGGCATCGGCGTGCTGATCACCGACCACAACGTGCGCGAGATGCTGGGCATCTGCGACCGTGCCTACATCATCAGCGAGGGCCGCGTGCTGGCCGAGGGCACGCCCCAGCAGATCGTCGAGAACCCCGATGTTCGCCGGGTCTACCTCGGCGAGCACTTCCGGATGTAGACCCCGGCCATGAAACCCTCACTCCAAGTCCGCCTGTCGCAGCACCTGGCGTTGACGCCGCAGCTGCAGCAGTCGATTCGCCTGCTGCAGCTGTCGACGCTGGAACTGCAGCAGGAGATCGAGCAGATGCTCGATCAGAACCCGTTCCTCGAGACCGAGGAAGAGGCCTCCGCGCCCGAGGCTGCGGTCGAGCGCGCGCCGCTGGTCGAGCCGCCGCCCGCCGAGCGGACGTCCGAGCATGACGGCAACGCCGACGACACCGGCTTCGACGGCGGGGAGGAGGCACGCGGCATCGACAACACCGAGTTCGGCCAGGCCGAGCGCAGCGAGTGGGAGAACGGCACCGAAGGCGACGACTTCGACGGTATCCGCGAGCTGCCGGGTTCGGCGGCGCCGTCGGCCGCGAGCGACGACGACAGCGAGGCGCAGGACCGCAGCGCGGCCGTGCCGTCGCTGCAGGAACACCTGCGCGGCCAGCTCGCCGGCATGCGCCTGAGCGACGACGATCGCGGCGCGGTCGAGGTGCTGATCGAGTCGCTCGATGGTGACGGTTATCTGGCCGACACGCTGGAAGAGATCGCCGAGCGCCTGGCCGGCGACGACCCGCTGGCCCGCGAGGAGCTGATCGAACGTCTGCAGTGCGCGCTCAAGTGGCTGCAGAGCCTGGATCCGCCGGGCGTCGGCGCACGCGACCTGGCCGACTGCCTGTGCCTGCAGCTGCTGGCCCAGCCGGCCTGCGCGGCGCAGGCGCTGGCGGTGGTGATCTGCCGGCGCCACCTCGACCTGCTTGCGCGGCGCGACGTCAAGCGCCTGATGGCCGCCACCGGCGCCGACGAGGCCCTGCTGCGCGAGGCCCGCGAGCTGATCGTGCGCTGCGAGCCCAAGCCCGGGCGGGCGTTCGGCCAGTCCGACTCGCGCATCGTGGTGCCCGACGTGTTCGTGCAGCGCGGCAGCCGCGGCTGGCGCATCCAGCTCAACCCCGACGTGATGCCCAAGCTGCGCATCAATGACGTCTACGCGCAGGCCATCCGCGGCCAGCGCAACGGCACCGGCGCCGGCCTGAACGCCCGGCTGCAGGAGGCACGCTGGTTCGTCAAGAACATCCAGCAGCGCTTCGACACCATCGTGCGTGTGTCGCAGGCCATCGTCGAGCGGCAGAAGAGCTTCTTCACGCATGGCGCCATCGCGATGAAGCCGCTGGTGCTGCGCGAGATCGCCGACGAGCTGGGCCTGCACGAGTCGACCATTTCACGCGTCACCACCGCCAAGTACATGGCCACACCGTTCGGCACCTTCGAGCTGAAGTACTTCTTCGGTTCGTCGCTCAACACCGACGCCGGCGGCAATGCGTCGAGCACGGCGGTGCGCGCGTTGCTGCGCCAGCTGGTGGCGGCCGAGGATCCGAAGGCGCCGCTGTCGGACGGGCAGCTGTCGCAGATGCTCTCCGAGCAGGGCATCCAGGTGGCGCGCCGCACGGTCGCCAAGTACCGCGAAGCCCTCAAGATCGCTCCGGCCAACCTGCGCCGCGAGCTGTGAGCGCTGCGTCGCTGTTCCTGCCCTGCGCCGGCGGCGTGGAGGACCTGCTGGTCGACGAGATCGCGGCGCTGCTGCCCACCGCCGCGCCGCAGCGCCAGCGCGGCGGCGTGCTGCTCGCCGGCGACGCTGATGCGGCGATGCGGCTCAACCTGGAAAGCCGCCTGGCGCAGCGCGTGTTGTGGCGCGTCGCCGATGGCGGCTACCGCAGCGAGGACGATCTCTATACGCTGGCACGCCGCGTGCGCTGGCAGGACTGGATCACGCCGCAGCAGACCTTGCGCGTGGACACCAGCGCGCGCCATTGCCCGCTGAAAAGCCTGAACTTCGCCGCGCTGCGCATCAAGGACGCCGTCTGCGACCAGCTGCGCGAGGCGCTCGGCGCCCGGCCCGACGTCGACACCCGGCATCCGCACCTGTCGCTGCTGCTGCACCTGGACGCCGAGCACGCCAGCCTGTACGTCGACCTGTCGGGCGAGGCCCTGTTCAAGCGCGGCTGGCGCGACGCCATGGCCGACAAGGGCGAGGCGCCGCTGAAGGAAACGCTCGCGGCCGCCATGCTGGCCGCCGCCGGCTGGCGCGGCCGCGCCGAGGACGGACTGCTGCTCGATCCTTGCTGCGGCGCCGGCACGATCGCGATCGAGGCGGCGCACCTCGCCTGCCGCCGCGCACCGGGTTTGTCCCGCCGGTTCGCGTTCGAGCAGCTGCTGCCGTTTCGCGAGCGCTTGCCGGCCTGGCGCCAGATGGTCGGTGCGGCGAAAGAACGCGTGCAGACCTCGCCCGTGGCGATCCACGCCGGCGATGTGTCGTTTCGCATGACCGACTTCGCGACACGCAATGCCGAGCGCGCGGGCGTGGCCGGCGCCATCACGTTCAAGGCCGGCGACGCGCTGCAGCGCCCACCGCCGGCAGCCAGCGGCACGTTGATGCTCAATCCGCCCTACGGCGAGCGCCTGGCACCGAAAGGCCGCGGCGCGGCGTCGCACGAGATCCCGGCGCGCGAGCGCGCCGAGGGCGCCGGCGACACACAGGCCTTCTTCAGCCAGCTGGCCACGCACTGGAAGCGCCACTACGGCGGCTGGACGGCGTGGATCCTGAGCCCGGACCTCAAGCTGCCCGGCGTGATGCGGCTCAAGGAGAGCCGACGCGTGCCGCTGTGGAACGGCCCGATCGAGTGCCGCCTCTTCCGTTTCGACCTGGTGAGCGGGTCGATGCGCGAGCGCGAGGATCCGCCGCTGCCCGCCTAGCGGCGCATCAGCATGCCGAGCAGGTCGGACACGTTGCCGAGCCCGCCCTGCGGCACCTGGCCCTGCGGGGTGAGCTGATCCACCACCTGCGGCAGCAGCTGCGTCAGCTGGCCGAGCACGTCGGCCTGCGAGCCGCCCGCCTGGCGCGCCAGCTGGCCGAGCGTGTCGTCGCCCAGTGCGCCGCGCAGCTGGTCGGGCGACACCGGCATGTTCTGCCCGGTCGAGATCCACGAGGCCACCACGTCGCCGAGACCGCTCTGCTGGAACTTGGCCACCAGGCCGCCGAGCCCGCCGTGAGCCGAGTCGCTGCCGAGCAGGCCGACGACGGCGTTGAGCAGCGCGGTGTTGCCGCCGCCCGCGGCGCCGCCCTGGCCACCCATCGCGGCGCCGAGTACCGAGTCCAGCAAACCCATGATGATTCTCCCTGTCGTTTCGATCAAGTGGACGCGCGATTCTGCGCGCGGGCCCGCTGGCGGGCAAGCCAGATCAGCGCCGCCGCGGTGGCCGCCATCGGCAGCAGCGAGCCGAGGTTCATCCACTGCCAGCCGCCGGTGGTGACCAACGCGCCCGAGCTGAACGAGGTGACCGCCATCGTGGCGGCGACGGTGGTGTCCATTGCCGCCTGCGCCTGCGTCTTCTCCTGCGGGCGGTAGGTTTCGGTGAACAACGTGGTGCCGCCGATGTAGAGGAAGTTCCAACCCAGCCCCAGCATCACCAGCGCGCCGACGAAGTGCATCACGTCCTCGCCCGACAACGCGAACAGCACGCACGCCAGATTGAGCAGCACGCCGGCCGTCATCACCCTCAACACGCCGAAGCGGCGGATCAGGTGCCCGGTGAAGAAGCTCGGCACGAACATCGCGAGCACATGCGTCTCGAGCACCAGCGCGACGGCACTGAACGGATGGGCGCACTGCTGCATCGCGATCGGCGAGGCCGCCATCAGCAGATTCATCACGCCGTAGCCGAGCGCCGCAGCGGCGATCGCCACCACGAAGGCCGGCTGCCGTGCCAGCTCGCGCACGCTGCGCCCGGGCACCACGGCGCTGGCCGGATCGACCAACGGCGGGAACTGGATGCGCGACATCACCAGCCACGCGATCGCCGCCACGACCATCAAGGCCACATAGGCGCCGGCAAACGGCTGCGGCAGCAGGTCGCGCGTCCCGCTCGCCAACGAGGGACCGATCACGCCGCCCAGGATGCCGCCTGTCAGGACCCAGGAGATCGCCTTCGCCTTGTGGGGCCCGTCGACGAGCTCGACAGCGGCGAAGCGATAGAGCGCCGCATTGGCGCTGTAGTAGCCGGCGGCCAGCGTGGCGGCCAGCAGCAGGCCGAAGTTGCGCGTCATCGCCGCCACGGCGCAGACGCCGGCCGACACGATGGCCACCAGCAGGCCGTTCTGGAAGCAGCGCCGCCGGCCGTAGGCGCGCTGGTGACGCGCCACCAGCGTCGCCGCCAACGCGGCACCGCCGACGTAGGCGGTGAGCGGCAGTGTCGCCATCCAGCCGCGCGGCGCGATCTGCAGGCCGACCAGGCCGTTGATCGCGACAAAGGTGACGTTGTTGGTGAAGAACAGTCCCTGGCACAGGGTCAGCAGCAGCAGGTTGCGGTTCAAGTGTTCTCCAGGGCGATCCGGGCCAGTGCAGCCAGCGGCGCCGTGTCGGCGCGCAGCACGCGCGCGCCGAGTGCGATGGGTTGGTAGCCGGCGGCACGCGCAGCCGCCTCCTCGGCCGGCGACAGGCCACCTTCGGGTCCGCTCAGCACGCACACCGCCTCGGGCAGCGGCGGTCGCGGCAACGCCCCGGCATCGGCGGCCAGGCTGAGCAGCCAGCGCGCGCCATCGTCGTCATCGCTGCGGACCAGCCATTCGGCCAGCGGCAGCGGGGCACCGATCGCCGGCACGCGGTTGCGGCCGCATTGTTCGCAGGCGGCCACCGCCACCGCGTGCCAATGCGCCGCCTTGCGTTCGGCACGTTCGCCGGCCACGCGCAGCACCGAGCGCTCGCACACCAGCGGCTGGATCGCGTGCACGCCGAGCTCGGTGGCCTTCTCGATCAGGCCGTCCATGCGCTCGTTGGCCGGCATGCCGAGCGCCAGCGTCACCCGGCAATCGAGCTCGCGTTCGATCGGCTCGTGGGCGCCCACGCGCACCACCACGTCGCGTCGGCCCATGCGCACGATCTGCGCCTGCCATTGCCCGCCGCTGCCGTCGAACACGACGAGCGCCGCGCCGGGCTGCAGGCGCAGCACCTGCACGTGACGCGAGGCATTGGCGCCGAGCGTGCAGTCGACGCCGGGTCCGAGCGCCCGATCGACGAACACGCGCGCAGTGGCACTACGGCTTGGGGGCGTCACGCAGCTCGCGGCGCAGCACCTTGCCCACCGGCGTCTTCGGCAGATCGTTGCGGAACTCCACCACCTTGGGCCGCTTGTAGCCGGTGAGATTGGCCTCGCAGTAGGCGCGCACGGCCGCCTCGGTCACCGTCGGGTCCTTGCGCACGACGACCACCTTGACGGCCTCGCCAGCTTTCTCGTCGGCGATGCCGACGGCGGCGCACTCGAGCACGCCGGGCATCTGCGTGATGACGTCCTCGACCTCGTTGGGATACACGTTGAAGCCGCTGACGAGGATCATGTCCTTCTTGCGGTCGACGATGCGGAAGTAGCCGCGCTCGTCCACCACGCCGATGTCGCCGGTGCGAAAGAAGCCCTCGGCCGTCATCACCTTGGCGGTCTCGTCGGGCCGCTGCCAGTAGCCGGCCATCACCTGCGGACCGCGGATCGCGATCTCGCCGGGCGTACCCATCGGCACTTCGCGGCCGTCGTCGTCGAGCAGCGCCAACTCGGTGTTGGGCATCGGCAGGCCGATGTTGCCCGAGTAGGCGGTGGCGTCCACCGGGTTGCAGGTCGCCGAGGGACTCGTCTCCGACAGGCCATAGCCCTCGCAGATCGGGCAGCCGGTCTTCTGCAGCCACAGCCGCGCGGTGGCCTGCTGTACCGCCATGCCGCCGCCGACGCTGATCTTGAGCGAGCTCCAGTCGACCTTGTCGAAGTCAGGGTGGTTGGCCAGTGCGTTGAACAGCGTATTGACCGCCGGCAGGCTGTGGAACTTGGTGGCGCTCAGCTCCTTGAGCATGCCGCCGATGTCGCGCGGGTTGGCGATCAGCAGATTGCAGCCGCCCATGCGCATGCTGAGCATCATGTTCGTGTTGAAGCCGAAGATGTGATACAGCGGCAACGCACACACGGTGACGATCTGCTCGCCGGGCGGGATCTTCTTCAGCGCCGGCTGGTACCAGGCTTCGGCCTGCAGCAGGTTGGCCACCAGATTGCGGTGCAGCAGCACGGCGCCCTTGCTCAAACCGGTGGTACCGCCGGTGTATTGCAGGACCGCGATGTCGTCGGCACCGATCTTCGGCGGCGTGTAGGTCTTGCGTCGCCCGGCTGCCAGCGCGTCGTTGAAGCGCACCGCCCCCGGCAGGTTGAAGGCGGGGACCATCTTCTTGACGTTGCGCACCACGTGGTTGACCAGCCGGCCCTTGACGAAACCGAGCAGGTCGCCCATCGCCGCCAGCACCACCTGCTTGGTGGGCACCGCATCGATCACATGGGCCAGCGTGGCGGCGAAGTTCTCCAGGATCACGATCGCCTTGGCGCCCGAGTCCTTCAGCTGGTGCTCGAGCTCGCGCGGCGTGTATAGCGGATTGACGTTGACCACCACATAGCCCGCGCGCAGGATCGCCGCCACCGCCACCGGGTATTGCGGCACGTTGGGCATCATGATGGCGACCCGGTCGCCCTTGTCGAGGTGCAGGCCCTGCAGGTAGGCGGCCAGGCCGCGCGACCAGTCGTCGACCTGGCCGAACGTGATGGCGCGGCCCATGAACCGATAGGCCGTCAGCCCGCGGTACTTGGCGAAGCTCTCTTCGAGCAGCGCCACCAGCGAGCTGTACAGGTCGACCTTGATCTGCGCCGGTACGCCCGCCGGGTACTGCTTCAGCCAGACCTTCTCCATCGAACGCTCCTGCTCGCGCCGTGCATTCTGCGCGCCGGGTGGTGCCGAGCAGATCAGGGGATTCGATAGCGAGGGCCGACCCCGATCCCGGTGGTGGTTGCGCCGTCGGCGCTTTCTAGAATCCGGCCAGCGCAAGGGATCTCATGACCGCGGCACGTCAGCACGCCGATCTGCCGCGACCGAGCCCCGGCGATGACGACACGCGCTGCCGCAGGCACATCCGCTTGCTGGACGGATTGACGCTGGGCGACGGCCATCAGCGCATCACACGACTGCCCCGTCGCGCGGTGACCGCCCTGCTGGCGCGGCTGGCGCTGGCGCCCGATCGCGCCCATGCGCGCGAGGAGCTGGTCGAGCTGCTGTGGCCCGGCGCCTGCAGGCCGATCGTGTTCGTCAGTTGCGAAAGAGCGACCGCTGGGTGGCCGATGGCCTGGACCATGACCTGACGCCCAAGAACTAGCTCGGCAGTTCCCCACGCGGGGTATCGCTCGCGGCGTGGCGCGCGACATTCGGCACGCTCGCGCCGGATCTCTCACGCACATGCCGAGTGTGGTGTGGACTGCTGCCTGTGCATGCACCAACTTGTGCTCGCGCTCCGGCCATGGTGCTGCCTACCATCGGCGCCACAACAAACCAGTCGAGCGTCCTGCGTTCGAGCACGAGGGTGGCGAAGATGATCTCCAGTACACGATGGGCACGATGGACCGGCGCAGCCGTGTTGACGATCGGCCTGCTCGGCAGCGTCTGGGCGCAAGGCATGCAGCCGATGGTGGCTGCGCCCGCCGCGCCGGCGGCCACGGCCGACACGACGGCGGCGGCTGTCGCCTCGCCTGCGGTCACGCCGGCCACCACGCTGCTGGCCCAGGCTTCGCCGCCAGCGGCCGAGGCGCCGGTCGGCGGCGGCGTCGCTGCCGCCACCAAGGCGGCGCCCAAGTTCGACGGCGCCGACACCGCGTGGATGCTGATCAGCACGGTGCTCGTGCTGATCATGACGATCCCCGGCATCATCCTCTTCTACGGCGGCATGCTGCGCACCAAGAACGCGTTGTCGATCGTCGCCCACACGCTGGCCGCGGCGTCGGTGATCACCTTGCTGTGGGCGATGTTCGGCTACTCGCTCGCCTTCAGCGGCGGCAATCCGTGGATCGGCGACACCGCGCGCCTGTACGCCCACGGCCTGATCGGCAAGGCGGTCGGCGCACATCCGTCGGCGCCGACGATTCCCGAATCGGTGTTCTTCCTGTTCCAGCTGTCGTTCGCGATCATCACCTTCGCGCTGATCCTCGGTGCCACGGCCGAGCGCATGCGCCTGGGCGTCACGGTGGCGTTCGCTGCTCTGTGGTCGGTGCTGGTCTACGCCCCGGTGGCGCATTGGATCTGGCATCCGAGCGGCTGGCTGGCCAAGATGGGCCACATGGACTTCGCCGGCGGCACTGTCGTGCACATCGCCTCCGGCGCCAGTGGCCTGGTGGCGGCCTGGGTGCTCGGCCCGCGGCGCGGCTTCGGCAAGGAGCCGATGGTGCCGCACAACCTGATGATCACCGTGCTCGGCGCGGGCCTGCTGTGGGCCGGCTGGTTCGGCTTCAACGCCGGTTCGGCGTTCGAGGCCAGCAGCCGCGCCGCCGGCGCGCTGCTCGCCACGCAGGTCGGTGCCTGCGCCGGTGCCATGTTCTGGGGCATCTGCGAGTACGCGCGCCGCGGACAGTGGAGCGTGCTGGGCAGCTTTACCGGCGCCATCGCCGGGCTGATCGGTGTGACGCCGGCGTCGGGCTACGTCGGCATCGGCGGCGCGCTGCTGATCGGCGCCGCGGCCGGCGTGGTCTGCTTCTTCTGCGTCGTCTACTTCAAGGCGGTGACCGGCATCGACGATTCACTCGACGTCTTCGCGCTGCATGGCGTGGGCGGTCTGGTCGGCACGCTGATGACGCCGCTGATGGCCACCGCCGCGGTCGCGCCGGTGACCGCGACGGTGTGGACCAACGGCCTCGGCGCGCTGGCCGTCATGGCCTACTCCGGCGCCGCCACCTGGATCATCCTGAAGGTGATCGGCGTCGTGCTCAATCTGCGCGTCGACGCCGAGGCCGAGAAGGTGGGCCTGGACGTGGCGCAACACGGCGAGATGCTGGCACCCAACGCCTGAGCGGCGATCCTTCCGCGAGAACCATCATCGCCGCAGGCGCAGCTTCCATGGCCACCACACCCGACGAACAAGAGGTGCTGAACACAGTCGTGCGCATGGTCGTGCCGATGCGCCGCGAGTTCGGGCGCCAGCTCGACGTGCGCCACTTCCTGCACGACCTGGAGTACGCGCAGGAGGTCATCCAGCAGGCGCTGACCAGCCAGGACCCGCGGCTGCAGCACTACGCGAGTTATCTCGCAGCGCACCACCTCGGGCCACGCAACGCGACCCAGTCGTCGAAGGCGCCGATGCCCGAAGCCCCGTCCACGCCGCCGACCGCGGCCGAGCGCCCGGCACCGACGGCACCCGAGCGAAGCAACCCCACCGCCGAAGAGCTGCGCCAGCGGGTGCTGAAGAAGTACACCGCCGGTCTGCGCTGAGACGATCTCGGCGCGCACACGCGCGCGCCGGACCGCGGTGACACCGGATGCCGCGCAGCGCCCGGCTCTCGATCAAGCCTTCAGCGCCGCGAGCACCTCGTCGAGCATCTTCTTCGCGTCGCCGAACAGCATGCGGTTGTTGTCCTTGTAGAACAGCGGGTTGTCGACGCCGGCGTAGCCGGAGGCCATGCTGCGCTTCATGACGATCGAGGTCTTGGCCTTCCAGACCTCGAGCACCGGCATGCCGGCGATCGGGCTCGTGGGGTCGTCCTGCGCGGCGGGGTTCACGATGTCGTTGGCACCGATGACCATCGAGACGTCGGTGGCCGGGAAGTCGGCGTTGATCTCGTCCATCTCGAGCACGATGTCGTAGGGCACCTTTGCTTCGGCCAGCAACACGTTCATGTGGCCGGGCATGCGGCCGGCCACCGGATGGATGCCGAACCGCACGTTGACGCCCTTGTCGCGCAGCAGCTTGGTGATCTCGAACACCGTGTGCTGCGCCTGCGCCACTGCCATGCCGTAACCGGGCACGATGATCACGTTCTTGGCCTCGCGCAGCAGTTCGGCGGTTTCAGCCGCCAGGATCGGCGACACCTCGCCCGCGGGCTGCGCCGCCCCGCCAGCGGCCGCCGGCGCGCCGCCGCCGGTGCCGAAGCCACCGGCGATGACGCTGATGAAGTTGCGGTTCATCGCGCGGCACATGATGTAGCTGAGGATCGCACCCGATGAGCCCACCAGTGCGCCGACGACGATGAGCAGGTCGTTGCTCAGCATGAAGCCGGTGGCCGCCGCGGCCCAGCCCGAGTAGCTGTTGAGCATCGACACCACCACCGGCATGTCGGCGCCACCGATGGCCATCACCATGTGGATGCCGAACAGCAGCGCCACCACCGTCATCACGATCAGCGGCAGCATGCCGTCGCCGATACTGTGTGCGTTGAGAAAGACGCGGCCGAACCAGAGCACGACGAGCAGCCCGGCCAGGTTGATCCAGTGGCGGGCCGGCAGCAGCAGCGGCTTGCCGCCGATCTTGCCCGACAGCTTGCCGAAGGCGATCACCGAGCCGGAAAACGTGACCGCGCCGATCAGGATGCCAATGTAGATCTCGAACTCGTGAATGGTCTTCTCGGCCGGTGTCGGGAAGACCGTGGACGTGTCGACGTAGCTGGCATAGCCGACCAGGCACGCAGCAAGACCCACGAGGCTGTGCATCAGCGCGACGAGCTCGGGCATCTGCGTCATCTGCACCTTCTTCGCGGCGATGAGGCCGATGCCGCCGCCGATGACGAGCGCGCCGATGATCCACGGGTAGCCGCCGGGCAGCACGCGCGGGCCGGCCACGGTGGCGAGCACCGCGATCGTCATGCCGATGATGCCGAACAGGTTGCCGCGACGGGCCGTCTCGGGGTTGGCGAGACCGCCGAGGCTCAGGATGAAGAGGATGGTGGCGCCGATGTAGGCGACGGTGGCGAGGCTGCTGGTCATGTCCGCTCCGACTTGTTCTTCTTCACTTGCGGAACATCGCCAGCATGCGCCGCGTGACCGCGAAGCCGCCGAACATGTTGACGGCTGTGAGCACCAGCGCCACCACGGCCATGCCGAGGATCAGCCCGTTCGGCCGGTCGCCGGTGGCCCCGCCGAGCGGCGGCGCGATCTGGATCAGCGCGCCGATGGCGATGATCGACGAGATCGCGTTGGTCACGCTCATCAGCGGCGTGTGCAGCGACGGCGTCACGTTCCAGATCACCATGTAGCCGATGAAGCAGGCCAGCACGAACACGGTGAAGTGCGACAGGAACGACGCCGGCGCGAACAGGCCCACGCCCAGCAGCGCGAGCGCGCCCACCGCGAACACGATGGCCAGCGACTTCGCCGACATCGGCTCGCTGCTGCCGTGGCCGTGGCCCTTGGGCGCCGGTGCCGCGGCGGCCGCGACCGGCTTGGGCGGCGGTGCCGGCAGCTTCAGCGGCGGCGGCGGCCAGGTGACGGTGCCGTCCTTGATCACGGTCAGGCCGCGGATGGCGTCGTCGTCCATGTTGACGTTGATCACGCCGTCCTTGGTCTTGCACAGCTCCTCGGTCAGCCGCAGCAGGTTGTTGGCATACAGCGTCGAGCTCTGCCTGGCGAGGCGACTGGCCAGATCGGTGTAGCCGATGATCGTGACGCCGTGCTTCACCACGGCCTGGTTGGGCTCGGTGAGCTCGCAATTGCCGCCCTGCTCGGCGGCCATGTCGACGATCACGCTGCCGGGCTTCATCGTCCTCACCATCTCGGCGGTGATGAGCTTGGGCGCCGGCTTGCCCGGGATCAACGCGGTGGTGATGATGATGTCGACTTCGCGCGCCTGCTTGGCGTACATCTCGCGCTGCGCGACCTGGAAGCCCTCGCTCATCACCTTGGCGTAACCGCCGCCGCCGGAACCTTCCTCCTCATAGTCGACCTTGACGAACTCGCCGCCGAGCGACACCACCTGGTCGGCCACCTCGGCGCGGGTGTCGTTGGCGCGCACGATGGCGCCCAGGTTCGCCGCGGTGCCGATGGCGGCGAGGCCCGCGACGCCGGCGCCGGCGATGAAGACCTTGGCCGGCGGGATCTTGCCCGCCGCGGTGATCTGGCCGTTGAAGAAGCGGCCGAAGGCGTTGGCGGCCTCGACCACGGCGCGGTAGCCGCTGACGCCGGCCATCGACGTCAGCGCGTCCATCTTCTGTGCCCGCGAGAGCTGGCGCGGCAGCGCGTCGATGGCCAGCACGGTCGCCTTCTTCGCCGCCAGCTGCTGCATCAGCTCCGGGTTCTGCGCCGGCCAGATGAAGCCGATCAAGGTGCCGCCTTCGCGCATCAGCGCCACCTCGGCGGCGGCGGGCGGGCGCACCTTGAAGACGATGTCGGCCTTGGCCCACAGCGCCGCGGCCGTCGGCAGCACCTCGGCCCCGGCGGCGCGGTAGGTGTCGTCGGCGAAGTTCGCCGCGTCGCCGGCGCCGCTTTCCACCGCGACCGCGAAGCCCAGCTTGACGAGTTTCTCCACCGCCTCCGGCACGCTGGCGACCCGTTTCTCGCCGGCCGCGGTTTCCTTGGGGATACCGATCATCAAAGCCATGGACTGATCTCCTCGGGTCGCGGCCGCTCGCCGCCGGGCCATCTTGTCGTCGCGCGCCACGGGGGCCGTCGCGCGCTCGAAGCGCCGACGCATTCTGCCAGCCATCGCTAGCATCGCTGCATGAGCGACATCAGATGGAAGACCAGCGTCACCGTGGCCGCGATCGTCGAGCGCGAGGGTCGCTACCTGCTGGTGGAGGAGCACACGCCCGAGGGCCTGAAGCTGAACAACCCTGCCGGCCACCTGGACCCCGGTGAAACCCCGCTGCATGCCGTGGTGCGCGAGGCGCTCGAAGAGACCACCCGCCGCTTCACGCCCACCGCGCTGCTGGGCGTGTACCTGTCTCGGGTGCAGCGCGCGGCGCCTGCCGAGGACGTGACCTATCTGCGGCTGGCCTTTGTGGGCGAGGTGTCCGAGCCGCTGCCCGGTCATGCGCTCGACCCCGAGATCGTGCGCACCTTGTGGCTGACACCGGACGAGATGCGCGTGCAGGCCGCGCGCCACCGCAGCCCGCTGCTGATGCGCTGCGTCGACGACCACGGCGCCGGCCGACGGTACCCGCTGGAGCTGGTCTACGCCGACGCGTCGGTGCTGGCGATGCCGGAAAAATAGAATCGGGTCATGCGCACGCGTCGCGTGGTGGTCGGCCTGTCCGGCGGGGTCGACTCCGCGGTCAGCGCGTGGCTGCTCAAGCAGCAGGGTCACGACGTCGTCGGCCTGTTCATGAAGAACTGGGAGGACGACGACGACGACGAGTACTGCTCGAGCAACGTCGACTTCGTCGACGCCGCGGCGGTGGCCGACGTGATCGGCATCGAGATCGAGCACGTGAACTTCGCCGCCGAATACAAGGACCGGGTGTTCGCCGAGTTCCTGCGCGAGTACCAGGCCGGCCGCACGCCGAACCCCGACGTGCTGTGCAACGCCGAGATCAAGTTCAAGGCCTTCCTCGACCACGCGATGCGTCTCGGCGCCGAGAAGATCGCCACCGGCCACTATGCGCGGGTGCGTGAGCGCGAGGGCCTGTTCGAACTGCTGAAGGGGCTCGACCCGGCCAAGGACCAGAGCTACTTCCTGCACCGGCTCAACCAGGCGCAGCTCGCGAAGACGCTCTTCCCGGTGGGCGAGCTGAAAAAGCCCGAGGTGCGGCGCATCGCGGCCGAGATCGGGCTGCCCAATGCGAAGAAGAAGGACTCGACCGGCATCTGCTTCATCGGCGAGCGGCCGTTCCGCGAGTTCCTCAATCGCTACCTGAGCCACACGCCGGGTTCGATCGAGGACGATCGCGGCCGTATGCTGGGCCGCCACGTGGGGCTGAGCTTCTACACCCTCGGCCAGCGCCAGGGCCTGGGCATCGGCGGCGTCAAGGACAAGGGCACGCGCGGCAGTGCCGATCACGAACCCTGGTACGTGGCCCGCAAGGAGCTCGATCGCAACGTGCTGCGCGTGGTGCAGGGGCACGACCACCCATGGCTGCTGTCGCGCACGCTGGTCGCCGACGACACGGCCTGGGTGGCCGGCCACCCGCCGACCGACGGCGCCCTTGCCGCGAAGACGCGCTACCGGCAGGACGACGCCGCCTGCACGCTGACCAACCAGGGCGTGCGCTTCGAGCTGCGTTTCGGGCAGCCGCAGTGGGCCGTGACGCCGGGCCAGTCGGCGGTGATCTACGACGGCGAGTTGTGCCTGGGCGGCGGTGTGATCGCGAGTCGTGGCGACTGAATACCCCGTCGCGGCGGCATGAGCTAACAACGTTATCGTCGTTGGCGCGCCGCGCAGCGTCTCGATAATTCGCTGCCCGCATATCGAGGCGCCACGAGCGCCCACAAAGCGTTCGTGAACTTCCAGCAACTGCGCTCGGTGCGCGAAGCGGTGCGCCGCGGCTTCAACCTCACCGAGGTGGCGGCGGCGCTGCACACGTCGCAGCCCGGCGTGAGCCGGCAGAT
>JBGAMU010000067.1:0-22146 GCA_044222685.1 Burkholderiaceae bacterium
CCGTGCTCTACAAGGAGCCCGGCTACAACGCCAACGCGCACAAGGCCAATCACGAGGTCGAGCTCATACTGGGCTGCTCCAGCACCCCGGGGGGGCGCATCTGGAACGAATGCCTCTTCAATTCCGGCGGCGGTGTCGACTTCATCAGCCTCGATGGCCAGCTTTCAGACTATTCAGCATCGCCGCCACAAAGTGACTCGTCTACGACGGCCCCCTCACCTTCACGACGGCGATCGATTAGGTCGTAGCATGTCCCGAGCGAAGGCTTGTGCGCCAGTGATTACGGACCTGGCCACCAGCCACATCGTGGCGGCGTAGATCGACACGCCCACCATGATCCCGGCCCCTAACAGCAGTCCAAGTGGTGTCTCGGAGGGAAGGAGCCTGCGCAAGAGCCAGACACAAGCGAACATCAGACTTCCAGAAAAGACCGGCGCGACCAACGGGCGCAGGCCCTGCCATGTCGGCAGTCCGATGGCGGCGCAGGTCAACCGGTTCGAAACGAGGTAGATGGTGGGGAAGGCGGCAAGCCAGGCCGCCGCGGCCCCAGCCAAGCCACCCCACCACGCACCGGCACCAACGGCCAATGGGACGATCAATGCGGCGAGCACCAACTCCTTCGTCGCAGCTTCGGGCACCCCGACTGCTGTCGTAACTGTATTGTTCAGCGCACACACCATTCTCAGCGGTGCAACGATCGATAGCGTCGCCAACGGGGTCGCTGCGGCTTGCCACTTCTCGCCCAGGACGAGGTTCACGAATTCGTGCGCTACTGAAGCTAGGCACCAGCACACGCCAAAGCCGTACAAGGCCAGCACGTCAAGGACACGAAGGTATATCTCGCGAGGCGATCTCGAGTTTGCGTGCGCACGTGACAGGATGGGAAACGTCACGCGATTCACCGCCTCCATTGCCTTGCCGACGGGCAACATGGCTAGTTGCGCGGCAACACTGTAGTAGCCGAGTTGCATAGCATGCAGCAGTTTGCCGAGCACGAACTGATCAGCCTGCCCGTACCAGTACCAGAGCACTCGGCCGATGAGGACCTGGCTGCTGACATGCACCATCGGCCTCACCGTGGCCAGCCGTATTCGGCCCGGCCAGACCGGTCGTCCATGGAACCAGATCGCCAGACTCGAGCGCACCAGCGACATCACCAACGTACCGGCCACCAGCGCCCACACACCCGCGTCGGACAGTGCCGCGGCCAGTGTGGTTGCGGCGCCTGCGCTTCCCCCTGCCATGTGCGCCAAGGAAATGGACCTGAACTGGAGCCGCCGCTCCAGAAGCGCCTGGGGCACGGCGGCGAATGCACCCAGCAGCAACTCGAGGGTTAGAACTTTCATCACCAAGGCAACGCCGGGTGTGTCGTACGCCTCGGCGACCCATGGCGCGACGATGAAGATCGCCAATGCAACCGCCCCGTTGAGCAACAGCACCAGCGTGCTGGCGGCGCGTGCCATCGGCTCGTCGACCACGCTGGCCTGAACCAATGCGACACCGAGGCCGAGTTCGGAGAACAGCGCGATGAAGCCGGTGAAAAGCAGCGCGATAGCAAACAGGCCGTAGTCGCCCGGCTCAAGCAGGCGCATCACGATAATCGTGATCGGCCATGTCACCAGTTGCAAGCCGACGCGGGACGCAACTGTCCACCGCGCGCCGGACAGCGCGGCCTGCCGCATGTTGCCCGTCGTCAATCCCGTCCTTGGCGGCTGCGATTGGTGGATTTGATCGGACGCGCTGCAAGCACCCCAAGCGATCCGACGTAGGGCGAGCGTCGGAACCATCGGCCCCATGGTCGACAGTCCCAGGGCGATTCATAGAACCGGGGTTGCGTAGAAGCCTGAAATCTGCATCGCTCGAGGAGCGATCGGAAGCCGACCCAGTCCCAGGTGTGGTACTGGGCCGGACCCATTGGATTTCCGCCGGACTCGCGTTCGGCGCGCTGTCGGAAGATGCTCGATGCGTTGGCGTAGCTGATGATCAAGGTGCCGGATTCGCGCAGGGCGCGGTGAAAGCCAAGAAGCAGTTCCTCGGCGTCCTCGACGTATTCGATGACGCTGGAACACACGATGCCGTCGAAAGTGTCTGGTGGCAACGCTTGCGCCAAGTTCGTGATCAAGTCGAATTCGATCGGCAATCCAGTGGTGTCGAGGGCGCGGGCCTCATTAAGCATGCCGTCGGAGATGTCCAAACCCCGCACCTTGAAGCCCCGGCGTGCCAGCAGAACGCCCAGACGCCCTGGCCCGCAGCCGTAATCAAGTACATGGCCTTTGGCGGGGATAGAACTAGCGGCGAGCGTCACGAACAGGTCGCCCCGGACATAGCTCCCCGCCCGGATGGCCTGATCGGTGTCGTTCGCGAATTTTCTGCTGACTCTTTGAAACAGCTCGCTCATTGGACGCGTACCTTGCTCTGGCAGCGGCTCCGATGAACTGGGCAGCTGATGAACAGGCGATTGTTGACGCGAGGGTCGCTCGCTGGGACTGCCTCTCAGGGCGGCGCACAGCGCGGAAGGGTACAACTACACGACAATTCACGCTGCGCCACCTCACCCGCACAAGGCGCCTCGCTGACGACATTGAACGATCTCACGCCTCTCCAGAAGCGCGGCCTCACACCGGCAGTACCTTGACGCGGATCTGCAGCGCTGCAAATCGCTCGGAGCGCAGGCGCTCCTCCAGCTCCGGCACGAGTTGACGCAATTTCGCCGCCACCGCCGGGTTGCTCGCCAGTAAAGTCCAGCCGTCGGCGTCGACCGGTCCCGGTCGAAGCTGGCTCGCCAAGGGCTCCGGCAGGATGGCGCGAACGCAGTCGAAACGTCGCTGTGATTCCCGCAACCGCTCGCCCAGGCGGATCAGGGGTTCGCTCGACTCAATGGCCTGAGCAAGCGGAGAGACATGGCGCGCATGGGCGGGCATGCAGGGAGTGTAGCGATGCAGATTCTCATCACCGACTCGAGCCTCGTGCGCACCCGCGCGCTGCACTTCAAGCGCTGGCAGCTCGGCCTTGCTGCGCTGGGGCTGGCCGCCGTGCTGATGGCGATTTCGGGTGCCGTCTACCACTTCGTCTTCCTGACCGCGGCGCGCGAAGGCTGGCCGGTCGTCGGCCAGGTGGTCAAGCTGATCGTGCGCGACGAGATCGCCCAGCGCGAGCGCTTCATGCGCGAGAACCTCGACGCCATGGCCAACCGGGTGGGCGAGATGCAGGCCAAGCTGGTCAAGCTCGAGGCGCTCAGCGAACGGGTCACCGGCCTGGCGAGCGTCAAGAGCGAGGAATTGAAGGGTCTGCCCGTGCGCGCCAGGGGCGGCCAGGGCGGCCCGCTGGTGCCGTTGGAGCGGCCGACGCTGAAGGAACTCGACGAGGCGCTGCAGCGCCTGGACGAGCGCGTCGAGGTGGGCAGCGACGTGTTCACCCTCGTCGAGTCGCGCCTCTTCGAGGCAAAGTTGCAGGGGCTGTTGGTCCCGAGCAGCCCGCCGGTGTCCGGCCCGGTCGGCTCGGGATTCGGCTTCCGGCTCGATCCGATCACCGGACGTGCGGCGCTGCACACCGGGCTCGACTTTCCGGCCGATATCGGCACGGCGATTCATGCTGCCGCAAGCGGCATGGTGCTTGTCAGCGAAAACCACGCGGCATACGGCCAGTTGCTCGAGGTCGACCACGGCAACTCGCTGATCACGCGCTATGCGCACGCCTCGAAGCTGCTGGTCAAGAACGGCGAGTTGGTCAAGCGCGGCCAGAAGATCGCCGAGGTCGGCAGCTCCGGCCGCTCGACCGGACCCCATCTGCATTTCGAGGTGCTGGTGGCGGGCGTGCCGCAGAACCCCTCGCGCTTCCTGGCCGGGGGTGGTTCACGGGCCATGCCACTGCTGGCCGATGCGGGGATCAGCGCGGCTGCGCCGGCGCGGGCGGCTCTGGCCGCGGCGGAGGCGACGACGCCCCGCTCGCGTGCCAATCGACGGATTACGACGGCTTCTGCGGACATGGCGGCTCCGGTGGTGCCGGCCGACGCAGGCTCGACATCCAGCCCCGCGCCGGTGGCTGCGCCGCCGCTGCCGGCCGCCACGCCCGCGTCCACCACGTCCGCGGCGGGCGGCGACGACTCGCCGTAGCCGCCCCGCTGGCACCCCGAGACGGGGTGCGGTGATAAACTGCGCCGCTTTCGCGGCCGAGCGGACTCGAGGTGACTTGAGGTATCGCCGCGGCGACCTCACCCGACGCGTGCAGGTCCTCGCCCACGAGGCGCCACGGACCCTTCTTCCACCGAGCGTGCGCTCCTTCCCTGCACCTGCATGTTGCCCAAAATACTGACTTCGATCTTCGGCAGCCGCAACGACCGGCTGCTCAAGGGCTACCGCCGCGTGGTGGAGAAGATCAACGCGCTCGAGACCCAGTTCGAACCGCTCGACGACGCGGCTCTGCGCGCCAAGACCGACGAGTTCCGGCAGCGCCTGGCCGGCGGTCTGGCGCTGGACGATCTGCTGCCCGAAGCCTTCGCCGTCGTGCGCGAGGCCGGCAAGCGGGCGCTCAAGATGCGGCACTTCGATGTGCAGCTCATTGGCGGGATCGCGCTGCACCAGGGCAAGATCGCCGAGATGCGCACAGGCGAGGGCAAGACGCTGGTCGCCACGCTGCCGGTGTACCTCAATGCCTTGTCGGGCAAGGGCGTGCACGTCGTGACCGTCAACGACTACCTGGCCCGGCGCGACGCCGAGTGGATGGGGCGGCTGTACACCTTCCTCGGGCTCACCGTCGGCGTCAACGTGCCCGGCATGAGCCGCGAGGAGAAGCAGGCCGCCTTCGCGGCCGACGTCACCTACGGGACCAACAACGAGTTCGGCTTCGACTACCTTCGCGACAACATGGTCTACGAGACCGCCGACCGCGTCGCGCGTGGCCTCAACTACGCGATCGTCGACGAGGTCGACTCGATCCTGATCGACGAGGCGCGCACGCCGCTGATCATCAGTGGCCAGGCCGAAGACCACACCGACATGTACGTCAGCATCGACGCGGTGGTGCCGAAGCTGAAAAAGCAGATCGGCGAGGCCGATCCGCGCACCGGCGAGGGCGTCATCGAGCCGGGCGACTTCACGGTCGACGAGAAGAGCCATCAGGTCTTCCTCACCGAAGACGGCCACGAGAACGCCGAGACGCTGCTGCGTAATGCCGGCCTGCTGGTCGAGGGCGCGAGCCTGTACGACGCCGGCAACATCACGCTGATGCACCACGTGTATGCGGCGCTGCGGGCCCACCACCTGTACCACCGGGACCAGCACTACGTGGTGCAGAACGGCGAGATCATCATCGTCGACGAGTTCACCGGCCGGCTGATGACGGGCCGGCGTTGGAGCGACGGCCTGCACCAGGCGGTGGAGGCCAAGGAGCGCGTCAAGATCCAGAGCGAGAACCAGACGCTCGCCTCGATCACGTTCCAGAATTACTTCCGCATGTACGGCAAGCTCGCCGGAATGACGGGTACGGCCGACACCGAGGCCTACGAGTTCCAGGAGATCTACGGCCTCGAGACGGTGGTGATCCCGCCGAACAAGCCGACGATCCGCCAGGACGAGCTCGACCTGATCTACAAGACCGCGCGCGAGAAGTACAACGCGGTGATCGAGGACATCAAGGAATGCCATGGCCGGGGCCAGCCGACGCTGGTCGGCACGACGTCGATCGAGAACTCCGAGCTGATCTCCAACCTGCTCACCCAGGCCAAGCTGCCGCACCAGGTGCTCAACGCTAAGCAGCACGCCAAGGAGGCCGAGATCGTCGCGCAGGCCGGCCGGCCCGGCGTGATCACCATCGCCACCAACATGGCCGGCCGCGGCACCGACATCGTGCTCGGCGGCAACGTCGAGAAGCAGGTGCAGTTCCTGCAAGCCGACGAGAGCATCCCCGAGGCCGACAAGGCCGCCCGCATCGCCCAGCTCGAAAGCGAATGGCAGGGCCTGCACGACAAGGTCAAGGCCGAGGGCGGCTTGCGCATCATCGCCACCGAGCGCCACGAGAGCCGGCGCATCGACAACCAGCTGCGCGGCCGCTCCGGACGCCAGGGCGACCCGGGCCAGTCGCGCTTCTACCTGTCGCTCGAAGACCCGCTGATGCGCATCTTCGCCGGCGACCGCGTCAAGGCCATCATGGACCGGCTCAAGATGCCCGATGGCGAGGCCATCGAGGCCGGCATCGTGAGCCGCTCGATCGAGGGCGCGCAGCGCAAGGTCGAGGCGCGCAATTTCGACATCCGCAAGCAGCTGCTCGAGTACGACGATGTGTCGAACGACCAGCGCAAGGTCATCTACCAGCAGCGCAACGAGATCCTCGAATCCAGCTCGGTCAGCGAGCAGATCAACAACCTGCGCACCAGCGCGATGACGGATGTCGTGCGCACCTATGTGCCGGTCGAGAGCGTCGAGGAGCAGTGGGACCTGCCGGGTCTTGAAAAGGTGCTGAAGGACGAGTGGCAACTCGAGGTCGACCTGCGCGGCGAGGTCGAGAAGAGCGACGCGATCACCGACGAAGACGTCGTCGAGAAGGTCGTCGCCGCCGCGCACCAGCAGTTCGCCGGCAAGCTGGCGCTGGTGGGCGAGGACCAGTTCAACCCGTTCATGCGCATGGTGCTGCTGCAGTCGATCGACAGCCACTGGCGCGAGCACCTGGCGGCGCTCGACTACCTGCGCCAGGGCATCCACCTGCGCGGCTATGCGCAGAAGAACCCGAAGCAGGAATACAAGCGCGAGGCGTTCGAGCTGTTCGCGCAGTTGCTCGACGTGGTGAAGCTCGAGGTCACGCGTCTGTTGATGACGGTGCGCATCCAGTCGCAGGAGCAGGTCGCCGAGGCCGCCGAGGCGATCGAGGAGCGTGCGAGCCAGGTGGCCAACGTCACCTATACCCATCCGAACGAGGATGGCAGTGTGTCGCAGGAGGCCGACGCGGCCACCGCGGTCGCCGACGTGCCCAAGGTCGGCCGCAACGAGCCCTGCCCCTGCGGCAGCGGCAAGAAGTACAAGCACTGTCACGGCAAGCTGGCTTGACCCCACTATGCCCGTCAACTTGAGCGCGCCGAACCCGGCGGACCTGCACGCCGTGCCCGGCGTGCGCATCGGCATCACGATGGCCGGCATTCGCAAGGCCAACCGCAAGGACGTGGTGGTTTTCGCGCTCGACGAAGGCTCGGCGGTGGCCGGCGTGTTCACGCGCAATCGCTTCTGCGCGGCGCCGGTGCAGCTGTGTCGCGAATACCTCGCCGGTGGCGCTGGCATCCGGGCCCTGGTGATCAACACCGGCAATGCCAATGCCGGCACAGGCGAGGACGGGCTGGCGCGCGCGCGACGCAGCTGCGTCGCGTTGTCCGGGCTGATGAAGATCGAGCCGTCCCAGGTGCTGCCGTTCTCGACCGGCGTGATCATGGAGACGCTGCCGATCGAGCGCCTCGAGGCCGGCTTGCCGGCGGCGGTGGCGGCGCTGCGGCCCGATGGCTGGGCCGACGCGGCCGAGGGCATCATGACCACCGACACGCTGCCCAAGGCCGCGTCGCGCCGCGTCGTGCTCGGCGGCAAGACAGTCACGGTGACCGGCATCGCCAAGGGTGCCGGCATGCTCCGGCCGAACATGGCCACGATGCTCGGCTGCGTGGCCACCGATGCGGTGGTCGCCCCGGCCGCGCTGCAGCAGCTCGTGCGCGAGGCGGCCGACCTGAGCTTCAACCGCATCACGATCGACGGCGACACCTCGACCAACGATTCGTTCGTGCTGATGGCGTCGCAGCGTGCAGGTCATCCGCGCATCGATGCGCTCGCCTCGGCCGACGGTCGTGCGCTGCGCGATGCCGTGGTTGCCGTGTCTCAGCAGCTGGCGCAGGCGATCGTGCGCGACGGCGAAGGTGCGACGAAGTTCATCACGGTGCGCGTCGAAGGCGGGCGTGACGACGACGAATGCCGCCGCGTCGCCTATGCGATCGGGCATTCGCCGCTGGTCAAGACCGCGTTCTTCGCCAGCGATCCCAACCTCGGTCGCATTCTGGCTGCCGTCGGGTATGCCGGCATCGACGATCTCGACCAGTCGACTATCGACCTCTACCTCGACGACGTGCACGTCGCGCGCCACGGCGGCCGCCACCCGGACTACCGCGAAGAGCAGGGCCAGCGGGTGATGAAGCAAAGCGAGATCACCGTGCGCGTGCACCTGCACCGCGGCGCCGCCAGCAGCGAAATCTGGACCTGCGACCTGTCGCACGACTACGTCAGCATCAACGCCGACTACCGGTCGTAGCGCGCATTTCCAGCTTTGCAACTAGGGGGCGGCGCCACAGCCCTCTTGCGCGGCCGCGGGTTCAGCGGTTAGCATCGCGGCACTTCATTGGGCGAGAACTCATGATGAGCGACATCCACACCACGAATCGACGAGCCGGCCGCGGCGCGCGGATCGTGCGTGCGTCGACTGTCGCCGTGAGCCTTGCCGCGTCGGTCGGCCTGCAGTTCGTAGGGCACGACGACAAGACCACTGCGCAACCGGGCATGGCGGCCAACCCGTCGATCGCCTGCGCCGTGGACGCGAACGGTTCGTTCGCGGTGCTATAGCCAAACTCTTCTCGGCTTTCAGCTTCTGATCGAAGCCCCGCTGAGAAGTCAGCGGGAGTAGCGGTATTCGATCTCCCGCGCTGCAAGACACCCTTCGGCCACCGCCTCACAAGGGCATCGGCCGACACGGAGAAGACGATGCGAAGAATGAACGACAACAAGCTCTGGCAGGCCGCGCGTGAACGCCTCACGCTGCCAGTCGACGACTTGCTGCGCCAGGCCACCTACCGCCGGCTGTGGACGTCCATCCTCGTCAGCTCGCTCGGCGGGCAGGTCACGATGCTGGCATTGCCGCTCACCGCCGCGGTGCTGCTCCACGCCACACCCACGCAGATGGGCCTGCTCACCGCGATGGAAATCGCACCGTTCGTGCTGTTCTCCTTGCCGAGCGGCGTGTGGCTCGACCGTGTGCGCAAACTGCCGGTCTACATCGCCGGCGAGACGGCGCTGGCGTTCATCGTGGCCAGCGTGCCGCTGGCCTGGGCGCTCGGCTGGCTCACGATGCTCTGGCTCTACGTGGTGGGCTTCGCGCTCGGCACCGTGTTCACCACCGCCGGCAGCGCGGCGCAGATCGTGCTCACGCAGGTTGTGGCGCGCGAGCGCCTGGTGGAGGCGCACGCGAAGAACGCGCTGGCCAGTTCGGGTGCCGAGGTCGTGGGGCCGGGTCTGGCCGGGTTGCTCATTCGCGCGCTGGGTGCGCCACTGGCGTTGCTGGTCGACGCCTTGATGCTGCTGTGGTCGGCGTGGATCCTGCGCGGCGTGCAGGTTGTCGAGCGACGCGTCGCCAAGCCCGACGCGCATTTCTGGCGCGACCTGCGCGAAGGCCTGAGCTTCGTGCGGCGCACGCGTCTGCTGGTGGCACTGGCCTCGGTGGTGGGCTGCTGGCAGCTCTTTCACCAGAGCGCGATGGTGGTGACGATTTTGTTCGCGACCCAGGTGCTGGGCCTCACCGAGCAGCAGATCGGCGCCTGCTTCGTTGCGCTCGGCGTGGGTACCGTGCTCGCGAGCTTGGCCGGCCACGCGATCAGCCGTCGCATCGGGCCCGGCCCCAGCCTGCCGCTGGCGATCGCCATCTGTGCGGTGGGCTGGCTGGTGCTGGCGGTGGCGCCTGCCAATCGGTGGGGTGTGGCGGCGTTCGCCTTCATGCTGTTCGCGTTCGGCGTCGGCGCTGTGCTGATCTTCGTGAACTTCCTGGCCCTGCGTCAGGCGGTCACGCCCGAGCCGCTGCTGGGCCGCATGACCAGCACGATGCGCTGGCTGATCCTGATCCCGGCCGGGCCGGGTGCGCTGATCGGCGGCTGGCTCGGCGAGCACGTCGGCCTGCGTGCCGCACTGGCGTTCGCTGGCTGCGGTGCGCTGCTGCTCGCCGGTGCGGCACTGGCCGTCGCCGCCATTCGATCGGTGCGCGAGCTGCCCAAGCCGCATGCGAGCGACGAAGCCGTGGGCTACGAGAGCGCGGTACCCGCGGCCACGCAGCTGGAGACGGCCTGATGGACACGAAGACTGAGCCCTTGATGATCGATCTGCCGGCCGAGATCCCGGCCGGCCGCTTCGTGTTGCGCGCACCTCGGCCCGGCGATGGCGTGCTGCTCAATGCGGCGGTGTGCGCGTCGATCGCGGCGTTGCGGCCCTGGATGCCGTGGGCGCAGCAGGCGCCGACGCTGGCTGAGTCTGAGCTCGAATGCCGGCGCATGGCCGCCCGCTTCGCGCGCCGCGAGGACCTGCCGCTCTTCATCGTCGAACCCGGCCCCGACGGCGCCGAGCGCATCGTCGGCGGTACCGGCCTGCACCGCATCGACTGGAGCGTGCCGCGGTTCGAGATCGGCTATTGGCGGCGCAGCGACGACGGCCGGCGCGGCATGGTCGCCGAGGCCGTGCGCTGCGTCAACCGACTGGCCTTCGACCAGCTCGGCGCGCAGCGCGTCGAGATCCGCATGGACAGCCGCAACGCCGCCAGCCGCCGCGTCGCTGAGCGCGCCGGGTTCACTTTCGAGGGCCTGTTGCGCCGTGACATGCTCACCGTCGATGGCAAGCCACGCGACACGCTGGTCTATTCGCGGGTGAGGGGCGTCGAAGAGCCGGCATGAGGCCAGCGGTCGATCTGACCGGCATGCGGTTAACAAGTGGTTTCGTGCATGGCTCGACCAGAAACCAGAATGCCATCCATGACCGACCCGCAACGAATCGCACGAGCGCGACGACTCTTCCTCCAATCAGCAGCGCTGGGCATCACAGGCTTGGCCGGCAGTGGCTGCGGCGGTGCAGGCGACAGCAGCGCCGCGACGGTCCCTGGAGTGGCCCCTGCGCCGTCTCCCACGCCGTCACCCGCGTCCCCTTCGCCGGCTCCAACCCCTGCGCCCGCACCGACCCCTGGGCCGTCGCCTGCACCATCGCCGGCTCCGTCTCCGACACCGGCGCCTTCACCTGCCCCGAGCCCGAGCGGGACCGTCATCCAGGCCGATCCTTCCAACTATCTGAGCAAACTCGCCGCCCTCAAGGCGGGCGACACGCTGTTGCTGGCTGCAGGCAACTACGGCATCGACGCGCAAGGTGCCGACACATCGAATCCACCCGGGCTGCCCATCTTCAACCTGAACGGTACACCCAGCGCACCCATCGTGATCACCGGGCCGGACACGGGTCCGCGTCCCGTACTGTTCGGCCGCGACACGCACAACACGATTCGCCTAGCCAACGCCAGCTACATCGTGGTCCGTCGGCTGGAGATCGACGGCCGTGGTCGGGCTGGTTTTGGTGTGGCGACCCAGGGACCGGCGCACGACATCACCATCGAGGACAACTACTTTCACGGCCTCGGCGGCGACCAGCAGATCGTGGGCATTTCGACCACGGGCCAAGTGACCTGGAACTGGATCATTCGCGGCAATCGGATCGTCGGTGCCGGTACCGGCATGTACCTGGGCAACTCCACGGGCGACAGTCCCTTCGTCAACGGGCTCATCGAGAACAATGTGGTCGTCGACTCGATCGGCTACTGCATCCAGATCAAGCATCAGCTGGTCTGGGCCAGCGTCCCATCGGGCATGCCCACCGGCAGGACGACCACGATCATCCGCAATAACGTCTTTGCGAAGTCAGCCACCAGCTCGACCGGCGTCAATGCGCGGCCCAACCTGCTGGTGGGTGATTGCCCGCCGAGCGGGCCCGGCTCGACCAATGGTGTTGCCATCTACGGCAACTTCTTCCATCGCAACCCGACCGAATCGCTCTTCCAGGGCGAAGGCAACATCGCCTTCTACAGCAACGTGATGGTGGCCGACGATGCCGCCGTGCGGGTGCAGACGCACGGCGGTTCGGTGCGGGACGTGCAGATCTTCAACAACACTGTCATCAGCAGCGGCAGCTCGTCGGCCATCTCGGTGTCGGGCGGTGTGGCGGGCACGACCCAGAAGGTGCTCGGCAATGCCGTCTTTACCGCAGGAACACCGATCTCGGTGAGCGGAAGCGGTGCGACCGCATCGCAGAACGTCGGTGACACGCTCGCCAATGCGGCAGGTTATGTCGTCAATCCAGCGGGAGGTCTCGGCTCGCTGGATCTGTTCCCGAAGGCCGGGAGTGCACTCAAACAGGCGGCGTCGCCCCTGGTGTCGACCGGACTCAATGGCCTTCCGGACTGGAACGTCGACTTCAACCGGAGCGCGCGCGACATGACCTATCGCGGAGCGTACAGCGGCGAAGGCACGAACCCAGGCTGGCGACTGGCGCTGGACTTCAAAGCCTGAACCCGGGCAGCCACCGTCACTGCGGTGGCAGTCGATCCACCGCGTCGGTCACGATGCCGTCGATTCCAATCGAGCACAACGTCTGCACCCTCGCTGCGTCGTTGACCGTGTAGACGAGGGCGCGCCGGCCCGCACCATGGATGCGTGCGATGAGTTCGGCGTCCATCAATTGGTGATTCGTGATCACCGCCACACAGCCGAGCGAATCCACCATCTCGAGGCAACCCTCCCACAGCGTGTCGAGCAGCAGCGCACGCGGCAGCTCGGGCGCGCTCTCGCGGGCACCCGCCAGCGACTCCGGGCGAAACGAGCTCAACAGCGGTGGCGTGCCGCGCCACCGCTTGCGCACCCATTCGCCGACCGTGCGGCCGGTGTCGTGTTCGACGCCGGGTGTCGGCTTGATCTCGAGGTCGAGCGCGAAGCCGTTGCCCAGGCAGTACGCCGCAATCGCCTCGAAGCTGGCGAGCGGCTCGCCCGCGTATGCGGCACTGTGCCAGCTGCCGGCGTCCAGCCGCGACAAGGCGGCCCACGGCAGGTCGCCGGCGCGGCCCTGGCCGCTCGTCGTGCGTTCCAGCGTATCGTCGTGCAGCAGGAAAGGCACGCCATCGGACGACAGCTTGACGTCGCATTCGAACGCGCGATAACCATGCGACGCGCCGAGCCGGAAGGCGGCCAACGTATTCTCGGGCGCCAGCTTGCCGGCGCCGCGGTGTGCGATCCACAGCGGATACGGCCAGTCGCTCATCGATCAGCCCACGCGCTTGCCGCTGGTGGCATCGAACCAGTGGAGCCGGCTGGCCGGCGCGTCGATGCGCACCTGGCTGCCCACGGCAGGCGGGGTCAGTGTGCCTTCGATGCGCAGCGTGAAGAGCGCGCCGCCGACGCGGCCGTAGACCAGGCGCTCGGCACCCAGCATCTCGATCACCTCGACGGTGAGTGTCCAGGCGCCGTCGGGCGCAAGCTGCGCGTGTTCGGGGCGCACGCCGAGGATCAGTTCGCCGTCGCGTGGCGCGTGGACCGGGAGTGGCCAGACCTGACCGTCGATCTCGAAGCGATTGCCCCGGGCCTTGCCCTTGAGCAGGTTCATCGGCGGCGAGCCGATGAAGCCGGCCACGAAGGTCGAGGCCGGCCGCGCATAGACGTCTTCCGGCGTGCCGATCTGCTCCATCACGCCGGCGTTCATGACGATCATGCGCTCGGCGAGCGTCATCGCCTCGACCTGGTCGTGGGTGACGAACAGTGATGTCACGCCAAGCTCCCGGTGCAGCTTCTGGATCTCGAGCCGCGTCTGCGCCCGCAACTTAGCGTCCAGGTTGGACAGCGGCTCGTCGAACAGGAACACCGCCGGTTGCCGCACGATGGCCCGGCCCATGGCCACGCGCTGGCGCTGGCCACCCGACAGCTCGCGCGGCTTGCGTTCGAGGAAGGGCCCGAGTTGCAGGATGCCCGCCGCCTTGTCGACACGGGCCTTGATCTCGGCCACCGGCACCTTGGCGATCTTGAGTCCGTAGGCCATGTTCTCGAACACGCTCATGTGGGGATAGAGCGCGTAGTTCTGGAACACCATCGCAATGTCGCGCTCGCTCGGCTCGACATCGTTGACCACGCGGCCGGCGATCGAGATCTGTCCGTCGCTGATCTCCTCGAGGCCTGCCACCATGCGCAGCAGCGTGCTCTTGCCGCAGCCCGACGGACCCACGATGACGATGAATTCGCCGTCGGCGATCTCGGCGCTCACACCGTGGATGACCTGGTTCGCCTTCGGCCCCTTGCCGTAGCGCTTGACCACGTTGCGGATGCTGATCGCGCCCATCGCTTGCTTTCTACTTTTCAGTGTCGACCAGACCCTTGACGAACCAGCGCTGCATCAGCAGCACCACTAGTGCGGGCGGAATCATCGCCAGCATCGCGGTGGCCATCACCGCGCCCCATTCGGTCTGCGCGTCGCCGCCAGAAATCATGCGCTTGATGCCGATCACCACCGGGTACATGTCTTCGCTGGTTGTCACCAGCAGCGGCCACAGGTACTGGTTCCAGCCATAGATGAACTGGATGACGAACAGCGCCGCCACACTGGTGCGCGACAGCGGCACCAGCACGTCCCAGAAGAACCGAAGCGGCCCGGCACCGTCGATGCGCGACGCCTCGGTCAGCTCGTCGGGCACCGTGAGGAAGAACTGGCGGAACAGGAACGTCGCGGTGGCCGATGCGATCAGCGGCACGGTGAGCCCGGCATAGGTGTTGAGCATGCCCAGGTCCGACACTACCTTGTAGGTCGGCGCGATGCGCACCTCCACCGGCAGCATCAGCGTCACGAATATGGCCCAGAAGAAGAACATCCGGAACGGGAACCGGAAGTAGACGATCGCGAAGGCCGACAGCAGCGAGATGGCGATCTTGCCGATCGCGATGACCAGCGCCGTGACCAGGCTGACGATCATCATCTGCCCGACCGCCGCCTTCGAGCCGCCGCCTTCCTGGGTGCCGGTGAGCACAGCGGTGTAGTTCTCGATCAGGTGCGAGCCCGGCGTCAACGGCATCGGCGGATGGATGATCGCCTCGTTGGCGTGCGTGGACGCCACGAAGGTGATGTACACCGGCAGTGCCACGATCAGGACGCCGATGATCAGCACCACATGCGCGAGGATGCCGAGGGTCGGGCGGCGTTCGACCATGTCAGTAGTTCACTTTCTTCTCGACGAAGCGGAACTGCACCACCGTGAAGATCACGACGATGAACATCAGCACGACCGACTGCGCCGCCGATGCGCCCAGATCGAGCGCCTTGAAGGCGTCGTAGTACAGCTTGTAGACGAGGATCGCGGTGTCCTTGCCCGGGCCGCCCGACGTGGCGGCGTCGACGATGGCGAAGGTCTCGAGGAACACGTAGATGACGTTGATCACCAGCAGAAAGAAGGTGGTCGGCGACAGCAACGGAAACTGGATGGTCCAGAAGCGCCGCCACGGCCGGGCGCCATCGATGGCTGCGGCCTCGATCAGCGACTTCGGGATCGACTGCAGACCCGCCAGGAAGAACAGGAAGTTGTACGCGATCTGCTTCCAGACGGCGGCCATCACGATCAACGCCATCGCATGGTGGCCGTTGAGCAGGTGGTTCCACTCGAAACCGCCCTCGCGTAGCAGGTACGACACGATGCCCACGCTGGGTGCGAACATGAACAGCCACAGCACACCGGCCACGGCCGGGGCCACCGCATAGGGCCAGATCAGCAGCGTGCGGTAGATGCCCGAGCCCTTGACCACGCGGTCGGCAAAGACGGCCAGCAGCAGCGACAGCGACAGGCCCAGCGAAGCCACCAGCGCCGAGAACACCGCGGTGGTCCAGAACGACGCAAGGTAGCCGTCGTCGTTCCACAGGTTGCGGAAGTTGTCGAGCCCGACCCATTCGACCGACGTGCCGAAAGCGTCGGACTGTTGCAGCGACTGCACCAGCGCCTGCCCGGCGGGCCAGAAGAAGAACAACGCGATGATGGCCACCTGGGGCGCGAGCAGCGCCCATGGCAGCCAGGGTGATCGGAAGGTGACGCGCTTCTCGGCAGCCAAGCTTGTGATTCTGTCTAGACCCTCCCCGCCCGGCGGGGAGGGCCAGGGAGGGGTGCCGTTATCTCAGCCGAATAGGCAAACAAGGGCCTCAGCCCTTGTTTGCCTTCTGGAAGCGCTCGAGCAGCTCGTTGCCGCGCTGCACGATCGCGTCGAGTGCCTCCTTGGCCGACTTCTTGCCGCTCCATACGTTCTCGAGTTCCTCGTCCTCGATGGTCCGGATCTGCACGTAGTTGCCCAGGCGAATGCCGCGCGACTTGTCGGTGACCTTGCGCACCATCTGGTTGACGGCCGTGTCGGTGCCCGGGTTCTCCTTATAGAAGCCCGACTTCTCGGTCAGCGCGAAGGCGGCATTGGTGATCGGCAGATAGCCGGTGCGCTTGTGGCTGGCCGACTGCACCTCGGGGCTGGACAGGTAGTTGAAGAAGGCTGCCACGCCCTTGTACTCGGCCGGCTTCTTGCCGGCCAGCACCCACAGGCTGGCGCCGCCGATCACCGTGTTCTGCGGTGCGCCCTGCACGTCGGGGTAGTAGGGCAGGGTGGCAAGCGCGAAGTCGAACTTGGCATTCTTCTTCACGTTGCCGTAGAAGCCCGACGAGGTGGTGATCATCGCGCACTCGCCCGACACGAAGCTCGCCTCCGGCGTGTTGGCCCGACCCTTGTAGACGAACAGGCCCTGCTTGGCCATGTTGGCCAGGTTCTCGATGTGGCGCACGTGCAGCGGCGAGTTGGCCACCAGGCGCGCATCCAGACCCTTCAGTCCGTTGCCCTTGGTCGCAAGTTCCACGTTGTGCCAGGTCGAGAAGCTCTCCAGCTGCGTCCAGCCCTGCCAGGCGATGGTCAACGGGCACTTGTGTCCGCCCGCCTTGAGCTTGGCGGCGGCCAGTGCCACCTCGGGCCAGGTGGCGGGCGGCTTGGAGGTGTCGATGCCGGCGGCCTTGAAGGCGTCCTTGTTGATGTAGAAGACCGTCGTCGAGCTGTTGAGCGGGAAACTCAGCATCTCGCCGTTGGGCGCGGTGTAGTAGCCGGCTACCGCGGGGATGTAGGCCGCCGGATCGAACTTGTAGCCCGCGTCCTTCATCACCTTGCCGACCGGCACGCTGACGCCCTTGGCCGCCATCATCGTGGCGGTGCCGACCTCGAACACCTGCAGGATGTGCGGTGCCTGGCCGGCGCGGAAGGCGGCGACCGCGGCGGTGAACGACACGTCGTAGGTGCCCTTGTAGATCGGCACGACCTTGTAGTCCTTCTGGCTCGCGTTGAAGTCCTTGGCCAGGTCGTTGACCCATTCGTTGTTGACGGCGGTCATCGAGTGCCACCACTGGATCTCGGTCTGTGCCTGCGCGGGCCCGGCGAAGGCCAGCATGGCCAGGGTTGCCAGGGCGGGCGCCAAATGTCTGCGATTCATGAAAGCTCCGTTGGGGTCGATTCGGTTTGACGACCGGCGATGATGAAGCCGGTCGATGACATCCCTGTTTCTCACATGGATGGCGCCGGGGCGGCAAGGGGGAATACCCGCCGGATCGGCGGCTGCGCGACAGCGTGGCCCAGTGGAAATGCTGCGCTGCGGTAACATCGCCGGCTGCCGTGCCGTGAGGGCGCCGCTTGAGATCCATCAAGGCCCGAGCGCCTGCCGCCGCACCATGAACGCACCCCAGCCGTTGCCACCCCTGGCGGCCACCTCGTCGCCGGGCGACGCGGGCGATGCGGTGCCGCGCCTGCGCGAGATTCCGTACAACTACACCTCGTTCGCCGATCGCGAGATCGTGATCCGCCTGCTCGGCGAGCGCGCGTGGGACATCCTGGGCCGCCTGCGCGACGAGCGGCGCACCGGGCGCTCGGCGCGCATGCTGTACGAGGTGCTCGGCGACATCTGGGTCGTGCAGCGCAACCCCTATCTCGAAGACGACCTGATCCACGACTACAAGCGCCGCCGCATGCTGATCGAGGCCCTCGAGCATCGGCTGGGCGAGGTGCAGAAGCGCCGCACGCCGGATGTCGACGCACCGCGCGACGCCGCGGTCGGTGAACTGCTGGTGATGGCGCAGGCGGCTGTGCACCGTTTCGCCGAACGGTTTCGCACCGTGTACGACCTGCGGCAGCGCACGCGCCGCGTGCTGTCGCGCGCCACCGACAAGCAGAACATCAAGTTCGACGGCCTGTCGCGCGTGTCGCACGTGACCGATGCGACCGACTGGCGCGTCGAGTATCCCTTCGTCGTGCTGACGCCCGACACCGAGGCCGAGATGGCGGCGCTGGTGCAGGGCTGCATCGAACTCGGGCTGACGATCGTGCCGCGCGGCGGCGGCACCGGCTACACCGGCGGCGCGATCCCGCTCACGTGGAAGAGCGCGGTGATCAACACCGAGAAGCTCGAAGGGCTCGGCGCGGTGGAGTACCGCGCGCTGCCGGGGCTCGACCATCCGGTGCCGACGATCTGGACCGAGGCCGGCGTCGTGACCCAGCGCGTGGCCGATGCGGCCGAGGCGGCGGGGCTCGTCTTCGCGGTCGACCCCACGTCGGCCGAGGCGAGCTGTATCGGCGGCAACATCGCGATGAACGCCGGCGGCAAGAAGGCCGTGCTCTGGGGCACTGCGCTCGACAACCTGGCCAGCTGGCGCATGGTGACGCCGCAGGGCGAGTGGCTCGAGGTCGAGCGGCTCAACCACAACCTGGGCAAGATCCACGACGCGGAGATGGCGAGCTTTCAGCTGCGCTGGCTCGATGCCAGCGGGCGCACGGTGCAACGCACCGAGCGACTTGATATCCCCGGCGCGCGCTTCCGCAAGGAGGGTCTCGGCAAGGACGTCACCGACAAGTTCCTGTCGGGCCTGCCCGGCGTGCAGAAGGAAGGCTGCGACGGCCTCATCACCTCGGCACGCTGGGTGCTGCATCGCCTGCCGGCGCATGTGCGCACCGTATGCCTGGAGTTCTTCGGCAACCCGCGCGAGGCGGTGCCGGCCATTGTTGAGATCAAGGACTACTTGTTCGCGCAACAGCGGGCTGGTGGCGCCATCCTGGCCGGTTTGGAGCACCTGGACGACCGCTACCTCAAGGCAGTGGGCTACACCACCAAAAGCAAGCGCAGCGTGCGCGGCCGTACCGGCGGCCTGCCGAAGATGGTGCTGATCGGCGACATCGTCGGCGATGACGACGAGATGGTGGCCCGCGCCACCAGCGAGGTGGTGCGCCTGGCCAATGCACGCTCCGGCGAGGGTTTCGTCGCCGTCGGAGCGGATGCGCGCCGCAAGTTCTGGCTCGACCGCAAGCGCACGGCCGCGATCGCCAAGCACACCAACGCCTTCAAGATCAACGAAGATGTGGTGATCCCGCTGCCGCGCATGGCCGAATACACGCTCGGCATCGAGCGTTTCAACATCGAGCTGAGCCTGCGCAACAAGCTCGAGCTGCTCGACCGGCTGGAATGTTTCTTCGCCGAGGGTGCGTTGCCGCTGGGCCGCACCGACGACGCGCGCGAGATCCCGAGCGCCGAGCTGCTGGAAGATCGCGTGGCGCAAGCGCTGCTGGCCATCCGCGAGCTGCGGCTGCTGTGGCGCGGCTGGCTCGACGGGCTCGATGCGCCGGCGTCACCCGGAAAGCGCACGCTGTTCGAGCAGCTACAGGACCACAGCCTGCGCGCATCGTGGAAGACGCAACTGCTCGAGCCCCTGCGCGAGCTGTTCGAAGGCGAGGCGTTCGCGCCCATCCTTGCCCAATGCCAGCAGATCCACAAAGAGGTCTTGCATGGTCGCCTCTGGGTGGCGCTGCACATGCATGCCGGCGACGGCAACGTGCACACCAACATCCCGGTCAACAGCGACGACTATCCGATGCTGCAGACCGCGCACCAGGTGGTCGGCCGCATCATGGCGCTGGCGCGCAGCCTGGGCGGCGTGATCTCGGGCGAACACGGCATCGGCATCACCAAGCTCGAGTTCCTGACCGACGACGAGCTGCGCGACTTTGCAGACTACAAGCAGAAGGTCGACCCCGAAGGCCGCTTCAACAAGGGCAAGCTGCTGCGCGGCGCCGGGCTCGCGCGCTTGGGTGACGACGTGCGGGCCGCCGATCTCGCGCATGCCTACACCCCGAGCTTCGGCCTGATGGGGCACGAGTCGCTGATCATGCAGCAGAGCGACATCGGTGCGATCAGCGACTCGGTGAAGGACTGCCTGCGCTGCGGCAAGTGCAAGCCGGTGTGCGCCACCCACGTGCCGCGCGCCAACCTGCTGTACAGCCCGCGCAACAAGATCCTGGCCACGTCGCTGCTGATCGAGGCCTTCCTCTACGAGGAGCAGACGCGCCGCGGCGTGTCGATCCGGCACTGGGAGGAGTTCGAGGACGTCGGCGACCACTGCACCGTGTGCCACAAGTGCGCGTCGCCGTGTCCGGTGAAGATCGACTTCGGCGACGTCTCGATGAACATGCGCAACCTGTTGCGCAAGATGGGGCGCAAGCAGTTCCGACCGGGCCAGGCTGCCGCGATGTTCATGCTGAACGCGACCCACCCGGAGACGATTCGCCTGGCGCGACGTGCGATGGTCAATGTCGGCTTCCGGCTGCAGCGCTGGGCGACCGATGCCTTCCGCCTGGCCGGTCGACGGCAGACTGCGAGGCCGCCGGCCACCGTCGGTGCGCCGCCCATGCGCGAACAGGTGCTGCACTTCGTCAACAAGAAGCTGCCCGGCGGCTTGCCCAAGCGCACCGCGCGGGCGTTGCTCGACGTGGAAGACAAGGCCTACGTGCCGATCATCCGCGACCCGGCAGCCACCACCGTCGACAGCGAGGCGGTGTTCTATTTCCCGGGCTGCGGCTCCGAGCGGCTGTTCTCGCAAGTGGGCCTGGCGACGCAGGCGATGCTGTGGCAAGTGGGCGTGCAGACCGTGCTGCCGCCCGGCTACCTGTGCTGCGGCTACCCGCAGCGCGGGGCAGGGCAGTTCGATCGGGCCGAGAAGACCATCACCGACAACCGCGTGCTCTTCCACCGCGTCGCCAACACGCTGAACTACCTGGACATCAAGACCGTGGTGGTGAGCTGCGGCACCTGCTACGACCAGCTGCAGGGCTACAAATTCGACGAGATTTTCCCGGGGTCGCGCATCGTCGACATCCACGAGTTCCTGGTCGAAAAGGGCGTTTCGTTGCCTGGAGGCGGAACCTACCTGTACCACGACCCCTGCCACAGCCCGATGAAGCAGCGTGACCCGATGCTCACCGTCAAGTCGCTGGTCGGCGAGGGGGTGGTCAAGAGCGAGCGCTGCTGCGGCGAGAGCGGCACGTTCGGCGTGACGCGACCGGACATCGCCACGCAGGTGCGGTTCCGCAAGGAAGAGGAGTTGCAGCGCTCCGAACAGCTGCTGCGAGCCAGCGGCGCCTTGCCTGGGGACGGCAACCTGAAGGTGCTGACGTCCTGCCCGAGCTGCCTGCAGGGCCTGTCGCGCTACCAGGGTGACCTGCAGACGGGGCTGCTCGAGGCCGACTACATCGTCGTCGAGCTGGCGCGCAAGATCCTGGGCGAGCGCTGGCTCGAGCAGTACGTAGAGCGCGCCAACCGCGGCGGCATCGAGCGCGTGCTGGTCTGACTTACTGAACTAGCGCGCCGCCAGCGCGCCGAAGCCAGTGCCCATCGGCTGGGTGTCGGCAAAGCCGCTCGGGCTCTGGCTGGACTTGTCGTTGGCCTCGAGCTCGCGGATCAGCTCGGCCTTGGCGCGCTCCTGCTTGACCTTGACTTCGGCCGCCGCTGCGGCCGCCTTGGCTGACGCCGACGCGGCGTTGACCACGCCGTGCCGCTTGCTGTCGATGAGTTCCTGCTGCAGCGACTCCACCTGGGCACGGGCCTCGAGCAGTTGCGTGTTGGCCTTGACCCGAGCGTGCTCGCTCTGGTCGATGCGGTTGTTCAGGAGGGCGATCTCACGCCGGAAATGTGCCACCGTCGGCAGCAAGGCGAGCGCGGCACCCGCCACGACGGCGGCTAAGACGATGAGGACGATGAACAGGCTGGACATGACGCGCTCCGTGCGGCGGTAGTGGATGTGTGAACAGCCGCGACCATAGCCTGAGCGCGCGTGGCAGCCCTGCGAACAAATCCGCGTCGACGGCCGCATCCGCCTGCCCACCATCGAGAAGGGGGGACGGCCGGCAAGACCGCATGCGCCCCGAGACCATGCGACGTGTGCACAAGTTTGCGAGGGCGCGCCGTTACACTGGCTGCCCTGTCGTTGCCTGTCGTGCATCCACCGTGTCGAACCGCCCACCACGCG
>JBGAMU010000180.1:0-8889 GCA_044222685.1 Burkholderiaceae bacterium
ATTCGGGTGGCGGGGACCGTGCTAGCGGGGCGTCTTCAGATTCCGGCCGCGAGCACCTGCTGATACAGCCCGCGCACCAGCGCCATGCAGAACGGCGGCACCAGCGTGCCGTGGTACTGCGCCTGCGCATTGGCGCCGGCGGCGGTCTTCTGCGCCTGGAAGCCGCCGTAGATCAAGTCGCCGACGGTGCCCGCCGGCAGCGTGGCGCGGTTCTCCAGGTCCCACGCCGGCGCCAGGAAGTTGCGCGCCGCGAGGTCGGCCTGCATGTCGGTGGTGTTGAAGTAGAACACCGTCGGATCCTGCGCGCCGCCGCACAAGGCCACCGTGCCCGGGCGCCTGGGCGTCCAACCCAACAGCGTGTTGGCCTGTGCGTCGCTGCGGAAATTCGATGTCAGGTAACCCGCGCGGAAGGTGTCGGTGAACAGCCCATTGGTCCCGAACAGCAGCGTAAAGGTCGGGTCGGGCGGCAATTTGCCCTGTGCGATCAGTTGATCGACCGGCGTATCGGTCGGGAACAGCCGTGCCGCGGTGCCGGCGTACTGCACCTGGTAGACGTCGGACGGGCTGGCGTAGACATTGCCATACGCACGCTGGTAGCTGGTGACCAGCAACGGGCCGAACAGCGTGGCCCCGGCCGCGATCGGGCCCGGGCCGACGATCACGTCGACGAACTTCACCAGGTTGTACGGCCCCGACATCGTGCCCGCCGCGGTGACCGTGAACTCGGAGCTGTAGTCGCGCTCGATGACCTTGTGCGTCGCCATCGCGACGTGGCCGCCCTGCGAATAGCCGGTCACCAGCAGCTTGGCCGACGCCTTGGTCGCACTCTGCGTCGCGATCACGGTCTTGGCGGCGCGCAGGCCGTCGATCATGTCGACCGCCTGTGCCTCGGCATGGAGATACGGGTGGTAGTCGAGCGAGGAGCGGTCGTAGCCCAGATAGTTGGGCGCCACGACGATGAAGCCCTGCGCCGCGTACATCGCCATCAGCAAGGAGCCTTCGCCGTCGCTTGACACGTTGGCCAGGTTCTTGGTTTGCGTGAGCGTGGTGCCGTGCGCATACAGCACCACCGGCCGTTCGCCGGTGCAGGCCGGATCGGTGCCGCTGGGCACCAGCACGCCGGCCGACGCACTGGCCGCCTTGCCGGCCGGGTCGCGCGTCGAGTAGATCACGTAGCGCAAGTCGACGTCGCAGCGCGCGGCACCCGTCAGCGCCTGCGCGCCTGAGGCGGCGGTGCCCGCATCGATCTGCGCGATCGTGACCTTGCCGAGCACCTGCGCCGAGAGCACGGCGCCGCGCTCGGCCGTTTCGTCGTCGCCGCCGCCGCAGGCGGCGAGCAGCACGAGCAGCAGGGGTGCCCAGTAACGATTCGTGGTCTTCATCGTGTTCTCCGCGTCGGGCCGCTTCTGGCGGTCAGAACGAATACGCCAACTGCGCCGACACGATGGTCGTGTGCGACTTGTAGCTGCCGTTCAGCAATCCGTAGGCCAACACATTCGGCGGGTCACCGCTCTTGTTGATCGATGCCTTGTCGACCTTGACGTACGCCGCGCCCACGTCGAGCAACAGCTTGGGCAAGGGGCGCCACTGCACGCCCGCAGTGAACCAGGTGCGGTCGTTGTCGGGCAGGCGCGGCGTGCGGTCGACCTGATCCACCGGCGACTGGTCGAGCGCCAGGCCGCCACGCAGCAGCCATTGGCCGTCGACGCGATAGTTCACGCCGACGGCGAGCTTCCAGGTGTCCTTGAAGTTTTCCGGCGTGCTTTGCAGCAGCGTGCCGTCGCTGCGCACGAAGGTCAGATCCTTGATCGTCGACCAGCCGGTCCACTGCGCGTCGGCCATCACGTCCCAGCGGCTGTCGATGGTCTGGAAGTACGACAGGTTCCCAATGGGCGGCAGCTTGACCTTGGCAGTGACGCCGGAGTCGTAGAGCGCGGTGGAGTTGACGCCGGCCACCAGCAAGGCCACCGTCGGCGCCAGGCCCGGTGCGACGCTGGGCGTGGGATGCGTGAACCGCACGTCACCCTTGACGGTGTAACTGATCGCCGAGCGATAGTGCGCGCCGAATCGTCGGTTCTTGTCGATCTCCCACAGCACGCCGATGTTCCAGCCCGCGGCATAGTCGTCGCCGCTGACTTTGACGGCCGACTCCAGGCCCGGCGTCGCCGCCGCGATCGCGTTGTAGGTGGCCGAGCCCGGTGCGATGCCGTTGGCCGCCGCCGCGCTCAGCAAGGCCGCCGAGTAGTTGGCCTGATTGGTGAAAGTGGCGTCGATGGATTGAATGTTGAGGCCGAATCCCACCGCCACGTCGTTGCTCAACTTGTAGGCTGCGGTCGGGTTGAGATTGATCGTCTTGATGTCCGACTTGTCGGCCTGGAAGCGGCCGATCCACCCATCGTCGTAGTCGGTGACCAGGCCGAACGGCGCGTTGACACCGAGCCCGAGCGTCCATTGCGCGTTCAGCGGCCACACGAAATAGATGTTGATCAGGTGCAGCGCGCCGACCACTTGCGTCGCGCCGATGCGCGAGATGCCGGCCGCGTTGCTCCACAGCGTGGCCGCGTCCTCGGCCGCCGCCGCGCCGCCGGCGTAGGCGTTGCCCAGGCCGCTGGCCGAGGTCTCGTTGATCTGGAATCCGGCCGCCAGCGCCTGGCCGGCGCCGAGCGCCATGCATGCGGCGACGATTCGCCGTCTCGTGCCGACATGCGGCGATTGATGCTCGTTCACGGCGTGGTCTCCTTGCTCGCGCAGTCTATTGCGGTTCGTCGTGCCCCAACGGCGATCGGCACCAACGATCGACACAGCCTAGGCCCGGCGCCACCCGCGGGTGTTGACGAACCTCACCTTGACCGCTCGACCTGCGGGTATCCCCCTCCTGCGGCGGCCCGGGCCCCTGGCCCGCGCTGTCGCGAACACGACGGTCCGCCTGCGCGGCCTTGCCTACACTGGCGCCCACCCCTCGAAGGAGACACCGATGATCCAGCTTTGCGGCTTTGCCATCTCGAACTACTACAACAAGGTCAAGCTCGCCCTGCTCGAGAAAGGCATTCCGTTCGAGGAGGTGCCGGTGTCCACCGGCTCGAAGGACGAAGCCGTGCTCTCGTGTTCGCCGCTGGGCAAGGTGCCGTTCCTGCGCACGCCGCAGGGGCCGCTGTGCGAGAGCGAGGCCATCATGGGCTACCTCGAGGCCATCCAGCCCAACCCACCGCTGCTGCCGGCCGACCCCTATGCGGCGGCCAAGGTGCGCGAGCTCTCGATCTTCATCGACCTGCACCTGGAGCTGGTGGCGCGCGAGCTGTATGCGCAGGCCTTCTTCGGCGGCACCGTGAGCGACGACGTGAAAGCCAGCGTGCGCAAGCGCCTCGGCAAGAACGTTCCTGCGTTCAAGCGACTGGCGAAATTCTCGCCCTACGTGGCCGGCGACGGCTTCACCCAGGCCGATTGCGCGGCCTGGGTCAGCCTGCCGCTGGTGGGCATGGCCACGCGCCTCGTGCTCGGCGAAGACCTGCTGCTGGCGCAGGGCGTCGACTGGAAAGCCTATGCCGCGCTGGTCGGCCAGCGCCCGCATGCACAGAAGGTGGCGGCCGACCGCAAGGCCGCCACCGAGCAGCTGACCAAGAAGGCCTGAGCCCGGCGCGGGCACTTCGTCACGGCAGTTCTGAACACGGCGCGCGCCAGGGTCGGCGGCGCGTCACCCTTGAGCGACGGCTCCGCCTAGCATGGCCGCATCGTCATGCTCGGTCGTGTCGGCCGCTGGGGCTTCCGTGAAATCTCGTCTCGTCAAGCTGTCGTTGGTCTCGGCCGGTGCGTTGATCGCGGTCAGCGCATTCGCACAGTCGGCGTCCCCGTCGGGCCGCGCCGACACGCCGAAGGCCAAGGCCGCGCCCCGCAACTCGAAGACCGTGACCGCGGCCGCCGACGTCAAGGGCAAGGCGCCTGCCGCTGCCACGACGGTCGTCGCGGCCGGCAGCGTGATCGTCCTGGCCGACGGCATCGTGGCCAACGCCCGCATCGCGCCGGTGGAGCCGCCCGCCGACGGCTTCGTCTACGAGCGCTGATCAGGGCTTGAACGACTGCACGGTCTCCCAGGCCACGGCCTGGAGATGCTGCGCCACGTCCGGCGGCAGACCCGCGGTGTAGCTGTGCCAGGCTCGGGTGGCGTTTGTCGGGCGCATAGAGGTTCACGTCGGGCCGCTTGGCGATCGACGCGGCAAACGCCGGACCCGCCGGCACCACGCGCATCTGGTTGGCGCGGCCCGCCTTGATGTACTCGGCGGCCAGCTGCTCGGTCATCTGCGGCTGGTCCTGGTAGGCCCAGCTCAGGAAGAGGGCCGGCTCGGCGCCCGAGCGCCGCACCGCAGCGGCATGGGCCTTGGCCGTGTCGTGGAACGCCTGCTGCAGCTTCGGATGGATCGGGCATTGGCTGCAATCCATCATCAACACCATGTCGTAGGCGCGTTCGAAGGTGTTGAATGCCACGTCGTTGGTCGGCGTGAAGCTGTAGCGCAGCATGCCTGTGCCCGGCTTGAAGTGCGAAGCCATGTCGTGCCAGTCCAGCCCGGCACCACTGATCGTCACCGAGGTCTGACGAATGCCTCGCACGCCGGCGGCGTTGAGCAGCCCGCCCAGATGCCCGTGCATGCTGTTGTTGAAGTAGAAGAAGCTGTTGCCCACCCACAGCAGCGAGGCCGGCCGCTCGCCCTGCCAGCGCGGCGCGGCAGGCGGCGTGCTGCAGGCGGCCGCGAGCGCGGCCGCGGCGACCACGATCGACAGGCGCGCGATGCGCCCGAGGTTCAGTTGGAACGACTTGTTCATTCGGCAAGCTCTCTGGTGAAGTGTTCAGGATGCGCCGGCGGGCGCAAAGCGGGCCAGTCTAACGAGGATCGCGACCGGCGCCCCCTGGGCGAGACCCGCGCCCGCGCCGCGGCCGGGTGTAGGCTTGGTTCCGCCCCGACCGACACCTTTACCGACACCCCATGCCCCTGCCCCCACCGACCTGCGAACGCCAGGCCTCGCACCAGCGCACCATCACCGTCCGTGCCTATGCGCGCAGCGACGGCTTGTGGGACATCGAAGGCCACCTCACCGATGCCTGGCCGCACCCGGTGCCCTGCGCCGGCGGCATGCTGCCGGCCGGGGAGGCGATGCACTCGATGTGGCTGCGCTTCACGGTCGACCAGAGCGCCACGATCGTCTCGGCGCAGGCCGTCACCGACGCCGGGCCCTACGGTGCCGCCTGCGGCACCATCGCGCCCGACTACAGCCAGCTCGCCGGCGTGCGTGTGGGGCGCGGCTACCGCGACGCGATCCGCAAGCTCTTCGGCCGCACCGCCGGCTGCACGCACATGAACGAGCTGGCCGGCGTGATGGGCAGCGCTGTGCTGCAGGCGATGTGGGAGGTACTGACGAGCCAGGCCGACGAAAAGCCGTTCAGCATCGACGGCTGCCATGCGCTGAAGGCCTCGGGGCCGCAGGTGAAGCAGTACTTTGCCCGGTGGTATCGACCCGAAGCCGAAGGCGGCTGAAATCGCTTACAGCAGATCCTCGGCGACGAACAGCGACAGGAACTTGAGCTTCAGCCGTTCGAACCAGCCGACCTCGGGCTCGTCGGCCAGCGGCGACTCGTCGGCGCCGCTGTTCAGCGCATGCCAGCGCAGCGTGGCACCGTCCTCGGCCAGCCGCACCTGGTACGCACCGCGCCCGGTGGCCAGCGCCGGCACGCCGCCGATGCGGTCGGACAGCTCGGCACTGTCGATGCGCAGGCCGAGTTCGGTGTTGGTCCACGCCGAGCGCGCGTCGAGGTTCATCGAGCCGAGCAGCACGATGCGGCGGTCGATGAATGCGAGCTTGGCGTGCAGGCTGCCCTTGGAGCGGCCGAAGCTCGCCCGTGCCCGCGGATCGATGCGCAACTGCGCCGGGCTCAGCTCGTAGAGCTGCACGCCGGCGCGCAGCAGCGGCAGGCGGTAGCGGTGATAGGCCACGCTGACGAGTGGCTCGTCGCTGGCGGCCATCGAGTTGGTGACCACGCGCACGGAGACGCCGCGTTGGCGCGCCTCCTGCAGGCGCGCGACGCCGGCCGAACCGGGAATGAAGTACGGCGACACCAGCACGATCTCGGAACGGGCTTCGCGAAGCGATTCGATCGTGCGATGGGTCACCGTGCTGTCGAACTGCTCGGGCCGGCGCTCGAAGCTCACCTTGTCGGGTGTGTCGGCGTAGGCGCGCGCCGCGGCCCAGATCAGGCGCGGCAGGCCGCGGTCGAGGTCGGCGCCGAGCGGCGGGTCGCCGTACAGGTCCTGGTCCGGTGTCGCCGGCCAGGGCCGCACGGGCGCCGAGTGGACTTCGCGCAAGAAGTCGTCGCGCAGTTGCCGGTCATCGAGCTCGCTGCGCGCGACGGCCTGCACCGGCATGACATGCGGATGGTTCCAGTAGCTGTCGAACAGCCGCGCCAGATCGGGCAGCACCGGGCCCAGGACCAGCAGGTCGAAGTCGAGGAAGTTGGCATCTTCGTGGCGCTGGAAATACTCGTCGGCCATGTTGCGGCCGCCGATGACGGCAAACGCGCCATCGGCCAGCAGCAGCTTGTTGTGCATGCGGTGGTTCAGTCGCCGGAAGTCGCCGATCGCGTTGAGCGCGCGGCCGGCCACGGATTCGCGTCCATCGGTGAACGGGTTGAACAGCCGCACCTCCACGCCCGGCTGCGCGGCCAGACCGAGCAATAGTGCGTCCATGTCCACGGTGTAGGCGTCGTCGATCAGCAGCCGCACGCGCACGCCGCGCACCGCCGCCGCCTGCAGCTCGCGCAGCAATGCGCGCCCGACGTCGTCGCGGCCGATCAGGTAGTACTGCACGTCGAGCGACACGTGCGCACGGCGGATCAGCTCGAACCGCGCATCGAGCGCGAACGCGGCCTGCGGCAACGCGCGCACGCCCGACAGGCCGGGATGTGCCGCCGCCTGCGCCGCCACGGCGCCGAGCGGTGTGGCGGCGTCGGCGGCGATCGCATGGCTGTCCTCACGATGTGCGGCGGGCGGCGGCGCGGCGCAGCCGGCCAGCCCGGCCACCAGCAGCAGACCCACCAGCATCAGACCCGCCAGCCAGACCCGCCGGCCGAGTCGCAGCCACAACGAGCCACCGGACCGCGCGGGCGTGCACTTCATGCGGCGGTCCGCAAGGCCGACCACGGAGGGGGATCACCCAGCTTGGGCAGCAGACTCACGCGAGCACGAGCTTCTTCGAGCGGCAAGGTCATCAGCGGCCAGTAGTTCCACTGGTGCGTGACGTCGACGTTGCACTGCGCGCCGCGGTGGATCGCCCACAGCGCCAGGTCAGGTCGGAACTGGCCGGTCACCGCATCCGTTGCCGGCGTCACCTTCACACCCTGGTGGAAGTGCAGGATCGCCATCTGGACGAAGAAGAACCCGTCTTCGCGGCGACTGCCGGTCTGGAAGCACGCCTGCTGGACCTCGCCCAGCGGCGTCGCCCCGTGACCGGCGAGCACATGCGCGACGTCGTGGTACGAGATCGACGCGGGAATGCCCGCCACGTCGCCCGGGAAGCCGAAGCCCTCGCGCGTCATGAACGACCAGTATTCGCGGCCCAGCGTGCCTTCTGGTAGCAGCCCGAGGCGCTTGTAGTTCCAGAGCCGGTTCTTGTTGACCGGGGCCTTGAGCCACATGGCGGCGAACACGCGCAGCACGCCCATCAGGCCTTCGGCGAGGTAGGCCTCCTTCAGCAGCACCCGCATCACGCGGCGCATCGCCAGCAGGCGCACCTGCAGATGGCGGCCCTTGGAGAGTGCGTCGATGACGTCGATCACGGCATCGTGCGTGCCGAGCCGGACTGCGAGCTGCTTGAGGAACGCCATCGACTGCGGGCGCACCGGACGGGCGAGCAACACCGCCAACGCGCTCAGCTGCACCAGACGCTTGCGGCGATGCGGACCGGTGACCACCACCCCCTCCGGTGCGATCGGCGGCGGATCGGCCCGCAGCGGATCGCGACCGGCAACGCGCGCATAGGTGTCGAGGAAGGTGCGCTCGTCCGGGTCGAGAGCGCCCTGCGGGTTGAGTGCCGTGCGCAGCACGCGCATCACGGTGTCGAGTTCGTGGGGCAGGAAGACGTTGATGTCCATGGTTGGGTTGCGATGGTGAATGGAACAGGATGGAACAGGATGGAACAGGATGGAACAGGTCCTTCCTAGGCTGGAGTCGGTTCAGCGTGTCGCGGGCTGCGCGCGGCAGCAAGGTCGGTCAAGACGTCGTCGATGGCGCGGATGACGATGGACAGGTGGCCCTCGTCGGGGTACCAGCGCAAGCGGCCGTTCGGCACCGTGTCAGCGATGTGGCGACCCATCGCCGGCGGTACATGGCGGTCATGTCCGCCCTGGTAGACATGCACCGGCACCGTGATGTCGCGCAGTGCGAAGCCGCGCTCGCGGCCGATCAGATGCGCCTCGCGCAGTGCGCCGCGCAGGCCACCGGCGTAGGCCTCGGCAAGACTGGCACCGAATGCTGCTGCGACACCGGCGTCCGCCGCCAGCACCCGGCGGTCGGGCGGGCTCAGCATCGACGCCAGCACGCGCACGGCGCGTTCGGCCGAGCCGCGAAACAGCAGCAGGTCGGCGATCAGCAGTGGTGCCGCAAGCATCGGCGCCGTACGCGCCAGTGCGAACATGGCCGTCAGCACCGGCAGCTGGTCGCGGCGGATCGCGGGCAGATCCATCGGACCCATGCCGGCGAGCAGGCCGACGTAGTCGAGCCGCTTCGGCATGCGGTGCGCACAGGCCAGTGCATACGCGCCACCGCACGAGATGCCGAGCACGCCGAAGCGGCGGTGGCCGAGATGGTCGGCCAGCTGCGCCACGTCGTCGGCCCAGCTCAGCACGGT
>JBGAMU010000068.1:0-51697 GCA_044222685.1 Burkholderiaceae bacterium
TCGTCGCCGGGCGCGTGCTTGCGCAGCGTCTCCGCGGCAATGACGCCGGGCGGGCCGGCGCCGAGGTTCACGTGTTTCATCGCAGTCTCCGATATGCAAACAGGGCGCGAGGCGTGAGCCCGCGCCCCATCGAGTGGCCGCCGCGAATCCGGCTTCGCCGGTTCGCTGGCGGCGCCCCCTGGGGGGGAGGCGCCGCAGGCGCTACGGGGGGGATGTCACAACCCCAGACGCGACCGCGTCTCGGGCTTGAGTTGCCCATCGGCCGTCCAGCCGCGGATCTCGTAGTACTTGGGCAGCATCTCCGGCAGCTTGCTGACCAGGCCCTTGGCCGGGCCGGTCTTGGCCGGCTCGGTGAGCAGCCGCTTGGGCAGCGTGTCGTCCTTGCTGGTGAAGCCGGCGCGGTTGTTGAAGTCGCGCTCCATGTTCCAGATGCGCTCGCCGATCTCGCTCACCTTCTCGAGCGTGAACTCGTTGCCGCAGGCGGCGGCGAGTTGCGGCGCCAGGTCGGCCAGGCCCCAGGCGAAGGTCGTGAAGATGCACAGCCCCGATGAATCGAAGGCCGCAGTGGCATCCTGGAACGCCTTCACCAGCTCGGGCTTGCCTTCGGAGGCCAGCGGATCGGTCTTCACCGGAATGCCGAGCACCTCGGAGGCCACCGTGTAGCTGCGCAGATGGCAGGCGCCGCGGTTGCTGGTCGCGTAGGTCAGGCCCATGCCCTGGATGCCGCGGCTGTCGTAGGCCGGGAATTCCTGGCCCTTGACGCTCATGCTGAGTTCGGGCTTGCCGTACTTGGCGGTCAGTCGCTTGGAGCCCTGGCCGATCTCCTTGCCGAAGCCCTCGCCCTTGGCGGTGATCTCGGCGAAGTAGGCCAGCGCCTGCGCCGAGCCGAACTTGGCGTCGATGCCGAGCTGCTCCTGCTTCAGGATGCCCAGGTCGTACAGCTCCATCACCGCGCCGATGGTGGCGCCGAAGGAGATCGGGTCCATGCCCTGCTCGTTGCACAGCAGGTTGGCGTACTGCAGCGCCTCCAGGTCGTTGACGCCGTTGGCAGCGCCGAGCGCCCATGCCGCTTCGTATTCCAGGCCGCCCGAGGCGCCCCAGTACTGCGGCTTGTTCTGCACCGTGAAGTGGCCCTGGTCGAGCTTGCTGATGCGCCCGCAGGCGATCGTGCAGCCGAAGCAGGCCTGGTTGGTGACGAGGTGCTTCTTGCCGTCGGTCGCACGCGGCGTGGCCATCGCTTCGGCCGAGATGTCCTTGGCGCCCTCGAAGGCGACGTCGCGGTGATTGCGCGTGGGCAACGCACCGATCTCGTTGATCACGTTCATCAGCACCTGCGTGCCGTAGGTCGGCAGGCCCTGACCGGTGACCGCGTTGTCGTGCAGGATCTTCTTCTTCTCGGCGGTGACCTTCATGAAAGCCTTCGGGTCGGCGATGTTGCCGACACCCTTGGTGCCGCGCACGGCGATCGCCTTCAGGTTCTTGCTGCCCATCACGGCGCCGACGCCCGAGCGGCCGGCCGCGCGGTGCAGGTCGTTGACCACCGCGGCGAACAGCACCTTGTTCTCGCCGGCCAGACCGATGCTCGACACCCGCACCAGCGGATCCTGGTGCAGCTTCTTCAGCGTCTCTTCGGTCTCCCAGACGCTGTGGCCCCACAGCGCCGACGCGTCGCGCAGCTCGGCCACGTCGTCATTGATGTACAGGTACACCGGCTTGGCCGACGCGCCCTCGAAGATGACCATGTCCCAGCCCGCCATCTTGAGCTCGGCGCCCCAGTAGCCGCCCGAGTTGGAGCAGGCGATGGCACCGGTCAGCGGGCCTTTGGTGACGACGGTGTAGCGGCCGCCGGTGGAGGCCATCGTGCCGGTCAGCGGGCCGGTGGCCCAGATGATCTTGTTGGCGGTCGACAGCGGGTCGACCTTGGCGTCGACCTCCTCGACGTAGTACTTGGTGGCCAGGCCACGCGAGCCGATGTACTCCTTGGCCCATTTCATGTTCAGCGGTTCGGACTTGACGGTGCCGGCCGTCAGGTCGACGCGGAGGATCTTTCCTGCCCAGGACATTCGTGTTCTCCTTGTTCTCGTTCATGCAGCCGGCTGGTTGCCCAGCTTGTCGGCCCAGGCCTGCATCTTGTTCAGACCGGTCCAGTTGGCGTCGATGTAGGTGATCGCGCCGGTCGGGCAGGCAGTGGCGCACGCGGGGTCGCCGCCGCACAGGTCGCACTTCTGCACCTTGCCGGTCTCCTGCACGTAGTTGATGGTGCCGAACGGGCAGCTGATCGTGCACACCTTGCAGCCGACGCAGGTGCTCTCGTTGACCACCTTGGCGCCGGTGACCCTGTCGAGCGTGATCGCCTCCACCGGGCAGGCGTGCAGGCACCAGGCCTCGTCGCACTGGGTGCAGGTGTAGGGCACCTTGCGGCCGGTGGCATGGAAGTCGAACACCTTGATGCGCGACTTGGCGGGCGCGAACACGGCGTAGTTCTCGTACGAACAGGCCATTTCGCATTGCAGGCAACCCGTGCACTTGTCCGGGTTGATGTGAAGGCTTTTTTGCATGACGGGGAGGCTTTCGCGGGCTGTCGATCAAAAGGGCGCCGGACGGCGGCTCGCAAGACCCTGCCACCTTACCGGTTATGCAATCATGTTCATACGCGACCCGTCAAAAAAACCTAGGCCAAACCCTGAGCCGCCGCAGCGGGCGCGCTGCGGTGCTCCAGGCTGAGACGAATAGGCCCGCGGCGCGCGGGCGAGGGCGCGGTGGCGGCTACTTGTCGGCGTTGGGGAAGAACAGCTGCTGCCCGCCGATCTGGTAGCCCGCGATCGCCTGCTGGCCCGCGGGTGACACCACCCAGTCGACGAACTGCCGTGCCAGCGCCTGCTTGACGTGCGGGTGCTTGGCTGGATTGACGGCCATCACGCCGTACTGGTTGAACAGCGTCCTGTCGCCCTCGACCAGCACGGCGAGCTCGCCGCGGTTCCTGAACGACAGCCAGGTGCCGCGATCGGTCAGTGCGTAGGCGTTCGGAGTCGACGACGCGATGTTGAGCGCCGGGCCCATGCCGCAGCCGCATTCCTTGTAGCCGGCGGGCCGGGCGCTGGCGAGGTCGATGCCCGCCGCCTTCCACAGTCGCAGCTCGGCGGCATGGGTGCCGCTCTTGTCGCCACGCGACACGAAGGCGGCGGTCGTTGCGGCGGCCAGCTTCTTCAGCGCCGCGGCGATGTCGTTGCCACGTGCGCCGGCCGGGTCGGACGCCGGGCCGACGAGCACGAAGTCGTTGTACATCACCGGCAGCCGCCTCAGCGCGAAGCCCTCGGCGACGAACTTCTCCTCGGCGGCCGTGTCGTGCACGAACACCACGTCGGCATCGCCCCGGCGACCCATGTCGAGTGCCTGCCCGGTGCCGACGGCGACCACGCGCGCGTCGATGCCGGTGGCGGCCTTGAAGGCCGGCAGCAGGTGGCCGAACAAGCCCGACTGCTCGGTCGAGGTGGTCGAGGCCATCACGATGAAGCGCTCCTGCGCGGCGACCTGACCCGCGCCCCATGCGACGAGGCCAAGCAGGCAGGCGGCGCGAAGAACTCGGCGCCGCACGGCGTCCGTAACGGTCAGGTCCACGGCAATTCCCCCTTGAGAAACAAGCTGGCCGCATGGCGGGCGGCCGGGTCGAAGAAATCCTTCACCGGCATGTCGGCGGCCAGGCGGCCAGCGTCGAGGTACAGCACGCGAGAGGCCAGGCGCTTGGCCTGGCCCAGGTTGTGGGTGGCCATCACCAGCGTCGTGCCGTCGCGTGCCACCTCGTCGATCAGCGCCTCGACCTCGCGCTTGGCGCTCGGGTCCAGGCTCGCCGTCGGTTCGTCGAGCAACAGCAGGTCGGGTCGCAGCGCCCAGGCGCGGGCCAGCGCCAGGCGCTGCTGCTGGCCGCCCGACAGCTCGCGGGCCGGCCGCGGCGCCAGCGCCAGCAGTCCCACTCGGGCCAGCGCGTCGCGACAACGCCGCTCGCGCTCGCCGCGCGGCACGCCGCGCAGCCAGAGCGCAATCAGCACGTTCCAGCGCACCGAGACGCTGAGCAGGAACGGGCGCTGGAACAGCATCGCCAGCACCGGACGCGCCGCGCCCGCCGCTGCATGCAGCTCGCGCTCGCCCTGCGCCGCCTGCAGGCCGTGCAGCAGACGCAGCAGCGTGCTCTTGCCGGAGCCGTTGGCGCCGACCACGGCGAGGCGCTCGCCGCGGCTAACCGTGAAACTGACGTCGCGCAGCGCCACGGTCGGGCCGAAGCGCGCACCGGCATCACGCAGGCTGATCAACGGTGGCGCGGTTGCCGTGGGGTTCATGCGAACGCCTGCTGCACGACGCCGCCGCGGCGCGGCTGGATCAGCCCGATCAAGGCATTGATCAGTCCGACCACGCCGAGCAGCACCAGGCCGAGCGCCAGCGCCAGCGGCAGGTCGCCCTTGGTCGTTTCCAGCGCAATGGCCGTCGTCATCACCCGCGTTACGCCGGCGATGTTGCCGCCGACCACCATCACCGCGCCGACCTCGGCCACGGCGCGTCCGAACGCGGTGAGCAGGATCGTCACCACGCCCAGGCGCTCATGCAGCAGCATCAGCAGCGCGGCCGTCATGTCGCCGGCGCCCATCGAGCGCAACTGGTCGCCGCCCTCGCGCAGGCCGTCGAGCACCAGGCGGCGCGTCAGCGCGGCGATCAGCGGCACCACCAGGATGCTCTGCGCCACCACCATCGCGGTCGGCGTGAACAGGATGCCCCAGGCACCCAGCGGCCCCGAGCGCGACAGCAGCAGGTAGACGACGAGGCCGACCACCACCGACGGCAGCGCGAGCAGCGTGTTGACGGCCCACACCAGCACGCCATGGCCGGGAAACCGCGTCGCCGCCAGCGCGGCGCCGGCCAGCAGCCCGATCGTCGCGCCGATCAGGCAGGCGCTCAGGCTGACCCGCAGCGACAGCGCCACGATGCCGAGCAGTTCGGCGTCACCCTGCAGCAGCAGATCGAGCGCCAGGCGCAGGCTATCGGCAATGGCGGTCACGAAGGGGGCATCGGGTCACGGTGGCGCGCTGGCGATTGTGGTGGACGGTTCCGTCGGCGACGATATGCAATCATCTGCATAGGCGCGGCGCCAACTTGGCGATCACCGTGTCATCGCGGCGCAGAATGTTCGGCGCCCGGCGCCTTCACGCATCCTTCGCCACGACGAGCCGCATGTCCGAACTCGGTCCTTCCCCGCTGATGGCGGGTGATCCGCAGCTGAGCGTCGACGACGCGCGCGCGGCGATCCGCGCCGCGCTGGTGCCGATCACCGAGCGCGAATCGCTGCCGCTGCAGCACGCCGTCGGTCGCGTGCTCGATGCCGACCTGATCTGCCCGATGGATGTGCCGCCGCACGACAACTCGGCGATGGATGGTTATGCCTTCGACGGCGCGCTGCTGCGCGATGGCCAGGCACTCGCGCTCGCGGTGGCCGGCACCGTCCACGCAGGGCCTCCGCCGCCGCTGTTGGTGCCGGCCGGTGCTTGCGTGCGCATCATGACCGGCGCCGTGATGCCGGCCGGGCTCGACACCGTGGTGCCGCAGGAGCTGTGCGAGCTGCGCGGCGGCGCGGTGCACATCGCACCTGGTGTCATCCGCCGCGGCGAGAACCGACGCCTGCGCGGCGAGGACCTCGCGCATGGCAAGCCCGCGCTGACGGCGGGCCGCGTGCTGCGACCGGCCGACATCGGGCTGGCCGCGTCGCTCGGCTTCGAGCAGATCAGCGTGCGCCGGCGGCTGAAGGTGGCGCTGTTCTCCACCGGCAACGAGGTGTTCGCGCCTGGCCAGCCGCTGCCCCCTGGCGGCATCTACGACAGCAACCGCTTCAGCCTGGGTGCGGCGCTGCAGCGCCTGGGCATGGAGGTGATCGACCTCGGCCTGGTGGCCGACGACCGGGCCGCGCTGCAGGCGACGCTGGAGCGCGCAGTGGCCGAGGCCGATGCCGTGCTCACCAGCGGCGGCGTCAGCGTCGGCGAGGCCGACTACACGCGCGAGATCCTGGCGCGCATGGGCGAGGTCGCGTTTTGGAAGGTCGCCATGCGGCCGGGCCGGCCGTTCGCGTTCGGTCCGCTGCGGGGCGGGCCTATGGGGCCGCGCGGGCCTGATGGACGCCAGGCCTGGTTGTTCGCGCTGCCGGGCAACCCGGTCGCCGCGCTGGTGACCTTCTATGCCTTCGCGCGCGAAGCGCTGCAGCGGCTGGCCGGTGCCGAGCCGCTGCCGGTGCCGATGCTGCGGGCGCGGTGCACCGCGGCCATCCGCAAGCGGCCGGGGCGCACCGAGTTCCAGCGCGGCGTCGTGCGCCCTGCCGCCGACGGCAACGGCTGCGAGGTCACGCTGGTCGGCGCGCAAGGGGCCGGCATCCTGCGCAGCCTGAGCGAAGCCAACGCGCTGGTCGTGCTCGGCCATGCGCAAGGCTCGGTCGCGGCCGGCGAGCCGGTCGACGTCTGGCTGTTCGACGGATTGGTCTGACCGCAGGGCGCGCAGTGGCCATCGGCGCGGCGGCCGTATGCAACGCGCTGCATAGGGGTATTTGCCTTGATGCGCGGTCGAACGGTTTCAAGGGAGTATGTTCGCCGCCGCCTCGCGACCGCGCCGCGGTCCACCAGACGGCAGCCAAGGAGACACCATGGGGATCAAACTCACGCTCACCGTGAACGGAGCGTCGATCACGCGCGAGGTCGACGCACAGACCTTGCTGTCGGAGTTCATCCGCGAACACCTTCGCCTGACCGGCACGCACATCGGCTGCGACACCTCGCAGTGCGGTGCCTGCACGGTGCACCTGAACGGGCGCGCGGTGAAGAGCTGCAACATGCTGGCGGTGCAGGCCGCGGGCATGGAGCTGACCACCATCGAAGGGCTGGCGGCGGCCGACGGCACGCTGCACCCGATGCAGGCGGCGTTTCGCAGCTGCCATGGCCTGCAGTGCGGCTTCTGCACACCGGGCATGGTGATGAGCGCGGTCGATCTGGTGAAGAACCACAAGTGCAGCACCGAGGCGCAGATCCGCGAAGGCCTGGACGGCAACCTGTGCCGCTGCACCGGCTACCAGAACATCGTCAAGGCCGTGGCGCAGGGCGCCGCGGCGATGAAGTAACAGGAGCCCGAGCATGAATGCACGACAAGGATTCGTAGGCCAGAGCGTCGAGCGGCGCGAGGACGCGCGTTTTCTCACCGGACGCGGCCAATACACCGACGACATCTCGCTGCAGGGGCAGACCTACGGCTACTTCCTGCGCAGCCCGTATGCGCATGCCCGCATCAAGAAGCTCGATACCACGGCCGCCGCCAAGGCGCCGGGCGTGCTCGGCATCTTCACCGGCGAACACTTCAAGGCCGTCGGCGGACTGCCGTGCGGCTGGCTGATCAACAGCCTCGACAGCACGCCGATGAAGGAGCCCAAGCATCCGGTGCTGGCCGACGGCAAGGTGCGCTACGTGGGTGATCGCGTCGCGCTGGTGGTGGCCGAGACGCTCGAGCAGGCCAAGGCCGCGGCCGCGATGATCGACGTCGACTACGACGAGCTGAAGCCGGTGGTCGACGCCGCCAAGGCGATGAGCATCAAGTCGGCGGTGCACGACGAGGCGCCCGACAACCGCTGCTACGTCTGGGGCATCGGCGACAAGGACGGTGCCGACGCCGCCATCAAGGGCGCCGCGCACGTGACGACGCTGACCTTCCGCAACAACCGGCTGATCCCCAACGCGATCGAGCCGCGCGCGGCCAACGCCAGCTACGACGCCAACGCCGACAACTACACGCTCTACGTGGCCAACCAGAACCCGCACGTCGAGCGGCTGCTGATGTGCGCCTTCGTGCTCGGCATACCCGAGCACAAGATGCGCGTCGTCGCGCCCGATGTCGGCGGCGGCTTCGGCAGCAAGATCTTCCTGTACGGTGAGGAGACCGCGCTGGTCTTCGCCAGCAAGCACATCAAGCGGCCGATCAAGTGGACCGCCGAGCGCTCGGAATCGTTCCTGTCCGACGCGCACGGCCGCGACCACCTCACCACCGCCAAGCTGGCGCTCGACAAGGACGGCAAGTTCCTGGCGTTGCGTGTCGACACGACCGCCGCGCTCGGCGCCTATCTGTCGACCTTCGCCTCCTGCGTGCCGACGATCCTGTACGCCACCCTGCTGGCCGGCCAGTACAAGACACCGAAGATCTACGCCGAGGTCACCGCGGTGTTCACCAACACCGCGCCGGTCGATGCCTATCGCGGCGCCGGTCGGCCGGAGGCGACCTACGTGGTCGAGCGCATGGTCGAGACGGCGGCGCACGAAATGGGGCTCGACCCGGCCGAGATCCGCCGGCGCAACTTCATCACCGAGTTCCCCTACGCCTCGCCGGTCGGCCTGACCTACGACACCGGCGACTACAACGCGACCATGAGCCGCGCGATCGAGCTCGGCGACGTGGCCGGCTTCGCCAAGCGCAAGGCGGCCAGCGAGGCCAAGGGTTTGAAGCGCGGCATCGGCTACTCGGCCTACATCGAGGCCTGCGGCATCGCGCCGTCGTCGGTCGCTGGCGCACTCGGCGCCCGCGCCGGCCTGTTCGAGGCCGGCGAGGTGCGGGTGCACCCGACCGGCAAGGTGACGATCTTCACCGGCAGCCACAGCCACGGCCAGGGCCACGAGACCACGTTCGCGCAGGTGGTGGCCGACAAGCTGGGCATCCCGATGGACGACATCGTGATCGAGCACGGCGACACCGGCAAGGTGCTGTTCGGCATGGGCACCTACGGCAGCCGCTCGATCGCGGTCGGCGGCACGGCGATCGTGAAGGCGCTCGACAAGATCATCGCCAAGGGCAAGAAGATCGCGGCGCACCTGATGGAAGCGGCCGACACCGACGTGGTCTACGAAGGCGGCGTGTTCAAGGTGGCCGGCACCGACAAGAACGTGCCGTTCGCGTCGGTCGCGCTCACGGCCTACGTGCCGCACAACTTCCCGCACGACAAGCTGGAACCGGGCCTCAACGAGAACGCGTTCTACGACCCGAGCAACTTCACCTACCCGGCCGGCACCTACATCTGCGAGGTCGAGGTCGACCCGGCCACCGGCGCGGTGAAGATCGACCGCATGACCGCCTGCGACGACTTCGGCAACGTGATCAACCCGATGATCGTCGAGGGCCAGGTGCACGGCGGCCTGGCGCAGGGGCTCGGACAGGCGCTGCTCGAGCACGGCGTCTACGACAACGAGACCGGCCAGCTGCTGACCGGCAGCTACATGGATTACGCGATGCCGCGCGCCGACGACATGCCGAACTTCAAGGTCGAGACGGTCAAGGGCACGCCGTGCACGCACAATCCGCTCGGCGTCAAGGGCTGCGGCGAGGCCGGCGCGATCGGCTCGCCGCCGGCGCTGATCAACGCGATCTGCAATGCGCTCGGCGTCAAGGACATGCCGATGCCCGCGTCGCCCTACAACGTGTGGAAGGCGGCGCAGGCCGCCGGCCGCTGAAGCCGAAGGAGACTGCAAGATGCAAACATTCGCCTACAACAAGCCCGCCTCGCTGGCCGACGCCGCGCGTGCGGCCGGCGGCGCCGACGCCAAGATCCTCGCCGGCGGCCAGTCGCTGCTGGCCGCGATGAAGCTGGGCCTGGCCGCACCGGGCTCGGTCGTGGACCTCTCCGGCATCGCCGACCTGAAGGGCATCACGGTGTCCGGCAACACGGTGAAGATCGGCGCGATGGCCACGCACGCCGCGGTCGCCGCGTCGAAGGAAGTGGCCGCGGCGATTCCCGCGCTGGCGGCGCTGGCCGGCGGCATCGGCGACCGCCAGGTGCGCAACCGCGGCACCATCGGCGGCAGTCTGGCCAACAACGACCCGGCGGCCGACTATCCCGCCGCCGTGCTGGGGCTGGGCGCGACCGTGCACACCGACCGTCGCGCGATTGCCGCCGATGACTTCTTCAAGGGCCTGTACCAGACGGCGCTGGCCGACGGCGAGATCATCACCGCGGTCAGCTTCCCGGTGCCGGAGAAGGCGGGCTGGCAGAAGTTCAAGCAGCCGGCGTCGCGCTTCTGCCTGGTCGGCGTGTTCGTCAGCAAGGGCAGCCAGGGCGTGCGCGTGGCCGTCACCGGCGCCGGCCCCGGCGTGTTTCGCGCCAAGGCGCTGGAGGCCAAGCTGGCGGCCAGCTGGTCGGGCGCGTCGTGCGAGGGTGTGAAGATCGATGCGGCCAACCTGAGCACCGACCTGCACGGCAGCGGCGAATACCGCGCTGCCTTGATCCCGGTGCTGGCCAAGCGTGCGGTGGGTTGAAGCCGCACGCGACGGCTGTGTCACACTCGAAACGCCGCTCTCGCAGCGGCGTTTTTTTCATCTTCTGCGCATGAGCACTGCCGAACTGCCGAAGGACATCGCCCAGGTCCAGGCCGACCTGCTGGCGCACAACTACGTGGCCGACCGCCAGCTCGCCACCGCGGTGTTTCTCGCGCTGCGCTTGCAGCGGCCGCTCTTCCTCGAAGGCGAACCCGGCACCGGCAAGACCGAGATCGCGCGCGTGCTGAGCGTGATGCTCGAGCGTCCGCTGATCCGCCTGCAGTGCTACGAGGGGCTCGATCTCGCCGGCGCGGCCTACGAGTGGAACTACGGCCGCCAGATGATGGAGATCCGGTTGGCCGAAACGGCCAACCCGACACTTCATGACGAACACCAGGGGCCCTCCCCTGGTGGGGGTGGCTCCGAGCAGGAGCGGCGCGACGCGTTGGCCGACCAGCTCTTCTCCGAGAAGTTCTTGATCCAGCGCGCGCTGCTGCAGGCGATCGATCCGAAGCGCGACGTGCCGCCGGTGCTGCTGATCGACGAGCTCGACCGCGCCGACGAGCCGTTCGAGGCCTTCCTGCTCGAGGTGCTGTCGGAGTTCCAGATCACGATCCCCGAGTACGGCACGGTGAAGGCAACCACGCCGCCGATCGTGATCCTCACCTCCAATCGCACGCGCGAGATCCACGATGCGGTGAAGCGCCGCTGCCTGTACCACTGGGTCGGCTTCCCCGACGCGAACCGCGAGTACGAGATCGTGCAGCGGCGTGTGCCCGGCGTGCCCAAGGCACTGGCGCAGCAGGTGGTGGCCTTCGTGCAGAAGCTGCGCGAGGTCGAACTCTACAAGCTGCCCGGCATCGCCGAGACGATCGAGTGGGCGCGCGCGCTGATGGAGCTCGACGCGCTGGTGCTCGACCCCGCGGTGATCCAGGACACGCTGGGCGTGCTGCTGAAGTACCAGGACGACATCGCCCGCATGCAGGGCGGCGAGGCGGCGCGCATCCTCGAGGAAGTGCGCGCCGCGACGCGTGCACCGGCCTGACGAACGGCCCGCGCTGCCATGCTCGCTTCGCGGCCCACCCCCGGCCACCTGGCCGAGAACGTCATGCACTTCGCACGCGTGCTGCGCAGCGCCGGCATGGCGGTGGGCACCGACCGCGTGATGTTGTCGCTGCAGGCGCTGCAGGTGGCGGGCCTGGAGTCGCGCGCGGACTTCCGCGCGGTGCTGTCGGGCTGCATGCTCGACCGCATCGAGCATCGCGACCTGTTCGAGCAGGCATTCGAGCTGTTCTGGCGCGACCCCGATCTGGTCGGCCGCATGCGCGCGCTGCTGCTGCCCAAGGTGCGTGCGCAGGAAGGGCTGACCCCCGAGCAGCGCGAGAACCGGCGCCTAGCCGATGCGTTGTTCCCCAACCCGCCCGGTGCACCACCGCAGGAGGAGCCGCCCGAGGAACAGCAATTCGACGCCGCGCTCACCTTCAACGAGCGCGAGGTGCTGCGCAAGGCCGACTTCGACACCATGACTGCCGACGAGTGGCGCGCGGCCCGGCGCGCGCTGGCGCAGATGCGCATGGTGTTCGAGCCGCTGCCCACCCGGCGCAGCGCGCGCGCCAACCGGCCCGGCCGCGCCGACTGGCGTGCCTCGTTGCAATCGATGGCGCGCCACGGCGGCGAGCTGTGGGACATGCGCTGGCGGCGGCCGCGCACGCGGCCCGCGCCGCTGGTGCTGCTGGCCGACATCTCCGGCTCGATGAGCCGTTACTCGCGCATGCTGCTGCACTTCGCGCATGCGCTGGGTCACGCCGAGGCGCGCGTCGAGAGCTTCGTCTTCGGCACGCGGCTGACGCGCACGACGCGGCTGCTGAAGAGCCGTGATCCGGACGTCGCGGTGTCGCAGGTCGTGCGCGCGGTCGAGGACTGGTCCGGCGGCACCCGCATCACGACCAGCCTGCACGAATTCAACCGGCGCTGGGCGCGGCGCACGCTCGACAGCCGCTCCACCGTGCTGCTGATCAGCGACGGCCTCGAGCACGGCGACGTGAAGGCGCTCGCCTTCGAGGCCGAGCGGCTGGCCAAGAGCTGCCGCCGCCTGCTCTGGCTGAACCCGCTGCTGCGCTTCGACCAGTTCGAGCCCAAGGCGGCCGGCATCCGCGCGATCCTGCCGCATGTGGACCGGTTCTTGCCCGCGCACAACCTGGCAAGCCTCGAAGAGCTCGTGCAGGTGCTGTCGCGCCGCGACGAGCCGGCGCGCATCCACTGACGAGAAGGCCCGCGACCGACATGGAACTGACCAGCCAGCAGACCCTGCCCGTCACCCAGCAGCAGGCCTGGGAGGCGCTCAACGACATCGGCCTGCTGCAGGCCTCGATCCCCGGCTGCGAGTCGATCAGCGCGGCCGGCGACAACCAGTACGAGGTGGCGATCATGGCCGCGGTGGGCCCGGTGAAGGCGCGCTTCAAGGGCAAGCTGCGGCTGGAAGACCTGGTGCCGCCGACCTCGTACACGATGCACTTCGAGGGCCAGGGCGGCGCCGCCGGCCACGGCAAGGGCCGCGCGCAGGTGCGGCTCGAGCCGGTGAGCGCGCGCGAGACGCTGCTGCACTACACCGCGCAGGCCAGCGTCGGCGGCAAGATCGCGCAGATCGGCTCGCGCCTGGTCGACATGGCGGCGCAGAAGATGGCGGGCGACTTCTTCGCCACCTTCAACGCCAAGCTGGCCGAGCGCTATGGCACCGCGCCGGTGTCCGCACCGGCGGCGGCGCCGGGCCTGTGGGCGCGTGTGAGGGCGTTCTTCAGGCAACTGTTCGGCGGCGGCGCCCGATGACGGCGCCCGACCGTACTGCACTCGGGCCCTGGCTGAAGGGCTTTCCGGCGGCACACGCGCCGGTCGCGCGCGACGCGATCGCCGCGCTCGGCTGGAACGTGCTCGCCGGCGACCTGCCGCTGCCGCTGGCGCTGATCAAGCGCGACGCGCTGGCGCACAACATCGCCTGGATGCAGGCCTTCGCGCGCGAGCGCGGCGTGCAGATGGCGCCGCACGGCAAGACGACGATGTCGCCGCAGCTCTTCAGGCGCCAGCTCGACGCCGGCGCCTGGGGCATCACGTTCGCCAACGTGTTCCAGCTGCGCGTCGGCGTCGAGGCCGGCGTGCGCCGGGCTCTGATCGCCAACCAGGTGCATCAGCGCGCCGACCTCGACGCACTGGCGGCGCTGCGCCGGCAGCACGGTGATCTGCGCGTCGTGTTCCTGGTCGATTCGCTGGCGCAGCTGGCGCTGATCGAGGCCTGGCGGGCGACGCGCGAGTCCGAGCCGGCGCTGGAGATTCTGCTCGAGATCGGGCTTGAAGGCGGACGCACCGGCGTGCGCGGACACGACGACGCGCTGGCGCTCGGCCGCGCGCTGCGCGCCAGCCGTGCGGTGCGGCTGGTCGGCGTCGAGTGCTACGAGGGGCTCGGCGCGACCGGCGACTCGGCCGTCGACGAGCCCTATGTCGACGCGCTGATGCAGCGCGTTGCGCGCATCGCTGGCGCGCTCGAGGCCGAGGGCTTGTTCGAGGCCGACGAGGTGATCGTCTCGGCTGGCGGCTCGGCGGTGTTCGACCTCGTCGCGACGCGCCTGGCCGTCCGGCTTCAACGGCCGGTGCGTGCGCTGCTGCGCTCGGGCTGCTACGTCACCCACGACCACGGCCACTACACGCGCTTCGTCGCCGCGGTGAACCGGCGCTGCGGCTGCGAGCAGGGGCTGACACCGGCGCTCGAGCTGTGGACCAGCGTGCAGAGCGTGCCCGAGCCCGGCCTGGCGCTGCTGAGCGCCGGCCGCCGCGATGTCGGCTTCGACGCCGGGCTGCCGATGCCGGTGGTGTATGCGCCGGCGGGTACACGGCGCGCCGTGGCGGCGGATCCGGTCTGGCGCATCACGGCACTGAACGACCAGCATGCCTACCTGCGGTTCGGTGGCGACGCCAAGGTGCAGCCGCGTGTCGGCGACCGCGTCGGCCTGGGCATCTCGCATCCGTGCACCACTTTCGACAAGTGGCACTGGATGCCGATCGTCGACGATGACTACGTCGTCGTCGACGCGATCACGATCCACTTCTGAGCCACTGCAGGCCGCCTCAGCAGCCCTCGAGCCGGAACAGGTCGGCCAGCGTACGGCCCGGTTCGTCGCGGAAGGTGTCGCCGCTGGACTGCACGTCGACCAGCCGGTCGACGCGGAAGTTGCGGAAGTCCTCGCGCAGCTCGCACCAGGCGGCCAGCGTCCACACCGCGTCCCAGTGGAAGCAGCCGCGCGGCCGCACGACGCGCTCGCTGGCAACGCCCTGCGTAGCGGATCTCGAGCTTGCGCCGCGACTCGGTGGCGCGGCGCAACAGCAGCAGCCGCTCGCGCGTGGCGGCGTCGAGCGGACTGACCGGCGCATGCAGCGCCAGGCTCTCGGCGGCGGCACGCGCGGCCGGCGGCAGCACGCCGATGATCTTGGCCAGCGCCAGCTCGGCGTCGCCGGCGAGCTCGGGATCCAGCCGGTTGCCGGCCAGCCGCACGCAGGCGACCAGCGCCTTGGCTTCGCCGATGCTGAACATCAGCGGCGGCAGGTCGAAGCCGGCACGCAGGCGGTAGCCCACACCGGCCTCGCCCTCCAGCGGCACGCCCTGCGCCTGCAGGTCAGCCACGTCGCGGTACACCGTGCGCAGCGACACCTGCAGCCGCCCGGCCAGCCATTCGCCGGTGCTGAGGCGCCGGCCTCGCACCAGTTGCACGAGCTGGAACAGGCGATCGGCACGGCGCATGCCGCGATGCTAGGCCAGCGCGTGCAGGCCGACCACGTTGCCTTCGCTGTCGGCCATGTGCGCGAAGAAGCCCATGCCCTCGGGCAGTGCCACCTTCGGCGTCACGATGCGGCCGCCCGCGCGCGCCACGCGGACCAGCGCGGCATCGAGCGACGGCGAGGCGTCGAGGTAGATGCGGGTGCCGTCGGCCGACGGTGCGACCGGCGCGGCGCCGATGTTCAGGCAGCCCTGCACCCGGCCTTCGTCTGCCGGGAACACGGCCATGCGCTCGGTGCCCATCGTCTCGCGCTTGAGCGGCCGCTCGAGCACGGCCTCGTAGAAGCGTTGGGCGCGCTCGAGGTCGCGCACCGGAATCTCGAACCAGGAAATGGCGTCACGGGGGCTCATGTCGGGCTCCTTCAAGAGGTGATGATCAAGGACCGCCATGCTGCGCGCGGGCTGCTGACAACGTGGTGTCAGCAGCATCGGCTTTGCAATCGCGGCGGCTTCGATTCCAATCGGTCGTCGCGTCGACGACGGCCGAGACACCGACCCAGGAGCACGTTGCATGAGCGAATCGAAGGCCCCGGCACCTGCCATCCGCGTCGGCGTCGGCGGCTGGACCTACGAGCCCTGGCGCGACAACTTCTATCCCAAGGGCTGGTCGCAGGGGCGCGAGCTCGAGTACGCCAGCCGCGCACTGCGCGTGATCGAGGTGAACGGCACCTACTACAGCTCGCAGAAACCTGCCACCTTCGCCAAGTGGCGCGACGAGACACCCGACGACTTCGTCTTCTCGCTGAAGGCCTCGCGCTTCGCGACCAACCGGCGCGTGCTGGCCGAGGCCGGCGAGTCGATTCACCGTTTCGTCGGCAGCGGCATCGCCGAGCTGGCGCACAAGCTGGGGCCGATCGTCTGGCAGTTCGCGCCGACCAAGCGGTTCGACGCAGGCGACTTCGGGTCCTTCCTCGATCAACTGCCCGACCGGGTCGCCGGTGTGCCGCTGCGCCACGTGGTCGACGTGCGGCACGACAGCTTCAAGACGCCGGACTACCTGGCGCTGGCGCGCCGCCACCGGGTGGCCACGGTGTTCACCGAATCCGACGACTATCCGTCTTTTGCCGATATCACCGGCGAGTTCGTCTACGCACGCATCATGCGTGCCGACGCCAGCCAGGCCGAAGGCTGCGCGCCGCAGGCGCTCGACCAGATCGCCGCCTGCGCACAGGTCTGGCGCGATGGCGGCGAGCCGACGGACCTGCCGCGCGTGGCGCCGCCGCAGTCGACGACAGCATCGCGCGACGTGTTCCTGTTCTTCATCGGCGGCGACAAGGAGAAGGCGCCTGCCGCGGCGATGGCGCTGCAGCGGCGCATCGACGGCCGCTGAAGGGCGGCGTCAGGTCGCCACGGTCTGCCGCACCGCGCGCTCCCAGTTCGCCATCAGCTGCTGTGCGCGCTCGCGCGGCATCGTCGGCTCGAAGGTGCGCTCGACCTGCCACTGCGCCGACAGCTCGTCCAGGCCGCGGTAGACACCGACCGAAAGGCCGGCCAGGTAGGCGGCGCCGAGCGCGGTGGTCTCGATCACCTTGGGCCGCACCACCGGAATGCCCAGCAGGTCGGCCTGGAACTGCATCAGCAGGTCGTTGACGACCGCGCCGCCGTCGACGCGCAGCTCCTTCACGGCGGCCGCGTCGCCGAGGTCGCGCCCCATCGCCTGCAGCAGCGCCGCGCTCTGGAATGCGATGCTCTCGAGCGCCGCGCGTGCGATGTGGGCCACCGTGCTGCCGCGCGACAGGCCGACGATCGCGCCGCGCGCGTCGGCCTGCCAGTACGGTGCCCCCAGGCCGGTGAAGGCCGGCACGAACATCACGCCGCCGGCGTCGGGCACGCTCTCGGCCAGCGCCTGCACCTCGGCGCTGCTCTTGATCGCATGCAGCCCGTCGCGCAGCCATTGCACGACGGCGCCGGCGATGAACACGCTGCCCTCGAGCGCGAACTGCGGCGTCGCGTCGATCTGCGCCGCCGCGGTGGTGACGAGGCCGTTCTTCGACGCCTGGAAGCGCGTGCCGCCGTGCGTCAGCATGAAGCAGCCGGTGCCGTAGGTGTTCTTCGCCAGCCCGGGCTTGAAGCAGGCCTGCCCGAACAGCGCCGCCTGCTGGTCACCGGCGACACCGGCGATCGGGATCGGCGCGCCGAACCACTGCGCATCGGTCTCGCCGAAGCGGTGGCTGGAGGCGAACACCTGTGGCAGCACGCTGGCCGGGATGTGCAGCACCTTCAGCAATTCGGGATCCCACGCGTTGTGGCGGATGTCGTAGAGCATCGTGCGCGATGCGTTGCTCACGTCGGTGGCGTGCACGCGGCCGTTGGTGAGCTTCCACATCAGCCAGCTGTCGACCGTGCCGAAAGCCAGCTCGCCGTGCGCGGCCGACACATGCGCGCCGTTCACGTGGTCGAGCAGCCAGCGGATCTTGGTGCCGCTGAAGTACGAGTCGATCACCAGGCCGGTGGCACGGCGCACCATCTCGACCATGCCGTCCTTGGCGCGCAGCTGGGCACACAGCGGTTCGGTGCGCCGGTCCTGCCAGACGATGGCGTTGTGAATCGGCGCGCCGGTGCGGCGGTTCCACATCACCGTGGTCTCGCGCTGGTTGGTGATGCCGAGCGCCGCGATGTCGTGCGCCGTCAGCTTCGCCGCAGCCAAGGCCTCGCGCGCCACCGCGATCTGCGTGTCCCAGATCGCATTCGGATCGTGCTCGACCCAGCCCGGCTGCGGAAAGATCTGCGGGAACTCACGCTGCGCCATCGCGACGATGCGCCCGCTCGTGTGGAAGACGATCGCACGCGAGCTCGAGGTGCCCTGGTCGAGGGCCAGCAGGTGTTCCTTCGTCATCCTCGGTCTCCTCAGGACGGTTGCGCGACCACGCACTGCACGTCGGCTTCGGTCAGCAGCGCGGCGAACTTCTCCGGCGGCGGTGCGTCGGTGAACAGCGTGTCGATCTGCGACAGGCGCGCCACCTCCACCATCGCCGGCCGGTTGAACTTGCTGTGGTCGGCCGCCAGCCACACGCTGCGCGACTGCTCGATGATCGCCCGTGCCACCTTCACCTCGCGATAGTCGTAGTCGCGCAGCGTGCCGTCGTCCTCGATGCCGGAGATGCCGATCAGCCCGATGTCGACCTTGAACTGGCGGATGAACTCCACCGCCGCCTCGCCGACGATGCCGCGGTCGCGCGCACGCACCAGCCCGCCGGCGACGACCAACTCGATGTCGGGGTTGTCGCACAGGATCGCCGCCACGTTCAGGTTGTTGGTGATGACGCGCAGGCCCTTGCGCGGCAGCAGTTCGCGCGCGATCGCCTCGGTGGTGGTGCCGATGTTGATGATCAGCGAGCAGCCGTCGGGCACCTGGGCCGCCACCGCCCGCGCGATGCGCCGCTTGGCGCGCTCGTGGAGATGCTCGCGCTGGCGGTAGGCGATGTTCTCGGTGGTCGAGCCCGGCAGCCGCACGCCGCCGTGAAAGCGCGCCAGCAGCCCGGCGCCGGCCAGCAGACTGACGTCGCGGCGCACCGTCTGCATCGTGACGCCGAAGCGTTCGGCCAGCGCCTCGACCGACAGCGCGCCCTCCTCGCGCACGGCCGCCAGCATGTCGGCCTGGCGGGGATTGGGGTGCAGGACGTGGGCGACCATCGAAGCGGACGAGAAGGCCGGCCCATCGAGGTGCCGACGAGAGCGCGGGTTCGATGCAGCGTAGCGCCGAAGCGCTCGCGGGCGCCATGCTGGATTGCCTGCTTGCCAATCGGCGGTCTTCGCGCTACAAACGAACGGATAAGAACAAAAACGAACCAAAACGAAAACCATTCGAGGGCGCAGAGCTTTCGATTGGCCATTTCAGGAGACGGATCGCTTGAACAGTCCCCGCCCGGTCGACCCGTCGATCGGCCAAGACCCGTCGGCCGGCCGCTGCGACGTGCTCGTCGTCGGCGGCGGCATTAATGGCGCCGGCATCGCCCGCGACCTGGCCGGCCGCGGACTGTCGGTCGTGCTGGTCGAGCAGCACGATCTGGCGGCGCACACCTCGTCGTCGTCGACCAAGCTGATCCACGGCGGACTGCGCTATCTGGAGTACTACGAGTTCTCGCTGGTGCGCAAGGCGCTGGCCGAGCGCGAGGTGCTGCTGCGCGCCGCGCCGCACATCATCTGGCCACTGCGCTTCGTCATGCCGCACGACCCGTCGATGCGGCCGGTGTGGATGATCCGCGCGGGCCTGTTCCTCTACGACCACCTGGCACGGCGCGAGCTGCTGCCGGGTTCGCGCACCGTGCGGCTGGCCGACCACCCGGCCGGCGCGCCGCTGAAGCCGATGTTCAGCAAGGGCTTCGTCTATTCGGACGGCTGGGTCGACGACGCGCGGCTGGTGGTGCTCAACGCGATGGACGCCGCCGCCAAGGGCGCCCGCGTGCACACCCTGTGCCGCTGCGAGCGGGCGCGGCGCGACGGCGCTGAATGGCTCGCGCAGCTGCAGCACGCCGATGGCCGGCGCGAGACGCTGCGCGCGCGTGCCCTGGTCAACGCCGCCGGGCCGTGGACGGCGCAGTTCCTCGCGCGCGAACTGGGCGTGGCAGGGTCGAAGTCGCTGCGCCTGGTGAAGGGCAGCCACATCGTCGTGCGCAAGCTGTTCGAGCACGACCATGCCTACATCTTCCAGAACGCCGACAAGCGCATCATCTTCCTGATCCCCTACGAGGGCGACTTCACGCTGATCGGCACCACCGATGTCGAATGGCACGGCGAGGCCGGCGCGGCCCGCATCGACGACAGCGAGATCGCCTATCTGTGCCAGCAGGCCAGCCGCTACATGGCGGCGGCGGTGCAGCCGGCGGACGTGGTGTGGTCGTATTCCGGCGTGCGTCCTCTGCTCGAGGACGAAGCCGGCGACCCGTCGGCGGTGACGCGCGACTACCTGCTCGAGATGGAACGCGACGGCGCGCCGTTGCTGTCGGTGTGGGGCGGCAAGATCACCACCTTCCGCAAGCTGGCCGAGGAAGCCGCCGATCAACTGGCTGCTGCGCTGGGGGCTGGCGGACAGCCTTGGACCGAGGGTGCCAAGCTGCCGGGTGGCGATCTGTCGCGCTGGATCACACCCAGCGGTCGACCCGACACCGACATCGCGGCGTTTCGCGCGGCGCTCGCCCGCCGGCTGCCGCAGGTGGCCGAATCGGTGCGCACGCGCTGGGCGCGCAGCTATGGCGCGCTGGTCGAGCGCTTCGTCGAAGATGGCGGCCTGGGCGCCGAGGTCGCGCCCGGCTTGTTCGAGGCGGAACTGCACTACCTGCGCGAACAGGAATGGGCCCGTTCGGCCGACGATGTGTTGTGGCGGCGCACCAAGCTCGGGCTTCACCTCTCCGCCAGCGAGCGCCGTGCGGTCGACGATTGGTGGCGCGAACATCCGCTGCAGTCGGCCGACCGGGCCGCGGGCCGCGCCGAGGAACGGGCATGGAACTGAAGCTCGAGCGCGTCGACAAGCAGGTGGGTGCGAGCACGCACCTGTACCCGCTGGATCTGGCGCTCAAGTCGCAGGCCGTCACCGTGCTGCTGGGCGCCACGCAGGCCGGCAAGACCTCGTTGATGCGGCTGATGGCCGGGCTCGACAAGCCGTCGCACGGGCGTGTCACCGTCGATGGGGCGGACGTCACCGGCGTGCCGGTGCGCGAGCGCAACGTCGCGATGGTCTACCAGCAGTTCATCAACTACCCGTCGATGACGGTGGCCGACAACATCGGCTCGCCGCTGAAGCTGCGCGGCGACAAGAACGTCGCGCAGCGCGTGCGTGAGCTCGCCGCGCGGCTGCACATCGACATGTTCCTCGACCGCCTGCCGGCCGAGCTGTCGGGCGGCCAGCAGCAGCGCGTGGCGCTGGCGCGTGCGCTGGCCAAGGGCGCACCGCTGATGCTGCTCGACGAACCGCTGGTCAACCTGGACTACAAGCTGCGCGAGGAGCTGCGCGAGGAGCTGACGCTGCTGTTCGCCAGCGGCGACTCCACCGTGGTGTACGCGACAACCGAGCCGGCCGAGGCGCTGCTGCTGGGCGGCTACACCGCGGTGATGGACGCCGGCGAACTGCTGCAGTACGGCCCCACGGCCTCGGTGTTCCATGCGCCGAAGTCGCTGCGCGTGGCGCGCGCCTTCAGCGACCCGCCGATGAACCTGATCGCCGCCGACGCCGCGCCGCTCGGCGTGCAGCTGCGCGCCGGCCCGGTGGTGTCGATCCCGCTGCCGGCGGCCGCGTCGCGCAGCCTCACGCTCGGCGTGCGCGCCAGCGCCTTGCGGGTGAGCGCGCGCGGCGGCGACGTCGCGCTGCCGGGCAGCGTGGAGCTGGCCGAGATCTCGGGCTCCGACACCTTCGTGCACGTCGACACGCCGGTGGGCGAGCTCGTCGCGCAGCTGACCGGCGTGCACCGCTTCGAGCTCGGCGCGCCGATCACGCTGCATCTGGACCCGGCGATGGCCTACGTCTTCGATGAGACCGGCAACCTGCTGGTCGCCCCCGCAAGGAAAAACTAGCGTGGCCCGCATCGACCTCGATCTCGCCCATTCGTACAAGCCCGATCCGAAGGGCGACGACGACTACGCGCTGCTGCCGCTGAAGATGACCTTCCGCGACGGCGGCGCCTACGCGCTGCTGGGGCCGTCGGGCTGCGGCAAGACGACGCTGCTGAACATCGTGTCGGGCCTGCTGGTGCCGTCCACCGGCACCGTGCAGTTCGACGGCCGCGACGTCACGCGCACGACACCGCAGCAGCGCAACATCGCCCAGGTGTTCCAGTTCCCGGTCATCTACGACACCATGACGGTGGCCGAGAACCTGGCCTTCCCGCTGAAGAACCGCCAGGTGCCCGAGCCGCAGATCCGCCAGCGCGTCGGCGAGATCGCCGAGATGCTGGAGCTCAACCGCCACCTCGACCAGCGCGCGGCCGGCCTGTCCGCCGACCAGAAGCAGAAGATCTCGCTCGGCCGCGGCCTGGTGCGTGCCGACGTGTCGGCGGTGCTGTTCGACGAGCCGCTGACGGTGATCGATCCGCACCTGAAGTGGCAGCTGCGGCGCAAGCTCAAGCAGATCCACCACGAGCTCAAGCTGACGCTGATCTACGTGACGCACGACCAGGTCGAGGCGCTCACCTTCGCCGAGGAGGTGGTGGTGATGACGCGCGGCCGCGCGGTGCAGATGGGCACGGCCGAGGCGCTGTTCGAGCGGCCCGCGCACACCTTCGTCGGCCACTTCATCGGCTCTCCCGGCATGAACTTCCTGCCGGCGCGCGCCAGCGCCGGCCAGCTGGAGGTCGCAGGCCATCGTCTCGCGGCGCCGGCGGGCCGCGTGCTGCCCGATGGCGAGCTCAAGCTCGGCGTGCGGCCCGAGTACGTGGCGATCGCGGCGCCCGAGGCGCCCGGCGCGCTGCCGGCGACGGTGACGCTGGCGCAGGACATCGGCACCCACATGATGCTGACCGCCCAGCTCGACGGCGCCACCCTCAAGGCGCGCCTGACGCCCGAGGCCGCCGCGCCGCGCATCGGCGAGACGGCCTGGCTCACCGTGCTAGGCGCGCACACCTGCTTCTACAAGGACGAGGTGCTGGTCGCATGAGCACGAAACCAGTCAACCAGAAGGCCTGGCTGCTGATCCTGCCGGTGTTCATCTGCGTCGCCTTCTCGGCCATCCTGCCGCTGATGACGGTGGTGAACTACTCGGTGCAGGACATCATCTCGCCCGAGCGCCGCGTCTTCGTCGGCACCGAGTGGTTCGCCAGCGTGATGCGCGACAGCGACCTGCACGCCGCGCTGCTGCGCCAGCTCACCTTCTCGCTGGCCGTGCTGGTGATCGAGATCCCGCTCGGCATCCTGCTGGCGCTGTCGATGCCGGCCAGCGGCTGGAAGGCCAGCGCGGTGCTGGTGATCGTGGCGCTGTCGCTGCTGATCCCGTGGAACGTGGTCGGCACCATCTGGCAGATCTACGGCCGCGCCGACATCGGCCTGCTCGGCGCCGCGCTCAAGGGGCTGGGCTTCGACTACAGCTACACCGGCTACGCCAACGACGCCTGGATGACGGTGCTGGTGATGGACGTCTGGCACTGGACGCCGCTGGTGGCGCTGCTGGGTTATGCCGGGTTGCGCTCGATCCCCGACGCCTACTACCAGGCCGCGCGCATCGACGGCGCCAGCAAGATCGCCGTCTTCCGCTACATCCAGCTGCCCAAGATGCGCGGCGTGCTGATGATCGCGGTGCTGCTGCGCTTCATGGACAGCTTCATGATCTACACCGAGCCGTTCGTGCTCACCGGCGGCGGCCCGGGCAACGCGACCACCTTCCTCAGCCAGTACCTGACGCAGAAGGCCGTCGGCCAGTTCGACCTCGGCCCGGCGGCGGCGTTCTCGTTGATCTACTTCCTGATCATCCTGCTGCTGTGCTTCATCCTCTACAACTGGATGCAGCGCGTCGGCACGGCCGACAAGGAGGCGGTGTGATGCAAAAGCGCAGCATCTTCCTGATCCTGTACATCGTCTTCGCGCTGCTGCCCATCTACTGGATGGTCAACATGAGCTTCAAGACGAACCAGGAGATCCTGTCGAGCTTCACGATCTTTCCGCAGCACTTCACCTGGGACAACTACCGCACCATCTTCACCGACCGCAGCTGGTACTCGGGCTACATCAACAGCCTGATCTACGTGGCCATCAACACGGTGATCTCGATCACCGTGGCGCTGCCGGCGGCCTACGCGTTCAGCCGCTACAGCTTTCTCGGCGACAAGCACGTGTTCTTCTGGCTGCTCACCAACCGGATGACGCCGCCGGCGGTGTTCCTGCTGCCGTTCTTCCAGCTCTACACCACCGTCGGGCTGATGGACACGCACCTCGCGGTGGCGTTGGCGCATCTGGTGTTCAACGTGCCGCTGGCGGTGTGGATCCTCGAGGGCTTCATGAGCGGCATCCCGCGCGAGATCGACGAGACGGCCTACATCGACGGTTATTCGTTCCCGCGCTTCTTCGTCACCATCTTCCTGCCGCTCATCAAGGCCGGCGTCGGCGTGGCGGCGTTCTTCTGCTTCATGTTCAGCTGGGTCGAGCTGCTGCTGGCGCGCACGCTGACCAGCGTCAACGCCAAGCCGATCGTCGCGACGATGACGCGCACCGTGTCGGCCTCGGGCATGGACTGGGCCACGCTGGCCGCCGCCGGCGTGCTGACCATCGTGCCGGGCGCGATCGTGATCTGGTTCGTGCGCCACTACATCGCCAAGGGCTTCGCGATGGGGAGGGTGTGATGTTCAGCTGGATGGTCTGGACGCTGCCGGTCGCCGTGTTCTTCAGCTGCATCGTGCTGATGCTGATCGGCATGACGGTGTGGGAGATCAAGCAGCCGACCACGCTGCGCAAGGGCTTCCTGCCGCTGGCCACCACGCGCGGCGATCGTCTGTTCATCGGGCTGCTGAGCGCGGCCTACATCAACCTGGCCTTCGTCGGCCTGGCCAAGAAGTTCGTCGACTGGTTCTCGCTGAGCTCCGAGCCCAGCGTGTGGATCAGCTTCGTGATTTCGATGGCCGTGCTGGCGCTGATCATGCGGCGCGGATAACACGTCGCCGACTTCGTGAATCCGGCCCGACGCTTCCCCGGGGCCGTGGTCACCCAACCGCACACGGGGAAGTGATGAGAGAGTGAGGAGATGACCATGAAGATGCGCTACACAGCGCTCGCGGCGGCAGTCATGCTGACCGCGGCGGGTTGCGGCAAGAAGGAAGAACCGGCCGCGCAGGCGCCGGCGGCAGCCTCGGCGGCCGCCCCGGCGGCCACGGCAGGCGCCGGCGGCGACGCGGCCAAGAAGTGGATCGACAGCGAGTTCACGCCGTCGACGCTGAGCAAGGAGCAGCAGGCGGCCGAGCTGAAGTGGTTCGCCGACGCGGCGGCCAAGCTCAAGGCCAAGGGCGTCAACGAGATCTCGGTGGTGTCGGAGACGATCACCACGCACGAGTACGAGAGCAAGACGCTGGCCAAGGCTTTCGCAGAGATCACCGGCATCACCGTCAAGCACGACCTGATCCAGGAAGGCGACGTGGTCGAGAAGCTGCAGACCAGCATGCAGTCGGGCAAGTCGATCTACGACGGCTGGATCAGCGACTCCGACCTGATCGGTACGCACTATCGCTACGGCAAGATCCTGGCGCTGACCGACTACATGGCCGGCGCGGGCAAGGAGTACACCAACCCCGGGCTGGACATCAAGGACTTCATCGGCACCAGCTTCACCACCGCGCCGGATGGCAAGCTGTACCAGCTGCCCGACCAGCAGTTCGCCAACCTGTACTGGTTCCGCGCCGACCTGTTCGCGCGCGACGACCTGAAGCAGAAGTTCAAGGCCAAGTACGGCTACGACCTCGGCGTGCCGCTGAACTGGAGCGCCTACGAGGACATCGCCGCGTTCTTCACCAACGACGTGAAGACGATCGACGGCAAGCCGATCTACGGCCACATGGACTACGGCAAGAAGGATCCGTCGCTCGGCTGGCGCTTCACCGACGCCTGGCTGTCGATGGCCGGCACCGCCGACGTCGGCATTCCCAACGGCAAGCCGGTCGACGAGTGGGGCATCCGCGCCTCGGCCGACGGCTGCAATCCGCTCGGTGCCAGCGTGGCGCGCGGCGGCGCCACCAACTCGCCGGCCGCCGTCTATGCCCTGACCAAGTACGTTGACTGGATGAAGAAGTACGCACCGAAGGAGGCCACCGGCATGACCTTCGGCGAGGCCGGCCCGGTGCCCGCGCAAGGGCAGATCGCGCAGCAGATCTTCTGGTACACGGCCTTCACCGCCGACATGACCAAGAAGGGGCTGCCGGTGGTCAACGACGACGGCACGCCGAAGTGGCGCATGGCCCCCGGACCGAACGGCCCGTACTGGAAGCAGGGCATGCAGAACGGCTACCAGGACGTCGGCTCGTGGACCTTCTTCGCCGACCATCCGGCCGACCGCACGGCGGCAGCGTGGCTGTACGCGCAGTTCATCACCAGCAAGAGCGTGTCGCTGAAGAAGACCATCGTCGGCCTGACGCCGATTCGCGAGAGCGACATCCAGAGCCAGGCCATGACCGACCTGGCGCCCAAGCTGGGTGGCCTGGTCGAGTTCTATCGCAGCCCGGCCCGCGTGGCGTGGACGCCCACCGGCACCAATGTGCCCGACTACCCCAAGCTCGCGCAGTTGTGGTGGAAGAACGTGGCGCAGGCAGTCACCGGCGAGATGACGCCGCAGAAGGCGATGGACACGCTGGCCGACGAGATGGACGACGTGATGGCGCGCCTCGAGCGCGCCGGCATGGCGCGCTGCGCACCGAAGCTCAACCCCAAGGGCGACCCCAACAAGTACCTGAGCGACAAGGCCGCACCGTGGAAGAAGCTCGCCAACGAGAAGCCGAAGGGCGAGACCATCGCCTACCAGACGCTGCTCGACGCGTGGAAGGCCGGCAAGGTGCGCTGAGCCCCGCAACAGCCTGACCGCACGATCGTGCGGACACCGGGCCACGCATCGCCTGCACGAGGGCGGTGCGTGGCCTTCTTGCTTTGCGCCTGCGTGCCGCTTCTTTGCTTGCGCCTGAAACGATTGCGCACAGCATCGGCCTGCGTAACGGACACCGCTAACGTGCGTTGTGCACAAGGTGCACGGCTCTCACCGCACTGAAACACCTGTACGCGATGCGGCCTCGCACAGTGCCGCGCGATGGACCCGCACCCGATCCGGCGCTTCGCGCTGGCGCTGCTGTCGGCACCCCTGCTGTCCGGCCTGTCGGCCTGCGGCAGCCTGTGGCCGCTGTCGAGCTCCGCACCGGCGCCCGTCGTGGCCACGGCACCGCCACCCGCGACCCCGGCGCCCGCACCCAAGGCGGTGAAGCCACCGTTGCCGGCCCAGCCCGAGGATGCGACGCCGCGGGTGCAGCGGCTGGCCAGCGGGCCACCGAACCACACCTACGAGATCAAGGGCGAGACCTACGTGCCCGACGACACCGATGTGCCGCTGCGCGAGACGGGCCTGGCCTCGTGGTACGGCCATCCGTTCCATGGCCGCCGCACGGCCACCGGCGAGGTCTACGACATGCACGCGATGACGGCGGCGCACAAGACGATGCCGCTGCCGAGTTATGCCCGCGTGCGCAACCTGAAGAACGGGCGCGAGATCATCGTGCGCGTCAACGACCGCGGGCCGTTCTACCCCGGCCGCGTGATCGACCTGAGCCGCGCCGCCGCGCAGAAGCTGCGCATCAGCGGGCTGGCGATGGTCGAGGTCGAGCGGCTGACGCATGACGAGATCCGCAGCGGCGCGTGGCGCCAGCGCTCCTCGCTGGCGGCCAAGCCCGCGGCGCCGACCCGCGTCGCCGCCGACACACCGGCCGCGCGGCTGAGCGCCGACGTGCAGGCGGCGCGGCAGAGCAGCAGCGCGCGCTGACCGGCCGGCCTCGTACCGTGCGCCGTGCACGGTATGCTTGCCCGCGACGGCCACGCCCGCCTGCGGGCCGCGGCGAACCCCTTCGTTGTCGACAAGTCCGCCCGCATGTGGATCGGTACTCTCTTTGCGCTCGCCGCCGGCCTGATGTGGGGCCTGGTCTTCGTCGGGCCGCTGCTGCTGCCCGAGTACCCGGCCGCGCTGCAGTCGTTCGGCCGCTATCTCGCGTTCGGCCTGATCGCGCTTCCGCTGGCCTGGCTCGACCGCGCCACGCTGCGCACGCTGACGCGCGCCGACTGGATCGAGGCGCTCAAGCTCGCGCTGGTCGGCAACATCGTCTACTACCTGTTCCTGGCCAGCAGCATCCAGCGCGCCGGCGGTCCGCTGCCGACGATGATCATCGGCACCTTGCCGGTGGTGATCGCGATCACCTCGAACCTGCGCGACCATGCGCGCGACGGCCGTCTGCGCTGGCGCCAGCTGGCGCCGTCGCTGGTGCTCATCGCGGTCGGCATCGGCTGCGTCAACCAGGCCGAGATTGCGGCGCTGCGTGCCGATCCGCAGGCCGATCTGGGCCGCTACGCGCTGGGCGCCTTGCTGGCGGTCGGCGCGGTGGCGTGCTGGACCTGGTATCCGCTGCGCAATGCCGACTGGCTGCGCGCGCACGCCGACCGCCACCCGCGCGGCTGGGCCACCGCGCAGGGTGTCGCCACGCTGCCGCTGGCATTCGTCGGCTACGGCGCCTGGTGGTCGTGGAGCGCACTGCAGGGCGATGCGTTTCCGATGCCGTTCGGTCCCCGGCCGGGCTTCTTCGTCGGCCTGATGTTGGCGATCGGCCTGTTCGCATCGTGGCTCGGCACGCTGTGCTGGAACGAGGCCAGCCAGCGCCTGCCCACCACGCTGGCCGGCCAGCTGATCGTGTTCGAGACGCTGTCGGCGCTGGCCTATGCCTTCGTGCTGCGCGGGCGTGCGCCCGAGCCGCTGACGCTGGCCGGCATCGCGCTGCTGGTGGCGGGCGTCGGCCTGGCGCTGCGGGCGCGGCCGCAGCCCCTGGCCATCGAAGGTCACACAGCCTGAAGCTCGCGCACAGCGTGCGACTTTCAGGCGTGCAGTGCGTCGTCGAGCACTTCGATCCAGTGCCGCACCGGCGTGCGTGTGCCCGACTGCAGGTGCTGGATGCAGCCGACGTTCGCCGAGGCGATCACGTCGGGCTGTGCCGCGGCCAGGTGGCCGAGCTTGCGGTCGCGCAGCTGGTGGGCGAGCGTGGGCTGCAGCACCGAGTAGGTGCCCGCGGAGCCGCAGCACAGATGGCTTTCCTCCGGCGCGAGCTCGACCGTGAATCCGAGTTCGCGCAGGCCCGCCTCGACACCGCCGCGCAGCTGTTGTCCGTGCTGCAGCGAGCACGGAGGATGGAACACGATGCGCTTCGTTCGCGCTGCGGCGGTCGACGCCAGCTTCGGCTTGAGCCGGGGCACCAGGTCGGGCAGCAGCTCGCTCAGGTCGCGCGTCAGCTCGGCGATGCGCCGCGCCTTGTCGGCGTAGGCACGGTCGTGCGCGAACGCGTGGCCGTATTCCTTGACCGTGACGCCGCAGCCCGATGCGTTCATCACGATCGCCTCCACCTTGCCGGCGTCGGTAAGGCCTTCGACCAGCGGCCACCAGGCGTCGATGTTGCGGCGCATGTCGGCGCGGCCGCCCGCCACGTCGGCCAGGTGCGTGCGCAGTGCGCCGCAGCAGCCGGCGTCGTCGGCCACCAGCGTCTGGATGCCGGCGGCGTCGAGCACGCGTGCGGTGGCCGAGTTGATGTTGGGCATCATCGCCGGCTGCACGCAGCCCATCAGCATCAGCACCTTGCGCGGGTGCGCGCGGGTCGGCCAGCGATGGGCACCGGCGGTTCCCCGCGCCGGCATCTTGTCCCTCAGCACGCCGGGCATGAAGGCCCGCATCGCCTGGCCGACCTTGAGTGCCGGCGCGAACAGCGGCGACGTCATGCCCTGCTTGAGCGCCCAGCGCGCCGCACGCTCGGCCGCCGGGCGCTCGACCTTGGCCTCGACGATCTGCCGGCCGATGTCGACCAGCTCGCCATAGCGCACGCCCGATGGGCAGGTGGTCTCGCAGTTGCGGCAGGTCAGGCAGCGGTCCAGGTGGACCTGCGTGCTGCGCGTCGGCGTCTCGCCCTCGAGCACCTGCTTGATCAGGTAGATGCGGCCACGCGGGCCGTCGAGTTCGTCGCCGAGCAGCTGATAGGTCGGGCAGGTCGCGGTGCAGAAGCCGCAGTGCACGCACTTGCGCAGGATCGCCTCGGCCGCCTGGCCTTCGGGCGTGTCGCGGTATTCGGGGGCGAGCGAGGTCTGCATCCACCCAGTAGTGGGTGTGCGCGGTCCACTGCGGCGCGCAGGCGCGCGCGCCCAGCAGCGCGATCGCCTGCTCGCGCGACGGAAAGTTCTTCAGCACCTCGTGCGTGCTGCCGTCGTCGAGGCGGCGCAGCTGATAGGTGTTGCCGTCGGCGTCGCGCCGCGACAGCGGCGTGTTGCTGTCGTCGACGAACAGGTTGTCGAGCATCACCACGCGGGCGCCGGGCTCCAGGCGTTCATGCAGCGTCGCCAGCCAGCCCGGCAATCGCGCCAACGGCACGTGGCTCCACCAGAAGCCGGCAAAGGCAGCGTCGAAGTGTGCATCGCCAAGACCGTCCAGTGCGTAGGCGTCGACGGTGGCGAAGCGCACGGTCGACGGCATCGGCTTGCTGCGCGCGACGGCCATCGTCTCGGGGTTCAGGTCGGTGGCCAGCCAGCTGGCGGCGTCGCGCGCACCGTGCGGCGTCCACCAGCCGGTGCCGCAGGCGATCTCGAGCACGCGGCGGCCGGCGAAATAGGCCGGCAGCGCCGCCTCCATCGCACGCAGATCGGCCTGGCGCTCGGGCTTGTGATAGACGCGCTCGTACTCCGCCGCCCGGCGGGCGTAGTAGTCCTGCATGCCGGCGACGACGTCGCTTGCCATCACAGCTCCGGGTACAAGCGGCCGGGGTTGAACACGCGGTCGGGGTCGAACGCGGCCTTCAGTTCGCGGTGGATGCGCGCCAGCGGTGTCGCCAGCGGCGCGAACACGCCGCCGCGCGCATCGCCATCGCCCTGTCGAAACGCGGTGGCATGGCCACCGGCCGCCGCGGCCGCCGCGCGCACCTGCTCCGCCGGCTCGTCGCTGACCAGCCAGCGCTGCGCGCCGCCCCATTCGATCAGCTGCGCACCCGGCCGCGTCATCGGCGCGGCGGTCTGTGCCACCGACAGGCGCCACAACGTGCTGCCGCGTGCCACCGCCGCGCCGGCGGCGGTGAAGAACTCGTCGCTCTGGTCACGCAGGCCGCTCCAGAACGAGGCGGCGAGCGCCGGTTCGATGCGTTCGCCGCCCAGCTTGGCGACGGCGGCCTGCACGGCCGCGACGGCGCCGGCCAAGCGCAGCACCAGCATGCCGTCCCACCACGCGCTGGCGTTCAGCGGCAGCGGCTGGCCGCCCCATTCGTTGAGCCGCTTGAGCGCCACGGACTGGTCGAGCTCGAAGCGCAGCGTGCACACCGCCGGCGGTGCCGGCAGCACCTTCAGCGAGACCTCGCAGATCACGCCCAGGATACCGAGCGAGCCGGCGAGCAGGCGCGACACGTCGTAGCCGGCCACGTTCTTCATCACCTGGCCGCCGAAGCTCATCAGCTCGGCGCGGCCGCTGAGCAGCGTGGCGCCGAGCACGTAGTCGCGCACGCCGCCGACGGCGGCACGCGCCGGGCCGGCCAGGCCGGCGGCCACCATGCCGCCGACGGTGGATCCGTCGCCGAAACGCGGCGGCTCGAACGGCAGGCACTGGCCCTTCCCGGCGAGTGCGGCTTCCAGCTCGGCCAGCGGCGTGCCGGCGCGCACGGTGACGACGAGCTCGCTCGGCTCGTAGCTGCTGATGCCGGCCAGCGGCCGCAGGTCGAGCGGCTCGCCGCGCGGCGTCTCGCCATAGAAGGCCTTGGTCGAGCCGCCGCGGATGTCGAGCGCGCCTTTCACCGCGCGCGCGGTCTGCACCTGGTCGATCAGCCGCTGCAGCGCCGCGTCGGTCATCAGAATCGTTCGAGCTGCGGGAACGGCAGCAGGCCCTTCTTGACGTGCATCTTGCCGTACTCGGCGCAGCGGTTCAGCGTCGGGATCACCTTGCCGGGGTTGAGCAGGCCCACCGGATCGAAGGCGCGCTTGAGCAGCTCCATCTGCGTGCGCTCTTCGGTGCTGAACTGCACGCACATCGAGTTGAGCTTCTCGATGCCCACACCATGCTCGCCGGTGACGGTGCCGCCCATCTCGACGCTCGCCTCCAGGATGTCGGCGCCGAAGGCCTCGGCGCGGTGCAGCTGGTCGGCGTCGTTGGCGTCGAACAGGATCAGCGGGTGCAGGTTGCCGTCGCCGGCATGGAAGACGTTGCAGCAGCGCAGGGCGTGCTTGACCTCCATCTGCTGGATCGCGAGCAGGATGTCGGCCAGCCGCTTGCGCGGGATCGTCGAGTCCATGCACATGTAGTCGGGGCTGATGCGGCCGCTGGCCGGGAACGCGTTCTTGCGTCCGCTCCAGAACTTCAGGCGTTGCGCCTCGTCCTTGCTCACCTCGAGCCGCGTCGCACCCGCACCGGTCAGCACGTCCAGCATGCGGCCGATCTCCTCGGTCACCTCCTCGGGCGTGCCGTCGCTCTCGCACAGCAGGATCGCCGCGGCCGACAGGTCGTAGCCGGCATGCACGAAGTCCTCCACTGCCGCCGTCATCGGCTTGTCCATCATCTCCAGGCCGGCCGGGATGATGCCGGCCGCGATCACCGCGGCCACCGCGTCGCCGGCACGGCGGATGTCGCCGAAGCTCGCCATGATGCAGCGCGCGGTCAGCGGCTTGGGCACCAGCTTAACGGTGACCTCGGTGGTGACCGCCAGCATGCCCTCGCTGCCGACCACCACCGCGAGCAGGTCGAGCCCGGCGGCGTCGAGCGCCAGCCCGCCGAACTCGACCGCCTCGCCCTCGACGGTGAAGCCCTTGACGCGTTGCACGTTGTGCAGCGTGAGGCCGTACTTCAGGCAGTGCACGCCGCCGGAGTTCTCGGCCACGTTTCCGCCGATCGTGCAGGCGATCTGGCTCGACGGGTCGGGTGCGTAGTACAGGCCGTGCGGCGCCGCCGCCTCGCTGATCGCCAGGTTGCGCACGCCGCACTGCACGGTGGCGGTGCGGCCGACCGGGTCGACTTTCAGGATGCGGTTGAACTTGGCCAGCGACAGCGTGACGCCCAACTTGTGCGGCAGGGCGCCGCCGGACAGCCCGGTGCCGGCGCCACGCGCCACCACCGGCACCTGCAGGCGATGGCAGGCCTGCAGGACCGCGGCGACCTGGGCGTCGGTCTCGGGCAGCGCCACCACCAGCGGCTGCTCGCGGTAGGCGGTGAGGCCGTCGCACTCATAGGGCACCGTGTCCTCGCGCCGCCACAGCAACGCATGCGCCGGCAGCACGCGCGAAAGCGCTGCCACCACGGCCGACTGCCGCGCCGCGCGGTCGGCAGGGTCGGTATGTACGGCGGGGTCGGGGGCGTTCATCGTGGGTGGGTGCAACGGCGTCGCCGCTGCAAGGTGGATCCCGACTCTAGCGCACCGCCCGCCATGCCCGCGGGCCGGGGCATTCAGTCGATGAACGCCGTCAGCACCCCGGTGTAGCCGTACAGGTGATGGCGCGCGATCTCGCCGCCGGCGAAGAAGCCGACCAGCGGCACGTCGCCGAGCGCGCGCTGCACGATCTGCAGCTCGGCCGACGGCGCGCCGAAGTGCGGCCCGCCGCGGCCGTTGCACGAGACATAGATGGCACCGGCGATGCGCCGTGGCTCGCTGGCGCCGGCGACGCCGCCCACGCGGACCGGCGCGGCGGCTTCGGCCTCGACCTCCTCGCGCACCTCGGTGCAGATGCGCACCAGGTCGCGCCGCGCGGCCTCCACGTTGCGCTGGCAGAACGCGAGCTGCGTGCCGGCGTCGACGCGGTCGGCCACCGCGATCGCCGAGCGCGATGGGTCGAGGCCGATCAGATGGCGCACTTTGGTATCGGCGCCGAACTGGCCGCCGCGCGCGATCACGTCGTCGCCGGCATCGGTGAGGCCGGCCAGCGTGCCGCGCAGGGCCTCGACCACGCGGCGCGGCTGGTCGAGGTCGACCGCCAGCTCGCGCAGCAGCACCGGCAAGGCGGGCTCGTCGTCGAGTGTGATCACCACGTTGCCGTCGGCCTCGGTCACCCGATGCGCGGGGCCGATCGGCTGGCAGCCCTGGGTCACCCGCGACACCAGCGCCACCTCGGCGTCGAAGGCCACGCCCGACAGGCCGCCGCTGAACACGCCGTCGGCCAGCGTGACGGTACTGCTGCGGCCGTAGGCCAGGCCACCGAACAGGTAGCGCGAGCCGAGCCGGTGGCTCAGCTCGTCGATCAGTTCGGCCAGGTCGGGCGTCGCGCCGTCGGCATGCACCAGCGCGGCCCAGGCGTCGTCGCGCTGCAGCGGCGCGCGGCCGTTGAACAGCGTGAAACGCTCGCGCGGCAGGTTGCACAGCATCAGCGCCAACCCAGGCTCGTCGAAGTACTCGACGCCGGTGGCTGCGACGCCGACGCCGCAACAGCCGACCACCGCGACGCCGGGCCAGGCCCGGTGCAGGTCGGCGAGCAGCGCCTCGGCCGCGCCGGCGTGATGGTCGCTCAGGTACAGGAAGCCGAGCGTCGGCTCGTCGTGCGGCGGTGCCGCGCCCTGCGCCTGCAGCGACTGGATCGCCAGCGCGAGCGCCCGGCGCGCATCGGCGTGCGCGGCGTGGGCGTGGACGAATCGCAGGCTCATCGGCGGTGGATTGCTACTAGCGGCGGCGGCCCTTGCGCGGCGCGGCCTTGCGCGGCGTGGCGGCAGCTGCCGCCGTGCGCTGTGCCACCGAAGCCGCGGTCTTGGCCACCGCGCCCGGCATCGCGGCCGCTTTCTTCAGGGTCTGGCCGGCGGCGTCGAACGACTGGCGCACCATGGTGCCCGCCAGGTTCCGGGCCGATTCGGACGCGGTGTCCTTCATCGCGCTGGCCGCCAGCTGGGTGAACTGCTTGGTCAAGGCGCCCCACCATTGCATCGGATCGACCACGCCGGCGGGCGCAGGCGGCGCGCTTCCCGTTGTCGCGGTGGGCTTGCGCGGCCCCTTGGCGGGCCGCGTCGACGCCTCGTCACCGCCGGCGCCGGCCGAAGGCGCGCTCGCCGCGGGGGCCGGCGCCGGTTTCAGCGTCAGCGAGTCGCGCAGCTCGCCGACCGAGACGTTCATCGTCTTCAGCGTCGACAGCGTCATCCGCTGCACCTCGAGGGCCTGGATGGTGGCACCCAGCATGCGCGCGTTCTGCTCGAGCCAGAACTGCACGGTGCGCAGTTCCTCGATGCGCTTTTCCAGCTCCTCGGGGTTCAGCGTCGGCGCGATCCACTGGCCCACGCTCGGCAACGCCGCGCCGGCGTTCTTCACCAGGCCCTGCAGGAACTCGAAGCCGGGCACCATCTTCGTGAATGCGTCTGTCGAGTCGGCCATGTCGTCTCCTGTGTGGTTGTCTGCTGGCTGCGCTTGTGGGGCCATCGTAGCAAGCCGTCTGCAGCAGCGCTGCGGCCGCCTGGCAATGACAGCCTGGCGAACGCGGTTCAGCGCGACGCCGGCGGGCGCAGCCGCTCGACACGGTAGCCGCGCGCCGCCAGCAGGCGCGGCAGGCCCTGCTCGCCGGTCATGTGCAGCGCACCCACGGCGACCAGCAGGCGCTGGCCCCCGCGGTGCAGCGCGTCGATGCGCTCGGCCATCGGCGCGTTGCGCGCATCGTTGAGGCGGGCGAGGAATGCGCGGTCCTGCGGCGTGTCGGCGCAGTCGCACCACTGCGCGTAGTCTTCCAGCTCACCGATGCGCCCCTCGGCCCACACCGCAGCCAGCCGGCGCATCACCGGTCGCACGCGGCCCTGCTCGAGCTGGTCGAGCATTTGTTCCAGCAGGTGCAGCTGTTCGGTCGCGTCCTCGGGCAGCAGCAGCGCGAGCTGCGCCTGCGCGGTCTCCAGCGAGATGATCGGCATCGGCCTGGCGCGCGCCGCCAGGCCGAGCACGATCTCCTGGGCATAACCCGCGTCCAGCCCTTCCCAGCGGGCGGCCAGCACCGTGAGCGTGATCGCCTGCATCAGCGGGTGCAGCGCGGCGAGCGTCGCCTCGCCCAGGCAGGCGGCGGCGATCTGCCGCTGCAGGCGCTGCTGCAGCGCGGCTGGCAGCGTGTTCGTCGGCACGGCCGACGCCGCCACCGCCTGCGCGACCGCCGGATCGGTGAGGTCGACCTCGACCGCCAGCGCGTCGGCACCGGCGAGCGCCTGGCGCAACAGCGGCCCGGGGAACGCCCAGTCGAGCTTGCCCACATGCAGCGTGCCGTACAGGTAGGACGTGCGGCCGTCCTTGCTGATGCGCCACAGGAAGCCGTGGTCGCGCGCACTGCGCTGCGCCGCCTGGATCTGCTCGGGCCCCGGCATCACGGGCGCCGGCGGGCAGCTGGCGCCCTGCGCGACCGCGCATGCGCCGGTCAGCGCCAGCACGAGGCCGAACGCCGCGCGCCGCCAGCCGGCTAGACCGCTCATTCGGAGCGCGCCGCCGCCGCGCTGCGCACCGGCGCCACGCGCTGCTCGATGGCACCGCACAGGCTCGCGCCGTCGGCCCCGATCAGCTCGATGCGCACGCTGTCGCCATGCTCCAGGTAGGCCATCCGGGGCTCGCCGTGCTCCAGGATCTCGAGTGCGCGTTGCTCGGCCAGGCTGCACACACCGTGCGCCGGGTCTTCGTTGCTGATCGCACCGCTGCCGACGATGGCTCCCGCGCGCAGAGCCCGCGTGCGCGACAGGTGGGCGATCAGCTGGCCGAAGTGGAACGCCATCTCCTCGCCGGTGCTGCAGCGGCCGATCGAGCGGCCGTTGCTGTGCACCTCGACGCGTGCGAAGACACGGCCGTCGCGCCAGCCGGTGCCGAGTTCGTCGGGTGTGATGGCCACCGGCGCGAACGCCGTCGCCGGCTTGCTCTGCACGAAGCCGCAGCCGCGCACACGCTCCAGCTCGGCGCGCTCGCGCAGCGTCCAGTCGTTGGCCAGCAGCAGCAGGCGCACGCCGTCGAGCGCCTCGTCGGCGCGCGCGCCCTGGCGCACGTCGCCGGTCACCACCGCCAGCGCCGCCTCGAAGTCGATGCCCCAGCTGGCCTTGGCTACCCATACCTCGTCGTGCGCCGCCAGCAGCTCGTCGCCGGCGGCGCGCCACATCAGCGGCTTGCCATCGCTGCGTTCGGCCAGCGTGGTGATGCCCGCGCGGCGCAGGCGCGCCAGGTGGCTGGGATAGGCCAGGCCATCGGCGCGCAGATAGGCGCGCGGCAGCGGTGCCAGGCATTGACGCGGGTCGAACGCGAAGGCGCGCGCGGCCTTGCCGCTGTTGAGGCTCTGCGAGAGGTCCTCGAGCTGTGGCGACAGGAAGTTCCAGTCGTCGAGCACCTGCTGCAGCCGGGCGGCGATGCCGCTGGCGAACTGAGCCTGCGAAAGGTCGCGCGAGACGACCATCAGCTGCCCGTCGCGCGAGCCGTCGTTGAAGGAGGCGAGTTTCATGGACGCAGGCCCTGGTTTCGATGGCACCATTGTCCGATGCGCGCCGCCGCTGAACCCGCACCCGGCACACGCCACCGCGCGAGCGGTCCCCCGCCGGCCCGCCCGCCCGATCGCCCGCGAGGGCGCCGCACGGCGTCGGCACTCGCCTTGACGGGCGCCGTGCTGCTGCTGCATGCCGGCCTGCTGCGCGACGGCGACCGCACGCCCGGTCGCCCGACTGCGCCCGCAGTGACGTCGATTCAGGTACGCAGCGTGCCGGCGGTAGCCGCGTCGCCGGCGCCGGCTGCGCTTCCCGTCCTGCCCGCAGCCGGGCCGCCCGCTCGGCCGGCGGCCGTGGCGCGAGCGCGGCCCCAGGCGACACCGGCCGCAGCCCCGGCGCCGGCCGGCGCCTCGCCACCGGCCCCTTCCGACAGGGTTGCCCGCGAATCATCCGCGCCGGCCGCCACGACGGACGCGCAGCCGGCGGTTGGCGTCGATGCGCCCGCCGGCTCGCCTCTGCCGGTGTATGTGACGCGTGTGCCGCCGCCGGCCCGCCTGCGCTACGAAGTGCGGCGCGGTGCGTCGACCGCCGAGGCGACGGTCGACTGGCAGGTCGGCGATGGCAGCTACCGATTGCGACTGCAGACCCAGTCGCCGCAAGGCAAACCGGTCGAGCAGTTGAGCGAAGGGGGATTCGACGCCGCCGGTCTGGCTCCCGTGCGGCTGGCCGACCGCCGCCGCGGCGGCACGCAGGCGGCCAACTTCGAGCGCGAGCGCGCCCGCATCAGTTTCTCCGGCGCACGCGCGGCCTACGCATTGGAGCCCGGCACGCAGGACCGGCTGAGCTGGATGGTGCAGCTGAGTGCCATCGGCGCCGCCGGCGCCGTGGTCGACGGCGCCGAGCTGGCGCTGCAGGTGGTGGGCGCGCGCGGCGCCTTCAGCCGCTGGCGATTCGGCGTCGAGCGCGTCGAGGCGCTGGCCAGCCCGCTCGGCGCCGTGCAGGCCTGGCGCCTGGTGCGCGAGCCCGAGCACCTGTACGACCTGCGCGTCGAGGTCTGGCTCGATCCGCTGCGCGGCTGGTGGCCGGTGCGGCTGCGGCAGACCCAGGTGCCCGGTGGCGAGCCGGTCGACTGGTGGCTGGCGGAGGAGCCCGCGGCACCGGCCGGCACTTGAAATCCGGCGCTCCGGCCGCAGCTCTGGCAGTGTCAAGGAGTGCGCGTCATGCAGATGGTCTACAACTCGGACAGTTACGTCGTCGTGGAATTCGATCTCGGCCAGGGTGCCGCGGGCGAGGCCACGAGCGAGCGCACCGGCGGTTACGAGATCGTCGACAAGTTCGCGCGCAAGGAGATCTTCCTCGAAGGCGCGGTCGCCGAGAGCTTCAAGCGCGGCGTCGATGCGCTGGCCGAAACCGGCCCCAGCGAGGAAGAGTTCGACAACTTCATCGCCGGCTACACGCAGCTGGCGCAGCAACCCGTCGTGCTGCACTGACGCCGGGTCGCCGCGCCGGGGGCCGACGATCGGTGGCCGGCGTCGGCCGCGACCGGCCGGCGTGCGTTAACGTCGCTCGCAGGGCCATGCAGGGCCTCTTGTCGTCGCGAGCCGCGTGCGCCAAGATGGCCCGCCGGTCCCTCGGGCCGGAACGCACGCTGCATTTCACATGGTCAGGTCGCTCGCCACCGCACGCCCCTTGCCGTCACCGGGCCTCACCGAGGCGCCGGTGCTTGACCGCATGTGCACGCGCTTCGTGCTGGCGCTGACGCTGCACCATCCTTCGCGGCTGAACCTGCGCCGCGACTGTGGCAGCCTGATGTCGCTGGTCGGCCGCCACCTGGTGTGGCCGCCGCATGTGCTCGCCCGGCTGCGTCAGTACCTGGTGCGCCGCTGCGAGGGCAACGAGCACTGGCGCGGCCACGCCGGCCTGTCCGACGCCGCATTCCTGGCGCGGCACGGCGGGTGGCGCGGCCCGTACGAGGAAGGCACGCTCTTCTTCTATATCGACGAGTACGCCAAGGATGCGCCGAAGGACCTGCAGGCCGTGCTGGCCGCCACCAGCGACTGGCTGCAGCGCGACCTGAAGAAGCAGTCGACGCTGGTCGAGAAGAACATCGACGCGCTGGCCGGGCTGCTGCAGCTCAACCCGGCCGAACGTGCGCTGCTGCTGTACGGCACGCTAGCGCGCTATCAGCGCGAACTGCGCGGCCTGCTGGTGGAATTCAAGGTCGCCAATGCGCAGGAGGCCTATGCCGCGCTGGCCTCGGTGGCCGGCGTCGACGAGCGCGAGGTGGCCGACGCACTGCGCGCCGGCAGCCGGCTGGAGCGCATCGGCATGATCGAGAACCTGCTGTCGGAGCACAACATCACCGACCTGGCCGACCTGATGAAGGTGAGCGAGCAGATGCCGCAGGTGCTGATGCGAGAGTACCGCGGCCCCGACGAGCTGATGGCGGTGTTCACGCGGCCGGCGCGGCGCAGCGATCTGTCGACCGCCGACTTCGCCTTCGTCGCCGACGACGTGCGCGTGCTGACCACGCTGCTGCGCAACGCCGTCGCCGGCAAGGAGAGCGGCGTCAACGTGCTGCTGTACGGGCCGCCGGGCACCGGCAAGACCGAGCTGGCCAAGGTGTGCGCGCAGGAGGCCGGGCTCAACCTGTACGAGGTCGAATCCGCCGACCGCGACGGCAACTCGCTGACCGGCCGCGACCGCTATCGCTCGCTGCAGATGAGCCAGGTGTTCCTGCGCGGCAGTGCCGGTGTCGCACTGCTGTTCGACGAGGTGGAAGACGTCTTTCCGCCGCTGTCGAGTGATGCCGCGCAGTGGATGGCGCGGCTCGACGCCGCCGACAGCGCGCATTCCGGCAGCGTCAGCGGCAAGGCCTGGGTCAACCAGATCCTCGAGACCAACCAGGTGCCGGTGATCTGGATCACCAACCGGATCGAACAGATCGATCCCGCCTTTCGCCGCCGCTTCCAGTACCACCTGGAGCTGAAGTCGCCGCCGCCCGGTGCGCGCGAGGCGCTGGTGGCACGCGCGCTGGAAGGCATCGCCGTCACCCCCGCCTTTGCGGCACGGCTGGCCGAACGCAAGGCGTTGACGCCGGCGCAGGTGCGCACGGCGGTGCGCTTTGCACGGCTGGCCGGTGACGCCGCCGACATCGAGGCGCTGATCGAGCGCCAGCTCAGGCAGGCCGACCGGGCGCTCGGCCAGGCCGGTGACTCGCGGCCACCCCGACCGGCGGTGACGGCCTACGACCTCGACCTGCTCAACGTCGAGACGCGTTTTCCGATCCCGCGCATCATCGAGGCGTTGCAGCGGCGCGGCCACGGCACGCTGTGTTTCCACGGTGCGCCCGGTACCGGCAAGACCGCGCTGGCCGAGCACATCGCCCAGTCGCTGCAACGCCCGCTGATGATCCGCCAGGCCAGTGACCTGGTCAGCAAGTTCGTCGGCGAGACCGAAGCCAACATGGCCCGCATGTTCGAGGAGGCGCAGGCCGAGCAGAGCGTGCTGCTGCTCGACGAGGCCGACAGCTTCCTGCGCAGCCGGCAGCGCGCCGAGCGCACCTACGAGGTCACCGAGGTCAACGAGATGCTGCAGGGCATGGAGCGTTTCGCTGGCGTGTTCGTCTGCACGACCAACCTGTTCGACGACCTCGATGCGGCCGCGCTGCGGCGCTTCACCTTCAAGATCCGCTTCCAGCCGCTGATGCCCGAGCAGCGTGAGCGCATGTTCGTCAACGAGGCGCTCGGCGGCGATGCCGCGGCATTGACCGGCGAGCAACGCAGCCGCCTGGCACAGCTGGATCAGCTGACCCCGGGCGACTTCGCCGCCGTGCAGCGGCAGGTGGAGCTGCTGGCCGTGACCTTCGAGCCCGATGAATTCCTCTCGCAGCTCGAGGGCGAGCACCGGGTGAAGCCCGACGTGCGCGCGCGCCGCAGCATCGGCTTCGTGCGCTGAAGCGCCGCGCGCGACCAATCTCTCGCTCGTGCCGTCGCACCCCCGGAATCAGGGGCTCGCGCCGCGCCGTCGTTTGCCGCGGCGCGTGGCGTTTGTCACCGTAACGCCGCGCGGTCGGCGTGGGTCGAACGACACAATCTGCGCAGCCTGATCGTGCCCGGCGCGAACACCTGCTGCGTGTGACCCACTCATGATCGATTCCGACGTCCGACCGTTGTTGCTGCTGCTCGCCATGCTGGTGGCCGGGCTCACCGCCGGCGTGCTGACGCATGCGCTGCAGAAGGCCCGGTCGTCCGACGCGCTGCTCGACTGGGGCTGGGTGGCCGGCGGCGCAGTCGCGGTGGGCACCGGCCTGTGGTCGGCGCAGTCGCTGGCGCTGCTCGGCGGGCGACTGACCGGCAACCTGATCTTCGGCTTCAAGGCCACGGCGTTGTGCTGGCTGCTATGCGTGTCGGCTGCCGGCCTGTGCCTGGCGGCGGCGCGCCAGCTGCCCACGCCGCGACTGCGCACGCTGCTGTTGCCCTGGATCCTCAGCTTCCTGGTCGGTGCCGCGCTGCTGCTCACCGTGCGCCTGCTGCCGGGCGCGCTGGCCACCGGCTGGAACTCGATGTGGGGCGTGGTCGCGATCGCCACGCTGCTTCTGTGCGCGGCGCTGACGCTGTGGTGGTTCGACTCCGGGCCGGTGGCCGAGGGCCATGGCGGCCAATCGGCTGCGGCGGTCGCGGTGCTGGGCGTCGGCCTGGCCTGCGCCCACGCCTTCGTCATGCAGTCGGTGCGGCTGCAGGCGCCGGCACTGCCGATGGCGCTCGACGGCCTGGACGCGCTCGGCCTTACGCTGGCGGCGACGGTCGGCGCGCTGGCGGTGGCAATGGCCCTGTTGAGCGTGTGGGTCGACGCACGCAACCGGGAGCGCACACGCACGCTGGCAACGTCGCTCAACGAGGCCAACACGCAGCTGCGCCGCCAGGCCTTCTGCGACCCGCTGACCACGTTGCCGAACCGGCTGCTGTTCGAGGAACGGCTGCACCAGACGTTGCAGCGCGTGGGCCGCTCGCCGGGTGCGATGGCGGTGCTGTTCATCGACCTCGACGGCTTCAAGCCGATCAACGACTCGTTCGGCCACGCCGCCGGCGACGTGGTGCTGCGCGAGGTGGGCGGCCGCCTGCTCGAGCTGGCCGGCGCGCACGGCACCGCGGCTCGCGTCGGCGGCGACGAGTTCCTGCTGCTGGTGCCCAGCCCCGGTGGGCAGGAAGGCGCGGCCTCGTCGGCGCAGCACGTGCTGCAGGCGCTCGGCCGGCCGTATCGGCTGCCCAATCGCGGCGAGGTCAAGCTGTCGTGCTCGATTGGCATCGCGATGTTCCCCGAGCACGGCTCCACCGCCAAGCTGATCGCCAATGCCGACGCGGCGATGTACGCGGCCAAGCGCACCGGCGGCTCGACCTACGCGTTCTTCGAGGCCCGCATGGACCTCGACGTGCGCGAGCAGGTCGAGATGCAGAACGACCTGCGGCTGGCGATCGAGCGGAACCAGCTGCACCTGTACTACCAGCCGAAGATCCACGGCGCCTCGGGGCAGGTGACCGGCGTCGAGGCGCTGATCCGCTGGGACCACCCGGTGCGCGGCCTGATCAGCCCGGAGGTGTTCATCCCGATCGCCGAGCGTTTCGGCCTGATCGGCAGCATCGGCAACTGGGTGATCGAGGAGGCCTGCCGCCAGATCCGCCAATGGCTCGACCTCGGCCTGCGCATGCGGGTGGCGGTCAACCTGTCCATGCACCAGCTGCGCCAGGACGACCTGGTGCCGCGCATCCGCCGCGCGCTCGAGGTGCACCGCGTCGACCCGAGCCTGCTCACCTTCGAGATCACCGAATCGGTGGCGATGGAGGACACGCAGGCCACGATGCGCTCGTTCGGCCATCTGGCGCGCGTGGGCGCGTCGTTGTCGATCGACGACTTCGGCACCGGCTATTCGAGCCTGGCCTACCTGCGCAAGCTGCCCGCGCGGCAGCTGAAGATCGACCGCGGCTTCGTCGCCGACATCGAGCACAGCTCAGACGCGCTGGCCGTCGTCGACGCGGTGATCAAGCTGGCGCATGCGCTTGGTCTGAAAGTGGTGGCCGAGGGCGTGGAGACCGAGCAGCAGCGCGACATCCTGCTCGGGCTGCGCTGCGACGAGCTGCAAGGCTACCTGTTCGCCAAGCCGATGCCGGCCAAGATGCTGACGCTGTGGGCGATGAACGACGACGACGGGCACGACATCGAGTTCCGCCACTCGCTGTTCCAGAACCACTTCTCGAGCTCGATCCAGTAATTTGCCGCGCGCCGGCAGGAGGCCGAGCTTCGCGCCGCCCTAGAGCTGCTCCCAGGGCAGTTTCTCGAAGCGCCAGCCGTTGATGCGGCCGCGCTGGAAGTGCTCGTCGAGTTCGCCCTCGAATCCGTGCAGCACGTTGAACACCGACGTGAAGCCGTGCGCTTCGAGTGCGAGGCCGGCGTCGACCGTGCGCTTGCCCGAACGGCAGATCAGCACCACCGGGCGGTCGAGCCGGCCGCCTGCCTCGCGCTGCACCTGCTCGGCGAACGCCTGCGGGTCGGCCTTCATGGTCGGGTACTCGTACCAGGCCACGTGCACCACGCCGGGTGGATGGCCGACGTAGAGGTATTCGATCTCCATGCGGACGTCGACGAACAGCGCCTCGGGATTCGCCTGCACGAAGGCCTGCGCCTCGGGGGGTGTCAGATGCTTCATGGCGCGTCGGAGCGGGCTCGTTCCTACAATGGATGCATGCACCCTCTGATCTACACGCGAGGCGCCGCACTGCCCGGCATTCTGCAACAGCGCATCGTCGTCATCGACGGTGCGATGGGCACGCTGATCCAGCGCTACGGCCTGGGCGAGGCCGAGTTCCGCGGCGAGCGCTTTCGCGGGCATGGCAAGGACCTGAAGGGCAACAACGATCTGCTGGTGCTGACCCGGCCGCAGGTGGTGCGCGAGATCCACGACGCGTACCTCGCCGCCGGCGCCGACATCATCGAGACCAACACCTTCGGCGCGACCCGGGTCGCGCAGGGCGACTACGCACTGGAAGACGCGGCACGCGAGATGAACGTGGCGGCCGCGCGCATTGCGCGCGGGGCCGCCGATGCGGCGAGCACACCCGAGCGGCCGCGTTTCGTCGCCGGCGCGCTGGGGCCGACGCCGCGTACCGCGAGCATCAGCCCCGACGTCAACGATCCGGGCGCGCGCAACACCAGCTTCGACGAGCTGCGCGCGGCCTATCACGAGCAGGCCAGCGGCTTGCTCGAGGGCGGCGTCGACCTGTTCCTGGTCGAGACGATCTTCGACACGCTGAATGCCAAGGCGGCGATCTTCGCGCTCGAGGAGTTGATGGACGCCACCGGCGAGCGGCTGCCGGTGATCATCTCCGGCACCGTCACCGATGCGTCGGGGCGCATCCTGTCCGGACAGACCGTGCCGGCGTTCTGGCACTCGGTGCGCCATGCGCGGCCGCTGGCCGTGGGCCTGAACTGCGCGCTCGGCGCCGCATTGATGCGGCCGTATCTGGAGGAGTTGTCCAAGGTGGCGGGCGACACCTGGATCAGCTGCTATCCGAACGCCGGGCTACCCAACCCGATGAGCGAGACCGGCTTCGACGAGACGCCGGCGGTCACCGGCGCGCTGTTGGAGGAGTTCGCCCGCGCCGGATTCCTCAACATCGCCGGCGGCTGCTGCGGCACGACGCCCCAGCACATCGCCGAGATCGCGCGGCGCGTGTCGGCCTACCGGCCGCGCCACCGGCACGATCCGCTGTTCCGCGAGCTCGTCGCCGCCTAGCCGGGCCCGCTCAGGGCGCCGTGCGTGGCGCCGTCCTGACGGCCGGGAAGGCGCCGGTCGGCGGCGGCAGCGCCTTGTCGTCGAGCGTGTCGATCGCCACCGGGCCGGGCACCACGCGCAGCACCACCAGCTCGTTGGTCGCCGGCGGCGTGGTGGTCACGCGCAGCGCCAGGATGCCGCGGCTGCCGAGATAGGTGCGCATCGCGCTGGCCCGCGCGGCCACTCCCGGTGCGGCGAGCTGGATCCTGGCGCTCGGCTGCCGGCTCATCGTGGCCGACACCTTGTCGAGCACCGCGCGCAGCGGCGGCTTGGGCGTCGGCGACTTGTCGTCGAACGCGAACGTCATCGGCACGTCGACGCGCATCGAGCCGTCGCTCTCGCTCGCCACGCGCACCGGCGTGCCGTCGAACAGCGCCTGCATCCATTTCACCTCGCCGGCCAGCACGGTGAGCGGGGCTTGGCCGGGGCGCGGCGGCTCGGCCGGCGGTGCCGGCACGGCGGCGCCGGGCGGCGCAGGCGAGGGCGACAGCACGGGGCCGGCGCAGCCGGCCAGGCCCAGCGCGATCACCGCCGCAGCCGCCACCCCACTCGCACCGGACCATCGACTCATGAACCGCATTGGAACTCCCTGGTCGCACTGTGGGTGACCACCCGTTCAAAGGCCATGTGCAAGTGTCGCTCAAGCTAGAATTTGCGCTCGGTTCGAGGAGCGTTGCGACGGTGCAGCAGGCACTGCCAGGCTCGAGCCGGATGCCGGGCGGCGACGCGCGACATCACAGGCAACCGCGCTCACCCTGACGCCGCACAGCCGGCCCCGCGGGTGAGTAGCGCGGGGCGACCGTCGGCCCAACCGCGAAGCCGATGCCGATGAACCCGAACCCTTCCGCCGCGCCTGTGGCGCCGCTTCGCCTGTCGGGCCTGGAGCCGGTGACGCTCGCGCCCGGCGCGCTGTTCGTCAACATCGGCGAGCGCACCAACGTCACCGGGTCGAAGGCGTTTGCCCGCATGATCCTCGAGGGCCGCTTCGAGGACGCGCTGTCGGTGGCGCGCCAGCAGGTCGAGAACGGCGCGCAGATCATCGACATCAACATGGACGAGGCGATGCTCGACAGCCAGGCGGCGATGGTGCGCTTCCTGAACCTGATCGCCAGCGAGCCCGAGATCGCGCGGGTGCCGATCATGATCGACTCGTCGAAGTGGAGCGTGATCGAGGCGGGCCTCAAGTGCATCCAGGGCAAGGGCATCGTCAACTCGATCTCGCTGAAGGAAGGCGAGGCCGAATTCCGCCGCCAGGCGACGCTGGTGCGGCGCTACGGTGCCGCCGCGGTGGTGATGGCCTTCGACGAGCAGGGCCAGGCCGACAGCTTCGAGCGCAAGACGCAGATCTGCGCGCGCGCCTATCGCATCCTGGTCGACGACGTCGGCTTCCCGGCCGAGGACATCATCTTCGACCCCAACATCTTCGCGATCGCCACCGGCATCGAGGAGCACGCCAACTACGCGGTCGACTTCATCGAGGCGACGCGCTGGATCAAGCAGAACCTGCCCGGTGCCAAGGTGTCGGGTGGCGTGTCCAACGTGAGCTTCAGCTTTCGCGGCAACGAGCCGGTGCGCGAGGCGATCCACACCGTGTTCCTGTACCACGCCATCCAGGCCGGCATGGACATGGGCATCGTCAACGCCGGCATGATCGGCGTCTACGACGACATCGAGCCGGCGCTGCGCGAGCGTGTCGAGGACGTCGTGCTCAATCGCCGCGCCGACGCCACCGAGCGGCTGCTCGAGGTGGCCGACGCGGTGAAAGGCGCGGCCAAGGACGAGTCGAGCAAGCTCGCCTGGCGCGCCGGCACGGTGGGCGAGCGGCTGGCCCACGCACTGGTGCACGGCATCACCGACTTCATCGTTGCCGACACCGAGGAGTGCTGGCAGGCCATCCGCGCCGGCGGCGGCCGCCCACTGCACGTGATCGAGGGCCCATTGATGGCGGGCATGAACACGGTCGGCGACCTGTTCGGCTCGGGCAAGATGTTCCTGCCGCAGGTGGTGAAGAGCGCGCGCGTCATGAAACAGGCGGTCGCCCACCTGCTGCCCACCATCGAGGAAGAGAAGCGCCTGCTGATCGACGCCGGTGGCGAGGCCAGGCCGAAGGGCAAGATCGTCATCGCGACCGTGAAGGGCGACGTGCACGACATCGGCAAGAACATCGTCACCGTCGTGCTCCAGTGCAACAACTTCGAGGTCATCAACATGGGCGTGATGGTGCCGTGCCAGGACATCCTGGCCAAGGCACGTGTCGAGGGCGCCGACCTGATCGGCCTGTCGGGCCTGATCACGCCGAGCCTGGAGGAGATGCAGCACGTCGCCGCCGAGATGCAGCGCGACGAGTGGTTCCGCATCAAGAAGATCCCGCTGCTGATCGGCGGCGCGACGACCAGCCGCGTGCACACCGCGGTGAAGATCGCGCCGCACTACGACGGCCCGGTGGTCTACGTGCCCGACGCGTCGCGCTCGGTCGGCGTGTGCTCGGAGCTGCTGTCCGACGAGCGCGCCGCGAAGTACATCGCCGAGCTCGAAGCCGACTACGAGCGGGTGCGCGCGCTGCACGCGGCCAAGAAGCCGGCCAAGCTGGTGTCGCTCGAGGTCGCGCGGGCCAACAAGACGCCGATCGACTGGGGCGCCTATACGCCACCGAAACCCAAGTTCATCGGTCGGCGCGTGTTCCGCAACCAGGACCTGGCCGAGATCGCCGCCTGCATCGACTGGGGCCCCTTCTTCCAGACCTGGGACCTGGCGGGGCGCTTTCCCGACATCCTGCGCGACGACGTGGTCGGTGCCGAGGCCACCCGCGTGCTCAGCGACGGCAAGCGCTTGCTGCAGCGGCTGATCGAAGGGCGCTGGCTCAGCGCGCATGGCGTGATGGGCCTGTGGCCGGCCAACACGGTGGACGACGACTGCATCGAGCTGTATGCCGACGAGTCACGCACCGCCGTGCTGCTGCGCTGGCGGCCGCTGCGCATGCAGACCGAACGCCCGGTGATCGATGGCGTGCGCCGGCCGAATCGCAGCCTCGCCGACTTCGTGGCGCCACGCGGCGTGCGCGACGACTACATCGGCCTGTTCGCGGTGACCACCGGCATCGGTATCGACCGCAAGGAAGCTCAGTTCCTCGCCGATCACGACGACTACAGCGCCATCATGCTCAAGGCGCTGGCCGACCGGCTGGCCGAGGCGTTTGCCGAACGCCTGCACCAGCGCGTGCGCACCGACCTGTGGGGCTACGCCGCCGACGAACGGCTCGGCCTCGACGACCTGATCGCCGAGCGTTACCGCGGCATCCGGCCGGCGCCGGGTTATCCGGCCTGTCCCGACCACACCATCAAGCGCGCGATGTTCGAGGTGCTGCAGGCGCGCGACATCGGCATGGACCTGACCGACAGCCTGGCCATGACGCCGGCGGCCAGCGTGAGCGGCTTCTACCTGTCGCACCCCCAGTCGGCGTACTTCAACGTCGGCCGCATCGGCGACGACCAGTTGCAGCAGTGGGCGGCGGCGCAGTCGATCGACGCGGCGGTCGCCGCGCGCGCCTTGTCCGCGCTGCTGTAAGAGGCGCGGGCTCGTTCCGGCCAAGGTCTTGCGCGGATCCGGCTTAGCCGAGGTCCGCTGCAAGGGCCCCTGCAGCCACGCAGCGGCTCCTGCGGAGCCCTGAGGGCAGCGACCAGCGGGAGCGTGGGGGCCTTACATCAGGCGCCGGGTAGACCGCGGCGCAACTGCATCGCCTCGGCCAGGTGGCTCACGGTCAGCGCAGCGCTGCCTTCGAGGTCGGCGATCGTGCGCGCGACCTTCAGCACCCGGTGCAGGCTGCGGCCCGACCAGTGCAGCCGCACGGCGGCCTGCTCGGTGAACTGGCGCGCGGCGGCGTCGAGCAGGCAGAACGAGTCGATGCCGGGTGTCGTCAGATCGGCATTGACGCAGCCCTGGCGCGCGAGCTGGCGCGTACGCGCCGCCGCCACCCGCTCGGCGATCACGGGCGACGGCTCGCCGTCGCCTGCACCGTCGAGCATCGCCGCCGGCTTCACCGCGCCGACTTCCACCTGCAGGTCGATGCGATCGAGCAGCGGACCCGAAATGCGGCCCTGGTAACGCGCCACCTGGTCCGGCGTGCAGCGGCAGTGGTGCACGCTGTCGGCGGCGCCGAGCCAGCCGCAGGGGCAGGGATTCATCGCCGCGACCAGCTGGAAGCGCGCCGGAAACAGCGCTTGCCGGGCGGCGCGCGAGATCGTGATGCGGCCGCTCTCGAGCGGCTCGCGCAGGCTCTCCAGCGCCGAGCGCGCGAACTCCGGCAGCTCGTCGAGGAACAGCACGCCGCCGTGCGCCAGCGAGATCTCGCCCGGTCGCGGTGGCGTGCCACCGCCGACCAGCGCCACCGCGCTCGCCGTGTGGTGAGGCGATCGCACCGGGCGCTGGCGCCAGGTGGCGGTATCTAAGCCTTGAGGCGAAAGGCCCGTCAGCGCGGCGCTGGCCAGCGCCTCGTCGTCGGTCATCGGCGGCAGTAGCCCCGGCAGGCGCTGAGCGAGCATCGACTTGCCGCTGCCCGGCGGACCGACCATCAACAAGCTGTGGCCGCCCGCCGCCGCGATCTCGAGCGCCCGCTTGGCGGCGGCCTGACCCTTCACATCGCGCAGATCCGGCATCGCCGCGGGCGCGGCGCCGGGCAGCGGTTCGGCGTGGGCCAGCGGTGCGGCGTCGGGTCCGTCGCGCATCGCCTGCACCACGTCGAGCAGGTGGCGCGCCCCGCGCACGTCCAGGCCGTCGGCCAGCGCGGCCTCGCGTGCACTCGCCGAGGGCAGCACCAGCGTGCGGTGCACCTGCTGGCGGCGCATAGCCAACGCGAGGGCCAGTGCGCCGCGCACCGGGCGCAACTCCCCCGCCAGCGACAGCTCGCCGGCGAACTCGTGGCCGGCCAGCCGGGCGGCATCGAGCTGGCCGTCGGCGGCCAGGATGCCCAGCGCGATCGGCAGGTCGAAGCGGCCCGACTCCTTGGGCAGGTCGGCCGGCGCCAGGCTCACGGTGATGCGGCGGTTGGTCGGGAAGGCGAAGCCGCTGTTGGTGAGTGCCGCCCGCACGCGTTCGCGCGACTCCTTGACCTCGGTGTCGGCCAGGCCGACCAGCGTGAAGCTCGGCAACCCGTTGGCGAGGTGGACCTCGACCTGCACCTCAGGCGCGTCGAGTCCATCGAGTGCTCGGCTCGTGATGACGGCCAGTGACATCTCGCGTGGTGATCCTCCCGGCGGCATTGTGCGTCAGGCCATCGCGAGCACGCCGGGGCGCCAGATGGCACCAACGAAGTGCCGGACTCACGGATCCGCATCAGTTTGGTGCGTCAAACCGGTGCATCGGGCTCCCGGCGGCGATGTTTCAGGCCGAAACGGGCGCGGGGTGCATGGCACGGAAGCTGCAAAACGGTCCGCAGCTTTTCTCGTTCAACCCTGATGGAGCCAAAACCGATGAAGTCACTCCCGCTTGCTCGCCTTGCGATCGCCGCTGCTGCCGTGTTCGCCACCTCCGCCTTCGCCGACGGGCTGAGCGCCAACGTCGCGCTGACCACCAAGTACAAGTACCGCGGCCAGGACCAGAGCGACCCGACCAAGGACGCCGTGCCCGCCATCCAGGGCGGCTTCGACTACACGCTGGGTGGGTTCTACGTCGGCAACTGGAATTCGTCGATCGGCTTCGCCAACGGCACCGAGATGGACTTCTACGGCGGCTACAAGGGCAAGGTGTCGGTGCTCGACTACGACGTCGGCGTGCTGCAGTACTACTACCCCGGCAGCGCCAGCTCGTCGATCAACACCACCGAGCTCTACGGTCAGCTCGGCTGGCAGTTCATCACCGCCAAGTACTCGCTGACGGTGTCGGACAAGTACTTCGGCATCGCCGAGGGCAAGAACACCGGCTACCTGGACGTGTCGGCCAACTACGAGATCGCCAAGGGCCTGACGCTGAACGGCCACGTCGGCCAGACGATCTTCACGAGTGACGCCAAGGCGCTCGGCGCGGCCAACTACACCGACTACAAGGTCGGTGCCACCTACGACCTCGGCAATGGCGTGTCGGTGGCCGGTGCGTTCGTCGGCGCGAACAAGAAGGACGTGTATGGCGACGTCAACAAGGGCCGCCTGATCCTCACCCTGTCCAAGGCCATGTAGTTCACAACGCGGCGGTGCCGTCGCAGGCGCCGCCGCAGCTTTTCTCTTTTCAGGAGGGTCTCATGAAGATGGTGACCGCGATCGTCAAGCCGTTCAAGCTCGACGAAGTGCGTGAGGCGTTGAGCGCGATCGGCGTTCAAGGCATCACGGTGACCGAGGTGAAAGGCTTCGGTCGCCAGAAGGGCCACACGGAGCTGTACCGCGGCGCCGAGTACGTGGTGGATTTCCTGCCCAAGGTGAAGATCGAGGCGGCCGTCGACGATGCGCTCGTCGAGCGTGTCATCGAGGCCATCGAAACCTCGGCCCGCACCGGAAAGATCGGCGACGGCAAGATCTTCGTCGCCGCTCTCGAGCAGGTGGTCCGCATCCGCACCGGCGAGACCGGCAAGGACGCGATCTGACCGATACAGCCCCCACAACAGACGTGAAGACCACAACAGGAGAAAGCTCATCGCTTCGTTCGCCCTCGGCCTTGCGCTGCTGGGCTTGGCGGGCCCGTCGTGGGCCCAGGC
>JBGAMU010000007.1:0-75211 GCA_044222685.1 Burkholderiaceae bacterium
CACGAGGTCGCCAGCCTGTTGGCCCATGGGCTGACGCTGCTGAACGCGCGCGAGCAGGAGGTGCTCAACGGGCGCTACGGACTCGACGATCGCGAGCCGCAGACCCTTGAGGACCTGGCCAGCCAGCTCAAGCTCACGCGTGAACGCGTGCGCCAGATCCAGCAGGAGGCGCTGGCCAAGCTGAAGCAGCGCATGGCGCGCCAGGGGCTTGATCGTGATTCGGTGTTCTGAGGCGCGACGGCTCTGCCGGGGCTGAGGCTGACATGGCGTCCTGGCCTGTCCTGGTCTTCGACATCGAGACGATTCCCGACGTGTCGGGCCTGCGCCGCCTGCGCGACCTGCCGTCCGACACGAGCGACGACGAGGTGCTGGCGCAGGAGCTTGCGCAAAGGGCTGCCGACGGCAAGAGCGACTTCCTGCCGCACTACCTGCAACGCGTGGTGGCCATCTCCTGCGTCTTTCGTGGCGCCGATGGCCTGCGTGTGCACTCGTTCGTCGATCGCATGCCCGGCGGTGTCAGCGAAGAGGCGCGCATCGTGCAGCAGTTCTTCGCGACGATCGAGAAGCGCGTGCCCCAGCTCGTCAGCTGGAACGGCGGCGGCTTCGACCTGCCGGTGCTGCACTATCGCGGCCTGATGCACGGCGTGGTGGCCAGCAAGTACTGGGACTTCGGCGAGGACGATCGCGAGTTCAAGTGGAACAACTACATCTCGCGCTACCACCACCGCCATCTCGACCTGATGGATCTGCTGGCGTTGTACCAGCCGCGCGCCAACGCGCCGCTGGACACCATGGCCAAGCTGTGCGGGCTGCCCGGCAAGCTGGGCATGGACGGCGCTGCCGTGCACGGCGCGTGGCGCGAAGGCCGGATCGAGGAGATCCGCCGCTATTGCGAGACCGACGTGATGAACACCTACCTGCTGTACTGCCGTTATCAGCAGATGCGCGGTGGCCTCACGGTGGCCGAACACGCCGCCGAAATGCAGCTCGTGCGCACCACGCTGGCGTCGATCGACGAACCGCACTGGCCGCAGTACCTGGCCGCCTGGCCCGCCGCGACAGCGGCCTGAACGACTGGCAACGACCCGCCCCATCGCGGGGATGTCAGCGTTTCCCAGGGGTGTTGCGCGCATAGCGCGGCGCTAGCATCCACGCGCCCGCGATACCCTCCCTTCACGAGGTGCGATGCCCAATCTGTGGAACGTTTCCGATCTGAAGCCCGGCCCGGCACTCGTGATCCCGGGCGACACGCTGCCGGCCATGTTCTGGCACGGCGTGGCGGCACGCGGCGACCGCACCTGGCTGCGGCAGAAGGAATTCGGTGTCTGGCGCAGCTGGAGCTGGAACCAGACCGCACAGGCGGTGCGTGAGATCGCGCATGGCCTGATGGCGCTCGGCTTCGGCCGCGGCGACACCGCGTCGATCCAGTCGAACACCGTCGTCGAATGGGTGCTGGCCGATCTGGCGATCCTGAGCTGCGGCGGTGTGTCCAGCGGCATCTACCCGACCGACGCCGCCAGCCAGACGCAGTATCTGTGCGAGGACTCGCGCACCAGCGTGCTCTTCGTCGAGGACGAGGAGCAGCTCGACAAGGCGCTCGAGGTGCGCGCGCAGTTGCCGCTGCTGCGCCGTGTCGTCGTCTTCGACATGGAGGGTCTGTCGGATCTGGCCGACCCGATGGTGCTGAGCCTCGATGCCTTGCGCGCGATGGGCCGCGAGCACCTGGCTTTGCACCCCGATGCGCTGGAACGCCACGTGGCGGCGGTGCAGCCCGACGACCTGGCGATCCTGGTCTACACCTCGGGCACCACCGGCAAGCCCAAGGGCGCGATGCACCTGCACCGCAGCCTGGTGACCTGGCTGCGAGCCATCAACGAGCTGGTCGGCCAGACCGAGGACGACGAGCGCATGTGCTTCCTGCCGCTGTGCCACGTGGCCGAGCGTACGGGAGGCGAGTACTTCGCGATGTACGCCGGCGCGAAGCTCAATTTCGTCGAGAACCCCGACACGGTGCCGGAGAACGTGCGCGAGATCGCGCCGACCGTCTTCACCGCGGTGCCGCGGGTGTGGGAGAAGTTCTACTCCGCCGTCACGATCGCCGTGCGCGAAGCCTCGCGGCTGCAACAGGCGGTCTACGGCTGGGCGCTCGGCGTCGGCCGTCAGGTGGCCGATCGCGTGCTCGCGCAGCAACCCGTGCCGGTGACGCTGAAGGCGCGCTTCATGCTGGCGCGCTGGCTCTCGCTGGACAACGTGCGCAAGTTGATCGGCATCCACCGCGCCCGCTTCCTGCTCACCGGCGCGGCGCCGATCTCGCCCGACCTGATCCGCTGGTACCTGTCGCTCGGCGTGCCGATGTTCGAGGTCTGGGGCATGACCGAGACGGCCGGGCTGTCGACCTCGATGCAGGGCAGCCGCATCAAGCCGGGCTCGATCGGCAAGGCGGCGCCGTTCAACGAGGTGCGCATCGACCCGGCCACCGGCGAAATCCTGGTGCGTGGGCCGAACGTCTTCGCCGGCTACCTGAACCTGCCGGAGAAGACCGCCGAGACGATCGACAAGGACCGCTGGCTGCACACCGGCGACGTCGGCACGGTCGACGAGGAAGGCTACTTCCGCATCACCGACCGCATGAAGGACATCATCATCACGGCCGGCGGCAAGAACGTGACACCCAGCGAGTGGGAGAACGAGCTCAAGTTCAGCCCTTACGTCACCGACGCGGTGGTCATCGGCGACCAGCGCGCCTACCTGACGGCGCTGGTGATGATCGACCAGGAGAACGTCGAACGCTTCGCGCAGGAGCGCGACATCCCGTTCTCCAACTACACCAGCCTGACGCGCTCGCCCGAGGTGCGCGCGCTCATCCAGGGCGAGATCGACAAGGTGAACAAGAAGTTCGCGCGGGTGGAGCAGATCAAGAAATTCCATCTGCTGGAGACGCAGCTCACCGCCGAGGACGAGGAACTGACGCCGACGATGAAACTCAAGCGCAAGCTGGTGCAGACCAAGTACGCACCGCAGATCGAGGCCATGTACCAGTGACGATCCATCCAACCAGGAGACACCGACCCATGAAGACCATCACCAAGACCATCGCCTTCGCCTGCGCGCTGGCCGCCACGTCGGCCTGGGCGCAGAACCAGGGCGTGAGCAAGGACGAGATCGTGCTCGGCTCGATCCAGGACCTGTCGGGCCCGATCTCGGGCTTCGGCAAGCAGGTGCGCCTGGGCATGATGCTGCGCGTCGACGAGATCAACGAGCAGGGCGGCATCAACGGCCGCAAGATCAAGCTGATCGTCGAGGACTCGGCCTACGACCCCAAGCGCGCGGTGCTGGCGGCGCAGAAGCTCGTCAACCAGGACAAGATCTTCATGATGGTGGCGCACATCGGCACCGCGCAGAACAACGCGGCGATGCCGGTGCAGTTCGAGAAGAACATCGTCAACTTCATGCCGGTGACCGCGGCGCGCGAGATGTACGAGCCGTTCCACAAGCTCAAGTACTCGTTCGCGGTGCCGTACTACGAGCAGATGCGCGTGATGCTGCCCAAGCTGGTCAAGGACAAGGGCGCCAAGAAGGTCTGCTCGATCTACCAGGACGACGAGTTCGGTCTCGAGGTGCAGCGCGGCGCCGAGGCAGGGCTCAAGTCGATCAACGTCGAGATGACCGAGAAGACCACCTACAAGCGCGGCGCCACCGACTTCTCCAGCCAGGTGGCCAAGATGAAGGGCGCCGGCTGCGACCTGGTGGTGCTGGGCACGATCATCCGCGAGACCATCGGCACCATCGGCGAGTCGCGCAAGACTGGCTTCAGCCCGACCTTCGTTGGCACCAGCGCGGCCTACACCGATCTGATCCACAAGCTCGGTGGACCGGCGATGAACGGCCTGTATGCCACGATGGGCGCGCAACATCCGTATCTCGACGAGGCCTCGCAGCCGCTGCGCTTCTGGGCCAACAAGTACAAGACCAAGTTCAACGAGGACCCGACCGTGTTCTCGGCCTACGGCTACACGATCATCGATGCGTTTCAGCGTGCCGCCAGCAAGGCGGGGCAGAACCTGACGACCGACAGCTTCATCAAGGCGATGGACACGATGGTCATTCCGCAGGACATGTTCGGCAGCGCCGAGGCCACCTACGGACCGAAGAAACGCCTGGGCAGCGACGCCACGCGCCTGTCGCAGATCGTCGACGGCAAGTGGAAGGTCATCTCCGACTACGTGAAGCCGTAACGGCCGCGGGATGCCGGATCGCCATGGGCCGCCCTAGGGCGGCCCATTTTTCTCATGCGAGCCGGCCCGGGATAATCACCCGATGGCATTCGATCCAGAGTGGCTGAACGTCGAGTCGCTCGACCTCGAGGCACAGGGCGTGGCGCGGCGCGCCGACGGCAAGGTGGTGTTCATCGAAGGCGCCTTGCCGGGCGAGCAGGTCTGCGTCAACGTCGGCCGGCACAAGAACAACTGGGAGCAGGGCACGCTGACGGCGTTGCGGCGCGAGAGCTCGCAGCGGGTGACCCCCGGATGTCCGCACTTCGGCCTGCACGCGGGCGCTTGTGGCGGCTGCAAGATGCAGCACCTGCATCCACAGGCGCAGATCGCGGTCAAGCAGCGTGTGCTCGAGGACAACCTGCTGCACCTGGCCAAGGTGGTGCCCGAGCGCATCCTGCGCCCGCTGCAGGGCCCCGCCTGGGGCTATCGGCATCGTGCCCGACTGTCGGTCCGCCACGTGGCCAAGAAGGGCGCCGTGCTGGTGGGTTTCCACGAGCGCAAGTCGCGCTACGTCGCCGACATGACGCAGTGCCCGGTGCTGCCGGCTCGCGTCAGCGCCATGCTGCCGGCCCTGCGCGAGCTGATCGGGGCAATGGACGCGCGGGACCGGCTGCCGCAGATCGAGCTCGCGATGGGCGACGAAGTCTGCGCACTGGTGCTGCGACACCTGGAGCCCGTGAGTGCAGCTGACCGCGACCGGCTCGCTGCGTTTGGGCGCCGCCATGCCGTGCAGTGGTGGCTGCAACCCGGAGGGCCCGACACCGTGGTGCCACTGGAGCCGGCGGACGGGGCCTTGCTGGCCTATGCCTTGCCCGAGTTCGGTCTCGTGATGCCGTTCCGGCCGACCGACTTCACCCAGGTGAACACCGCGATCAACAGAGTGCTCGTATCGCAGGCGGTACGCTGGCTCGACCCGCGTCCGAGCGATCGGATCATCGACTGGTTCTGCGGGCTCGGCAATTTCACGCTCGCGATCGCGACTCGATCCGCCCAGGTGCACGGCGTCGAAGGCAGCGAATCCCTGGTGGCCCGCGCCCGCCACAACGCGCAGGCTGCCGGCCTGGGCACGCGATGCAGCTTCGCGGCCGACAATCTGTTCGAGATCACCGCGCCATCGCTGCTGGCGCTGGGAATGGCGCAGCGCTGGCTGATCGATCCGCCGCGAGAAGGAGCCTTCGCGCTGGCGAAGGCCCTGGCCGAATTGCACGACACGTCAGCCGGCGGCGACTGGGCGCCGCCACAACGCGTCGTCTATGTCAGCTGCAATCCGGCCACGCTGGCGCGCGACGCCGGGCTGCTGGTGCACCAGGCCGGCTACCGCTGCGTCGCGGCCGGCGTGGTCGACATGTTTCCGCACACGGCGCACGTCGAAAGCATGGCGGTCTTCGACCGGCCATGAAGAAGGGCCCCGAGGGGCCCTTGCCGATCAGACAGCGCTGCGACTTCAGTCGCGGTCGCCGCCGAAGATGCCTAGCAGCGCGAGCAAGCTCTGGAACACGTTGAAGATGTCCAGATAGATCGCCAACGTGGCCGAGATGTAGTTGGTCTCGCCGCCGTCGATGACGCGCTTGATGTCGTACAGCATGTACGCCGAAAAGATGCCCAGGCAGACCACCAGCAACGTCAGCATCAGTGCCGACGATTGCAGGAAGAAGTTGGCCAGGAAGCCGACGAAGACGACCAGCGCGCCGACGAACAGGAACTTGCCCATGCCCGACAGATCGCGCTTGATCATGGTCGACAGCGACGCCATCGCGAAGAAGATGATCGCGGTACCGCCGAAGGCCGTCATGATCAGTGTGCTGCCGTTCTTGAACCCAAGGATGGTCGCCAGCAGGCGCGAAAGCATCAGGCCCATGAAGAACGTGAAACCGAGCAGCACGGCGACGCCGGTCGACGAGTGCTTGGTCTTCTCGATCGCATAGATCAGGCCGAACGAGCCGGCCAGGAAGACGATCAGGCTGATGCCGGGCGACATGGCCGCGGTGATGCCCGTCGTCACACCGACCCAGGCGCCCAGCACCGTGGGCAGCAGCGACAGCGCGAGCAGCCAGTAGGTGTTTCTCAGGACACTGCTGCGATCGGCCGCCAGCGCGCCGGAGCCGGCGAAGCCGGGAGAGGTTTGCAGGCTTTGGTTCATGGATCCTCCAGGTTGAAGACGCGGGATATGACCCGGCGGGAGCATTCTAAGTTCCCCCTGACAAAAGGGTCATGTGGTCGACCCGCATGGTGCAACACCGGTATCGCACGCGGCGGGCAGATTTGGGCCGATGGCGGCCGCGGGGCCCGCGAACGCGGGTATCTTTCACACTGCTCGACATGCCAGAAGGGATCCCGAATGCGTAACCGACCCAGCCTGACCCTTGCCGACGCCCGCCAGATTGCCGCCGCAGCCGAGGCCGAGGCGCTGGCCCATCGCTGGGCGGTGACGATCGCGGTGGTCGACGACGGCGGCCATCTGCTGTGGCTGCAGCGACTCGACGGCGCGCCGCCGATCTCGGCCCAGATCGGGCCGGCCAAGGCGCGCACGGCGGCCGTCGGCAGACGCGAGAGCAAGGTCTACGAAGACATGATCAACCAGGGGCGGGTGTCGTTTCTCAGCGCGCCGGCCCTGGAAGGCATGCTCGAAGGCGGCGTGCCTATCATGGTCGGCGGCGACTGCGTCGGCGCAGTTGGCGTCAGCGGCGTCAAGTCGAGCGAGGACGCGCAGATCGCCCGTGCTGGCATTGCCGCACTGGGCCAATGAGGCAGAGGCCACCCGCAGCCGCCGGAGGGCGGTGCGCGGCTGGCTATAATTCGCCGGATTCACACGCCTACCCCGCAGCCTAGCGAAACTCCGTTCATCGGTTTCCCCTCGGACTTCGACCTGAGCGAAGCTGGGTGCGCGCAAACCGGAGTTTTTCTTGCTGCCCGTCCAGCCACCAGCCCTACTCGCGCTCGCGGACGGCACCGTCTTCAGCGGCGTATCGATCGGCGCCCGCGGTGCCACCGTCGGCGAGGTGGTGTTCAACACCGCGCTGACGGGCTACCAGGAGATCCTCACCGATCCGAGCTATTGCCGACAGATCGTCACGCTGACGTATCCCCACATCGGCAACTACGGAGTCAATGAGGAGGACGTCGAGGCGCTGCGCGTGCATGCAGCCGGCCTGGTGGTCAAGGACTTGCCGGCGCGCATGTCGAACTTTCGGGCCACGCGCACGCTGTCGCAGTACCTGCAGCAGCAGGGCGCGGTGGCCATCGCGGGCATCGACACCCGACGCCTGACGCGCATCCTGCGTACGCGGGGCGCGCAGAACGGCTGCATCAGCGCATTCGAGGTCGGCACCTCGATCGGCGCCGCCGAAACCGCCCAGGCCATCGCCCGTGCGCAGGCCGCGCCGAGCATGGCCGGGCAGGACCTGGCGCAAGTCGTCAGCGTCAAGCAGCCCTACGGCTGGACGCAGACCGAATGGGCGCTCGGTCACGGCTTCGGTGAACTCGATCAGGCCCGCTTTCACGTCGTGGCCTACGACTTCGGTGTCAAGCACAACATCCTGCGCATGCTGGCGAGCCGGGGCTGCCGTATCACCGTCGTGCCGGCGCAGACCACGGCCGCCGACGCGCTGGCGCTCAGACCCGATGGCGTGTTCCTGAGCAACGGGCCGGGCGACCCCGAGCCGTGCGACTACGCGATCGCGGCCACCCGCACGCTGATCGATCGCGGCATTCCGACCTTCGGCATCTGTCTCGGCCACCAGATCCTGGCGCTGGCCTCCGGCGCGAGAACATTCAAGATGAAGTTCGGCCACCACGGTGCCAACCATCCGGTGAAGGACCTGGACACCGGGCGCGTCTCGATCACCAGCCAGAACCACGGCTTCGCGGTCGACGAGAAGACGCTGCCCGGCAACCTGCGGCCGACCCACGTGAGTTTGTTCGATGGCACGCTGCAGGGGCTGGCGCGCACCGATCGGCCGGCGTTCTGCTTCCAGGGCCACCCGGAAGCCTCGCCCGGCCCGCACGACATCGCCTATCTTTTCGACCGCTTCGTGTCGCTGATGGAGAAGGCCCATGCCTAAGCGCAGCGACATCAAGAGCGTCCTGATCATCGGCGCCGGACCGATCGTGATCGGCCAGGCTTGCGAGTTCGACTACTCCGGCGCCCAGGCCTGCAAGGCGCTGCGCCAGGAGGGCTACAAGGTCATTCTGGTCAACAGCAATCCGGCGACCATCATGACCGACCCGGAGATGGCCGACGTCACCTACATCGAGCCGATCACCTGGCAGATGGTCGAGAAGATCATCGCCAAGGAGCGACCCGATGCGGTGCTGCCCACCATGGGCGGCCAGACAGCGCTGAACTGCGCGCTCGACCTGCACAAGCACGGCGTGCTCGGCAAGTACGGTGTCGAGATGATCGGCGCCAACGAAAGGGCCATCGAGAAGGCCGAGGACCGGTTGAAGTTCAAGGACGCGATGACCTCGATCGGCCTGGACTCCGCCAAGAGCGGCATCGCGCACACGATGGACGAGGCCTGGGCCGTGCAGAAACGCATCACCGCCGAGATCGGCGGCGCGGGCTTTCCGATGGTGATCCGCCCGAGCTTTACGCTCGGCGGCACCGGCGGCGGCATCGCCTACAACCCGGAGGAATTCGAGGAAATCTGCAAACGTGGCATCGACCTCTCGCCCACGAACGAACTGCTGATCGAGGAATCGCTGATCGGCTGGAAGGAGTTCGAGATGGAGGTCGTCCGCGACAAGGCGGACAACTGCATCATCGTCTGCTCGATCGAGAACCTCGACCCGATGGGCATCCACACCGGCGACTCGATCACGGTGGCCCCGGCGCAGACGCTGACCGACAAGGAATACCAGCTGATGCGCAACGCCTCGATCGCGATCCTGCGCGAGATCGGCGTCGACACCGGCGGCTCCAACGTGCAGTTCGCGACGAACCCGGTGGACGGCCGCATGGTCGTGATCGAGATGAACCCGCGGGTCAGCCGCAGCTCGGCGCTGGCGTCCAAGGCCACCGGATTCCCGATCGCCAAGATCGCCGCCAAGCTCGCAGTGGGCTATACGCTGGACGAGCTGCGCAACGACATCACCGGCGGCGCCACGCCGGCCAGCTTCGAGCCGAGCATCGACTACGTGGTGACCAAGATCCCGCGCTTCGCGTTCGAGAAGTTCCGCGAGGCCGATCCGCATCTGACGACGCAGATGAAGTCGGTCGGCGAGGTGATGGCGATCGGCCGCACCTTCCAGGAGAGCTTTCAGAAGGCGCTGCGCGGCCTGGAGACCGGTATCGACGGCCTGAGCGAGCGCCACGACGTGCATGGCGGCGACCGCGAGGAGATCGTCGAGGCGATCGGCAATGCCGGCCCGGAGCGCATTCTCTACGTGGCCGATGCCATGCGCATCGGGTTATCGCTCGAAGAGATCTTCGACGAAACGGCGATCGACCCCTGGTTCCTGGCGCAGATCGAAGAGATCGTGCACACGGAGCAGGCCTTGAAGGGCCGCACTGTGGCGCAGCTGTCGGCTCCCGAGCTGCGCTACCTGAAGCAGAAGGGCTTCTCCGACCGGCGCCTGGCGCGTCTGCTCGGCGCCCATCAGCACGAGGTTCGCAAGGCGCGCCATGCCCAGGGGGTGCGTCCGGTCTACAAGCGCGTGGATACCTGTGCCGCCGAGTTCGCCACCCAGACGGCCTACATGTACTCGACCTACGACGAGGAATGCGAGGCCGAGCCCACCGACCGCAAGAAGATCATGGTGCTCGGCGGCGGGCCGAACCGCATCGGGCAGGGGATCGAGTTCGACTACTGCTGCGTGCACGCCGCGCTCGCGATGCGCGAGGACGGCTACGAGACCATCATGGTCAACTGCAATCCGGAGACGGTGTCGACCGACTACGACACCAGCGACCGCTTGTACTTCGAGCCGGTGACGCTGGAAGACGTGCTCGAGATCGTCGACAAGGAGAAGCCCGTCGGCGTGATCGTGCAGTACGGCGGCCAGACGCCGCTGAAGCTCGCACTCGAGCTCGAGGCCAACGGTGTGCCGATCATCGGCACCACGCCCGACTCGATCGACATCGCCGAGGATCGTGAACGGTTCCAGAAGCTGCTGCATCAGCTCGGCCTGAAGCAGCCGCCCAACCGCACCGCCCGCACCGAGGAGGCTGCGCTGGTGCTGGCCAAGGAGATCGGCTACCCGCTGGTGGTGCGACCGAGCTACGTGCTGGGTGGCCGCGCGATGGAGATCGTGCACGGCGACAAGGACCTCGAGCGCTACATGCGCGAGGCGGTTCGCGTCAGCGAGAAGTCGCCCGTGCTGCTCGACCGCTTTCTCGACGATGCGATCGAGGTCGACGTCGACTGCATCAGCGACGGCCAGAACGTGATGATCGGCGGCATCATGGAACACGTCGAGCAGGCCGGCGTGCACTCCGGCGACTCGGCCTGCTCGCTGCCGCCGTATTCGCTGTCGACCCGGTTGCAGGACGAACTGCGCCGCCAGACCACGCAGATGGCGCAGGCGCTCAAGGTGATCGGCCTGATGAACGTGCAGTTCGCGATCCAGGGCGAGGGCGACGAGGCGGTGGTCTACGTGCTGGAGGTCAACCCGCGCGCCTCGCGCACGGTGCCCTTCGTCAGCAAGGCCACCGGCCAGCCGCTGGCCAAGATCGCCGCCCGCTGCATGGCCGGCCAGCGCCTGACCGACCAGCGCGGCCCGTCGGGCCGGGCGCTGGGCGAAGTGATCCCGCCGTACTTCAGCATCAAGGAGGCGGTGTTCCCATTCAACAAGTTCCCGGGCGTCGACCCGATCCTCGGGCCTGAGATGCGTTCCACCGGCGAGGTGATGGGTGTGGGTCGCAGTTTCGGCGAAGCCATGCTGAAGAGTCAGCTCGGCGCCGGCTCCCGACTGCCCACGAAGGGCACGGTCGTGATCAGCGTGAAGAACGGCGACAAGGACCGCGCCGTCAAGGTGGCGGCCGACCTGGTCGACCTCGGTTTCCAGATTGCCGCGACCAAGGGCACGGCCGCTGCGATCGCGTCAGCCGGTGTACCGGTCAAGGTGGTGAACAAGGTCAAGGACGGCCGGCCCCACATCGCGGACATGGTCAAGGCGGGTGAAATCCAGCTCGTGTACACGACGGTCGACGAGACGCGCACGGCGATCGCCGACTCACGTCACATCCGCACCGCGGCGATCGCCAATCGGGTGACCTACTACACCACGATGGCCGGCTGCGAGGCGGCGACCGAGGCGCTGAAGCACCAGCGCGGCCTCACGGTCGCCTCGCTGCAGCAACTGCACGCCGAACTGAACTAAACTTCGCGCATTCGCCCGTCGCCGCCCAAGTCGCGCGGCACGGGCGAAACCACGAACGCGCCCCGGGCGCGTTTTCGCGTTTGATCGGGATGACACCATGGCCACCGTTCCCCTGACTCGGCGAGGCGCCGAGTTGCTGAAGTCGGAGTTGCAGCGCCTGAAAACCGTCGATCGCCATGCGGTCATCCAGGCCATTTCGGAGGCGCGCGGCCAGGGCGATCTGAGCGAGAACGCCGAATACGAGGCGGCCAAGGACAAGCAGGGCTTCATCGAAGGCCGTATCGCCGAGATCGAGAGCAAACTGGCTGCGGCGCAGATCATCGACCCGGCGAAACTCGACGCCGACGGCAAGGTGGTGTTCGGCGCCACCGTGGAGCTCGAGGACGAAGCCAGCGGCCAGAAGGTGACCTACCAGATCGTCGGCGACGACGAGGCCGACCTCAAGCAGGGGCTGATCTCGATCAGCTCGCCGATTGCCCGCGCTTTGATCGGCAAGGAGTCGGGCGACGTCGCGGAAGTCCAGGCCCCCGGGGGCCTCAAGAGCTACGAGATCGTCGGCGTGCGCTACCAGTGAGCGGGGTGCTCGACCGGCTTCGGCGCCTGCTGCCGGCCGTGTGGCTCGGGTTGATCGCTGGCGTGGCCGGAATGGCGACACCTGCACCGTTTGCACTGCTGAGCCAGGCCGACGCCGGGCGCGTCGTCGCCCGCGTCCTGGCAAACGAAGCCTGGCTGGCCATCGCGTTGGGGTTGGCCGTCTTCATGCTGGAGCGCAGAGCGGCACGGCAGGCGCGGGCTAGTGAGGCGAGCCTGTTCAGCACGGGCATGGTGCTGGCGCTCGGCACGCTGTTCTGCACGCTGGCCGGCTACTTCGCCGTGCAACCGATGCTCGCGCAGGCGCGCGCCGGGCAGCACGCGCTCAGCTTCGGGCAGTTGCACGCGGTGAGCCTGGCTTTCTTCGCGCTCAAGGCGGCCCTGGTGGCCGCGCTCGCCTGGCGAGCCGCCGGCCTCAGACCAGCGACCGCTTCTTGACGCTGGCGACGCGCCGCTTGGCGCGCTTGACCGTGCCGCCGGCCGTGACACGCTCGTTGCCGAAAACCCGCACCTTCTTGACGGTCGGACGGTGCGTCGGGCTCTTGGAGAACTTGATCAACTTGACCGTACGCGGACCCGGCAATCGACCGTCGCGCTGCGCCTTCTCCTTGGGCGGCAGCGGACGCCACAGCACCAGCAATTTGCCGATGTGCTGCACCGGCGCCGCATTCAAGCGATCGGCCAGGTCACCGAGCAGGGCCTCGCGGGCTTCACGAGAGTCGGAGAACACGCGCACCTTGATCAGGCCGTGGGCATTGAGCGCGGCATCGGCCTCCTTGACCACGGCCGGTGTGATGCCGTCGTTGCCGATCGCCACCACCGGATCGATGTGATGGGCCAGGCTGCGCTGCAGCTTGCGTTCGGTGGGCGACAGGAGCAAGGCAGGCATGGGACTTATTATCCCCGCGATGGGTGCACGCAGCGGCAGCAGCAAGGTCAATCGGGCATGGCTGCATGATCACATCACCGATCCCTACGTCAAGCTGGCGCGCAAGGAGGGCTTCCGCGCCCGCGCGGCCTACAAGCTCAAGGAGATCGACGAGGCGCTGCAGCTGATCAAGCCGGGCCAGGTGATCGTCGACCTCGGCTCGACCCCCGGCGCGTGGAGCCAATACGTGCGGCGGCGGTTCGCGCCCCGGCAGGCCGGCACCGGCGGCGCCGCGTCCGGCGCGCTGGACGGCACCATCGTCGCGGTCGATCTGCTGCCGATGGAGCCGATCGAAGGCGTCGATTTCCTGCTGGGCGACTTCCGCGAGCCCGCGGTGCTGGCGGAGTTGACTCGCCGGCTGGCCGGCCGGCCGGTCGACCTGGTCTTGTCGGACATGGCGCCCAACCTGTCGGGCATTGCCGCTGCCGATGCCGCGCGGATGTCGCATCTGGTGGAGCTGGCGATCGAATTCGCGCTCGCGCACCTGCGTCCGGAAGGGGCGCTGGTCGCCAAGGCCTTTCACGGCAGCGGGTACAGCCAGCTGGTCGCGCAGTTCAAGCAGTCGTTCCGGGTCGTCAAACCGATCAAGCCGAAGGCGTCACGAGACAAGTCATCTGAAACCTTTCTGGTCGGACTGGGTCCCAGAATTACGTCGCCCAACGAGCGCAAGACCCCATGACGCGTACGATGTCGCGGCAAGGGCTTGGTAGCGAAGGCCCCGATACCCGGGGCGACAGGGCTTGACTGGACTAAAATCACACCCATATGCCGAGTTGTCGTAACACGGTGAATGCGCCGGGCTGCCGGGCCTGCATCGCGCATCAAGGCTGGCACAAGGAGCCACGGTGAACAATCAATGGTTCTCGAAGGTCGCTGTTTGGCTGGTGATCGCCCTCGTGCTGTTCACGGTCTTCAAGCAGTTCGACCGTGGCGTCACCCAGGGTACGCAGATCGGCTACTCGGAGTTTCTCGAGGAGGTGCGCGCCAAGCGCATCAAGGCCGTCACGCTGCAGGAAGGCAACGGCGGCACCGAGATCATCGCCATGACGACGGACGACAAGCGCGTCCGCTCCACCGCCACGTATCTCGACCGCGGCCTGGTCGGCGATCTGATCGCCAATAACGTGAAGTTCGATGTCAAGCCCCGCGAGGAGCCGTCGATCCTGATGAGCATCCTGATCAGCTGGGGTCCGATGCTGCTGCTGATCGGCGTGTGGATCTACTTCATGCGGCAGATGCAGGGCGGCGGCAAGGGCGGTGCCTTCAGCTTCGGCAAGAGCCGGGCGCGCATGCTCGACGAGAGCAACAACACGGTGACGTTCGCCGACGTGGCCGGCTGCGACGAGGCCAAGGAAGAGGTCAAGGAGCTGGTCGACTTTCTGAAGGACCCGCAGAAGTTCCAGAAGCTCGGCGGCCGAATCCCGCGTGGCGTGCTGATGGTCGGCCCCCCGGGCACCGGCAAGACGCTGCTGGCCAAGGCCATCGCCGGTGAAGCCAAGGTGCCGTTCTTCAGCATCTCGGGCTCCGACTTCGTCGAGATGTTCGTCGGTGTCGGCGCCGCGCGCGTGCGCGACATGTTCGAGCAGGCCAAGAAGAGCGCGCCGTGCATCATCTTCGTCGACGAGATCGACGCCGTGGGTCGCCATCGTGGCGCGGGCCTGGGCGGCGGCAACGACGAGCGCGAGCAGACGCTGAACCAGATGCTGGTCGAGATGGACGGCTTCGAGACCAACCTCGGCGTCATCGTGATGGCGGCCACCAACCGGCCCGACATCCTGGATCCGGCGCTGCTGCGTCCGGGCCGCTTCGACCGCCAGGTCTACGTGACGCTGCCCGACATCCGAGGTCGCGAGCAGATCCTCAACGTGCACATGCGCAAGGTGCCGATCGGGCAGGACATCCGCGCCGACGTCATCGCGCGCGGCACGCCAGGCTTCTCGGGTGCCGATCTGGCCAATCTGGTCAACGAAGCGGCGCTCTTCGCCGCGCGGCGCAGCGCCCGTGTGGTGGAGATGGTCGACTTCGAGAAGGCCAAGGACAAGATCATGATGGGCGCGGAGCGCAAGTCCATGGTCATGGACGAGGAAGAGCGCCGCAATACCGCCTACCACGAGTCGGGCCATGCCCTCATCGGCCGCATGCTGCCCAAGCTCGACCCGGTGCACAAGGTGACGATCATCCCGCGCGGGCGCGCGCTCGGCGTCACCGTGTCGTTGCCCGAGAAGGACCGCTACAGCTACAACCGAGAGTACATGCTGGCGCAGATCAGCATGCTGTTCGGGGGACGCATCGCCGAAGAGGTCTTCATGGGTCAGATGACCACCGGTGCATCGAACGACTTCGAGCGGGCCACCCAGTTGGCGCGCGACATGGTCACGCGCTACGGCATGAGCGAGGCGCTCGGCCCGATGGTCTATGCCGAGAACGAAGGCGAGGTCTTCCTCGGCCGCTCGATCACCAAGACCACCACGATGTCCGAAGCCACGATGCTCAAGGTCGACGCCGAAGTGCGGCGGATCATCGACGAGCAGTACGCGGTGGCGCGCAAGCTGATCGAGGACAACGCGGACAAGATGCACGCGATGGCCAAGGCGTTGCTCGAATGGGAAACCATCGATGGCGAGCAGCTTGACGACATCATGGCCGGCAAGCCGCCGCGTCCGCCGAAGGACTGGACGCCGCCGACGTCCAAGCCGAGCAGCGGTGGCCCCGGCACGCCGGTCAGCCCGGATGGTGCGCCCGCCGCGGCGGCGTGACGCCGGTCGTCGTCTGAACCCACCACGGGGCCCTTGCGGCCCCGTTCTTCATTGATGGACTGGCAGACCTCTCGCTACTCGATCGACCTGTCGACGCCACGGGTGATGGGCATCGTCAATGTCACGCCCGACTCGTTCTCGGACGGTGGTGTCCACGCGACGACCGATGCCGCCCGCGCGCATTGCGACCGGCTCTGCGGCGAGAGTGCCGACCTGCTCGACATCGGCGGCGAGTCGACCCGCCCCGGCGCTCGCACACCCGGTGTGCAGGAAGAAATCGATCGCGTGCTGCCGGTGGTCGAACACGCGGTCACGCTCGGCATTCCGGTGTCGGTCGACACCAGTCGGCCCGAGGTCATCGAGGCGGCTCTTCGCGCGGGCGCCGACGTGATCAACGACGTTCGCGCGTTGCAGCAGCCCGGCGCCCTGGCGGCGGTGACGGCACACCCGTCGTGCGGCGTCTGCCTGATGCATATGCTCGGTGACCCGTCGACCATGCAGCAGTCGCCCGAGTACTCCGACGTCGTCGACGAGGTGGCGTTGTTCCTGCGCCAACGCCTGCGTGTGGTGGAGGCGGCCGGTGTGCAAAGTGGCCGCGTGGTCCTCGATCCAGGGATCGGCTTCGGCAAACTGCCGGAGCACAATTGGACGCTGATGCAACGCCAGGTCGAACTGCTGCAACTGGGCCGCCCGCTTCTGGTGGGCTGGTCACGCAAGTCGACGCTCGGCACGCTGACGGGCCGACCGGTGGACCAGCGCCTGCCGGGCAGCCTGGCGGCTGCCCTCTGCGCGGTGCAGCGCGGCGCCCGTGTCGTGCGGGTACATGACGTGGCGGCGACGGTCGACGCGCTGAAGGTCTGGCAAGCCGCCGCCGGCGCGAACGCGAACTAGGGGCTTCGACGACATGGGACGACGCTACTTCGGCACCGATGGCATTCGCGGCACGGTCGGCCAGTCGCCGATCACACCGGACTTCATCCTGCGTCTGGGTCATGCGGTCGGGCGCGTGCTGCGCCGCGCCACTGAACGGCCGACCGTGGTGATCGGCAAGGACACGCGCATCTCGGGCTACATGATCGAATCGGCCCTCGAAGCCGGCTTCGCCTCTGCCGGCGTCGACACGCTGCTGAGCGGACCGATCCCGACGCCTGGCGTCGCCTACCTGACGCGAGCGCTGCGCCTCGACCTCGGTGTCGTGATCAGCGCGTCGCACAACCCGTATGCGGACAACGGCATCAAGTTCTTTTCGGCGGCCGGCGAGAAGCTGCCCGACGAATGGGAGCAGGCGGTCGAGTCGGCGCTGGGCGAATCGGCCCAATGGGTCGACTCGGCAAGTCTGGGCAAGGCGCGGCGCATCGACGACGCGCGGGGCCGCTACATCGAGTTCTGCAAGAGCAGCGTGCGCCATGACCTGTCGTTGCGCGGATTGAAGATCGTCATCGACGCGGCCCATGGCGCGGCCTACCACGTGGCGCCCGACGTGTTCCACGAGCTCGGCGCCGAGGTGGTGGCCATCGGTTGCTCACCCGACGGGCTGAACATCAACGACGGCTTCGGCGCCACGGCACCCGCCGCGCTGGTGAAGGCGGTGGCCGAGCACAAGGCCGACTACGGCGTGGCACTCGACGGCGACGCCGACCGCCTGCAGATGGTCGACGCCGAAGGGCGCCTGTTCAACGGCGACGAGCTGCTGTACGTCATGGTCACCGAGCGCCTTGCCAAGGGCCAGAAGGTCGAGGGCGCCGTGGGAACATTGATGACCAACATGGCCGTCGAGCTGGCGCTGCGCGCCCGCGACGTGCCGCTGGTGCGGGCCAAGGTCGGCGACCGGTACATCCTCGAGGAGCTCAGCGCGCGCGGCTGGCTGCTGGGCGGCGAGGGTTCGGGCCACCTGTTGGCGCTCGACAAGCACACCACCGGCGACGGCATCATCAGCGCGCTTCAGATCCTGCAGGCGGTCTGCCACAGCGGTCGCAGCCTGGCGCAGATGCTGAGCGAGGTCACGCTGTTCCCGCAGACCCTGATCAACGTCCGCCTGGGCGCCGATGTCGACTGGAAGGCCAATCGCACGCTGGCGGCCGAGCAGGAAGCCGTGCAGCGCCAGCTGTCGGATAGCGGACGCGTCTTGATCCGGGCCTCGGGCACCGAACCGCTGTTGCGTGTGATGGTCGAGGCGGCCGACGCGGAGCTGGCGCGCCACTGCGCCGAGCGGCTGGCGCGTGCGGCGCGCGCCTGACGCGATGGCGACACCGTCGCGCTGACGCTGCAGCCGGCGCGCGCGCCGATCCGGCGGCAGACCGGGCCTGATACGCTGGGCTGTCATGGACTGGCTTCTTCTGCGCTGGGTCGTCGCCGTCGCGGCTGCGGGCTGCGGCGCATGGCTCGGTCACGCTGCAGGCATGGCCATCGGCTGGCCTCGAGCCGGCATGATCGCCGGCGTGCTTGCGGGCGCGAGTTTGGGCGTGGCGCTAGACGCAGTGCAGGCGAGGCGGCTGCTCAAGTGGCTGCGTGACACCAAGGCGCAGGATGCGCCGCGCCAATCCGGTCTGTGGGGCGAACTGGGCCATCGCATTGAGCGCATCCTGCGCGTCCGCGCACGGGAGGTCCAGGACGAGCGCCGGCGCATCGAGCAGTTCCTCTCGGCCATCGAGGCATCGCCGAACGGTGTCGCGCTGCTCGACAGCAGTGGCCAGCTGCAATGGTGCAATTCCACTGCGGCCGACCAGCTGGGGCTGGACCCCGTGCGCGACCTGCGCCAGCCGATCACGAACCTGGTGCGGGCCCCCGACTTCGTGGCGCATCTGCAAGTAGCCGAATCGAATGATGCGGTGACCTTCTCGCTGCCGGGCCGGCCGGGCACCCTCTCGGCGATCGTGCGGCCGTACGGCGACGGCCAGCACCTGCTGCTGACGCAGGACATCACCGAACGACAGCGCACCGACGAGATGCGGCGCGACTTCGTGGCCAACGTGTCGCACGAGATCCGCACCCCGCTCACCGTGCTGGCCGGCTACATCGAGACGATGAACCAGTTGCAGCTCAACGACGCGGAACGTCGTCGCGCACTGGCGGTGATGGCCGAGCAGACCAACCGCATGCGCGCACTAGTCGACGATCTGCTGAGCCTGGCGCAGCTCGAGGGAGGCCCGCGGCCACCGATCGACCGCTGGGTCGACGTCGCGGGTCTGTTGCAGCGCGTCGAACGCGACGCACGCTCGCTGTCGAGCGGCCGCCACGCACTGGTTTTCGGTCCTGCGCAGGCCGGCGCCATTGCCGGCAACGAGGCCGAGTTGCTGGGCGCGCTGACAAACCTGGTCACCAACGCCTTGCGTTATACGCCGGCAGGCGGACGAGTCAGCGTGCGGTGGCTGCCTCGCGGCCACGGCGGCGGTGCACTTGAAGTGGTGGACACCGGCCCGGGCATCGCCGCTGAACATCTGCCGCGGCTGGGTGAGCGCTTTTACCGCGTCGACAGCGGCCGTTCGCGCGAGACCGGTGGCACCGGCCTCGGGCTGGCGATCGCCAAACACGCTGCGCGTCGCCATGGCGGCGAGCTGGAGGTCGAGAGCGAACTCGGCAAGGGCTCGACGTTCCGCCTGGTGTTTCCGCCTGCGCGCGTGCGCTGACGGTTCAAGGTCGCCGGAAGACGACCGTCAGGTCATCCTTGTCGGTGGGGCGCTGCTCTGACACGACACGTTGCCACCCGGCCGGTGTGGGCAGTGTCACCTGCACCTTGGTCGTAAGGATCAAGAACTGGCAGGGGCCTTCTGCGGCTTTCGGCGACGCGTCGACGCGCCAGCGTCCGTGGTACTCGAGTGCAGCGGTCAGCGGGCGCGGCAGGCTGGGCGCCGCCAGGCAGGCGCCAGGCGGTATCACGCGCGCCAGCGATGCCACATGAGCCCGATAACTGCGAGCGTAGTCGAGCAGGGGCAGCCACAGGGTCATCAGCAGCGTCCACGCCAGCACGACGCCGCCCGCCGGCAGAACCAGGCTGCGCCAAAGGGCCGCCTGCTGCCGGCTCGTGCGCCAACGCACCAGCCATAGCCAAGCCAGCGTCGCCAGGCCGGCAACGGCGACCGCAGTAGCCGAGAACACCGGCACGTAGCCTGGCGCCAGGCGCGCCACGTTGGCGGCCGGCTTGGCCGGCACGCCGGTATGCATCGAGACAAAGATGACCCAGATGACGATGGCCGACAGCGTGAAGAAGAACACCGAGAACCAGTCGATGGCCGAGCTGGTGCTGCGGCGCAAAGTCGGCAAGGCAAACGCCGCCAGCACCGCAATGCCGGGTAGCCCGAGCATCAGCGCGCGATCCGATCCGCCCATGGCGACGCTGGCGGCCAGCGCGGTCAGCAGCACGGCGATCGGCACGGCCAGATGGCGGCGCCGCAGATGGTGGCGCCAGCGCCAGAGCGTCCACAACGCGAGCGGCCAGGCCGGCCACAAGAACCACACCCACTGACGAAGGATCAGCAGCAGCGACGCGACCGAGACGTCACGACCGATGCGCCAGATCCACAGGTCGAAGGCCCAGGCCAGCCCGGCGGCCAGCAACGTGGCGGCCGCCGCCCACGGCATGAAACGTCGGGCCTGCTCGTACTGCGACTGAGCGCAGATGGCGGTGCCGGCCAGACCCAGCAGCACCGCCATGGCGGGTGCGCCACTGAGCACCAGCGCCGGCAGGGCCAGCAGCAGCACCAACCGCGAACGCAGCGCGCGATAGGGCGCCGCTGCCAAGGCCCACTGGAACGATGCCACGCAGGCCAGTTGAGCCAGCTCCGGGGTGGTTTCGTGGCCGAGTTGCAGCAGCCCGAGCGTGGCGATCAAGGCCAGGATCGATGCGTCGGCGATCGCGCGGGCGTAGTCGACCGCCTGCGCTTCACCGCCGAACGCAAAAGGCAACGGTTGCGCGGCTTCGGTACGCGCCAGCGCGAAGCACGAATACCAGACCGCGGTCATCGCCAGGACCAGCACCAGCGCGAACGGAATGCGGGCCGCCAGCGCCGGGTCGAGCCACTGCGACCCGAGCGCGATGGCGGCGGCACCGAGCCAATGCGGCAGCCACGCACCATCGGACGGCAGCCCACCCAGCGTGGGCGTCAGCCACGACGACCTGCCTTCGGCCATCGACAACATCTGGCCGAAGGCGGCGAGGTCGGCGTTCTTCCACGGGTCACGTCCGAAGACCCCGGGCAGCACATAGGCCGCGCACAACAACAACAGCGCCGCCCGCGGCAGCCGGCGCGCCGCGTCGCGGCTGACAAGGGCGGGGATCGGTGGCGTCGCGCTCACCGGGCAATCATGCCGCAGATGGACAACAAAAAAGGCAGCGGAGCTGCCTTGTTCGGTGCATGCGAAAGAGGCCTACTTCTTGAGGCCGACGCGCGCAAACTTGTTGCGGAACTTCTCGACCCGGCCGCCGAGGCTGTCGATGCTCTTCTGGGTGCCGGTATAGAACGGATGCGACTCGCTCGTCGTCTCGAGCTTGATCAGCGGGAGTTCGCGGCCATCGTCCATCTTGACGGTCTCCTTCGTCTGCACGCAGGAGCGTGTGACGAACTTGAACCCGTTGGACAGGTCCACGAAGCAGACTTCGCGGTAGCCGGGGTGAATGCCTTCTTTCATGGGTGCCTCGCGCAAGGAGTTTCGGTAGCCACGCTGCCTCGCCGGTAGCGCACTTGCCGGTGCGGGAAAACGCGCATTATAGGAGATCGGCGAGATCAGCCGCCCCGGCGCATCATGTCGAAGAAGTCGAGGTTGTTCTTGCTCGACTTCATCTTGTCGAGGATGAACTCCATCGCCTCGATCTCGTCCATCGGGTAGAGCAGTTTGCGCAGGATCCAGGTCTTCTGCAGGATCTCGGGCTTGAGCAGCAGCTCCTCGCGCCGGGTGCCGCTCTTGTTGAGCAGGATCGACGGGTAGACGCGCTTCTCGGACATGCGGCGGTCGAGGTAGATCTCGCAGTTGCCGGTACCCTTGAACTCCTCGTAGATCACCTCGTCCATCCGGCTGCCGGTGTCGATCAGCGCGGTGCCGATGATGGTCAGCGAGCCGCCTTCCTCGATGTTGCGGGCGGCGCCGAAGAAGCGCTTGGGTCGCTGCAGCGCATTGGCATCGACGCCACCGGTCAGCACCTTGCCCGACGAGGGCAGCACGTTGTTGTAGGCGCGTGCCAGGCGCGTGATCGAGTCGAGCAGGATCACCACGTCCTTCTTGAGCTCCACCAGCCGTTTGGCGCGCTCGATCACCATCTCGGCCACCTGCACGTGGCGTGCGGCAGGCTCGTCGAAGGTCGAACTGATGACCTCGCCCCGCACCGTGCGGATCATCTCGGTCACTTCCTCGGGCCGCTCGTCGACGAGCAGCACGATCAAGTGCACCTCGGGGTAATTGGCGACGATGGCATGCGCGAAGTGCTGCATCATCACCGTCTTGCCGCTCTTGGGTTGCGACACCAGCAGCGCGCGCTGGCCTTTGCCCAGGGGCGCGATCAGGTCGATGATGCGGCTGGTGATGTTCTCCTCGGTCTTGATCTCGCGCTCGAGCTTGAACTGCTCCTTGGGGAACAAGGGCGTCAGGTTCTCGAACATGATCTTGTGCTTGCTCTCCTCGGGCGTCAGGCCGTTGACCTTGTCGACCTTGACCAGCGCGAAGTAGCGTTCGCCGTCCTTCGGCACCCGCACTTCGCCCTCGACCATGTCGCCGGTATGCAGGTTGAAGCGGCGGATCTGGCTCGGCGACAGGTAGATGTCGTCGGTGCTGGCCATGTAGCTGGCCTCGATCGAACGCAGGAAACCGAAGCCGTCTGGCAGCACCTCGAGCACGCCGTCGCCGAACACCTGCTCGCCGGCCTTGGCTCGCTTCTTCATGATCGCGAACATCAACTCCTGCTTGCGCAGGCGGGCGACGTTCTCGATCTCCAGCGCCTCGCCCATCGTGATGAGTTCGGAGACGTGGATCGCCTTCAGTTCGGACAGATGCATGGATCGATCAGTGGTGGATGGTTGTGCCCGTGCCAGGAGCGCGCAACCGGGATCGCCGGCCGTTGACCACAGCGAGGAGCCGCGCTTCGCGCAGCAACGTGTCAGGACACTGGGGTGGGGGCCAGGGCCACGCGCCGATCAGGCCTGCGTGGCGGCAGAATTCTTGGCGGCAAGCCGGCTCAGGTCGAGCGGCGTACTGCGATGAGTCAGATTATAGATGACCGTCGAGGAAAGCGGTCAACTGTGATTTCGACAGGGCGCCCACCTTGGTGGCGGCCAGTTGACCATCCTTGAACAACATCAAGGTCGGGATACCCCGGATGCCGAACTTGGCCGGCACGTCGTGGTTCTCGTCGACATTCATCTTGGCGACCTGCAGCCGCTCGCCGTAGTCCTTGGCCGCCTCGTCGAGGATCGGCGCGATCATCTTGCACGGGCCGCACCATTCGGCCCAGTAGTCCACCAGCACGGGCTTGCCGGACTTGAGCACATCGTTCTCGAACGATGCGTCGGACACATGCTTGATCAGTTCGCTGGCCATGGGTTCTCCTCACGCGCCGACGCCCGCGAGGCGCCATGCAAAACGATTCTGACACATCGAGGCCGGCCGGTCCGGTGGCCGCAAAATGCCACTTGGCCATGGCATCGATTCTTACGCAGCCGATCACCTCCGATGATGGCCCGGCCGGTCTTTGGACCAGCGTGGCGGCCGCCACACGCGACTGGGCCGATGCGTGCTCGATCCCCCTGTGCGAGATGGTGCTGCTGGTGCCGTTCGCCGAACTGCTGCTCCCGGCCCGCCACGCATTCTCCGGCCGGGCGGGCTGGCTGCCGAAGATCCACACCACCTACACGCTTGCGCGCGAGTGTCCGCCGCCCGACGCGGGCGTGGCCGATCCGGCTTTGCCGAGCGGTGACGCCGCCTTCGATCGGCTGAGCGCGGCGCGGTTGCTGCGACAGCAGGCCTGGATCGAAAGGTGGGCGCGCCGCGACCGCCACGCATTCGAGCACGCCGTCGCCACGACGGTCCGTATCGCGCACGCGTTGATGACCGCTGCGGCCGCGTGCCCACACCGCCGACGCCCGGCCTTCTGGGACGAGGTGCGCGCACAGGCGGGGGTCGGTGCCGGACCCGGCGCCACCGACCGCGCTTTGCAGCGGGTGGCCGTCGAGTGGGCCGCCACGGCCGATCTGTCCGTGACCGACGCGCTCTTTCGACTCAAGCCCGCCGCCTGGGTCGTCGTCGAGTGCGGCGGCGAAGAGCCACTGGCCACGCGTCTGCTCGAGGAGGCCGGCGACACGCCGTGCCTTCGCCTGTGCCTCGATCCATTGGCAGACGACCCGTTCGATGCGCTGCCGACCGCTGCACGGGTTGCGCTGTTGCACGCCGCCGACGGTGAGGACGAAGCCGGCGCAGCTGCCTGCGAAGTGGTGGCCGCGGTCGAGCGTGGCGCCACACCGGTCGCGCTCATTGCGGAGGATCGTGCACTGGTGCGGCGCGTGCGGGCGCTGCTGGAGCGCACCGGCACACCACTGGACGACGAGACCGGCTGGTCGCTGGCCACCACGCGCGCCGGTGCCTATGCCGCGACCGCGCTGCGCGCGGCCAGGCCGGCCGCCGGGCCTGACGAGTGGCTCGATTGGTTGAAGGCCCACTTGTCCGCGGCGCATGCGCAGGCGTTGGCAGCGCTCGAGGCCTCCTGGCGACGCGCGGACGACACTCGCACCCCGCTGCGGCCGGAGAGCGCGACCTTGTGGCAGCGTGCACGCGAGCGATTGGCGGTCTTTGCGTCACCGCGGCGCCGGCCGCTTGCGCGTTGGCTCGCGGATTTCGATGAATTGCTGTTCGGCGACGACGTCGCTGCCGCCTGGCGCGACGACGCCGCGGCGATGCAACTGCGCCTGGCCTTGCGACTCGACATTGCCGAGCGGGGTGCATCGTTCGACGCCGCGCTCGCGCAGGCGCTCGACGCGGACGAGTTCGCCGAATGGGTCGAAGCCGGCCTCGAGGAGGCTCGCTTCGTGCCTGAGCGCTCGGGCGATGCCGCGCCTGTGGTGTTGACGCCCCTCGCGCGCGCCATGGCACGGCCGTTTGCCACCGTGATCGTGCCGGGTGCCGACGAACGGCGCCTGTCGATCTCGACGGCGAACGATCTGCCGTGGAACGACGACGCGCTGGCCAGGCTCGGCCTGCCCTCAAAGGCATCGCGGCAGCGCCGGCTGGCGTTGGCCTTCACGCACTTGCTGCGGGTGCCGCGGCTGGTGTTGATCCGGCGGCGTGCCGATGGTGACGAATTGCTGGCCCCGAGCGGCCTGGCCGATCGACTGCTGTTGCGCCGCAGGGGCGGGCCGGACGCGGTTGCAGAGCGAGAGGTGACGTGGCCGATGGGCGAGGTGGCGCGCGAGGTGACCCCACGACCACAACCGAAGGTCAATGGGCGACTCCCGTCGTCGTGGAGCGCCAGCGCGGTCGAAGCCCTGCGGGTGTGTCCATACCAGTTCTTCGCGCGCAGCGTGCTGCGCCTGAAGGAACACGACGAACTCGACGAGGGGGCCGACAAGAGCGACTACGGCCGCTGGCTTCATGCCGCGCTGGAGCGATTCCATCGCGAACGCAGCGCGTCGGCCACCTTCGACGAAGACCTCCTGCATCTGCGCCGAGCCGCCGAGCAGGTGCTGGCCGAACGGGTGGACTCCGGTGCAATCACGGCGTCCGCCCTGTTGCCGTTCTCGGCGGGCCTGGCTGGCTTTGCCGGACGATATGTCGAATGGTTGCGGGGCCATGAGGGCGAGGGCTGGCGCTACCGCGAAGCCGAGGTCGAGCGCCGTTGGGGCGATACGGCAACAGGCGGCCTGCGCCTGCATGGCCGCATCGATCGCATCGACGAGCATCCGAAGACCGGTGCCGTTCATCTGATCGACTACAAGACGAGCGCACGTGGCAGTCTGACCGGCAAGGTGAACCTGCCGCTCGAAGACACCCAGCTGGCCGTGTATGGCGCCCTGCTGCTCGACAGCCTGCCGGCAGGCACCCCGTTGTCCGCCGCCTATCTGCCGCTCGACGAAGGTGGGCCGATCCGTCAGGTGGCGCACCCCGACGTCGCGCAGACCGCCCGCCAGATGGTCGATGCGCTGGCCCTGGAACGCCAGCGCATCGAGTCCGGAACGCCCTTGCCTGCGCTGGGCGAGGGCAACGCATGCGAACACTGCGAAGCGCGCGGCCTTTGCCGTCGCGACCATTGGCCGATCGCGGGGCTGCCGTCGACATGACCGAGCCGGCTTATCTGATCGACGGGCGCGCCTGCACGGCAGCCGAGTTCTACGCCCACGCCTGTGACCCGCGGCGCAGCGTCATCGTCGAAGCCTGCGCTGGCGCCGGCAAGACCTGGATGCTGGTCTCGCGCATCGTGCGCGCGCTGCTCGACGGTGCGCAGCCCGGGCAGATCCTGGCCATCACCTTCACGCGCAAGGCGGCCGGCGAGATGCGCAGTCGGTTGCGCGATTGGCTGCACGACTGGAGCCGCTGTACGGCGGCCGAGCGGCGAGAGGCGCTTGCACAGCGCGGCGTCGATGCGGCCGATGCACAACGGCTCGAGCCGGCCCTCGCCGCATTGCTCGAGCGGCTGCTGGCGCAGGGCGAGCCGGTGCAGGTCAGCACCTTCCACGCCTGGTTTGCGCGCCTGCTGCGTCTGGCCCCGACCGAGGTGCTCGACGCGCTCGGCCTGCATGCTGGCATGCAACTGGTGGAGGAGATCGATGACCTGCGTCCCGAGCTGATGCAGCGTCTGCAGCGTGCGGTGATTCGCTCGCCGACGCTGCTGGAAGACTATCGCGCGCTGACCGAGCGGCATCGGCGCCACAAGCTCGCCGAGTGGCTGCAGGCTGCGCTCGACAAGCGCATCGAGATCGAGAGCGCCGACGCCGCCGGCGTGCTGGAGTCGGCCATCGAGTCTGCCGCTTCACGCTGGCCGGATTGCGAAGGCCTGGACCATCCGTTGCAGCGCCTGCAGCGTGATGTTGGCTTGCGTGGCGAATTGGCGCACGCGGTGGCCGCGCTGCGCGATGCCTCCCGCTCCGCCGGCGCGCGGCTCGCCGACGCGCTCGCTGTCGATGATCTGCGGCAACGCTGGCAGGCCGTCTACGCCGCGCTCTTCACGCAGAAGAACGCGCCGCGCGCGGCTGTCATCAACATTGCCGCCACGCGCGCAGCCGTCGACGCGTGCGAGCGGCTTGCCGAGCAGGTCACCCAGCATGAGGCCTGGGAAGACCACCGCCGCATGTGCCGTCTGTCGCGCGAGTTGCTGGCGCAATGGCGTGCCCTGAAGCAGGAACGGTCGCTGGTGGACATGCCCGACCTGGAGCGTTGCGCGCTGGCCGTGCTGTCGGACACGGACGCCGCAGGCTGGGTTCAGCAGCGCCTGGACGCGCAGGTGCGACACGTGCTGATCGACGAGTTCCAGGATACGAGCCCGCTGCAATGGCACGCTCTGCAATCGTGGTTGTCGGCCTACGCGGGCGCAGGTGGCGGGGCCAGCGGTCAACGTCCACCATCGATCTTCATCGTCGGCGATCCCAAGCAGAGCATCTACCGCTTCCGCCGCGCCGAACCCCGTGTCTTCGAGTTGGCGCGCGAGTTTGTCGTCGCCGGGCTGGCGGGCCTGTCGCTCGGCTGCAACCACACGCGGCGCTGCGCGCCACGCGTGCTCGAGACGATGAATGCGGTGTTCGTCGACGCCGCCGCCGAAGGCCAGTACCCGGGCTTCCTGCCCCACAGCACGGCGGCCGACCCCGCTCAGCCAGGGCAGGTGGCGCGCTTGACCGACCCCGATGAATGGCCCGCGCCGAAGGCGAAGCCGGACCGCCACGTCTGGCGCGACTCGTTGACCATGCCCCGCACCGAAGAAAAGGAGCCGCGGGCGCTCGACGAGGCCAGACGCGTCGCGCAAGCCGTCCACCGACTGGTGCGTGACGAGGGGTTCGCGCCTCAGGACATCATGGTGCTGGCGCGGCGCCGCGCGCCACTGGCGAGCGTCGGCGACGAGTTGCGCGCGCTCGCGCTGCCGTGCATGGCAGCCGAGGCGCTGATGCTCGGCAGCCTGGTCGAGGTCAACGATCTGGTGGCCGTGCTCGACGTGCTGGCGTCGCCCGGCCACGATCTGTCGCTCGCGCAGGCGCTGAAGAGCCCCATCTTCGCGGTCAGCGACGACGAGCTGCTGGCGCTGTCGGCACGGGCTGGCGAGGTCGATGGTGCGACACGTTGGTGGAGCGCGTTGCTGCAGTGGACAGACGCGCCGCCGGCGCTCGCACGGGCCGCAGCGTTGCTCGCGCGCTGGTCCGAAGAAGCGTTGCGGCTGCCGCCGCATGACCTGCTCGATCGCATCGTCGACCAGGGTGACTGCGTCGAGCGCCTTGCCCGCAGCGTGCCGGCCGAACGACTGCCGTTGTCGTTGGCGGCTGTGCATGCGCTGCTCGAGCAGTCGTTGGCCGTCGACGGCGGTCGTTATCTCAGCGTCTACCGTTTCGTGCGCGCGCTGCGCCAGCGGGCGCTGACCGTGGCGGCGCCGGCCCGCGTCGACGCTGTGCGGCTGATGACCATTCATGGCGCCAAGGGCCTGGAGGCACGCGCCGTGTTCGTCGTCGACTGCGATCCGACGCCCACGCGCGAGTCGATGGCCACGGTGATGGTCGACTGGCCTGCCGAGAGGCGCCAGCCGCTGAAGGTGGCGTTTGTCGCCGACGGCGGCGACGTGGCCGTGTCGTTGCGTGATTGGCAGACCCGGGAGGCCCAGGCCGCCCAGCGCGAGGAACTCAATGCACTGTATGTCGCGATGACGCGCGCGCGCGAGCGGCTCGTCTTCAGCCGGACGGTGCCGCTGCGCGCGACGTCGGGCGACACCTGGTGGAGCCGGATCGAGCCGCGGGTCGACACCTGGGACGTCGCCGTTGGCGAAGCGACCCAGGGCGCCGCCGTGTCGCCGAACGCTGTGATACCGGTTCTGCCACGGCCGGCCGGGCAGCCGCCCCCGCCCGGTCCGCCGGCAGGCGATGACGACGATGCCCGCCGTCTCGGCCGCGCCGTCCATCGCACGCTGCAGTGGACGGCGACGGATGCCGACCCCACCGCCCGGTTGGCGGTGTGCGCGAGAGCGGCCACACGCGAAGCCGGCCTGCCAGCTGACCAGGCGTCGCGCGTGGCGGACATCGTCGCCGGCATGCGGCACCACGTCGATCTGGCACCGTACTTCGACACGTCGCGGCTGGCCTGGGCAGGCGACGAGGTGGAACTCGTGTTCGACGGCAAGGTCGTGCGCATCGACCGGCTGGTGCGCCTGCGCGGCGGCGCCGATGCGGCCTGGTGGGTGCTCGACTACAAGCTCGACACGAATGCGAAGGATGACCCGGTGGTGCACGAACAGTTGTCGCGCTACTGCCAGGCGGTGCAGGCGGCCACCGGCGGGCAGCCGGTGCATGCCGCTGTCGTGGCGCGCGACGGTCGCGTGCACCCGTTGATCTGACCGGTCTTGCCTGGCCACTTCGTCCGATTGCGAGGCTCGCAGCTTGGCTCCAATCGATCGGGTGCCGGCACCGCGCCGCGGTGCGGCCATCCGTGCGATTTGTCATGAGCCCGCCAGATTCCACCCGCGACGACCGCAGCTCCGCTGCGCCGGCGTTCGGGCGCTTTCAGCTCCTGCGTCTGCTGGGCAAGAGTGCCCGCACGCTGGTCTGGCTCGCCATCGACCCGGACGTCGACGAAGAGCGCGTGCTGGTCATGCCGCGCGCGCAGGCCGCCGATCGGCGCGAGCTCGACGTGCAGTTGCAGGCGGCTCGCAAGGCATTGCGCGTCACACACCCGGGCCTGGCCGTCCCGCTCGAAGTCGGCGAGGTTGACCGGTGGTGCTTCGCCGCCTATGCGCGCGGCGATGCGGTCACGCTGTCCGAGCGGATCGGCGCCAGCGGGCTGCCCGGCCAGGATGCGGCCCGCGTCGCCGTGCAGGTGCTCGACGGACTGGCCTTCGCGCACGACGCCGGTCTGGCGCATCGCGACATCCAGTCCGCCATGGTGCTGTGGAGCGAGGCCGCCGGGGCGAGTCTGATGGGCCTCGAGATCGCGCACCTCGCGGCCGACCGCGCGGCCGTCGCAGGCGACCAGGCACTGGGCACCGGCGCACTGCAATCGCAACGCCGCGACGCCGAGCGCGATGTGCTGGCTTTCGCGCTGGTGCTGCACCACGCGCTGACCGGGCAACACGCCCTGGAGCGCGACGACACCGCCGCAGTGATCACGCTGATGCCGCCCCTGGGGCGCGAGATCGTGCGACTGCCGTGGAGCACCGGTCGCACGATCGCGGAGCCGTTGCGCATCATCGCCAACCGGGCCACCGACCGGCAGGTGCGCCAGCGCTATCACAGCGCGCGCACGCTGGCACGGGCGCTCGAGGGCTGGTATCGCGCCGATGCGCAGGCCGACGGCGGACCGCTGCCGCTGCTGCTCGATCGCCTGCGCCAGATCGGACCGTTGCCGTCTCTGCCCGGCTCGGCACGGCGTGCGGCGCGCCTGGCCTTGATGGAGCGCGAACGCACCAGCGAACTGGCCGATATCGTGCTGCAGGACCCTGCGCTTGCGTTCGAGATGCTGCGGCTGGTGAATACCGCGCAGGTGCGCGGGTCGGTCGTCAGTGGGAGCGGTCCGGTGTTGACCTTGCGTCGAGCCATCGCGCTGCTCGGCCTCGACGGGGTTCGCAGGGCGGCGCTCGGCCTGCGCGACTGGCCCGGCCCGCTGTCCGATGCCCAGGCGACTGCGCTGCGACAGGCTATCGAGCGCGCCCAGCATGCGGCGCGCATCGCCCAGTTGCTGCGGCCGGCGGGTTTCGATGCCGAGGTCATTCACTTGATCACGCTGTTGCAGAACCTGGGCCGCCTGCTGGTCCACTATCACTTCGCTGACGAAGCGGCGCAGATCCAGCGGCTGATGCGCCCGGTGCCGGCCGAAGAGGCCGGCCGACCCGATGAGCCGGGCATGCCGGAGGAGGCCGCGTCGTTCGCCGTGATGGGCATCGACATCGAGGTGCTCGGCGACACGGTAGCTCGCCACTGGGGACTCGACGAGTCGGTTCTTCACATGATTCGCCGCTGCTCGGCCGATGCACCAGTGCGGACTCCGGACAACGACGACGACACGTTGCGTGTCACGGCCAGTTGCGCGAACGAGGTGGTGGACGTGCTGACGCTCGAGGGCCGCGCCGCCACGGCAGGGCTGCAGCGCGTTGCACAGCGTTATGCCCGCGCGCTCGGCGTCAACCCACGCGATCTGCAGCTTGCCGCTCAGGGCCAGTCGCCGCAGTCCGATCAGCCGGCCGCCGCGTCCGCGGGTGCCCAGCATGCGGCCTGAGTCCCGCACGGGCAGCACGCCGACCAGCCCCCGTCCGGTTCCGCGACGCGCTTCCGCGACTGCCGCGCCGGCACGAGAGGGCATGCGCATCGGCCGATTCGTGCTGCGCGAGGTGCTGGGCCGCGGCGCGCAGGCGGTGGTATGGCGTGCCCACGACGAGCGGCTCGAGCGCGACGTGGCACTCAAGTTGCTCGAGCCCGGACATGGCTCGATCGCGTGGGATCAGTGGTTGCACGAAGCGCGCGCTGTTGGCCGCATGGCCCATCCCAACATCGTGCCGGTATTCGAGGCCGACGACAGCGAGGGTCGCGCCTACCTCGTATTCGAACTGGTGCGAGGCAAGACGTTGGCCGATGCCCTGCGCGGCGGGGGGGCCATGCCCGCGCGGGCCGCCGTGGCGTCGATGCTCGGTGTGCTCGATGCACTGCGCACGGCGCACGCGCAAGGCATCGTGCATCGCGACCTGAAACCGTCGAACATCCTGATCGACGCAGATGGCCGGCCGCGCGTGATGGATTTCGGCATCGCGGCCCGGGTCGACGACCAGGGCGAGAGCCGCATCTGCGGCACGCCGGGCTACATGTCACCCGAGGCCGCGCGCGGTTTTCCGCCGGCACCGGCGATGGACATCTTTGCTGCTGGCTTGATACTGGGCGAGATGTTGTGCGGATCGCGCCTGCTGCGCGAGCGTGACCCGATGCAGGCTCTGCGCCGCGTCGTCGATGAAGACCTTGCAATGCCGTCAGACGTTGCGGTCGACGATGCCTTGCGGGCCATCGTGCACCGGGCCATCGCGCGCGACCCGGCCCAGCGCTTCAACGATGTCGCCGCTCTGCAGGGCGCACTCGCCGCCTGGCTGGGCACGCCCGACGCCGCCGGCACCCAGGCCCCCGCCGACGGCAGCGGCACGCTCGACTTCCTGCTGCGGCGCATGCGTCAACGCAGCGACTTCCCGGCGCTGTCGGACGCCGTGCTGCGCATCCAGCGCGTGGCCAGTTCGGAGAGCGAGAACCTCAACAGCCTGGCCGGCGAGATCCTCAAGGACGTGGCGCTGACCCACAAGCTGCTGCGCCTGGTCAATAGCGCGCAGTTCCGTCATGCCGGAGGCGGCACGATCTCGACCGTGTCGCGGGCGATCGCGCTGGTCGGCTTTGCCGGCGTGCGCAATCTGGCGTTGTCGCTCGTGCTGCTCGAGCACATGCAGGACAAGCAGCACGCGAATCAGCTGAAGGAACACTTCCTGTGCGCGTTGATGGCCGGGCAGGTGGCCAGCGACCTGTCGGGCCGCGCGCGCGACGGCGAGGAAAGCTACCTCGGCGCGATGATGCAGAACCTCGGCCGGCTGCTGACCGAGTTCTATCTGCCAGAGGAGGCTCGCGTCATCCGGGAAGAGATGCGGCCCCACGTCGCGCGAACCGCGCCGGCGGCAGCCAGTGCGGAACAGGCCGCGCGGCGCGTGCTGGGCATCGGCCTGCAGGATCTCGGCCTCGGCGTCGCCAAGGCCTGGGGGCTGCCCGAATCTCTGCAGCAATGCATGCGCGCGCCCGAGGGTGACCCACCGGCGCGGCGGGTGGAGCTGCCGCAGGATCGCCTGCGCTGGCTGGCCCGAGCCGCCAACGAGATCGCCCTGGCGACGTTGACCAGCGAGCACGACACGCTGGATTCGCGCCTGGTGCAGCTGGAGCAGCGTTATGGCGCTGCGCTTCAGCTGCGCGCTGGCGACGTCACCCGGGCCGTCGACGAGGCCCGGCGGCGTCTGGGAGAGTTCGCCTCGGCGATGGGCCTGCAGGTGCAGGACTCGCCGGCGCGGCGGCTGCTGCAGCGCGACTCAGCGCTGCCGACAAGCGTCACGCCGCCGCATGCGACGCCAGCTGCGCCGGCCGAGGCCTGCGCCATCGATCTGGACTTGCCGACACAGGTGTTGGGCTCAGCAGCGGCGACGCCGCTGTCCGACCCCGTGCGAGCCGGCGAGATGTTGTCGGCTGGCATCCAGGACATCACGAACACGATGGCCGAGGAGTCCTTCCGGCTCAACGAAGTGCTGCGCATGGTGCTGGAAACCATGTACCGGGCGCTCGAGTTCCGCCGGGTGGTGTTCTGCCTGCGCGACCCCCGCTCCGGCGTGCTGTCGGGGCGCTTCGGGCTCGGCGAGCGAGTGGAGTCGATCGCCCGGCAGTTCCAGATCGCCACCGCGCCGACGGGCAGGGACGCCGTCGACCTGTTCTCGGCCGTCTGCCACAAGGGCGCCGACATGCTGATCGCCGATGCCGACGCGCCCAACATCGCGCCGCGGCTGCCGGCGTGGTTTCGCCAGCACGTCGCCGCCAAGGCGTTCCTGCTGTTGCCGCTGACCCTGAAGCGGGCACCGTTCGGCCTGATCTACGCCGACCGGGAGGCGTCCGCCGCGTGGACCATCAGCGAGCGGGAGCTGTCGCTGCTGCGCACCCTGCGCAACCAGGCCGTGATGGCATTCCGCAGCGCCGGTTGAGGTTGCCTCAACCAAGAAAAACGGCTGCCCAAGGGCAGCCGTCGATGCACGAGCGCCTGACGGCGCGCGCGGCAATTACTTCTTCGGGGCGGCTTCGCCGGCCGGCATCGTGCTGCCTTCCTTGACGGCCTTCTTGGTCTCGGCCTTGACGTCGGCACGGGCCTTGTCGGACTTGGCACCGGCCTTCTCGGTCGGCGCACCTTCGCCGGCCTTGGTCTGGCCAGCCTTGACGGCCGTCTTGGCTTCCGACTTGACGTCGGCGCGGGCCTTGTCGGACTTGGCGCCGGCCTTGGCGGTCGGGGCGCCTTCACCAGCCTTGGTTTCGCCCGCCTTGACGGCGGCCTTGGCCTCTTCCTTCACCTCGGCGCGGGCCTTGCCGGCGGGAGCCGAGGCTTGCGCATAGGCGCCTTGAGCGATCAGGGCGACAGCGGCGGCGACCAGCGAGAGAGCGGTTTTCATCTTCATTGGAAACTCCTAGTTGGAAAAGAGGGAACGAACACCATGCGATGGAGGAGCCACTACGCCCGGACCATAAACCCTCATCTGGTCAAAACGCCTTCGTGGCTATCCGCCGAAGGGAGCGAGGCCTCAATCAGCCATCATAACGTCGCACATCCGCAGGGGTTGACGTCTACGGGTTGGCGCCAGGGGGCGAGCGTGTCAAAGCGTTGCGCCAAAGCTGCACGCGACCGAAAGTGACGAGCCTTGCCCTCGGCACTGGTCACAACGGTTAGGGCTGCTTGGTTCCCCACCTGACCCGGTTGGCCGCGCTTCCATGCGAGGAGGCCCGTCCCGGCCATTGTAGGCCGGCGACGATCACCGCAGCGTCAGGTCGCCTTCGCCGAAGCGCAGGTCGAGCGGCTCGATCAGCAGCTGCTTGGTGCCCGCCAGCACACTGCCGGCCAACCGAGCGCCGATGCCTGCAGCGGCGGCCAGTGCCACCACCTCGTCGGCCCGCGACGCCTCGACGAACAGAGCAAACCCGGCCCCCATGTTGAGGGTGCTGTACGCCTCGCGGTCGTCCAGGCCGGCCTCGCGCTGGATGAAGCGCAGCACCTCGGGGACCGGCGGCAGCGTATGAATTCGGTAACTCAGCCCGGCCGGGTGGCGCAGCAGCTTGCGCCAGCCGTGGCCCGTGATGTTGGCGCTGTAGTGCGGCACGATGCCGGCTTGCCAGAGAGCCTCGGTCAACGGTGAATAGAGCAGGGTCGGTGCGAGAAGCGCGTCGCCATACGTCTGCCCGGACGCCAGCTTGGTCAGCCAGCCGGCGGGCAGCCGCTCGACCAGCTTGCGCGCGAGGCTCACGCCGTTGGCATGGATGCCGCTCGAATCGAGCAGCACGATCGCATCGCCCGGTCCCAGCCGGTCGCCCAGTGACAGCCGCTGCTTGGGGTTGACCAGCCCGGTGCACGAGGCGGCCAGGTCGATCCTGCCCGCTTCGACGATGCCGCCCAAGGCCGGTGTCTCGCCGCCGCCCCAGGCCACGCCGCAGGTCTCGCAGGCACGCTGCCAGCCGGTGATCAGCGCCTGGGCTCGATCGGTGTCGCCGAACCAGTCGGAACCGCCGGCAGCCCAGTACGCCTGGACGACCAGCGGCGTTGCGCCCACGGTGATGAGATCGTTGACCGCCATCGCGATGGTGTCCTGGGCAATCGCGTCGTAATAGCTGCGTCCGGTGAGCCGCGCCATCTCGTCGGCGACGAGCGCCTTCGAGCCCAGGCACTCGACGATGCTGGCCAGGTAGAACGGACCGACGTCGACGACATAGGCCGATTCACCCCTCGACGCCGCCACCTCGGCGAAGCCGTGCGCGGCGAGCTGTGTCGCGGTCGTCGCCGCCGCCCGCTGGGCATGGACCTTGAGCGGATCGATCTTCGAGTAGTCGACGCCCGCGCTCTCGTAGTTCAAGGGGGATGTCGGTGTGGAGGGGCGGGGCGCCTGCATGCCCGGATTATCGGGGAGGGTCACAACGACCTCGCCCGTAGAATCGTCCGCATGGTGAACGTGGTGCTGGCGCGCAAGTATCGACCCCGTCGTTTCGACGAGATGGTCGGCCAGGAGCACGTGGTGCGCGCGCTGTCCAACGCGTTATCGAGCGGGCGGTTGCATCACGCCTATCTGTTCACCGGCACCCGCGGTATCGGCAAGACGACGGTATCGCGCATCCTGGCCAAGAGCCTCAACTGCATCGGACCCGACGGCACAGGCGGCGTCACGGCCACGCCGTGCGGCCGCTGCCAGGCCTGCGTCGAGATCGACGCTGACCGGTTCATCGATTACATCGAGCTGGATGCCGCGTCCAATCGGGGCATCGACGAGGCGCGTGACCTGATCGAGCGCGCCGCCTACAAGCCGAGCGTCGGGCGCTACAAGGTCTTCATGATCGACGAGGCGCACCAACTCACCAAGGACGCCTTCAGCGCGCTGCTCAAGACGCTGGAGGAGCCGCCCGACTACCTGAAGTTCGTGCTGGCGACCACCGATCCGGACAAGATGCTGCCCACGGTGCTGAGCCGCTGCCTGCAATTCAACCTTCGGCCGATGGCGCCGGAGACGGTGCAGGAGCACCTCGCTCGCGTGCTGGCCGCCGAGCAGGTGGCCCACGACGCCGCGGCGCTGCGCCTGCTGGCGCGGGCTGCGCGCGGGTCGATGCGCGACGCGCTGTCGCTGGCCGACCAGGCCATCGCCTACGGCGGCGGGCGCCTCGACGAAGCGGGTGTGCGCACGATGCTCGGCAGCGTCGACGGCCGGCATGTGGCCGCCCTGGTGCGGGCGCTGGCCGCGCGTGACGGTGCGGCGGTGCTGGCTGTCGTGGACACGCTGCGCGAGCACGGTCTGTCGGCCGGGGGTACGCTCGAGTCGCTGGCCGCGTTGCTGCAGCGCATGGCCGTGGTGCAGGTCGTGCCGGATGCGCTCGATGTCGATGACCCCGACATGCCCGAATTGCGCGGCCTGGCGCACGCGCTGCCCGCCGACGAGACGCAGCTGCTGTACAGCATCGCGCTGCAGGGCCGGGCCGAACTCTCGTTGATGTCCGACGAGTACGGGGCGCTGACGATGGTGCTGCTGCGTCTGCTTGCGTTCCCACCGGCGGGAGGACCGCCGGTGCAGCGCGTCGAGCCGACGGCGGCACGCAGCGCGGCGCCCGTGGCGGCCCCAACGGCATCGGCGCGGCCGGTGAACCGGCCCATGCCGGCCGATCCCCGCCCGGCACCCGCCATGTCGTCGCCGCCCTGGGTGGACGCGGTTCCGCCCGAGATGTCGGACGCCGATGCGGTGGCGCCCTTCGCGCCCGCGGCGGCGGCAACTGCTCCGGAGTTCCAGCCCCACGCCTGGGGCGAGCGCTGGGCCGCCCAGGTGGCCGAACTGACACGCCAGGGCGGCATCACGGCGCTGGTGCGCGAACTCGCGATGCAGGCGGAGTGCCTCGGTCGTGTCGAACGGGATGGACAGGTGCAGTGGCGCTTGCGCGTCGAGCGCGAGTCGTTGCGCGCGGCGCCTTTGCGCGACAAGCTGCAGGCGGCGCTCGCCGCGGCCTGCGGCGCGCCGGTGGAACTGCAGCTCGAACCCGGATCGGCGGTCGACTCGCCGGCCTTGCGCGAGGCGGCGGCGCGGGCGCAGGCGCTGCAGCGGGCCGAGCAGACCATCCAGGCCGATCCTGTGGTCCGTGATCTGATGACACAGTTCAAGACGGCGCGTATCGTGCCCGGTTCGATCAAACCCGTTTCCAGGAATCCGACACCATGATGAAGAACCAGCTCGCCGGGCTGATGAAGCAGGCCCAGGCCATGCAGGAGAACCTGCGCAAGGCGCAGGAGGAACTGGCGACGATCGAGGTCGAGGGCCAATCCGGCGCCGGGCTCGTCAAGGTCACCATGACCTGCAAGCACGACGTCAAGCGGGTGGCCATCGATCCCAGTCTGCTTGCCGACGACAAGGACATGCTGGAAGACCTGGTCGCCGCCGCCTTCAACGACGCCATCCGCAGGGCCGAGGAGACGTCGCAGGAAAAGATGGGCAAGCTGACCGCCGGGATGCCACAGATCCCCGGCATGAAGTTCCCGTTCTGACCGGTCCTGCCACCGCCGTGGCCGAACAAGCCCTGGAGCGCCTGATCGAGGCGCTGCGTCGCCTGCCCGGCGTGGGCGTGAAGTCGGCGCAGCGCATGGCGTTCCACCTGCTGCAACACGATCGGGACGGCGCACGACAGCTGGCCCAGGCCTTGTCGGCGGCCGCGGAGCGGGTAGGGCACTGCCAGCGCTGCCACACGTTCAGCGAAGCGCCGGTCTGCGCGACCTGCCTGGACACCCGACGCGATGCCCGGCAGCTGGCGGTCGTCGAGACGCCGGCCGACCAGGCTGCGCTCGAGCGCAGCGGCAGCTACCAGGGCTTGTATTTCGTGCTGATGGGGCGGCTGCGCCCGCTCGACGGCATCGGTGTGGCCGACATCGGCGCAGCCGAACTGCTCGAGCGTGCCGGTGACGGCAGCGTCAAGGAGGTCATCCTGGCGACCAGCTTCACCGCCGAGGGCGAAGCCACCGCCCATGTGCTGACGCAGGCCCTGACCGCGCGCGGCCTCAAGGTCACTCGTCTCGCACGTGGCGTACCGGTCGGCAGCGAGCTCGAATACGTTGACCTCTCGACGATCGCACAGGCACTGAGCGACCGGCACTGAGCTTGGCGCGTGCCTACTGGAGGCGGCGCGCCGCCACGACTGGTTTCGTCGGCGAGCCGCGCGGAGGACCGGCGGTGCGTGCCGCCGGTGCGGACGTGCGCCGCGCAGGCACCATGACGACGATCCGCTGGCCAGCTCGGAACGACGCGGTCTCGCCGACGTCGTTCCAATGCGCCACCAGCGCCGCACTGACGCGATACCGCCGTGCGACCGCGGCCACGCTGTCGCCCCGGCGGCCTGCACGGAAGGTGACGCGGCGCACGGTACCGCCCTCAGGCGACAACGAAAGCCGTCCATTGCTGGCAAGACGCTCGGACACGTCGCTATCACGGTCCTCGGGACGTGGCACGACAAGGCTGGATCCGGCCTGGATCAGCATGCCGGGCGGAATGCGGTTCACGTCGCGCAGTTCGGCCTCGCTCATGTCGACCAGTTCGGCGGCATCGGCGGCCTTCAGCGTTCTGGGGGCCACCCAGACCGTCCACGTCGCCTGCCGGCCGGTGTGCGTCGGCAGGTTGCGCACGAAGGCGTTGGCGCCCTCGTAGGGAAGCAGGATCTGCGGCGTCAACGAGGCGAAGATCACCGGCCGGTTCATCTGCGGGTTGAGTTGCTGGAACTCGTCCAGCGAGATCCGCGCCAGCCGCGCCGCCAGCTCGACGTCGATGTCACGGTCGATCGATACGCTCAGGAAGTAGGGATGGTTCTCCAGCGGCGGCAGCGCGACGCTGAAATCGTCCGGTCGCATCACGATGTTCTTGATCGCCTGGAACTTCGGCAGGTAGTTGCGCGTCTCTGCCGGCATGCCCAGCAGGCTCAGGTAGGGCGTGGCGGCCTTCTTGTCACGCTTGCGGGCCAGCGCACGCTTGACATTGCCTTCGCCCCAGTTGTATGCCGCGAGCGAAAGCTGCCAGTCGCCGCGGAACATCTCGTTCAAGCGCTGCAGGTAGTCGAGCGCGGCTCGCGTCGACGCCAGCACATCGCGCCGGTCGTCGCGGAACACATTCTGCTGCAGGTCGAATACACGGCCGGTCGAAGGCATGAACTGCCACATGCCTGCAGCCCGCGCGATCGACATCGCCTGCGGATTGAAGGCGCTCTCGATGAACGGCAGCAGTGCCAGATCCAGCGGCATCCTGCGCTTGTCCAGTTCCTCGACCACATGGAACAGATAGCGGGAACCTCGCTCGGTCATGCGCGCCATGTAGTCGGGGCGTTCGCGGTAGTACTGTTCCCATTTGCGCACCAGCTTGCCATCGACGTCGGCGACCCCATAGCCCGCGCGCAGGCGCGACCACAGATCGATGCGCGTGGTCGGGTCGTCGAAGTCGACGCGGGTTTCGGGGCGCAGCGGGTCGACCGCCTCGCTAGTGGCCGGCTCATCCGGCGGGGCGTTCGCCCCACCGCTGGAAGCGCTGGCCGGCGCGGCTGCGGCGTTTGCGGCAGACGGTGCAGGCGTGGGGGCAGACGCCGCAGCCGCCGCAGCGGGCGCGGGCGCTGCAGACGCCGACGCGACGGCATCGCCCGCGCCGGGGCTGGAAAGAGGAGGCGTCGGCGCCGTCGCGCAGCCGGCCATGGCGCCCGCCAGACCGAGGGCCGCCACCGCCGGGGCCCAACGGCCGCCCCGGCAAAGTCCGGCGCCGTGGACCAGGTACGACTTGAGCGATTTCAGGACCATTGACCACTACCCCTCGGGGCGCAGGCGCCTCGCGCCGCAAGCGTACGCGCTGGCGGGTTTGCTGTCGCCACGAGAAACCGATTGTTCAGGCAACTTCTGCGGACCAGTCGTTGCGGACTTCACGCGCCGGGCCATCGATCGGTTCCGCGCAGGGTCGGAGATCACCTGGCGCCGCCGCCCGATGCAAGCGGCAGCTGAACGATGGGTCACTAGAATCCGGTGCAGGCCAGGGTGTGGCATCACTCGCTCGGCGAGAACGCCAAGGCTGTCTTGTTGTCGGCTGCGGGAAACGTCCGTGGTCCTGAATGGCGCGCCGCGCGCGCCCGACTTGTCAATGCAAGCCGATCGAACCCTTAGATGACCACGCGAGACGACGCGATTATAGAGTTCGCGCAGTGGCTGCAGAGCCCTCCCGGACGCTACCTGCTCACCTGGGAGCAGGATCAGATGGACCGCATGGTCAGCGACGTTTTCGGCTACCACGCGATGCAGCTCGGCCTGCCTCAGCTCGATGCACTGCGCGCCAACCGGATGCCGCATCGCTGGGTGGCGCACGATTCGCTGCTGGTGCCGCAACCGTTCGAGTTGCCGCCCGCGTCCGGATCGATCACGACGCAGTCGCCCGACATGCCAGTGGCGCTGCACTGCGACTTCGACGCACTGCCGTTTCCGAACCAGAGCATCGACCTCGTCGTCCTGCCGCACGGCCTGGAACTCTCGCGCGACCCGCATGAAACCTTGCGCGAGATCGAGCGCGTGCTGGTGCCCGAGGGTCGCGTCGTGATCGTCGGCTTCAATCCGGCCAGCCTGTGGGGCCTTCGCCAGCGCGCGGGCCATGTGCGCCAACGCCTGCATGTGTCGGCGCGGCCGCGGTTTCTGCCGGCCTCGGGCGAGTTCGTCGGTTATTGGCGTCTGCGCGACTGGCTGCGCCTGCTGAGTTTCGAGGTCGAGCATGGCCGCTTCGGTTGCTGGCGGCCGCCGCTGCGGTCGCAGCGCTGGCTCGACCGCTTCCAGTGGGTCGAATCGGTCGGCGAACGATGGTGGCCGGTGCTCGGCGCGCTGTATTTCGTGGTCGCGGTGAAGCGCGTGCGCGGCATGCGGCTGGTCGGGCTGGCGCGCCGCGAGAAGCTCAAGCCGCAGACGGCGCCCGCCGTGGTGGCGCACCGGCGACGTGAGCCGGCGGAGGTCGAATGAGCGAGACAGTCATCGTCTACACCGATGGCGCGTGCAAGGGCAACCCCGGCCCGGGCGGATGGGGGGCCTGGTTGCGCTGGGGGAGCCATGAACGCGAGATGTTCGGTGGCGAGGCGATGACCACCAACAACCGGATGGAACTCACCGCGGTGATCGAGGCACTGGGTGCGCTCAAGCGCGGCTGCCGCGTCGACATCTACACCGACAGCGAATACGTGCGCAATGGCATCACCAGCTGGATCCACAACTGGAAGGTGCGCGGCTGGCGCACGGCCGACAAGAAGCCGGTCAAGAACGTCGAGTTGTGGCAGCGACTCGACGCACTGTCCGCACAGCATGAGGTCAAGTGGCATTGGGTGCGCGGGCATGACGGCGACCCGGGCAACGAACGCGCCGACGAACTGGCCAACCGTGGCGTCGAGACGGTACGCGCGCCGCGCGCCACCTAGCCCAACCTTGTCGTCAGCCGCCGATGTAGTGCATCTCGACGCGACGCTCGCGTCCTGCCGCAGGTTCGCCCTGCTGCGCGCGCAGTTCCGAATAGCGGTCGGCTCGGTCGGCCCACAACAGGCTCAGCGCGCCGGCGATCTCGGCATCGCTGCGGCCCGAGCGCAGCAGGGCGCGAAGATCGTGTCCGCGCGTGGCGAACAGGCAGGTGAACAGCTTGCCCTCGGTGGACAGGCGCGCGCGGTTGCAGTCGCGGCAGAAGGCCTGCGTGACGCTGGAGATCAGACCGATCTCGCCCGCACCGTCGGCATACCGCCAGCGCGAGGCGGTCTCGCCAGGGGCGCTGGGTTCGAGCGGCAGCAACGGCCACTCGTGTTGCAGCAACTCGAGCACAGACGCCGAGGACAGCACCTCGTCCATGCACCAGCCGTTGGTGGCGCCGACATCCATGTACTCGATGAAACGCAGCACGACGTCGGTGCCGCGAAAGTGACGTGCCATCGCGACGATCTCGTGGTCGTTGGTGCCGCGCTTGACCACCATGTTGACCTTGATCGGGCCGAAGCCGGCGTTGCGCGCCGCATCGATGCCGGCCAGCACGTCGGCCACCGGAAAATCGACGTCGTTCATGCGGCGGAACACGGTGTCGTCGAGCGCATCCAGGCTCACCGTCAGCCGCGACAGTCCGGCGTCGCGCAGTTGACGGGCCTTGCGTGCCAGCAACGAGCCATTGGTCGTCAGCGTCAGGTCGAGCGGCTTGCCCTCGGCCGTGCGTAGCCCGGCCAGCATGCCGACCAGCTGATCGAGCCCCTTGCGCAACAGCGGTTCGCCGCCGGTGAGGCGCAGCTTGGTGACGCCATGCGCGACGAAGACCGCGGCCAGCCGGGTGATCTCCTCGAAGCTCAGCAGCGATGCGTGCGGCAGGAAGCGATAGTCGCGGTCGAACACCTCCTTCGGCATGCAGTAGCTGCAGCGGAAGTTGCAGCGGTCGGTCACCGAGATGCGCAGGTCACGCAACGGCCGGCCGCGCCGGTCGAGCAGAGTGCCGCTCGGTTCCGTCAGTCGGTCGGGCACCTGCGGCACCGGCGCCGCATAACGCAGGTCCGCCAAGGCGATGATGGTTTCACCCATTGAGCGATTGTGCCGCCACGCCGCTCGCCGCGGAGGGCGACAAGCCCTAGCAGTCGAGGGGCAAAGGCCGGCTGGCCCGTCGCCGCATCAAAGTGAGTCGGCTCGGCGGGCGCCGGTATAGCGCCGCGTCCAGTACGACGCGCCCAGGCTTTCGATGCGCACCTGAGCGCCGGTGCGCGGCGCGTGGATGAAGCGGCCGTCACCCATGTAGATGCCCACGTGCGAGTAGGTGCGCCTCAGGGTGTTGAAAAACACCAGGTCGCCGGGCTGCAGGTGTTCGCGACGTACCTCCTGGAGGCCGGCGGACTGCGCCTGGTCGTCGGCCTGCCGCGGCAGGGTGATGCCGATGGTTTGTGCGTAGACGTGGCGAGTGAATCCGCTGCAATCGAAGCCGACGTCCTGGTTCAGCCCGCCTGCGCGATAGGGAATGTCGAGGTACTGCAAGGCGGTCAGCACGACTTCAGCGCCTCGCGAGCGCACGCCCGCGCTCACCAGCTCGGGCGGCGCGTTGCTGCCCGCGTTGAGCGGCGCTGTCGTGGGCTGCGGGCCCGACGCGCAACCCAGCAGACCCACCATGGCGGCACCGAGCAGCCATGAGGACCACCAGCGAAACATGCGCACAGCCTACCAGCCGAGAGCGCAATGTCAACGAATAACATATACGTGTGAATGACTTGCAACCTGATCTTCAAGTGAATTGGAAGCCGTTTGGCTGCTGCCGCCGGGCGGCGCGCACCTTGCCCCTGTCAGGGTGTTGCAAGTGCCAGGGCGAGAATCGCGACCCAGCGCACGCGCGATCGGTCGACGAACCGTCGAACGACGACCGGGCGCATCAGGAGACAGCATGAGCTACGCCGACTTCCACCGCCAATCCATCGAGCGGCCCGAGGCTTTCTGGGGCGAACAGGCGAAGCTGATCGACTGGGAGCGGCCGTTCGACAAGGTCTGCGAGTACGACAACCCGCCGTTCGCCAACTGGTTCGTCGGTGGTCGCACGAACCTGTGCCACAACGCAGTGGACCGGCACCTGTCGACGCGGGCCAATCAGAACGCACTGATCTTCGTGTCCACCGAGGTCGACCGCGAGCAGGTCTACACCTTCGCGCAGCTGCACGCCGAGGTGCAGCGCATGGCGGCCAGCCTGCAGGCACTGGGCGTCAAGCAGGGCGATCGCGTGCTGGTGTACATGCCGATGATCCCGGAGGCGGCGTTCGCCATGCTGGCGTGCACGCGCCTGGGTGCGCTGCACTCGGTGGTGTTCGGCGGTTTCGCGAGCGTAAGCCTGGCCACTCGGATCGAGGACGCCGAGCCTACCGTGATCGTCAGCGCCGACGCCGGCAGCCGCGGCGGCAAGGTGGTGCCCTACAAGGGTCTGCTCGACGAGGCGATCCGTTTGTCGAGCCACAAACCTGCCAAGGTGTTGATGGTGAATCGCGGCCTGGCCGACATGCCGATGACCCCCGGCCGCGACGTGAACTACGCCGATCTGCGCGAACGGCACCTGAACACCAACGTGCCTTGCGTGTGGGTCGACTCCACGCACCCGAGCTACACGCTCTACACCAGCGGCACCACCGGCAAGCCCAAGGGTGTGCAGCGCGACACCGGCGGCTACGCCGTGGCGCTGGCTGCGAGCATGAAGCACATCTTTCTGGGCAATCCTGGCGAGACCTACTTCTCCACCAGCGACATCGGCTGGGTGGTCGGTCACAGCTACATCGTCTATGGACCCCTGATCGCCGGCATGGCGACCATCATGTACGAAGGGCTGCCGATCCGTCCCGACGCGGCCATCTGGTGGAGCCTGGTCGAGAAGTACAAGGTGACCTCGATGTTCAGCGCGCCCACCGCGGTGCGCGTGCTGAAGAAGCAGGACCCGGCCGCGCTGAAGAAGCACGACCTGTCGAGCCTGCGCGCGCTGTTCCTGGCGGGCGAACCACTCGACGAGCCCACCGCCAAGTGGATCGCCGACGCATTGGGTCGCCCGATCATCGACAACTACTGGCAGACCGAGACCGGCTGGCCGATCCTCAGCATCTGCAACGGCGTCGAGCAGGCGCCGAGCAAGTTCGGCTCGCCCGGCAAGGCGGTCTACGGCTACAACGTCAAGCTGCTCGACGAAAGCACCGGCGAGGAACTCAAGGCCGCCAACCAGAAGGGGGTGGTGGCCATCGAGGGCCCGCTGCCACCCGGCTGCATGCAGACGGTCTGGCGCGACGACGATCGCTTCGTCAAGACCTACTGGAAGAGCATTCCCGGCAGGCTGATCTACAGCACCTTCGACTGGGGCATCCGCGACGCAGACGGCTACTACTTCATCCTCGGCCGCACTGACGACGTGATCAACGTGGCCGGTCATCGTCTGGGCACCCGTGAGATCGAGGAGAGCATCTCCAGCCACGCCAACGTGGCCGAGGTGGCGGTCGTCGGTGTCGCCGACCAGCTGAAGGGCCAGGTGGCGATGGCCTTCGCGGTGTTGAAGGATCCGTCGAAGGCGGCCACGCCGGAGCTGGCGCTCAAGCTCGAAGGCGAGATCATGAAGGTGGTCGACGAGCAGCTGGGTGCCGTGGCGCGACCGGCGCGCGTCCGCTTCGTCTCCGTGCTGCCGAAGACGCGCTCGGGCAAGCTGCTGCGCCGTGCCATCCAGGCGGTTTGTGAAAGCCGCGACCCCGGCGACCTGACGACCATCGAAGACCCGACAGCGTTGCAGCAGATCAAGGATCTCGTGGCGGCGCGCTGACTGGGTCGCCGATCCGTCGCTCGGCCGCTCCAGATCCCGGTTCATCGCATCGCGCCGGCGATCCGGCGCGGCCGAAGGCAGAATGGCCGGCTCTGGACTCATCACCGACGGACCATGGGTCGTGCTTTGCTGTTGTGGGCTGCGCTTGCGTGCTGCGCCTGGTCCTCGCTCGCCGCCAGCGCGGCGTCACGCCTGCCCGGACCGGCTTTTCCGCGCTACGAGTCCCCGGCGGCGCTCGAGGCTGCTTGCGGGCGCCACATCGCCACTGTCAAGGCCGCGATCGGCAAGCTCGAGCGCCGATCGGGGGGGGCGGGCTGGCTGGCCGCCTACGACGACCTGAACGCGCTGGGAGAGGACCTCGCCAGCCCGGTCTTCCTGCTGTCCAACGTGCACCCCGATCCGGCGCTGCGTGCGGCCAGCGAAGCCTGCGAATTGCGCTGGCAGGACCTGTTCTCGAGCCTGAGCCAGAACGAGAAGCTGTACCGTGCAGCGCGCGCGACCCGGCCGCGCGACGACATCGAACGTGAACTGCTGAGGACCACACTCGAGTCTTTCGAGGATTCGGGCGTCGGCCTGGGTCCCGAGCCGCGGGCCCGGGCAAAGGCCATCGTCGATCGCATCACCGAGCTCGACCAGGCCTTCAACAAGAACATCCGGAACGAGACGACCCGCCTCGCCTTCAGCGAGGCCGAGCTCAAAGGTGTGCCCGAATCGGTCTGGAAGTCGGCGGCCCGCGACGACCAGGGGCGCGTGCTGCTGGGGCTGGACTACCCGAGTTCGGTGCCGGTGCTGCAAAGCGCGGAGAACCCGGCCACCCGCGAGCGCATGTGGCGGGCCAAGAACAACGAAGGCGGGCCCGCCAATCTGAAGCTGCTGGCCGAGATCGGCCAATTGCGGCGGGAGTATGCGCAGCTGTTCGGCTTTGCCAGCTATGCCGACTTCACCTTGCGCCGTCGCATGGCCGAGAACACGGCGAACGCCAAGCGGTTTCTCGAGGAAGTGCGCGTCGCGGTCACGGCGCGCGAAGGACGCGAGCTCGACGAACTGCGCGAAGCGAAGGCACGCGACACGGGCGTGGCGCCGGCCCAGACCAAGCTGGAGCGCTGGGACGTCAGCTACTACACCGAGCGGGTCAAGCGCGAGCGCTACAGCGTCGACCAGGAGCAGTTCCGAGCCTACTTCCCGGCGCAGGAAAGCCTGGCGCTGGTGATGCGGGTGATCGAGAAGGTGATGGGCGTTCGCTATACCCGGGTACCGAACGTCAAATTGTGGCATCCGGATGTGCAGGCCTACGTCGCCACCGACGTGCAGACCGGCAAGGCGCTGGCGACCCTGTACGTGGATGCATATCCGCGCGACGGCAAGTACAACCACGCCGCGGTGTGGCCGATCCGCAGCGGATCGACCCGGCTGCAGCGGGCTCCGCAGGCGGCGCTGGTGGTCAACTTCGACCGCAAGGGGCTGAGCCTGGACGAGATGGAAACCCTGTTGCACGAGTTCGGCCATGCCGTGCACAACAACCTGTCGGCCACCCGGCACTCGTCGAGCAGCAGCGTGCTGCGCGACTTTGTCGAAGCCCCGTCGCAGATGCTCGAGGAGTGGATCTACGATCCGCGCGTGCTGGCGCTGATGAGCGATGTGTGCCCCGCCTGCAAGCGCGTGCCCGACGAACTGCTGGCCAAGGCCAAGATCGCCGAGCGCTATGGCAAGGGCACGCAGTACGCGCGCCAGCGCCTGTTCGCCAGCTTCGATCTGGCCTTGCACGACGCCGACGCGCCGGAGCCGATGGCGCTGTGGAGCCGCATGGAATCGGCCACATTGCTCGGCCACGTGCCGGGTTCGATGTTCCCGGCCGGCTTCTCACATGTCGCGGGGGGTTATGCGGCCGGCTACTACGGCTATCTATGGAGCGAGGTCGTGGCGGCCGACTTGCGCACGGCGTTCGGCAGCGACAAGCTAGACGCCCGTGTCGGTCGCCGCTACCGTGACGTGGTGCTGGCCAGCGGCAGCCAGTGGCCGCCGCAGGTCCTGGTGCAGCGCTTTCTCGGCCGCCCCAGCAACTCGGAAGCCTTCTTCAAGGACCTGCAGCGCTGACCGGTCGCCGTGGGCGCTAGAGCACGTCGCTGGCGAAGTCGGCGAGCCGCGAGCGCTCGCCTCGCGCCAGCGTCACGTGCCCCGAGTGCGGCCAGCCCTTGAAGCGGTCGACCGCGAAGGTCAGGCCGGAACTGCCCTCGCTGAGGTAGGGTGTGTCGATCTGCGCCAGGTTGCCCAGGCAGACGATCTTGGTGCCGGGGCCGGCACGGGTGATCAAGGTCTTCATCTGCTTGGGGGTGAGGTTCTGCGCCTCGTCGATCAGCACGTACTTGTTGAGGAAGGTGCGCCCGCGCATGAAGTTCAGGCTCTTGATGCGGATCTTGCTGCGCACGAGATCCTGCGTGGCGGCGCGGCCCCAGTCGCCAGCCGCGCCGTCGCCGCGCGCCAGCACCTCGAGATTGTCGTCGAGCGCGCCCATCCACGGCCCCATCTTCTCTTCCTCGGTGCCGGGCAGGAAGCCGATGTCCTCGCCAAGCGGCACGGTGACGCGGGTGACGATGATCTCGGTGTAGCGGCGGTCGTCGAGCACCTGGCTCAGGCCGGCGGCCAGCGTCATCAGCGTCTTGCCGGTGCCGGCGGTGCCGGTGAGGGTGATGAAGTCGACCTCGGGATCCATCAGCAGATTGAGCGCGAAGTTTTGCTCGCGGTTGCGTGCCATGACGCCCCACACCGCGTTCTTCGCGTGGGTGTAGTCCTTCAGCGTCTTCAGCACGGCTGTCTTGCCGGTGATCTCGCTGACCCGGGCGTACAGAGGCGTGGCACCCGGTGTCTCAAGGTAGACGAACTGGTTGATCATCAATGCCGGCACCAGCGGGCCGGCGATGCGGTAGTAGGTGTGCCCGCCCTGGCTCCAGCTTTCCATGGTCTTGCCATGGCGTTCCCAGAAGTCGGCCGGCAGCGGCAACACACCGGTATAGAGCAGGTCGCCGTCGTCGAGGGTCTTGTCGTTGAAGTAGTCCTCGGCCGGCAGCCCGAGCGCGCGTGCCTTGACGCGCATATTGATGTCCTTGGACACCAGCACGACGTCGCGTTCGGGATGCTGTTCGCGCAGCGACTTCACCACGCCCAGGATCTGGTTGTCGGCCTTGCCTTGCGGCAGGCCCTCGGGCAGCTTGATGTCGTACAGCGTGGTCTGGAAGAACAGGCGCCCGAGCGCCTCGCGCTTGCCGGTCTTCGCCAGCGGGATGCCGTCCTTGGGGTCCAGCTTGGTGTCGGAGGCCAGCGCATCGAGCTCACGGCTGGCCTGTCGCGCGTTGCGCGCCACTTCGCTCATGCCGCGCTTGTGCGTGTCGAGCTCTTCCAGCGTGATCATCGGCAGGAAGATGTCGTGCTCGTCGAAGCGGAACAGGCTCATCGGATCGTGCATCAGCACATTGGTGTCGAGCACGAACAGGCGTGCCGGCCCGGTGCCGCGCGGTGTTCGCACCCGCGCCTTCGGGCTGGCCGACTCGGCTGGGGCCCGCGCGGGGGCCTCGACGACGCGAGGCCCGGCGACGCTGGCCGTGGCATCCAGAAGGTCGAGCGGCGCCTTGGCCGACTCCACGTTGCCGTGCGAGGCGCGTTTGGCCGCGCGAGCCGCCGCCTGGGTTTCGTAGTCGGTCGCCGCGAGCAGCGCGGCCTTGGTGGCGGGGGGCTTGGGCAGTGGCATATGGGGCGGGGCGTCGTGGACAAACAAAAAAGCCGCACAGTCGTCTGTGCGGCTTCGGATCAACGAGTGAAACGCGGTTCGCGACTCACGGGCATGCGCCCGATTATGCAGCAGGGCAATTGCCCGGCCTCAGCCGGCCTTCTTCAAATCCTTCACGGCCTTGAGTACTTCGTCCACATGGCCGGCGACCTTGATGCCGCGCCATTCGGCACGCAATACGCCCTTGGCGTCGATGAGGAAGGTGCTGCGTTCGATGCCCTTGACCTTCTTGCCGTACATGATCTTGTTCTTGACGACGCCGAACATGTGGCAGAGCTTCTCTTCCGTGTCGGCGATCAGGTCGAACGGCAGTTCGAGGTTCTGGCGGAACTTCTCGTGCGAGGCCATGTTGTCGCGCGACACGCCGAACACGACGGCGCCAGCCTTCAGGAAGTCCTTGTGGCGGTCGCGGAACTGCATCGCCTCGGTGGTGCAGCCGGGCGTGTGGTCTTTCGGATAGAAGTACAAGACCACCACCTTGCCAGCGAATGCCTGCGGGGTGAACTTCACGCCACTGGTCGCGGCGGCTTCGAACTCAGGCAGAGACTTGTTGAGGACGGGCGTCATGACAGCGGCTTTGTCGTTGGCGTAGGTGCCCGGTCAGGCACAGCCGCCCATTATAAAGTTTCGCCAGCGGGTCCTCTGGCGGGGGGTCATCGGGCCGATCAGGCGGCCGCCGAATCGAACAACAAAGCGGCGACGACGGAGCGTCTCTCGCTGACCAGCACATTGAAAGTACGGCAGGCCGCCGCGCTGTCCATCACCTCGAAGCCGATCGACCGCTCGACCAGGCTTCGAATCAGCGGCGCCGCCACGAAGCGCAAGCGCGCGCCGCTGCCGAAGATCACGAGTTCGGGCTGCAGATCCAGCAGTTGATCGAAGTGCGCCTGCGTGAGTGCATCGAAGCGCTGCGGCGGCCAGGGCTGGACCGCGCCAACCCACGGCACGACGACGCTGCCTCGGTGCACTTGCCCCGCCACCCAGATGCCCGTCGTGTCGTGGCGGGCAATGGTGTTCACGCCGTCGAGATGGTCGGGCTGGAATTTCACGGTTGGAGTGCGCGGCGGGTCCGATCGGCGCGGGCTGCCATGATGTGGCGCTATGGTTAAATTATAAGTTTTGCGGCGCAGCATGCGTCTTTACATCCCGATTGGCCAGGAGCACGCGCGGTGAAGCCGATTGCCAAGTCCAGCAAGCTGGCCAACGTGGCCTACGACATCCGTGGACCGGTGCTCGACAAGGCACGGCAGATGGAGGAAGAGGGCCACAAGATCATCAAGCTAAACATCGGCAACCTCGCCGTGTTCGGCCTCGACCCGCCCGACGAGATCGTGCAGGACATGATCCGCAACCTGCCGTCGAGCGCCGGCTATACCGACAGCAAGGGCCTTTTCGCGCCGCGCAAGGCGGTCGTGCACTACACGCAGGAAAAGGGCATCGCAGGAGTCGGTGTCGACGACGTCTACCTGGGCAACGGCGCGTCGGAGCTGATCGCCTTCAGCCTGAATGCCCTGCTCGACGATGGCGACGAGGTGCTGGTGCCGGCGCCCGACTACCCGCTGTGGACGGCCGTCGTGGGGCTGTCGAGTGGCCGGCCGGTGCACTACCTGTGCGACGAGGCCAGCGGCTGGCTGCCGGACCTGGATGATCTGAGGCGCAAGATCACGCCGCGCACTCGCGCGGTGGTGGTGATCAATCCGAACAACCCGACCGGCGCGCTGTACCCGGAAAGCCTGCTGCGCGAACTGGTCGAGATCGCCCGGGTCAACCAGTTGATCGTGTTCGCCGACGAGATCTACGACAAGACGCTGTACGACGGCAACACGCACACCAGCATCGCCTCGCTGGCCGACGACGTGCTGTTCGTCACCTTCAACGGCCTGTCGAAGAACTATCGCTCGTGCGGCTACCGGGCCGGCTGGATGGTCGTCTCGGGCAACAAACGCGACGCGCGCGACTACATCGAGGGCCTGAACATGCTGGCCTCGCTGCGCCTGTGCTCCAACACGCCGGGGCAGCTCGCGATCCAGACCGCTCTCGGCGGCTACCAGAGCATCAAGGACCTGGTGGCGCCGAGCGGGCGCCTCTGCAAGCAGCGTGACCTGGCCTACGACCTGTTGAGTCGGATTCCGGGCGTCAGCGTGGTCAAGCCGAAGGCGGCGCTCTACATGTTTCCGCGGCTGGACCCGAAGGTCTATCCGATCACCGACGACCAGCAGTTCGCCTACGACCTGCTGGCCGAGGAGAAGGTGCTGATCGTGCAGGGCACCGGCTTCAACTGGCCGACGCCCGATCACTTTCGACTCGTGTTCCTGCCCAACGTCGATGACTTGACCGAGGCGATCGGCCGCATCGACCGTTTCCTCGGCCATCTGCGCAAGCGCCATACGCGCTGACGTTGACCTTCGGAAGCCAGACCATGAAGCCCATTCAAGTCGGACTGCTCGGCATCGGTACGGTCGGCAGCGGCACCTTCAAGGTGCTGCAGCGCAACCAGCAGGAGATCCGCCGCCGCGCCGGCCGTGGCATCGAGATCGCCGTCGTGGCCGATCTCGACGTCGCCCGCGCGCGCTCGATCGTCGGTGACAGCGTGCGCGTGGTCGACGACGCTCGCCAGGTGATCGCCGATCCGGCCATCGACATCGTCGTCGAGCTGATCGGCGGCTACGGCGTCGCGCGCACGCTGGTGCTGGAGGCCATCGCGGCAGGCAAGCATGTGGTGACGGCCAACAAGGCGCTACTCGCAGTGCACGGCAACGAGATCTTCGCAGCGGCCCACGCCAAGGGCGTGATCGTCGCGTTCGAGGCGGCCGTGGCGGGCGGCATCCCGATCATCAAGGCGCTACGTGAGGGGCTGACGGCCAACCGCATCGAGTGGGTGGCCGGCATCATCAACGGCACCACGAACTTCATCCTCAGCGAGATGCGCGACAAGGGCATGGACTTCCAGACCGTGCTGAAGGAGGCGCAGCGCCTGGGCTACGCCGAGTCCGACCCCACCTTCGACATCGAGGGCGTCGACGCCGCGCACAAGGCAACGATCATGTGCGCGATCGCTTTCGGCGTGCCGATGCAGTTCGATCGCGCCCACGTGGAGGGCATCACTGCGCTGCAGGCGGCCGACATCCGCTATGCCGAGCAGCTGGGCTACCGCATCAAGCTGCTGGGCATCACCAAACGCACCCCGCAGGGCATCGAGCTGCGTGTGCACCCGACGTTGATCCCGGCGAAGCGCCTCATTGCCAATGTTGAGGGCGCGATGAACGCGGTGGTGGTGCAGGGTGATGCCGTGGGCACCACGCTCTACTACGGCAAGGGTGCCGGATCGGAACCGACGGCGTCGGCCGTGGTGGCCGACCTGGTGGACATCACGCGGCTGCACACTGCTGACCCTGATCACCGGGTGCCGCATCTGGCGTTCCAGCCCGACGCGCTGGACAACACGCCGATCCTGCCGGTGGCGCAGGTCGTCACGTCGTTCTATCTGCGGCTGCAGGTGGCCGACCAGACCGGCGTGCTGTCGCGCATCACCACCATCCTGGCCGAGCACGACATCTCGATCGATGCCGTGCTGCAGCGCGAGTCGGCCGAAGGCGAACGCCAGACCGACCTGATCATCCTGACGCACGACACACCCGAGGGCCGCATGAACCAGGCGCTGGCCAAGATGCAGGCGCTGCCGACCGTGCTGCAACCGATCGTGCGCATCCGCAAGGAAGAGCTCAACTGACCATGCGTTACGTCAGCACGCGAGGCGACGCGACGCCGCGTCGGTTCTGCGAGATCCTGCTGGAGGGCCTGGCGCCCGACGGCGGGTTGTACCTGCCCGAGCGTTATCCGCAGGTCGATGCCGCCACGCTGGCCCGCTGGCGCGGTCTGCCCTATGCGCAGCTCGCGTTCGAGATCCTGTCGTTGTTCATCGACGACATACCGGCGGCCGACCTGCGCGCGTTGTGCGAGCGCACCTACACGCGCGAGCGCTTCGGCACCGACGCGATCGTGCCGCTGCGCCCGCTCGAGCCAGGCCTGTGGATCGAGGCCTTGTCCAACGGCCCGACACTGGCGTTCAAGGACATGGCGATGCAGCTGCTCGGCGGCCTGTTCGAGTACGAACTGGCGCGTCGCGGCGAGCGGCTCAACATCCTCGGCGCGACCTCGGGCGACACCGGCAGCGCGGCCGAGTACGCCATGCGCGGCAAAGCCGGCGTGCAGGTCTTCATGCTGTCGCCGCATGGCCGCATGAGCCCGTTCCAGCAGGCGCAGATGTACAGCCTGCCCGATGCCAACATCCACAACGTCGCGATCGAGGGCGTCTTCGACGACTGCCAGGACATCGTCAAGGCCGTCAGCAACGATCTCGACTTCAAGCGCCGGCACCGCATCGGCAGCGTCAATTCGATCAACTGGGCACGGCTGCTGGCGCAGGTCGTGTACTACTTTGCCGGCTGGTTCCAGACCACCAGCGCGAACGACGAACGTGTGAGCTTTGCCGTGCCGTCGGGCAACTTCGGCAACGTGTGCGCCGGCCATGTCGCGCGCATGATGGGCCTGCCGATCGGCCGGCTGCTGGTGGCGACCAACGAGAACGACGTGCTCGACGAGTTCTTCCGCACCGGCCGCTACCGGGTGCGGGCCGCGGCCGAGACGCACGAGACGTCCAGCCCGTCGATGGACATCAGCAAGGCCTCCAACTTCGAGCGCTTCGTGTTCGATCTGCTCGGCCGCGACGGCACGCGCACCCGCGAGCTGTTCGGCGCCGGCCTGGCCCGTGACGGTGGCTTCGTGCTCGATGCCGCGGCCCATGCGCGCTGCACGGCCTTCGGCTTCGTCTCCGGGCGCAGTACCCACGCCGACCGCCTGGCGACGATTCGCGACACCTGGCGGCGCTTCGGCACGATGATCGATCCGCACACGGCCGACGGACTCAAGGTGGCGCGCGAGCAGCGCCTGGTCGACGAACGGGTCGTTGTGCTCGAGACGGCGTTGCCGGTGAAGTTCTCGTCGACCCTCGTCGAGGCTCTCGGCCACGAGCCGCCGCGGCCCGCGGCGCTGACGGGTCTCGAGGACTTGCCGCGCCGCTGCGAGGTGCTGCCGCCCGACGTGGCGCGAGTCAAGGCGCTGATCGCGGCGCACGATCCACGCTGATGCCGTCAGCCATGCATGTCGTCGGCTTCTGCGGATCGTCCGGGTCCGGCAAGACCACGCTGATCGAGCGGTTGCTGCCGTTGCTGCGCGAAGGCGGCTTGCGCGTCTCGGTGATCAAGCATGCCCACGCCGGGTTCGACATCGACACGCCCGGCAAGGACAGCTTCCGCCATCGTCAGGCCGGCGCGTTCGAAGTGCTCGTCGCCTCTGGACAGCGGCTGGCCAAGCTGCGCGAGTACGAGGTGGCCGGCGATCCCACCGTGCATCAGTTGATCGCCGAGCTGATCGACTGCGACTGGGTGATTGTCGAAGGCTTCAAGCACGCCGACATCCCGAAGGTCGAGCTGATCGATCCCGCACGCGACGGCACGCCGCTGTACCCGGACGATCCTTTCGTCGTCGCGCTGGTCACCGATGCACCCGAGGCGCTGCCCGTGCCGACGCAGCGCCCGGTGTTCGCGCGCGCCGACGCGCCGGCGTTGGCACAATTCCTCCTGGCCAGTGCCAAGCGCCATGAGTACAGCCCCGAATAACCCGCCGCGGCCGCCGATGATCAGCCTCGACGAGGCGGTGCAACGTCTCGTCGCCGGCGCAGCGGCGCACCTGATCGCCGAGCGCGACACAGTGTCGACCTTCGACGCACTCAATCGTGTGCTGGCCGACGACGTGCGATCGAGCCTGGACGTGCCGCCAGCCGACAACAGCGAGATGGACGGCTATGCGCTGCGCGCGTCCGATGTGGCGGCCGAGGGCACCGTGCTGCCGGTGTCGCAGCGCATCCCGGCGGGTGTGGTCGGGCAGCCTCTGCAGCGCGGCACGGCTGCACGCATCTTCACCGGCGCGCAGATCCCGGCCGGGGCCGACGCGGTGGTCATGCAGGAGCTTTGCGAGGCGGTGCCATCGACCGACGGCGGCCCCGGCAGCGTGCGTGTGCGTGCTGCGGTGACCATCGGTTCGGCCATCCGCCGGCGTGGTGAGGACGTGCAGCGTGGCGCGGTCGTGCTGCGCGCCGGTACCCGCCTCACGGCGCAGGCGATGGGCCTGGCGGCCTCGGTCGGCGCCGGCCAGCTGCTGGTGCGGCGCCAGCCCCGGGTCGCGCTGTTTTCCACCGGCGACGAACTCGCGATGCCGGGCGACGAGCTGAAGCCCGGGGCGATCTACAACTCCAACCGGTTCACCTTGCGCGGCCTGCTGCAGGCCGCCGGCTGCACGGTGCTGGACCTCGGCATCGTGGTCGATCGGCTCGACGCCACCCGCGAAGCCCTGCGCCTGGCCGCGTCGCAGGCCGACCTGGTGCTCACCTGCGGCGGCGTGTCGGTCGGCGAGGAAGACCACCTGAAGCCCGCGCTGCAGGCCGAAGGGCGGCTCGACATGTGGCAAGTCGCCATCAAGCCGGGCAAGCCGCTGGCGTTCGGCGCCGTGCGTCGGCCCGCCGGTGGTGAATCGTTGTTCGTCGGACTGCCGGGAAACCCGGTCTCGGCCGCGGTGACCTTTCTTGTCGCGGTGGTGCCGTTGCTGCGGGCGCTGTCGGGCGATCTGAGGCCGCCGCCGCGTGCCGTGGCGATGACGGCCGCGTTCGACTGGCCACGGGCCGACCGGCGACGCGAATTCCTGCGGGCGCGCGTCAATGGCGAAGGCCAGCTCGAGATCTACCCGAACCAGAGCTCGGGCGTGTTGACCTCTCTGGTCTGGGCCGATGGTCTGATCGACAACCCTCCGGGCCAGGTGATTGCACGCGGCGACACGGTGCGCTTCCTGCCGCTGCCGCTGCTGCTGCCATGAACGCGCCCGCGACCTGGCGTTTGCGGGTGCGGTACTTCGCCTCGTTGCGCGAGATGCTCGGCGCGGAGGAGACCGTCGAGCTGCCGGCCGGCGCCACGCTCGGCCTGCTGCGCGACCGGCTGATGCAGCTCGACGCCGACCACGCGCGGTGGTTGTCGCGAGAGCGCGCCGTGCGCTGCGCGGTCGACCAGGTGATGGCCAACGAGAGCGCGCCGCTGCGTGACGGTGCCGAGGTGGCCTTCTTTCCCCCTGTCACCGGCGGCTAGCGGGCACAAGTCGGCCGCGAGCGGGGCGGCGTGACAGAATCGCGCACATCATGGCGCGCCCGATCGTGTCGATCCAGCAGGCCGACTTCGACGTCGGCGCCGAGGTCCTTGCGCTGCGTGTCGGCGATGCGGGCGTCGGTGCGGTGGCGACCTTCATCGGCACGGTGCGCGATCGTGGCGACGGTGGTGCAGTGCAGGCGATGGAGCTCGAACACTATCCCGGCATGACCGAGCGCGCGATCGAGTCGATGGTCGAGCAGGCGCGCTCGCGCTTCGAGATCCGCGGCGTGCGCGTGATCCACCGCGTCGGGCCGCTGGCTCTGCAGGACCAGATCGTGTTCGTGGCGGTCAGCTCCTCGCATCGGCGCGACGCCTTTCTGGCCTGCGAGTTCCTGATGGACTACCTGAAGACACAGGCGCCCTTCTGGAAGAAGGAAACCACGGCCGAAGGGGCTCGGTGGGTGGATGCACGCCAGGCCGATGACGCCGCGCTCGCGCGCTGGGGCGTGAGCGCGGGCAACGCTGCGTGACCGGCGCCGGCCTGTTTTCCGCCGGCTCGGCCGTCGCCTTCGGCGCCGCGCTCGGTGCGCTGTTGCGCTGGGCGGCGGGGCTGTGGCTCAACCCGCGCTGGCACGGGTTCCCGCTCGGCACACTGTTCGTCAACGCGGTCGGGGGCCTGTTGATCGGCGCCGCACTGGTCTGGTTGCAGGCGCGGCCGAACGAATACCTGCGGCTCTTCGCGCTCACAGGGGTGCTCGGCGGATTCACCACCTTCTCGGCCTTCTCGGGCGAGTCGCTGGCGCTTTTGCAACGCGGCCAGTTCGCGCTGGCGCTGCTGCACACGCTGGCCCATGTGGTCGGTTCGCTGGCTTGCGCGGCCCTGGGCTTCGCGTTGGCGCGCCTGGTGTGGCGCGCATGAGCCGCGGCCCCTTCGACGGTACCGCGGCGCCGCCGACGCTGAGGTCGGCGCTCGGGCGCTTTGCCACCGGCGTGACGATCGTGACCTGCCGCGACAAGGGCGGCGACCCGGTCGGCCTGACGGTCAACTCGTTCACCGCCTTGTCCCTTGAGCCACCGCTGGTGCTCTGGGCGCTGCGTGTCGAGAGCCCGAGCTTGGCGAGCTTCGAGGCGGCCGGCCACTTCGCCGTCAACGTGCTAGGGGAGCAGCAGGTCGAACTGTCGCGGCGCTTCGCCTCGACCGCGCCGCACAAGTTCTCGGCCGGTCGCTGGTCTGCCGGCCGCTTCGGTTCGCCGGTGCTGGCAGGCGCGCTGGCCGTGTTCGAGTGCAGCACCACCTCGGCGCAGCGCCAGGGCGACCATGTCGTGTTCATCGGCGAGGTGATGCACAGTACGGCTCACACGGGGCCGCCACTCGTGTTCCAGAGCGGGCGCTATCGCAGCCTGGGCGAGACACTCTGAGGGACTTCGGCGCGGCCTTGATGGCGCGCAAACGCCGTCGCGTGGCTCTTGAAAACGGCGTCCCGCGCCCCTAAGTCGTTGTCAATCGAAAGGACTCTCCGATGCGATTCGACAAGCTCACGACCGCCTTTCAGCAGGCCCTGGCCGACGCGCAGAGCCAGGCGGTCGCCCATGACAACCCGTACATCGAACCCGCCCATGTGCTGGCCGCCATGCTGACGCAAGACGACGGGCCGAAGGCGCTGCTCGATCGTGCGGGCGCCAACACGGCTGCCTTGCGCACGGCCATGGAGACCGCCATCAAGGCATTGCCGCAGGTGCAGGGCGGCGGCCAGCCGGTCCAGCCCGGCCGCGACCTCGTGATGCTGCTGCAAGCCGCCGACAAGGAGGCCGGCAAGCGCGGTGACCAGTTCATCGCCAGCGAGATGTTCCTGCTCGCGCTGGCCGACAGCAAGACCGACCTCGGCGGCATCGTGCGCGGTCATGGCCTGTCGCGCAAGTCGCTGGAGGCCGCGTTGGAGGCGGTGCGCGGCAAGTCGACCGTCGACTCGGCCGAGTCCGAGGGCCAGCGCGAGGCGCTCAAGAAATACACACTCGATCTGACCGAGCGGGCCCGCCAGGGCAAGCTCGACCCGGTGATCGGCCGCGACGACGAGATCCGCCGTGCCATCCAGGTGCTGCAGCGTCGCAGCAAGAACAATCCGGTGCTGATCGGCGAACCCGGCGTCGGCAAGACGGCCATCGTAGAAGGCCTGGCCCAGCGCATCGTCAACGGCGAGGTGCCCGAGACGCTGAAGGACAAGCGGGTGCTGGTGCTCGACATGGCCGGCCTGCTGGCCGGCGCCAAGTACCGCGGCGAATTCGAGGAGCGGTTGAAGGCCGTGCTGAAGGAAGTGGCGCACGACGAAGGCCGCATCATCCTGTTCATCGATGAGTTGCACACGATGGTCGGCGCCGGCAAGGCCGAAGGCGCCATCGACGCCGGCAACATGCTGAAGCCCGCGCTGGCGCGTGGCGAGTTGCACTGCATTGGCGCCACCACGCTCAACGAGTACCGCAAGTACGTCGAGAAGGACGCCGCACTGGAGCGGCGCTTCCAGAAGGTGCTGGTCGAGGAGCCGAGCGTCGAGGCCACGATCGCGATCCTGCGCGGCCTGCAGGAGAAGTACGAGGTCCACCACGGCGTGGAGATCACCGACCCGGCCATCGTCGCCGCGGCCGAGCTGAGCCACCGCTACATCACCGACCGCTTCCTGCCCGACAAGGCGATCGACCTGATCGACGAGGCGGCAGCCAAGATCAAGATCGAGATCGACTCCAAGCCCGAGGCGATGGACCGGCTCGACCGGCGCCTGATCCAGCTGAAGATCGAGCGCGAGGCGATGAAGAAGGAGCACGACGAGGCTTCACAACGCCGCCTCGCGTTGATCGGCGACGAGATCACCAAGCTCGAACGCGAGTACGCCGACCTCGAGGAGATCTGGAAGGCCGAGAAGGCCACCGCGCAGGGATCGGCACAGCTGAAGGAAGAGATCGACCGCATCCGCTTCCAGATCGAGGAGCTCAAGCGCAAGGGCGACTTCAACAAGGTGGCCGAGCTGCAGTACGGCAAGCTGCCCGAGCTCGAGAAGCGCCTGAAGGAAGCACAGGCCAAGGAGGCCGGCAAGTCCAAGGGCGGCAAGGGTGTGCCGCAGTTGCTGCGCACGCTGGTCGGTGCCGAGGAGATCGCCGACGTGGTGTCACGCTCCACCGGCATTCCGGTGTCCAAGCTGATGCAGGGCGAGCGCGACAAGCTGCTGCAGATGGAAACCAAGCTGCACGAGCGCGTGGTCGGTCAGGACGAGGCCATCGTTGCGGTGGCCGATGCCATCCGCCGCTCGCGCGCCGGCCTGTCGGACCCGAACCGTCCGCTCGGCTCGTTCCTGTTCCTCGGCCCCACCGGTGTCGGCAAGACCGAGCTGTGCAAGGCGCTGGCGGGCTTCCTGTTCGACAGCGAGGAGCACATGGTGCGCATCGACATGAGCGAATTCATGGAGAAGCACTCCGTGAGCCGCCTGATCGGCGCGCCGCCCGGCTACGTGGGCTACGACGAGGGTGGCTACCTGACCGAGGCGGTGCGGCGGCGGCCCTACAGTGTGCTGCTGCTCGACGAGGTCGAGAAGGCGCACCCCGATGTCTTCAATGTGCTGCTGCAGGTACTCGACGATGGCCGCCTCACCGACGGACAGGGCCGTACCGTGGACTTCAAGAACACGGTGATCGTGATGACCAGCAACCTCGGCTCGCAGATGATCATGCAGATGGCGGGTCAACCGAGCGAGGACATCCGCGATGCGGTCTGGACCGAGGTGAAGGCCCATTTTCGGCCCGAGTTCCTCAACCGGATCGACGAGACCGTGGTCTTCCATGCGCTTGACCAGAAGCACATCGAATCGATCGCGCGCATCCAGCTCAAGGTGCTCGAGACGCGGCTCGAGAAGATGGACATGAAGCTCGACGTCTCACCCGAAGCGGTGGCCGAGATCGCCAAGGTCGGCTTCGACCCGGTGTTCGGCGCCCGGCCGCTGAAGCGGGCGATTCAGCAGCGCATCGAGAACCCAGTGGCCAAGCTGATCCTGGAAGGCCGCTTCGGCCCGAAGGACGTGGTGCCGGTGGACGTGAAGAAGGGCGAGTTCACTTTCGGCCGCATCGTCCACTGACGCTGCGCGCACGTACGCTCAGGCAGTCGCGACTTCCAGGTCAAGGCGCTGCAGCTTCATGCGCACCAGCGTCAGGTTGGCGGCATGGCTGTCGAGCACGGCGTGCAACGCCAACCCCGGGTGGCCGACAATGCCACGCAACACGAGGTGGTGCGCGCTGTAGGTCACGCTCAGGTCGGGCGGACCGGCGGGCAGGCCCATGGCCTTGGCCGTCTCGAGTGCCGCCTGGTGGAGCGCTGCGCCTTGCGTGGCCAGCGACGCCGGCCCCGGGCGCGAGCCGGCATGGGCCAGGGTGCGTTGCGTGCCGAGTTCGAACACGCAGCAGCTGATCATGCCGGTGATCTCGATGCACTGGCGGACGTAGATCTGCCACGGGTTGGCAGGATCGGTCGCCGGGGGCATCGGCGTGCGCCGTGTCGGGGGCATCGGCTCCATGGGCAGCGGCGCGACCGGTGCGGCCGCTGGCGGGCGCACCGGCATCGGCACTGCGATGCTCGCGGCCGCCGCAGCTGCGGCGGGGACCGCGGGCGCCGCGTGGCCGTGGCCGGGCTCCGCGCTGCTGCCGCGCACGCGGTTCCAGGCGTCGCTGATGAAGGTCCAGGCGTCCGACGGCTTGAGCGCGGGTGCCGTGGTCGTCACCTGCACGCCGGAGCGGCCCGGCAGGATGAGCGCTTGTTGCGTGGCGGCGCCATGAGGTGAGAGCGGAACGATCAACAGGTGCCGGCTCGGCCACGGTCCGCGGGCGATCGCCTCGCGCAACGGCAGCAGCGCCGTGTCCAGCGCATGGGCCGGCAGATCGCCGATCATGACCACGCCGAGCCGGGCGTGACCCAGCAGCACACGCGACAGCGCCAGGCGTTGCTGGGTATCGGCGTCGACGCGAGTCGAGTACACGCGCAGCACCTGGCCATTGGCGCCCGGCAGCTCGGCGAACTCGAGCGTCGCGAGTGCGACGCCATGTCCCTGGCGGCGGATGACGAGCCTCTGCACCTTGCGCTGCGTCGCGGCGGCCAGACCGGCCAGGATGCGCGCCGACGAGTCGCTGGCGACGTCGTGGATGGCGATGAAATCGGGTGAGTTCTGCTCGAACTGCTGCTGCATCGCCTCCGACGGATCGCAGACCACGAACATCTCGTGCTGCTGATCTCCGATGCGACGGCCGATTTCCTTGCGCTCGGGGGCGAGGTACTCCTCGCGATTGGTCAGGATCTGCGTGGCCACATGAGTCAGCTCACGCGTCGCCTGCCACGTCTCTTCCGGAATCCGGGAGTTGTGGACCGAGGCGTCCCACTGGGACATCTGATGGATCGGTTTTGGCATGCGCTGACTCCTCGAAAGGCCGCGCCTTGCGGGGATGTGAGCTGCAGTGTAGGCGCCGTGCCGACGGCCCTCGCCGGGATTTCGTCACAATGCGCCCGGTGCCGCAGCTTGGTTCGCAGGCATCACGCTCGGCGGTGTGACATGGGTCCGCCTCCGTAGAATGCCCGCCCACGCCCGACTGAGATCGCGATGCCACAACCCATCACCCCCATCGTCGTGATCGGCGCAGGCCTGGCCGGCCTGGCCGTGGCGCTCGATGCTGCGCAGCAACGACCGGTCGTAGTGCTGGCCAAACGCGACCTCGACGAGGGTGCGACAGCCTGGGCTCAGGGCGGTATCGTCGGCGTCCTGGGCAGCGACGACAGCGTGGAATCGCACGTGCGCGACACGCAAGACGCCGGTGCGGGCCTGGTCGATGAGCACACGGCGCGCTTCATCGCCCAACACAGCGCTGCCGCCGTGCAATGGCTGGTCGACCAGGGTGTGCCGTTCTCGCCCGATCCGACCGGACCGCTCGGTCTGCACCTCACGCGCGAGGGCGGCCACGCGGTGCGCCGGATCGCACATGCCGCCGACGCGACCGGCCGGGCGATTCATCAGGCGTTGCTCGACAAGGCACGGGCGCACCCGAACATCACGCTGCGCGAACGCTGGATGGCGATCGACCTGATCACGTCGCGTCACCTGCGTCGCAGCGAGACAGCGCGCTGCTACGGCGTCTACGCGCTCGACATCGATGCGCGGCGCGTCGAAACCTTGCCCTCGAGCGCGGTGGTGTTGGCTACCGGCGGCGTCGGCAAGGTCTATCGCTACACGAGCAACCCCGATACCGCGACCGGTGACGGCATCGCCATGGCCTGGCGGGCGGGCTGTCGCATCGGCAACATGGAGTTCATCCAGTTCCATCCGACCTGCCTGTACCACCCGCAGGAGCGCAGCTTTCTGATCACCGAAGCGATGCGCGGCGAGGGTGCGCACCTCAAGTTGCCCGACGGCACACGCTTCATGCCGGCGCACGACGCGCGCGGCGAATTGGCCCCGCGCGATATCGTCGCCCGCGCCATCGACTTCGAGATGAAGAAGCACGGCGTCGACCACGTGTGGCTCGACGCCACGCATCTGGGCGAGACGTTTCTGAAGGAACATTTTCCGACCATCCACGCGCGATGCGCGAGCCTGGGCATCGACATCGCACGGCAGCCGATTCCCGTGGTGCCGGCCGCGCACTACACCTGCGGTGGTGTCGTGTCCGACCTGCACGGCCAGGCCGACGTGGCGGGCCTCTACGCGGTCGGCGAGACGACCTACACCGGCCTGCACGGCGCCAATCGGCTGGCCAGCAACTCTCTGCTCGAATGCGTGGTGCTGGGGCGCACCTGCGCCACGCACATCCTGGCCACGCCGCCCAACCCGTTGCCGGGCGTGCCGGCCTGGGACGAAAGCCAGGTCGACGACGCCGACGAACAGGTGGTGATCGCGCACAACTGGGACGAGCTGCGCCTGCTGATGTGGAATTACGTCGGCATCGTGCGGACGACCAAACGCCTGGAGCGTGCGCTGCACCGCATCGAGCTGCTGAAGAGCGAGATCGACGACTACTACGCCAACTTTCGCGTCACGCGCGATCTGCTGGAGCTGCGCAATCTGGTCGAGTGCGCCGAGCTGATCGTGCGTTCGGCGCTGGTACGGCACGAAAGCCGCGGCCTGCACTACAGCCGCGACTTCCCCGACACGTTGCCGGTGAGCCTGCCGACCGTGCTGACAAGGCCGGCGCACAGCCGGGGCTAGGGACCGCCTTCGACGACGCGCATCGAGAAGTCGATCGCGCGCACGTCCTTCGTCAGCTTGCCGATCGAGATGCGATCGACCCCGGTGGCCGCCACGTCGCGCAGCTGCTCGAGCGTCAGGCCGCCGGAGGCCTCGAGCAAGGCCCGACCCGCCGTGATCACCACCGCCTCGCGCATGCGCGGCAGCGTGAAGTTGTCGAGCAGCACACTGGTCGCACCGGCCGCCAGCACCTCGCGCAGCTGATCGAGCGTCTCCACCTCGATCTGGATCTCCACGCCAGCGCTCAGCGCCATCGCCTGGCGCAGCGCGGCCGTCACGCCACCGGCCGCCGCGATGTGGTTCTCCTTGATCAGGATGCCGTGCCACAGCGCCATGCGCTGGTTGCCGCCGCCGCCCATGCGCACGGCGTACTTCTGCGCCTGGCGCAGACCCGGCAGGGTCTTGCGCGTGTCGAGCACGGTGCAGCCACGCGGATTCGGCGAGGTCCCTTCGATCGCACGCACATGGGCGCGCGTGACCGTGGCGGTGGCCGACAGCAGCTGGATGAAGTTGAGTGCCGGCCGTTCGGCCGTGAGCAGCGAACGGGCCGAGCCCGCGAGCTCGCACACCACGCTGTCGGCGCGCAGGTCGGCACCTTCGTCGTAGTGCCACTCGACCTGGCAACGAGGATCGACAGCACGCACGACGCCGTCGAACCAGTCGCGTCCGCACAGCACGGCCGCTTCGCGCACGCGCACCTGAGCGCGTACGGCGCGGCCCTCGGGGATCAGCTGGCCGGTCCAGTCACCACGGCCCACGTCTTCGAGCAGCGCGTCGTGAATGTTGCGCTCGCGCGCCTGCTCCAGCGTTTCGTTGAACTCGAAGCGCAGCATCAGGCCACGCCGATGTCGCGCACGAAGCCCTTCTGCGGCGTCGCGATGGCCGCCGGGTTCTTGGCGACGAAGTCGAGCATGCGGTCGATGCAGCCGAGCGCCTGGCTGCGCACCGGCTCCGGCACCTGGATCTCACCCTGGCCCTTGTCGAGGCAATCCCATACGCCGGTGAGCGCATTCATCGCCATCCACGGACAGTGCGCACAGCTCTTGCACGTCGCGCTGTTGCCGGCCGTCGGCGCCTCGATCAACCGCTTGCCCGGTGCCAGCTGCTGCATGCGGTGAAACATGCCCTTGTCGGTGGCCACGATGTACTCGGGCGCCTGGCCATCGACCACCGCCTTCAGCAGCTGGGAAGTCGAGCCCACCACATCGGCCTGCGCGACCACCGGTTGCGGCGACTCGGGATGCACCAGCACCATCGCCTGCGGGTGCTCCTTGCGCAACAGTTCGAGCTCGACGCCCTTGAATTCGTCGTGCACGATGCAGGCGGCGTCCCACAGCAGCATGTTGGCACCGGTCTGCTCCTGGACGTAGCGGCCCAGGTGACGGTCGGGCGCCCAAAGGATCTTCTGCCCCGCACGGTGCAGGTGCTGCACGATCGCCAGCGCGCACGAACTGGTGACCATCCAGTCCGCACGGGCCTTTACGGCAGCGCTGGTGTTGGCATAGACCACCACCTTGCGTTCGGGATGGGCGTCGCAGAAGCGCGCGAACTCCTCCGGCGGGCAGCCGAGATCGAGCGAGCAGGTGGCGTCGAGGTCGGGCATCAACACCCGCTTGTGCGGCGACAGGATCTTGGCCGTCTCACCCATGAACCGCACGCCGGCGACGATCAGCGTGCTGGCGGGGTGATCGCGACCGAAGCGGGCCATCTCGAGCGAATCGGCGACGCAGCCCCCGGTCTCGAGCGCCAGATCCTGCACGTCGCCATCGACGTAGTAGTGCGCCACCAGCACGGCCTTGCGTGTCTCCAAGGCAGCTGCGATGCGCGTCCTCAACTCGTCGCGGCGCGCCGGCGTGAGGGGCTCGGGCACCTTGGCCCAGGCATGCGCCACGCAGCTGGCACCGCTGGAGTCGGCCCGCGTGTAGTCGTACAGGACTTGGCTCATGCGTGTGGGCCGCCCGTGAGGCGGCCACGAAGTCAGGGCTGGGCCGGCATCGTAGCCCAGCCGGGCCGGCGCATCAGGCCAGGTGCTTTTCCGCCTGGGTGAGCTTGAAGCGGATCAGCGGCAGATTGGCCAGCCGCCGGTCCATCACCAGCACCATGCCGAAGCGGCCGTGGCCCGACTGCACGGCGCGCAGCAGTTCGATGCGAGCGCCCTGCGTGACCATCAACTCCTCGCTGGCCTGCGCCGAGTCGGCCTGTCCGCAGAACACGCGCCTGGCCGCCGTGAGCCGCCGCGCACGCGCGGCGAGATCGAAACTGAGGCTGTCGCGACTGTCGTGGGCCACCAGGTCGCCGGTGGTCAGGTCGACGACGCCGCTGGCGATCACGCCTTCGGTCCGTACGATCGAGAACAAGGCCTTGCTCAGACTGGCGTCATCGACCAGATGGCCCGGCGCGCTGGGCGAGAAGGTCGGCGCATTGGCGCAGGCCTCCCAGGCCGACAGCACGGTGTTCCACACGGTCGAGGCGCCGTTCAGCGTCTCGGCCAATGCGGTGGCACGCACGCGGCCGGGCCATTGCTGGCTGAGCACGCGATGGCGCAGCATCGCTGCCCCAGGGGGCAGCAGAAACACGAGCCACGGGCAATGCCAGTCGGGCTGCTGGGTCGCCTGCAGCAACGAGCGCAACATCGCGTCGACGGCGTGCTCCTGCAGCGCGCCGACGATCACTGCCGTCATCTGCGAGCGCTCGGCGAGTGCGTTGACGATCTCGTCGTGTTCGTGGCCGGACGCGCGCACGTCGGCGTGATAGATCTTCAGCGGGCCACCGGTGCGGCGCGGTACCGCCGTGCGCTCGACCACCGCCAGCGTACGCAGCGTGCCGCGTTCGCGCAGATGGAGCTTTTCCACCGGCTGGCCACTCGCATCGGACAAGGCCTTCACCACCGCCGGTGCCCACAGGCGTGACGGATCGAGCAGCGTGATCATTGCCGGCGCCTGGCCGAGATCGGCGCGCGACGTCGTGAAGTGATCGCGAATCGCATGTGCCGGCGAACCCGACACGAACACGTCGACGACATGGGGATCGGCCACCCGCGGCAGCGCGGCAGGTACCTTCTCGTCCAGGATCGCGGTGGCGGCGAACACGACCTCGGTCTCGCCGTAGGCCGGGCTCTCCACGGGCTTGGGGCCAAGGTCACCGAACAAGGTCTTGAGCATGAGCAGGTCGACGACGGAAGCGAGGGATCGGTGCACTCTAGAGAGCGAGCGCGGTTTTGAGTCGGTCGGGTGTAGGGGGATGTCAGGGCCGGAGCGCAGCGCCAACAATGCGTCACAATTCTTTCGGATGGCCAGGCCTGTAACCGAAGCGACCGCCCGATGACCGCCGTCACGCAGCCGATGCCGTGGCGCCACGATGCACCCACCATCGGCGCGGTCAGCCTCGCCCATGGCCTGTCGCATTTCTGTCAGCTGCTGGTCCCGCCGCTGTTTCCATGGATCGGCGCGGCGATGCACCTGTCGAACACCCAGCTCGGGGCCTTGCTGACCGTCTTCTACGTAACGTCCTGGGCCGGTCAGGCGATGGCAGGCTTCGTGGTCGACCGCTTCGGCGCGCGGTTGGTCCTGTTCGGTGGTCTCGGATTGCTGGCGCTGGCCAATTTCGGGCTGGCCCTGAGCCCCGGGTACACGAGCCTCTTGCTGTTCATGCTCGTCGCCGGGCTCGGCAACTGCGTCTTCCATCCGGTCGATTTCTCGATCCTCAATCAGCGCGTCAGCACCTCGCGGCTCGGTCAGGCGTATGCGGCGCACGGGATTTCGGGCAACGTCGGCTGGGCCCTCGCACCAGTGTTCGTGGTCGGCATCACGCAGCTGACCGGTTCGTGGCGGTGGGCGCTGGCAGCGGCCGCCGGCGTCATTGCCGTCGTGCTCGCAGGTCTCGTGCTGGCGCGCGCCACGCTCGACGTGCGCGCCGCGCCCGCGACGCACACGGCGCCGGAAGCAGACGGCGCCTTCGGATTCCTGCGCTTGCCGGCCGTCTGGTTCTGTTTTTCCTTCTTTCTGGTCTTTGCCTTCGCGCTCGGTGGCATCCAGAGCTTCGCGCCGGCCGCAGCAGGGCAACTGCATGCGATGCGGGCGGAGCAGGTGGCGGTGTGCCTGTCGGCCTACATGGCGGCGTCCGCGGTGGGCATGGTGCTGGGCGGGCACCTCGTGCGCGACCCGCAGCGCAGCGCCCGCGTCGCCGGCCTCGGCTTTGGGGTAGCGGCCGTGATGGCCTTGCTGGTCGGCCTCGGCTCGTGGAGCGCCGCGGTCGTGCCGCTGCTGTTCGGCGCCATGGGTTTCAGTTCCGGCGTCGCCGGCCCTTCACGCGACCTGCTCGTGCGGCAGGCCACGCCGCCCGGTGCCACGGGACGCGTGTATGGCGTCGTCTACTCCGGCCTCGACGTGGGGATGGCGTTCTCGGCGCTGGTGTTCGGGGCGCTGATGGATCACCAGCAGTACCGATTGCTGTGGGTCGCCGTCGCAGCGGCGCTGGTGCTGCTGATCGCCAGCGCGTTCAACATGCGGCGCGGCGCGCCACGCGTGGCGCCGGCAGCGGCCTGAACGACGCGCAGCGGGTCAGACGCAGCGTCGGTGCCGCTCGATGCAGGTGTCGAGCACCTCGCCGCCGGCGCGCTGCCACCAGTTGGCCGCAGAGAAGACCTCGACCTCGCTGTAGCCCGCGAAACCTTGTGCCTCCACCCAGCCGCGGATGCGGCGCAGGTCGATCACGCCGTCGCCCATCATGCCGCGATCGTTGAGCAGATCGCTGGTCGGCACCAGCCAGTCGCAGACATGGAACGCGAGCAGGCGTTCGCGCCCTGCGCGGCGAATCTGCGCCTCGAGCTGCGGATCCCACCACACGTGATAGACATCCACGGCCACGCCGAGCGCGCCGCTGCGCGACGGATCGAGCGCGTCGCACACGTCGAGCGCCTGCGACAGCGTATTGATGCAGGCGCGGTCGGCGGCGTACATGGGATGCAGCGGCTCGATCGCCAGCGGCATGCGACGCGAGCGGGCGTCGTCGAGCAGCGCGGCAATGCCTTCGCTGACCTGTTCACGCGCCGCCGCGATGTTGCGATGCGCTGCGTGGCCGGCCAGCGCGCCCGGCAGGCCACCGACCACCAGCACCAGGCAGGCGGCGCCCAGCGCGCAGGCCTCGTCGAGGGCGCGGCGGTTGTCGTCGCGCACGGCCTGGCGCGAAGCGGCATCGGTGTAGGTGAACATGCCGCCGCGGCAATAACCCGAGAGCTCGAGGCCCAGGGCGCGTAGCTGGCGTCCGGTGGCATCGAGGCCGGCCGCGGCCACCTGGTCGCGCCACGGTGACACGGCGCGGATGCCGCGTGCCGCGCAGGCATCGAGGATGTTCTGCAGCGACCAGTCCTGCCCGTGCTGGCGCCGCACGGTGGCGGTGTTGATCGACAGCCAGCGATGGTCGGTGCCGAAGTCGCGCATCAGGGCTCCTGCGGCAGCGAAGGCCGTGCGACCGACAGACGCCGGAGCTGGCGGATGATCGCCGCGTTGTCGAGATCGCCGTCACCCGCGTCGACGGCGGCGTGCAGCAGCGCGGCATGGGCTTCGGTGAGCGGCAGTTGCTGGCCCTCGGCCCTCGCGGCCGCGAGCATCAGTTGCACGTCCTTCAGATGCTGGACGACGCGCGACTGCGGCGCGAAGTCGCCACGCACCATGCGCTCGCCTTTTTGCACGGCTGCCTCGGAGCGGGCGGGCGTGGCCAGCACCAGCTGCAGAAAGGTCTCGGGCGAAATGCCCAGGCGATCGGCGAAGACCATGCCTTCGGCCAGCGCGGCGCGGTTCAGGCCGAGCACGAGGTTGGTCGCGAGCTTGGCCCGCGCGGCCATGCCGGGGCCGCCGACGTGCATGCGCCGCGGCGAGATCGCCTCGAACAAGGCGACGTGCCGAGCGATGACCGCGGCATCGCCGCCGAGCAGGAGCGTGGCGTCGCCCGCGGCGATCTGTGCGCTCGAGCCCGACAGCGGCGCCTCGACGAGGCACACGCCACGAGCCGCGAGGCGTGCGGCCAGCACCTGCAACGCATCGGGGTCGCCGGTCGAGCAGTCGACCAGCGTGGCCACGTGGCCCGCGCTCAACAGTCCATCCGACGATTCGACAACCTCCATCACCCCGGCGGTGTCGAACACCGCCAGCACCACCCTGCGGCAGTTCAGGGCCAGCTCCCGCAGCGAGGGAGCAACGCGTTGGCCGGCCCGTGTCCACGCTGCGTTGGCATCCTCACGCCGGTCGTGCCCGAGCACCTCGAAGCCGGCCGCGGCGAGACGCCTGCCGAGTGCTGTGCCGACGAGACCCAGGCCGACGAGACCGAGCGGGGCTTCGGGTGCGCTCATTGCGGCAACGAGGCGCCGCCGCAGATGGCGATGTCCTGTCCCGTGATGGCTGCCGCGTCGGCGCCGAGCAGGAAGGCCACGAGCGCGGCCACCTCGTCGGGCCGGATCAACCGGCCGATCGGGGGCAAGCGCGGCGTGGTGGCGGCACGCGCCGGGTCGGCCAGCATCGGCGTGTCGGTGGCGGCGGGGGAGACCACGTTGACGGTGACCCCGGCCGCGACCACTTCGGCGGCCCAGCTGCGTGCCAGCGACACCAGCGCCGCCTTGGTGGCCGCGTACTGGCTGCGCCCGGGCATGCCGGGCCAGACCCGGCTGCCGATCAGCACCACGCGGCCGTGGCCAGCGCGCGTCATCGCCGGCAACAGCGCGTCGGCCAGCCGCGTGGCAGCGTCGACATGCAGCCGCCACATCTGCGCGCCTTGGTCGGCATCCAGCTCGCCCAGTGGCGCGGTGCGCATCACGCCGGCCGCGTGCACGAACGCCTGTATCGGGCCCGCGGAAGGCAGTGCCGCGATGGCAGCCTGCGTGCGCGCCGCATCGGTCAGGTCGACCGTGTGGGTCACGAAACGCTCGTGACGCAGCGTCGCCGGTGCGCTGTCGAGCCCGTGCACCTGCCAGCCGTCGGCGAGCAAGCGCCGGGCGATCGCCGCGCCGATGCCCGAACTGCTGCCGGTGACGACGACGGTGGTGCGAGTGCTCAACGTCAGTCCAGCGTGATCTTCTTGTCCGCGATGATCTTGCCGGACGCCGCGATGTCGTCGGCCTGGAACTTCGCGAAATCGGCCGGGCTGCCGCCGCCGGGCACCAGACCGTCGGCCAGCAGCTTGTCGGCCATGTCGGCGGCCAGCGCCTTGTTCACCGCGGCATTGAGTCGGGTCACGATTTCCGGCGGGGTCTTCGCAGGCGCCCACACACCGTACCAGCTGGCGCACTCGAAGCCGGGCAGTGTCTCGGCCGCCGTGGGCACATCGCTCAGGTTGGGCAGCCGTTTGGCCGACGTGACGGCCACCACGCGCAGCTGCTGCGTGCGATGAAACTGCACCGAGCCGAGCACGGGATCGATGAAACCCTCGATCTGCCCGCCGATGAGGTCCTGGAACGCTGGCGCCGTGCCCTTGTACGGCACGACCGTCACACTGATGCCGGCGGCCTGCTCGAGCCGTGCGGTGCACAGGTGTCCGGCCGAGCCGATCGAGCCGGTGGCGAAGTTCAGCTTGCCGGGCTGCGCCTTGGCGGCGGCGATCAGGCCCTTGAGGTCGCTGACGCCGGCCTTGTTGCCGATCGCGATCGACAGCGGTGCCTGCGCGACCAGGCTGATCGGCACGAAATCGGTCTGCACCTTGTAGGGCACCGACTTCATCGTCATCGGCGCGGTGACGAAGGTGCTGGCGTTGAACAGCAGCGTGTAGCCGTCGGGTGCCGCCTTGGCCACCGCGTCGCCGCCGATCACGCCGTTGCCGCCTGGCTTGTTCTCGACCACGAAGGTCTGGCCGAACTGGTCCTGCAGGCGCTGCGCGAGCATGCGGCCCACCTTGTCGAGCGTGCCGCCCGGGGGGAACGGGATCACCATGCGCACGGTGCGCTCGGGCCAGGCCTGCGCGAGTGCGCCGGTGGAGCTGGCGATGCCACCGGCCAGCAGCGTGAACAACAGGATACGGCGGTGCATCTTCTGTCTCCTCTTTGGATGTTCAGGCCACGCCGTGCAGCGCGAGCAGGGTGCGCATGCGACGTACGGCCAGTTCAGGCTGCTCGATCAGACCGGCGGCATCGGCCAGGCGGAACAGCTCGGCCAGGTGGGGCAGCGAGCGGGTGCTCTGCTGGCCGCCGACCATGACGAAGTGGTCCTGGTGGCCGTTGAGCCAGGCCATGAACACCACGCCGGTCTTGTAGAAGCGCGTTGGCGCTTGGAAGATGTGGCGCGACAGCGGCACCGAGGGCGCCAGGATGGCGTGGAAGCGGTCGCCATCGCCAGCAGCCAGTGCGGCCAGCGCGGCGCTGGCGGCCGGCGCGATGGCGTCGAAGATGCCGAGCAGTGCGTCGCTGTGCTGCTGCGTCGGTGCAGTGCCCACGCCGTCACCGGCGATCAGCTCGGCATAGTTGAAATCGTCGCCGGTGTACATGCGCACGCCCGGCGGCAGGCGCCGGCGCATCGTGATCTCGTGGTCCTTGTCGAGCAGCGAGATCTTGATGCCGTCGACCTTGCCGGCATGCGCCGCGATGACGCCCAGCGCGGTGTCCATCGCGCGCGGCACCTCGCGGCTGCCCCAGTAGCCGGCCAGCGCCGGGTCGAACATGTCGCCCAGCCAGTGCAGGATGACCGGCTCGCGCGCCTGGCTCAGCACGCGGTCGTAGACGCGTTCGTAGTCGGCGGGGCCCTTGGCCACGCGGGCCAGCGCGCGGCTGGCCATCACGATCAGCCTTCCGCCCAGCGCCTCGATCGCGGCCATCTGCTCCTCATAGGCACGGATCACATCGTCGATCGATCGCGCATCGTCCGGCGCCAGGTGGTCGGTGCCGCAACCGCTGGCGAGGAACGCGCCGGGCACGTCGCGCGACGCGTCGATCGAACGGCGGATCAGCTCCAGCGAGGTGGGCCAGTCCAGGCCCATGCCGCGCTGCGCAGTGTCCATCGCCTCGGCCACACCGAGCCCCAGGCGCCACAGGCGCTGGCGGTAGGCGATGGTCGTGTCCCAGTCGATCGCGCATTGCAGCCAGGGGTCGACGGCGGCACGGGCGTCGGCCACCACGTGCGCAGCCGAGTAGGCGATGCGGTTGAAGCGCGCACCCGCCACCGGCGGGACAAAGCTCGCCGGTCCGCGCAGTGTGTAGGGGGCAAGGCGGCCATCCGAGGTGGGCAGCGTGATCTGCATCGCGACCTCAGATCTGCAGCGCCGGCACGTCGACCCAGCGGCGCTCTTTCCAGGAGCGCAGTGCCGCTTCGACCAGTTGCACGCCCTTGGCGCCCTCGGGCAAGGTCCAGCGATAGGGCGCGTCCTCCACCACATGGCGGATGAAAGCCTCCCACTGGATCTTGAAGCCGTTGTCGTAGGGCTGCGCGTCCGGGATCTCCTGCCACTGCTCGAAGAAGTTCATCGCCTGCTTGACATCCGGGTTCCACACCGGTCGCGGCGTGGCCACGCGTGACTGCGCACGGCAATCCTGCAGGCCGGCCACCGCCGAGCCATGCGTGCCGTCGACATGAAACGTGACCAGGTCGTCGCGCCGCACGCGCGTGGCCCAGGAACTGTTCACCTGTGCGATCACCGGCTCGCCCTGGTGGCCCTTGAGCTGAAAGGTGGCATAGGCGGCGTCGTCGGCTGTCGCGGCATAGGGCTTGCCGGACTCGTCCCAGCGCTGCGGGATGTGGGTGGTGCCGAGGCACGACACCGACTGCACCTCGCCGAACAGGTTGTCGAGCACGTAGCGCCAGTGGCACACCATGTCGAGGATGATGCCGCCGCCGTCTTCGGTGCGGTAGTTCCAGCTCGGCCGCTGGATCGGCTGCAGATCACCTTCGAACACCCAGTAGCCGAACTCGATGCGCACGCTGAGCAGCCGGCCGAAGAAGCCGGCTCGCCTGAGCATGTCGAGCTTGCGCAGCCCCGGCAGGAAGAGCTTGTCCTGCACGGCACCGTGCTTCAGGCCGGATACCTGCGCGAGGCGGCAGACCTCGACCGCCTCGTTCAGGTTGGTCGCGATCGGCTTCTCGCAGTACACATGTTTGCCCGCACGCAGCGCCTGCGTCAGCAGCGTCGGCCGCATCTGCGTGGTGCCGGCATCGAAGAACACGGTGTCCTGCCGGTCGGCCAGCGCGGCGTCGAGGTTGGTGCCGAAGCGCGTGATGCCATGGGCGCGCGCCAGTGCCTCGATCTTCTCGGCGTTGCGACCGATCAGCACCGGATCGGGCATCACCCTGTCGCCGTTGGCCAGCGGCACGCCGCCCTGCTGGCGAATCGCGACGATCGAGCGGACCAGGTGCTGGTTCATGCCCATCCGGCCGGTGACGCCGTTCATCACGATGCCGAGTCGTTGTGTGCTCATGCGCGGTGTCCTTCTGAATGTCAGCTGATGCGCAACATCAGCGCGGCGTCGTAGGGCAGGGCGGGATGGTCGAAGCGCGTGTGCGCATTGACGTAGTGCAGCGCGCACGCACGTCGCCAGCGCGTCGAGTGATTCGGCCCCGACTGGTGGAAGACGTTGCCATGATGGAACGACACGCCGCCGCGCATCACCGGCGCCGGCGACATCGGCTGCCTGTCGAGCACGCCGGCGGGCAACTGCAGATTGAAGGGCTCGCCCGGCGGTGCGACGTGGCCATACACCGGACCGCGATGAGAGCCGTCGCCGAAATAGAGGCAGCCGTTCTCGAGCGTCGCGTCGTCGAGCGCGATCCACGCGGTGACCACGCCTTCGGGATCGTTCGGGCCGAAGTAGAAGTTGTCCTGGTGCGCCGGCTTCGGGCCGCCGCCCTCCGGCGCCTTGAAGAAGATCTGACTGAAGTAGACCGACACGCCAGGGCCGATCAGGGCTTCCACCATCGCCACCAAAGTCGGCAAACGAGCCAGGGCGCGCACGCTGTCGCGATGATGATGGGGGTTGTCGAGCTTGCGCAGCACGTCGCGCGCCTTCACGCCGCCGTCGACGTACCAGGCGCGCTTGTCGGGCGGCAACTCTGCCAGGAACTCGGTGCCCCATGCCTCGATGTCGCGCACCACATTGTCCGTGGTGGCGCGATCGAACACGCCCGGCACCGTGACGTGGCCGACGTGCCGGTAGTGGGCGAGGTCGCAGGGGCTCAAGGTCATCGTGCGCTGTGGATGCCGCGACAGGCGAGCGAAAGCTGCCGTTATCTCCGTCTGGTGAATTACTGTACGGCGCGGGGTCACCAGCGTCAAGGATCCGCCAGTCTCTTCCTCAGTGTCGCTCCAGCAGCCTTGACGCTCGCGGAGGCAGGTCCTAGCATGGCTTCATCACCATCTGGTGAACGAACCGAGGACAAGAGCATGCCCAGAATCCGGACCACCGTCGTCGGCTC
>JBGAMU010000069.1:0-21351 GCA_044222685.1 Burkholderiaceae bacterium
GAACCTGCCGCGACCGACCCGCATGCCGGCCACGGCAGCACCGGAGCGCCGCGATGATCGCCGCGCTGATCCGCTGGTCGGTGGCCAACCGCTTCCTCGTGGTGCTGGCCACGCTGTTCCTCGCGGCCGCAGGCCTGTGGGGCGTGCGCACGACGCCGGTCGATGCCTTGCCCGACCTGTCCGACGTGCAGGTGATCATCCGCACGACGCTGCCCGGGCAGGCGCCGCAGATCGTCGAGAACCAGGTCACCTATCCGCTGGCGACGACCATGCTGTCGGTGCCCGGCGCGAAGACGGTGCGCGGCTTCTCGTTCTTCGGCGACAGCTTCGTCTACGTGCTGTTCGACGACGGCACCGACCTGTACTGGGCACGTTCACGCGTACTCGAGTACCTCAACCAGGTGCAGGGCCGGCTGCCGGCCAGCGCGAAGACCGCGCTCGGGCCGGACGCCACCGGCGTCGGCTGGATCTTCCAGTACGCGCTGGTCGACAGGAGCGGCCGCCACGACCTGTCGCAGCTGCGTGCGCTGCAGGACTGGTTCCTCAAGTACGAGCTGAAGAGCCTGCCGCAGGTGGCCGAGGTCGCCAGCATCGGCGGCATGGTGCGCCAGGTGCAGGTGGTGGTCGAGCCCTCGAAGCTGGCCGCCTACGGCGTGACCTTCAACCAGGTGCGCGAGGCGCTGATCGCCGGCAACCAGGAAAGCGGCGGCTCGGTGCTCGAGTTGGCCGAGGCCGAGTACATGGTGCGCGCCAGCGGCTACCTGAAGACACTGGACGACTTTCGCGCGATCCCGCTGGCCTCGCGCGGCGGCGTGCCGGTCAGGCTGGGCGACGTGGCCACCGTGCAGGTCGGCCCCGAGATGCGCCGCGGCATCGCCGAACTCGACGGCGAGGGCGAGGTGGCCGGCGGCGTGGTGATCCTGCGCTCGGGCAAGAACGCGCAGGCGACGATCGATGCCGTCAAGACCAAGCTCGTCGAGCTGCAGAAGGGCCTGCCCGCCGGCGTGCAGATCGTCACCACCTACGACCGCAGCGCGCTGATCGAGCGCGCGGTGGAGAACCTGTCGCACAAGCTGCTGGAGGAGTTCGCGGTGGTGGCCGCCGTGTGCCTGATCTTCCTGTGGCACCTGCGCTCGGCGCTGGTGGCGATCATCTCGCTGCCGCTCGGCGTGCTGGTCGCGTTCCTGGTGATGAACCAGCAGGGCATCAACGCGAACATCATGTCGCTCGGCGGCATCGCGATCGCGATCGGCGCGATGGTCGACGCGGCGGTGGTGATGATCGAGAACGCGCACAAGCAGATCGAGTCCTGGCAGCACGCCAACCCCGGCCGCGAGCTCGTCGGCGAAGAGCGCTGGGCGCTGATCACGCGCGCCGCCGAGGAGGTGGGGCCTGCCCTCTTCTTCTCGCTGCTGATCATCACGCTGAGCTTCGTGCCGGTCTTCACGCTGCAGGCGCAGGAGGGGCGCCTGTTCGGCCCGCTGGCCTACACCAAGACCTATGCGATGGCGGCCGCCGCAGGACTGTCGGTCACGCTGGTGCCGGTGCTGATGGGCCTGTGGATCCGCGGCCGCATCCCCGACGAACGGCGCAATCCGCTGACACGCGCGCTGATCGCGATCTACCGGCCGGTGCTCGACGCCGTGCTGGCGGCGCCCCGCCTCACGCTGGTGATCGCTGCGCTCGCGCTCGCCACCACCGCCTGGCCGCTGATGCGGCTGGGCGGCGAGTTCCTGCCGCCGCTCGACGAAGGCGACCTGCTGTACATGCCGTCGGCACTGCCGGGGCTGTCGGCGCAGAAGGCTGCCGAGCTGCTGCAGATCACCAACCGCATGATCAAGACGGTGCCCGAGGTCGAGCGTGTGTTCGGCAAGGCCGGCCGCGCCGAGACTGCCACCGACCCGGCGCCGCTGGAGATGTTCGAGACGACGATCCAGCTCAAACCCCGCGACCAATGGCGCGCCGGCATGACGCCCGACAAGCTGGTCGAGGCGCTCGACGCCGCCGTCAAGGTGCCGGGCCTGGCCAACCTGTGGGTGCCGCCGATCCGCAATCGCATCGACATGCTGGCCACCGGCATCAAGAGCCCGATCGGCGTCAAGGTCAGCGGCGCCGACCTGGCGGCGGTGGACCGCGTCGCGGTGCAGATCCAGCAGCTGGCCAAGGGCGTGCCCGGCGTCACCTCGGCGCTGGCCGAGCGGCTGACCGGCGGGCGCTACGTCGACGTGAAGATCGACCGCGGCGCCGCGGCGCGCTACGGGCTGAACATCGCCGACGTGCAGACCATCGTATCGGGTGCGATCGGCGGCGAGAACGTCGGCGAGACCATCGAAGGGCGCGCGCGTTTCCCGATCAACCTGCGTTACCCGCGCGAATGGCGCGACACGCCGCAGCGCCTGGTCGAGCTGCCGATCCTGACGCCGATGGGCCAGCAGATCACGCTCGGCACGGTGGCCGCCGTTACCATCAGCGACGGCCCGCCGATGCTGAAGAGCGAGAACGCGCGCCCGTCGGGCTGGGTGTACGTCGACGTGCAGGGACGCGACCTCGCCTCGGTGGCACACGACCTGCGGCGGCTGGCCGCCGACCAGGTGCCGCTCGAGCCCGGCATGAGCATCGCGCTGGCCGGCCAGTTCGAATACCTCGAGCGCGCCAACGCGCGGTTGAAGTGGGTGGTGCCGGCCACGCTGGTCATCATCTTCGTGCTGCTGTACCTGACCTTCCGCCGCATCGACGAGGCGCTGTTGATCATGGCCACGCTGCCGTTCGCGCTGATCGGCGGCGTCTGGTTCCTCTACGCGCTGGGCTTTCATCAGTCGGTGGCCACCGGTGTGGGCTTCATCGCGCTGGCCGGCGTGGCCGCCGAGTTCGGCGTCGTGATGCTGCTGTACCTGCAGCACGCACTGCAGGCGCGCGTGGCGGCAGGCGTGGCGCCGACGCCGGCGCTGCTGCTCGACGCCATCCGCGAGGGCGCGGTGCAGCGTGTGCGTCCGAAGGCGATGACGGTGGCCGTCATCCTCGCCGGTCTGGTGCCGATCGTTTTTTCGAGCGGCACCGGCTCCGAGGTGATGCAGCGCATCGCCGCACCGATGCTCGGCGGCATGATCACCGCGCCGCTGCTGTCGATGCTGGTGATCCCGGCGGCCTGGCTGCTGATGCGCCGGCGCACGATGGCCCCTGGCTTTGCAGGCACGCCGGTGCCGGGCACACTGCCGGCATGACCGACCAGGCCGCTTCGACGGCGTTCTGCGCGACGCGCCGCAGGGCTGCAGGCCGATGAGTGCACAGCACCGCCACGACCTGCGGCCGTTCGTGCACGGCCACGCCTTCGGCGACCCGGCGGCGCCGAGGCGCGAGCGCGCCCTGTGGTGGGTGACCGGCGTGACGCTGGCTGCGATGGTGATGGAGCTCGCGGTCGGCTACTGGAGCGGCTCGCTCGCGCTGGTGGCCGACGGCTGGCACATGGGCACGCACGCGCTGGCGCTCGGCGGCGCCGCACTCGCCGCCGCGCTCGCGCGCCGCGCGCATGGCAGCGCCCGCTTCGCCTTCGGCGGCTGGAAGATCGAGGTGCTGGCCGCCTACTCGAGCGGCCTGCTGCTGCTGGCGGTGAGCCTGTGGATCGCCATCGACGCGGCGATGGCGCTGGCGACGCCGCGCATCGTGGCCTACCCGCAGGCGATCGCGGTGGCGGTGATCGGTCTCGCAGTCAATGCGGTCTGTGCCTGGGTGCTGTCGCGTGGTGACGCGGCGAACGCGGCGCACCACGCGCATGACCACGCGCATGACCATACTCACGACCACGCCCATGACCACGCTCATGCCCCCCACGCGGACCATCACCACGGGCACCACGGGCATCATGGCGGCCACGACCACAACTTCAGAGCCGCTTACCTGCACGTGCTGGCCGACGCACTGACATCGGTGCTCGCGATCGTCGCGCTGGCCGCCGGCCTGTGGTGGGGCCAGCGCTGGCTCGACCCGGCCGTGGCCCTGCTCGGCGGCGCGCTGATCGGCCGCTGGGCGTTCGTCGTGCTGCGCGATTCGGCGCGGGCACTGGTCGACGCCAGCGCGCTGGCGCCGATGCGCGAGGCGGTGCGCGCCACCGTGGAAAGCGACGGCGATGCGCGCGTGGCCGACCTGCATGTCTGGCAGGTCGGACCCGACGCCTGGTCGGCGGTGCTGAGCCTGGTGGCCGACCGGCCGCTGGAGCCGTCGGCCTACCGCGCGCGGCTGCATGGCCTGAAGTCGCTGAAGCACGTGACGGTCGAGGTGCACCGCTGCCGCGGCGCGGTGGCCGAAGGCGCGGCCGTGTCGCCTGCACCGACCGCGCCGTCGCCGCGGTGACGCCAGGGCCTGTCTAGGCCCGCTACGATGCGCCAGCCGTTCGCGTTCCGGCGTTCGTCTCACTCATCGCTTGTCGCCTCAGGAGCAGCCATGGCCTCGATCACCGCTTCGCTCGTCAACCACCAGGTCCGCCTGGCCGCCCGCCCGGTCGGCGCCGTGAAGGCGAGCGACTGGCAGTTCACCGAGGAGCCGGTGGCCGAGCCGGCCGACGGCGGCGTGCTGGTCCAGGTGCTCGCGCTGTCGCTCGACCCGGCGATGCGCGGCTGGATGAACGAGGGCAAGAGCTACATCCCACCGGTCGGCCTCGGTGAAGTGATGCGCGCCGGCGGCATCGGCCGCGTGATCGCGTCGAAGAACCCGGCCTTCGCGGTCGGCGACACCGTCACCGGCGGTCCTGGCGTGCAGGAGTACTGGAGCATTGCCGCCGACCAGCTCAAGCGCAGCGGCCTCGCCAAGATCGACCTGCGGCTGGGCACCGTGAATCAATGGCTCAACGTGCTGGGCATGCCCGGCATGACCGGCTACTTCGGCCTGCTGGACGTGGGCCAGCCCCAGCCCGGCGAGACGGTGGTGGTGTCGGGCGCCGCCGGTGCCGTGGGCCAGACGGTGGGCCAGATCGCGAAGATCAAGGGCTGCCGCGTCGTCGGCATCGCGGGCGGATCGGCCAAGTGCGAGTGGGTGGTCCAGGAGCTCGGCTTCGACGCCTGCATCGACTACAAGGCCGCGGCACCCCAAGGTGTCGAGCGCTGGGACCCGGTGCGCGAGGGCCTCAAGCAGCACTGCGCCAAGGGTGTGGACGTCTACTTCGACAACGTGGGCGGCGACATCCTCGACGCCGTGCTGGCGCGCATCAACCGCAAGGCGCGCATCGTCATCTGCGGCGCGATCAGCCAGTACAACAACACCGGTGCGGTGGCGGGGCCGAAGAACTACCTGTCGCTGCTGATCAACCGCGCGCGCATGGAAGGCATGGTGGTGTTCGACTACGCCGACCGCTATCCGCAGGCGATCAAGGAGATGGCGGGTTACCTGAAGGACGGCCGCATGAAGAGCAAGGAAGATGTCGTCGAGGGCGGCGTGGCGGCGTTTCCCGGCACGCTCGCCAAGCTGTTCTCCGGCGCGAACTTCGGCAAGCTGGTGCTGAAGGTGGCCGAGGCCTGAGCCGGGCCGCCCGCACGGCTCAGCGCAGCAAGCGCTCGGCGGCCTCGCCGACCGAGCGGTCGATCAGTCGCTGCAGCGCATCGATCTTCTGCGGGGCGGACAAGACCTCCCAGGGCGTGGTGGCGTTCGGATTCGACGCCGTGGCATGGGTCTGCATCGCCCGCACCGCTTCGTCGCGGACGATGTCGCCGCTCTGCACGTCGACCAGTGTCATGCGCAGGTAGACGAAAGGCGCCAGCACGCCCGGCGCATAGGCACCGGTGTCATCGCGCATCACGATGCGGATCTCGTTGTCGACGTAGAAGCCCAGGCCACGCACGCTGCCGACGCCGGTGAATCCGTCGGTCAGCGGCACGCGCACGGCATCGCGCAACTTGGATAGCACGATCAGATGCGTGGCCTTGCCGGCGATGAGGGCATTGACCACGGCACCGGGCAGCGCGATCTGGCGACCGTCGAACAGCCGCTCGGGCTTGTCGTACAGCGCCGAGCCCGGCAGCGACAGCATCGCGAGCGGGGCACCGGGTTCGACCTTTCGCACGGCCTGATCGACTGCCCGCAGCAGCAGGCTGTCCAGCCCGCTCTGCGCGTCCTCGATGGCCCGGCGGCTGTTGCGGTCGATGTTGCTGCCGACGCCGGGTTGCGCCAGCACGATCTCGATCCGGTCACCGACCAGCGACAGCGCGGCCAGCCGCCGCGCCTGGCCCCAAGCCGAACCGATACAGGGCAGCGCCGCCAGTGCGGCGACGAGCTTGCGACGATCGCGGTTCATGACACTTCCCTCCGCTCAAGCCCCCTCCAGGGCCATCGCCCGCGCCGACTAGAAGTGTATGCCCCGCATCATCTGCGCCATCGCGATCGCCTCGGGCGACAACGTCGGCTTGCCGGCCTTGTCGCCCTTGGCGGCCGCGCTGTCGGGGAACATGCGGAAGGTGGTGTTCATGATGATCTGCGTGATGCGCGGCGCCGCCGCGTGCAGCACCTCGCCGAACACGCCCAGGCGCGTCGCCACGCGCACCGGCTTGTCGATGCAGGCACGGATCACCATGTCGGCGGCCTCCTCGGGCGCCAGCAGCGGCATGTTCTCGTAGATCTTGGTCGGCGCCGTCATCGGCGTGCGCACCAGCGGCATGTTGACGGTGGTGAAGGTCACGCCCTGGTCGGCGTATTCGCTCGACGCGCAGCGTGTCCACGCGTCGAGCGCGGCCTTGCTCGCCACATAGGCCGAGAAGCGCGGCGCGTTGACCAGCACGCTGATCGAGCTGATGTTGACCACGTGACCCTTGTGCTTGGCCACCATGCCCGGCAGCAGGCCCATCGTGATGCGCAGCGCGCCGAAGTAGTTGAGCTGCATCGTGCGCTCGAAATCGTGGAAGCGGTCGTAGCTCGACTCGATGGCGCGGCGGATCGAACGGCCGGCGTTGTTGATCAGGAAGTCGACGCCGCCGTGTTCGGCCTGCAGCTTCTGCACGAACTCGGCGCAGCTCGCCTCGTTGGAGATGTCCACCGAGTAGCTGAACACCTGGGCGTCCTTGCCGGCGTGGTTCCGGATCTCCTGCACCGCGGCGGCGAGCTTGTCCTCGCCGCGGCCGCAGATGATGGTCACTGCGCCGGCCTCGGCGAAGCGGCAGGCCGCCGACAGGCCGATGCCCGACGAGCCGCCGGTCACCAGCACCACCTTGCCGCCGACGGTACCCTTCAGGCTGCGGTCGACAAACAGCGCCGGGTCGAGGTGGCGCTCCCAGTAGTCCCACAGCGCCCAGGCGTAGTCGTGCAGGTTCGGACATTCGACGCCGCTGCCCTTCAGCGCCGCGTCGGTCTCGCGGCGGTCGAAGCGGGTCGGGTAGTTCACGAAGGTGAGGATGTCCTCCGGCACGCCGAGATCCTTGATGATCGCGTTGCGGATGCGGCGCACCGGGGCGATCGCCATCATGCCCTTGCGCACGCTCTTCGGGATGAAGCCGAGCAGCGCGGCGTTGACGAACAGGTTCATCTTCGGCGCGTGCGCGGCCTTGGCGAAGATGTCGAGCACGTCGCCGACGCGGTAGCCCGCCGGGTCGACCAGGTGGAAGCACTTGCCGTCGATGGCCTTGCCGTGCGAGATGTGGTCGATCGCCGCGACGACGAAGTCCACCGGCACGATGTTGATGCGCCCGCCTTCGAGCCCGATCGACGGGAACCACGGCGGCAGGATCTGCCGCATGCGCTGGATCAGCTTGAAGAAGTAGTACGGCCCGTCGATCTTGTCCATCTCGCCGGTCTTCGAGTCGCCGACCACCAGCGCCGGGCGGTACACCGTCCACGGCACCTTGCACTCCTTGCGCACGATCTTCTCGCTCTCGTGCTTGGTCATGAAATACGGGTGGTCGAGGTTCTCCGCCTCGTCGAACATGTCCTCGCGGAAGACGCCTTCGTACAGCCCCGCCGCCGCGATCGACGACACATGGTGGAAGTGGCCGGCGTCGACCGCCTTGGCGAACTCGACCACGTTGCGCGTGCCCTCTACATTGACCTGGATCTGGCTGTCGGCGTCGGCCGACAGGTCGTACACCGCCGCCAGGTGGTAGACCGCGTCGACCTTGCCCTTCAGCGCCTTGATCGCGTCGGCCGCGACGCCGAGCTTGCGGGCCGTCAGGTCGCCGCTGACCGGTATGGCGCGCTGCTTGCCCACGCCCCAGTACTCGAGCAGCGCATCGACCTTGCCTTCGCTGCCCGGCCGCACCAGGAAGTGCACGGTCGAGCCGCGCCGCGCCAGCAAGGCCTTGACGAGGCGCTTGCCGATGAAGCCGGTGGCGCCGGTCACGAAGTACAGCATGGTGGTCTCCCGATGTTGATGGTGTGGTCGCGCAGACGCAGACGGCTCGCGGCGCAGGGGCCTATTCTTCAGCAACTGCCCGCGCGCCGCGGCACGCGCTAACCCCAAGCCGGCAGCGGTCCATCAAGGCTGGTTCCAGCTAGACGCACCACCCTAGCGATCGGTCGCGTCAGCGCGCGGTCGGCTGCCTACACTGTCAGCAGCCGTCGAGCGGCAAGCAGATGCATCCGCCCGACCCGACACCGCACCACGACAACGGAGTTCACATGGTCAAGAAGCTCAAGGCAATGGCAGAGAAGAAGGCAGCCAACCCGGCGGGCCTGCTGGACAGCGCGCTGGCGCAGACGGTCAAGGACTCGGCCCAGCAGATCTGGCTGGCTGGCATGGGCGCCTTCTCCAAGGCACAGGCCGAAGGCACCACCGCCTTCGAGAAGCTCATCAAGGAAGGCACCACGCTGCAGCGCAAGACGCAATCCGCCGCCGAGGAGCGCATCGGCGCCGCCACCGCCAAGATGACGGCGATGGCCGGCGAAGTGGGCGCCAAGGCGAATGCGCAGTGGGACAAGCTGGAAGCGATCTTCGAGCAGCGCACCGCCAAGGCGATGAGCAAGCTCGGCGTGCCGACCGCCAAGGACGTGTCGGCGCTGACCGCCCGCGTCGACGCGCTGGCCGCGGCAGTGGCCAAGCTCGGCGGCAAGACCGCCGCGGCGCGCAAGGCGCCGGCCCGCAAGGCGGCAGCCGCCCCGGCGACCAAGCGCACCGCGTCCCGCAAGAAGGCGGCCTGAGCGCCGAATCGAAGGTGGCCGCCGCACGGCAGCCGGCGACGCAACATCGTTCGCGTGTCGGCCTCGCTCTGGCCGGCGGCGGACCGCTCGGCGCCGGCTACGAGATCGGCGCGCTGTGCGCGCTGCAGGAGGCGCTGCCCGGCCTGCGCTTCGACGCGCTTGACGGCTATGTCGGCGTCTCGGCCGGCGCGATCGTCGCCGCCGGGCTGGCCAACGGCATGACGCCGCGCCAGCTCGCCACCGCGTTCATCGAGCGCAAGGGCAGCGCGGCCGATCGCGTCGATCCGGGCCTGCTGTTCCACCCGGCGCTCGGTGAGTTCGCGCGCCGCCTGGCGCGTCTGCCGCTGCTGGCGGGCGAGGCCTTCTGGCGGCTGGCCGTCGAGCGCCGGTCGACGCTGTCGTCGCTCGAAGCGCTCGGCCGCGCGCTGCCGTCGGGCCTGTTCAGCAGCGCCGCGCTCGAGGCGCGACTGCGCGACGTGTTGTCGCAACCCGGCCGCAGCAACGACTTCCGCCGCCTGCGTACGCGGCTGGTGCTGGTGGCCACCGACCTCGACAGCGGCGAGGCCGTGCCGTTCGGCCTGCCCGGCCACGACGCGGTGCCGATCTCGGTGGCCGCGTCGGCCAGCGCCGCGCTGCCGGGCCTGTTCGTACCGGTGCAGATCGACGGGCGCGCCTATGTCGACGGCGCCTTGAAGAAGACGCTGCACGCCAGCGTGCTGCTCGACGGCGGGGTCGACCTGCTGTTCTGCCTGAACCCACTGGTGCCCTTCGAGGCCGGCGCGCGGCGCGACAACGCGGCGGTGCCCCGGCCGCCGCAGGCGCACATCCCGAGCCTGGTCGACGGTGGCCTGCCGCTGGTGCTGTCGCAGACCTTCCGCTCGCTGATCCACTCGCGCCTCGAGCTGGGCATGAAGGGCTACGAGAGCAGCCACCCGCACGTCGACATCCTGCTGTTCGAGCCCGATCATCACGACCCGCAGATGTTCCTCGCCAACATCTTCAGCGTGTCGCAACGCGCGCTGCTGGCCGAGCACGCCTATCAGAGCACGCGTCGCCGGCTGCGCGCGCAGCGCAGCCGGCTGGCGCAGCAGCTCAGGCGGCACGGCTTGCAGCTGGACGACGCCGCGCTCGACGATCCGGCGCGCGCGCTGCTGGCGGCGCCGGTGAAGCCGTCGCAACATGCGTTGCGCCGGCTGGAGGACGTGCTCGACGATCTCGAGCAGGTGCTGGCCCGCGTGCAGGCCGCACCGGCGGTACCTCAGCCGAGGTAACGCGCCTCGAGGTGGGCCTTGAAGTGCGCGGGGTTGAGCGCCTCGCCGCTGGCACGCCGCGCCAGCTCGTCGGTGGTCCACAGGCTCGCGGGCAGCCAGATGTGCTCGCGCAGCCAGTCGAAGACCGGCGCATAGTCGCCGCCCGCGATGCGGGCATCGAGAGCGGGCGTGGCGCGGCGCATCGCGGCGAACCACTGCGCCGCATACATCGCGCCCAGTGAATAACACGGGAAGTAGCCGAACATGCCCATCGGCCAGTGCACGTCCTGCAAGGGCCCGTCCATGAAATTGCCGCGGGTGTCGACGCCGAGCAGCTCCTGCATCTTGGCGTCCCACAACGCGGGGATGTCCTCGGGCTCGATCTCGCCTTCGATCAACGGGCGCTCGATCTCGTAGCGCAGGACGATGTGCGCCGGGTAGGTCACCTCGTCGGCGTCGACGCGGATGAAGCCCGGCTTCACGCGTGTGATCAGGCGCACCAGGTTGTCCGGCGCGAACGCCGGCTGCGGCCCGAAGGCCTGCTCGATCCACGGCGCGATCTGCGCCACGAAGCCGGGGTGGCAGCCGAGCTGCATCTCGAAGCTGAGCGACTGGCTCTCGTGGATCGCCGCCGAGCGCGCCTGCGACGCGGGCTGGCCGAGCAGCGCGCGCGGACGGTTCTGCTCGTAGCGGCCATGGCCGGTCTCGTGGATCGTGCCCATCAGCGAGCCGAGGAACTCGTTCTCGCGGAACCGCGTCGTCAGCCGCACGTCCTCGGGCACGCCGCCGCAGAACGGATGGGTGCTCACGTCGAGCCGACCGGCGTCGAAGTCGAAGCCGAGCGTTCGCATGACCCGATCGCACAACGTGCGCTGCGCGTCCTGCGAGAAGGGCCCCTGCGGCACCAGCACCGGCTCGCGCGACTGCTTGTCGAGCACACGCTGCACCAGCCCTGGCAGCCATTGGCGCACAGCGCCGAAGATCTCGTCCAGACGCGCGCCGGTCATGCCCGGCTCGAAACGGTCGAGCAGCGCGTCGTAGCGGCTGACGCCGAACTGCTGCGACAGCGCCTGCGCCTCCTCGCGCGCCGCCGCCAGCACCGGGCGGAAGTTGTCGACGAAGCCGGCCCAGTCGTTGGCCGGCCGCTGGCTGCGCCAGGCGTGCTCGCAGCGCGCGCCGACGAGCTGCGAGCGCTCGACCAGCTCCTCGGGCAATGCGTTGTGCTGCCGCCATTCGCGGTGGATCTCGCGCAGATTGGCGCGCTGCAGGTCGGTGAGCGGCTCCTGTTCGGCACGCTTGAGCGCGTCGGGCATCCCGGCGTCGGTGCGCAGCCGGTGCAGCAGCGTCGCCATCTCGGCCATCGCCTCGGCACGCGCCCGCACGCCGGCCGGCGGCATGTTGGCCGCCTGGTCCCAGCTGACGATCGCCTGCAGGTGCTGCAGCTTGTGCAGCCGCGTGAAGGTCTGGGTCAACGCGTCGTAGCTGGGCGTGTGGCTGAGCATCGTGCGGTCCTTCGCGGCGCCGCACGGATGGTGCGGCGCCGGCAGGCTGTCGTGGAGCGGTCGCCGATTGTGCCGCGACGCGTGACGCCGCGTGAACTCCAGAGGTCACGCTAGGGCGTGAACACGCCGGGGAACACCCACAACAGCAGCGCCGTCATCGTCACGTAGCGGGCGAACTTGCCGATCGCCATGTACAGCACGCACGGCCAGAACGGCAGTCGCAGCCAGCCGGCCACCGCGCACAGCGGATCGCCCACCGCGGGCAGCCACGACAGCAGGCAGGCCTTGGGGCCGAAGCGTTCGAGCCAGCGCAGCGCACGCAGTTGCGCCGGCTTCTGGTGCTTCCACGACTCGTAGGCGCGCTCGGCGCCATAACCCATCCACCACGAGATCGCGCCGCCGATCGTGTTGCCGGCCGTGGCCACCCCCATCGCCGGCCAGAACAGCTCGGGGTTGAGCTTGACCAAACCGAACACCACCGGTTCGCTGCCCAATGGCAGCAGCGTCGCCGAGATCAGCGACACGACGAACACGGTGCTCAGACCGAACTTGGGCAACGCCAGGGCGGTGAGCAGCGAATGGACCCAGGCTTCCACCGAGCGGATTATCCGCACCCGACACCGCCCCTATACTGCGGCCTCGGTTTTCGCGCCGCTCCACCTCGCTACACGCCCATGCACATCGGCCCGATCGCGCTGCCGAACAACCTGTTCGTCGCCCCGATGGCCGGCGTCACCGACCGTCCGTTCCGGCGTCTGTGCAAGCGGCTCGGTGCCGGATACGCCGTCAGCGAGATGGTGACGTCACGCCGCGAGCTGTGGAACAGCCTGAAGACCTCGCGACGTGCCGACCATGCCGGCGAGCCGGCACCGATCGCAGTGCAGATCGCCGGCGTCGACCCGGCCGAGATGGCCGACGCGGCGCGCTACAACATCGACCGCGGCGCGCAGATCATCGACATCAACATGGGCTGCCCGGCCAAGAAGGTGTGCAACGTGTTCGCCGGCTCGGCGCTGATGAGCGACGAGCCGCTGGCGCTGGCCATCGTGCAGGCAGTGGTGAGCGCCTGCGTGCCGCACGGCGTGCCGGTGACGCTGAAGATGCGCACGGGCCGCTGCGACGGCGAACGCAATGCCGTGCGCCTGGCGCGGGCCGCGCAGGACGCCGGCGTCGCGCTGCTCAGCGTGCATGGCCGCACGCGCGTGCAAGGCTTCAGCGGCGTTGCCGAATACGACACCGTCGCCGCCGTCAAGGCCGCCGTGCGCGTGCCGGTGGTGGCCAACGGCGACATTCACACGCCGCACAAGGCGCGCGCCGTGCTGGCGCACACCGGCGCCGACGCGCTGATGATCGGCCGTGCCGCACAGGGCCGACCGTGGATCTTTCGCGAGATCGGCCACTTTCTCGCCACCGGCGAGTTGCTGCCCGCGCCGCGCACACGCGACGTGGCGGGCTGGCTGATCGAACACCTGCACGACCACTACGCGCTGTACGGCGAGTTCACCGGCGTGCGCAGCGCGCGCAAGCACATCGGCTGGGCCGTGCGCGGCCTGCCCGGCGGCGAGGCGTTCCGCGCCGCGATGAACCGCATCGACGGCTGCGCGGCGCAGCTCGCCGCGGTAACGTGCTACTTCGAGCGGCTGGCGCAGGACCACGCACTGTGGCCGGCGCACGGCGACGCGGCCAACGAACCCGATCTGCGGCAGGCGGCATGAGTCGCATGGCCGCTCCCTGGGCGAATTCCGGAGTGCGCCGCACGAGGGATTTCTCATGAGCAAGCGACAGATCGAAGACTGCGTGCGCGACAGCCTGGAGCAGTACTTCAAGGACTTGCGCGGCACGCCGCCGCACGCGCTGCACGATATGGTGCTGCACACGGTGGAGCGGCCGCTGCTCGAGGTGGTGATGCGCCACGCCGAGGGCAACCAGAGCAGGGCCGCCGACTGGCTGGGCCTGAACCGCAACACGCTGCGTCGCAAGCTGCTCGACCACAAGCTGATATGACCACCGCGCTCATCTCCGTCTCCGACAAGTCCGGCATCGTCGACTTCGCGCGTGCGCTGCACGCGCGCGGCATCAAGCTGCTGTCGACCGGCGGCACCGCGCAGCTGCTAGCGCGGGAGGGGTTGCCGGTGACCGAGGTGGCGCAGGTGACCGGATTCCCCGAGATGCTCGATGGCCGCGTGAAGACGCTGCACCCGCGCATCCACGGCGGCCTGCTGGCACGCCGCGACAAGCCCGAGCACATGGCGGCGCTGCGCGAGCACGGCATTCACACCATCGACCTGCTGGTGATCAACCTGTACCCGTTCGCGCAGGCCACCGCGCGCGCCGACTGCACGCTCGACGACGCGATCGAGAACATCGACATCGGCGGCCCGGCCATGCTGCGCGCCGCGGCCAAGAACTGGGCCGATGTCGGCGTGGTGATCGACCCGGCCGACTATGCGCAGGTGCTGGCCGAGCTGGCGGCGGGCGGACTGACGCGCACGACCAAGTTCAGGCTCGCGACGAAGGTGTTCGCACACACCGCCGCCTACGACGGCATGATCGCCAACTACCTCAGCGCGCTGGTGCCGCAGGCCGAACTGAACGGCGCCGCCGTGCCCGCACGCAGCGAGTACCCCTCGGTCTACACCGTGCAGCTGAGCAAGCTGCAGGACATGCGCTACGGCGAGAACCCGCACCAGAGCGCGGCGTTCTACCGCGACGCCGCGCCGGCGCCCGGCACGCTGGCGCTCGGCACGCAGCTGCAGGGCAAGGAGCTCAGCTACAACAACATCGCCGATGCCGATGCGGCGTGGGAGTGCGTGAAGACCTTCGATGGTCCGGCCTGCGTGATCGTCAAGCACGCCAACCCGTGCGGCGTGGCGGTCGGCGCGTCGCCGGTCGCGGCCTACACGAAGGCGCTGAAGACCGACCCGACCAGCGCGTTCGGCGGCATCGTGGCCTTCAACCGGCCGGTCGGCGTTGACGTGGCCGACGCGATCAGCGCGGCCAAGCAGTTCGTCGAGGTGTTGATCGCGCCCGGCTTCGACGCCGCCGCGCGCGAGGCCTTCGGCAAGAAGGCCAACCTGCGCCTGCTCGAGGTGTCGCTGTCGAGTGCGGCCAATTCGCTCGACTTCAAGCGCGTCGGCGGCGGCGTGCTGCTGCAGTCGGCCGATGCCCGCAACCTGCAGCCGGGTGAACTGAAGGTGGTGACCAAGCGCGAGCCAAGCGCCGCGCAGCTCGACGACCTGCTGTTCGCCTGGAAGGTCGCCAAGTTCGTCAAGAGCAACGCCATCGTGTTCTGCGCCGACGGCATGACGCTGGGTGTCGGCGCCGGCCAGATGAGCCGCATCGACAGCGCCCGCATCGCCGGCATCAAGGCCGCCCACGCTGGCCTCACGCTGGCGGGCAGCGCGGTGGCCAGCGACGCGTTCTTCCCGTTCCGCGACGGGCTCGACGCGGTGGTCGACGCCGGCGCACGCTGCGTGATCCAGCCCGGCGGCTCGATGCGCGACGCCGAGGTGATCGCCGCCGCCGACGAGCGCGGTATCGCGATGGTGTTCACCGGCGTGCGGCACTTCCGCCACTGAGCGCACCACCCATGCCCCGCGCCGGCCCTCGCGCGCCATGAGCCGCGCCGAGGCCATGGGCCTGCTGCTCGCCTTCGTGGCGCGGCTGATCACCGGCGCGCAAGGCCACTGGAAGGGCTGCCCGCCGATGGCCGAGCAGCGCATCTATTTCGCCAACCACCAGAGCCACTTCGACTGGGTGCTGATCTGGGCGGCGCTGCCACAGGAACTGCGCGCCAACACGCGGCCGATCGCCGCGCGCGACTACTGGACGTCGAGCCCGTTCAAGGCCTGGCTGACGCGCGAGGTGTTCCACGCGGTGTACGTGAATCGGCAGCGCACCGACGACCAAGACCCGCTCGAGCCGCTGCTCGAGGCCTTGTCGCACGGCGACTCGCTGGTGATCTTCCCGGAGGGCACACGCAGCAACAAGGGCGAGCCCCAGGCCTTCAAGAGTGGCCTGTACCACCTGGCGCAGGCGCACCCGCAGGTGCAGCTGATCCCGACCTGGATCGACAACGTGCAGCGCGTGATGCCCAAGGGCGAGGTGGTGCCGGTGCCGATCCTGTGCACGGTGACCTTCGGCGCGCCGCTGACACGCGTCGACGGCGAGGACAAGGGCAGCTTTCTCGAGCGGGCGCGCGCCGCGGTGCTGACGATGCGGCCAGGGCGAACATGAATCGCCCCGCCGTGAATTTCGCGCAGCGGGCCGAGCGCCGGGCCGCTCCCAAGCCGGCCCGCATCCCCTCGGGGGATCGCCCGACGTATCCGTCGGGCGAGGGGCTGTCATGAGCTCACTGCGGGCCCTCGGCGTCGGCGAGCAGGTGGCGCTGCTGTTCGTCATCCTGTTCGGCGTGCTGGTGCTGGCCTCGATCGGCTGGTTCGTCTGGTCGTTGCGCGAGATGAGCGACGCCGCGCAGGCACGGCACGAGCGCTTCAAGCGCGACCTGCGCGCGGTGTGGGTCGGTGCCACGCTGTTCTGGCTGGCCTGGGTGTCGGGTGCGGTCGGCGCGACGTTGCTGTTCGGCATCGTGTCGTTCCTGGCGTTGCGCGAGTTCATCACGCTGATGCACACCCGCCGCGGCGACCATCGCAGCCTGCTGCTCGCGTTCTTCGTCGTGCTGCCGCTGCAGTTCACACTGGCCGGCGGGCGCTGGTTTGACCTGTTCACCGTGTTCATTCCGGTCTACGTGTTCCTCGCGATACCGGTGGTCAGCGCGCTGGCCGACGACCCGCAACGCTTTCTCGAGCGCAACGCCAAGATCCAATGGGGCATCATGGTGTGCGTGTACGGACTGAGCCACGCGCCGGCGCTGCTGCTGCTGGAGTTTCGCGACTACGACGGCCGCGGCGCGTTCCTGCTGTTCCTGCTGGTGATGGTGGCGGCCTGCGCGCAGATCGGCCAGGAGGCGGCCAGCCGCTGGCTGCGCATGCGGCCGACCGCGCGCCACATCGACCGCTCGTTCTCCGCGCGCGCCTGGCTGATCGGCGCCACCGCCGGCGCCGTGCTCGGCGCCGCGTTGTACTGGATCACGCCGTTCAAGGCGCCGCAGGCGTTCGCGCTGTCGTTCATCGCCGGCGGCGCCGGCACGCTGGGCGGGCTGGTGATGCGCGCGCTGAAGAAGGACGCCGGCGTCGCCTGGTGGGGCAACGCCAGTGCGGTGACCGGCGCGGTCGGGCTGCTCGACCGCATCGCGCCGCTTGCCTTTGCGGCACCGGTCTTCTTTCACTCCGTGCGCTGGTACTTCAAGGTTTGATGGACTCCCCTCCGAAGCGCCTTCGGCGCCTCCCCCTCTGGGGGCGACGCCAGCGGACCGGCGAAGCCGGACCCGCGGCGTCCGCCGGACATTGCGCGCGGCGTGTGACGCAGGGGCCGCTTGGTGGCGCGGACAATCGCGATCGCACATGAGAATCCTCGGCATCGACCCCGGTCTGCAGCGCACCGGCTTCGCGGTGCTCGATGTCGACGGGCAGCGCCTGCATTACGTGGCCAGCGGCACCATCAGCACGCTCGAGGCACCGCGCGGCGAGCTGCCGTTGCGGCTGAAGCTGATCTTCGACGGCGTGGCCGAGGTGATGCGGCGCTACGAGCCGCAGGCGGCGTCGGTGGAGATCGTCTTCGTCAACGTCAACCCGCAGAGCACGCTGCTGCTCGGCCAGGCGCGCGGCGCGGCGCTCGCCGCACTGGTGGCGGGCAACCTGCCGGTGGCGGAGTACACCGCGCTGCAGATGAAGAAGGCGGTCGTCGGCCACGGCCTGGCCAGCAAGTCGCAGATCCAGGAAATGGTGAAACGCCTGCTGTCGCTGCCCGCGTTGCCGGGCAAGGACGCCGCCGATGCACTGGGCCTGGCGATCACGCACGCGCACGCGGGCGCCTCGATGGCGGCGCTGGCGCGGGTCACGCCGCTGGCGCGGAAGGCGCACGCGCAGTACAAACGCGGGCGCAGCTATTGACGACTTCAGGAGAAACTGCGATGACCTCGCCCGTGACGACGGAGTGGATCGCCGTGGACGCCGGTGGCAGCGTCACGTTCGACGCCTATCTGGCCCGCCCGCCGGCCGGCCAGGGGCCGGGCCTCGTGCTGTTCCAGGAGATCTTCGGCGTCAACGAGCACATCCAGGCCGTGGCCGAGCAGTACGCGCTCGACGGCTTCGTCGTGCTGGCGCCCCACGTGTTCTGGCGCCAGCAGCGGCGGGTCGAGCTCGGCTACGTGGGCGAGGAACGCCAACGCGGCGTCACCCTGGCCGGCGCGATGAAGCCTGACGAGGTGATGGCCGACATGCGCGCGAGCGTGGCGGCCTTGCGCTCGCGGCAAGAGGTCGGCGCAGGCAAGGTCGGCGCGATCGGCTATTGCATGGGTGGGCGATTGGCGTTCTTGGCCGCGGCCACTGCCGGAGTCGACGCGGCAATCGCCTACTACGGCGGCGGCATCCACGACAACCTGGACAAGGCTGCCGGCATCAACTGCCCGGTGCTCTTCCACTACGCCGAGCACGACGATCACATCTCGGCGGCGGCGGTCGAGAAGGTGCGCACCGCAATGCGCGGCAAGACCTTCGAGCTGCATGTCTACCCAGGTGCGATGCACGGCTTCAACTGCTGGGCGCGCGCGTCGTACCAGGCGGCGAGTTCGGCGCTGGCCCGCGGCCGCAGCCTTCACTTCCTGGCGCGGCACCTGTTCGGCCTGGCTGGCTGAGCCGGCCGCGCGCCGGCGCAACACGGCCGACGCGCTCAATCGATGAAGCCGAAGCGCCGCGGCAGGTAGAGCACCACCTCCGGGAACACGATGCACAGCACGAGCGCGACGAGCTGCACCACCACGAACGGCGTGATGCCCTTGTAGATGTCCATCATCGTCACGCTGGGCGGCACTGTGCCCTTCATGTAGAAGAGCGCGAAACCAAAGGGTGGCGTGAGGAAAGCGGTTTGCATGTTCACCGCCAGCAGGATCGCGAACCACGCCAGGATCACCTGCTGGCCCTGCACCGCGGTGCCGAAGTCGAGCTTGGCGACGATAGGCGCGAAGATCGGCAGCACGATCAGGCAGATCTCGATCCAGTCGAAGAAGAAGCCCATCACGAAGACGAGCACGTTCACGAAGATCATCACCTCCCAGCCGGTGTCGATGCCGGTGGCCTTGAGGATCTCGGCCACCACGTCGTCGCCACCGAGCGCGCGGAACACGTAGCTGAACAGCGTGGCGCCGAAGACGATGAAGAACACCATCGCGTTGGTCAGTGCCGAGGAGGTCATCACCTCGCGCAGTGCCTGCATGCTGAAGCGCTTGTTGGCGATCGCCAGCAGGATGGCGCCCAACGCGCCGACGCCGGAGGCTTCGGTGGGCGTCGCCCAGCCTGCGAAGATGCTGCCCAGCACGAGCGAAATCAGGAACGCCGGCGGCACGAAGCTACGCATCACCAGCGCAGCGGTGAGCTTCTCGCCGCCGTCGGCGCCGGCCGCAAGGCGTGGCGCCAGCTTCGGCCACAGCGCGCAGGCGATGGCGATGAAGACGATGTACAGCCCGCTCATCAAGAGGCCCGGCAGGATCGCGCCTGTGAAGAGCGTGCCCACCGGCACGCCGACCAGGTCGCCCATGATGACCAGCATGATCGACGGCGGGATCAGGATGCCCAGCGTGCCGGCGCTGGCGATCGTGCCCACCGAGAGCGACTTGTCGTAGCCCTTGGCCAGCATCACCGGCAGCGCGATCAGCGTCAGCATGATCACCGAGGCACCGACGATGCCTGTGGTGGCAGCCATCACGGTACCCAGCACCGTGACGGCGATCGCCAGGCCACCGGGCACGCGGCGCAGCATCAGCTGCAGCGTGTGCAGCAGTTCTTCGGCCACGCCGCTCTTCTCGAGCATCGTGCCCATGAAAATGAACATCGGGATCGCCACCAGCACCTGGTTCTGCACCGCCTGGCCGTAGATGCGCGGCAGCAGGTTGGCGAACTGCACGAGGCTGAAGGTCTCGACCGCCACCCCCAGGAAGCCGAAGCCGATGCCGATGGCGCCCAGCAGAAAGGCCACCGGATAACCGAAGAACATGATGACGATCAGGGCGAAGAACATCACCACGGCCAGGTGATCGACGAGCCAGTCCATCGTCGCTGTCCCTCAGCTCTTGGTGGCGAACGGCGTATAGGCGCGTTCGGCCTGCTCGGGCGTGCCGAACAGCGCCACGACGCAGCGCGCCATCACGGCCAGCACGGCCGCGCAGACTGTCAGGAACCCGAGGTAGAGAAAGCCCTTGATGACCCAGCGCGACGGCAGACCGGTGGGCGCGTCGGAGCTCTCGCCCTGCCGCCACGACACCAGGAAGAACTCCTGCGCATAGGGCGTCGCGATCAACAGGTAGGGCAGCGCAAATGCGATGCAGCAGCCCAGCTCCAGCCACAGCCGCCCCCGCGGCGACAGGCCGCCGATGAAGATGTCGATGCGCACATGGGCGTTGCGGATGTAGGCATAGCCGAGCCAGGTGCAGAACAGCACCGCGTGCAGGTGCCACTCCAGCTCCTGCAGCCGTGTCGAGCCCATGCCCGGCAGCTGGAAGCCGAACTTGCGCGTCACCACGTCGATCGTGATGACGGCAATGCAGGCGATGAAGGCCCAGGCACCCGCATCGGCGATGCGGCGCAGCACGGCCTCGATCGCGTCGGCGATCTTCAGCAGGGCCTGCATGACCGGGCTACTTCAGGTAGCCCATGTCCTTCCAGATCGCGTAATCCTTGCGGAACGACGAGTAGCTGTCCCAGGCCTTCTTGAACTCGGGGCTCTTGGCCGACTGCTCGGCGGCCACTTCGACCCAGGCCTTCTCGAAGGCGTCGATGAAGTTCTGTGGCCACTGCTTGAGTTGCACGCCCTTGGCCTGGATCTCCTTCATCGCCTTGAACTGCACCGCCTCGCCCTCGGCGAACTGCTGCAGCATGGTGGCGTCGCAGGCACCCTGGATGATGGCTTTCTGCGTGGGGCTGAACTCGGCCCACTTCTTCTGGCTGATGATCAGCTCGTTGATGGTCGCCTGCTGGTGCCAGCCTGGGAAGTAATAGAACTTGGCCACCTGGTGAAAGCCGAGTGTCAAGTCCATCACCGGCATCGAGAACTCGGTGGCGTCGATGGTGCCGAGCTGCAACGCCTGGAAGATCTCGCCGGCCTGCAGCAGCTGCGTCGACACGCCGAGCTTCTGCATCACGTTGGCGCCGAGGCCGAAGAAGCGCATCTTCAGGCCCTTCAGGTCGTCGAGCGTCTTGATCTCCTTGCGGAACCAGCCCGACGCCTCGGGCGAGATCACGCCGCAGGGAATCACCTCGACCCCGTACTTGGCGTGCAGCTCCTTCATCAGCTTCTCGCCGCCGCCGTGCTTCATCCAGGCCAGGTACTCGCCCACACCCGGGCCGAACGGCACCGAGCCGTACATCGCAAAGGCGATG
>JBGAMU010000069.1:21385-26754 GCA_044222685.1 Burkholderiaceae bacterium
ACCAGCGCGCCGGGTTCGAAGCCCTTGACGTCGATGCTGCCGCCGCTCATCGTACGCAGCATCTCGACCAGCCGGGTCTGGGTAGGCCCCAGCAGGCCGGTCGAACTCGGGAACGCCCAGCCCATCTGGGCGCGAACCTTCTTGTCCTGGGCGACCGCCGGTTGGGTCGCAAGCGCGGCGGCCACAACGGCAGCCAGCAGGCCGAGCAGTCGTTTCATGACCTGTCTCCGCGAGTTTATTGCGCGCGCGCCCGGCCGAAACCGGCGTATGCGCCGGCACCGTAACACAGACATAAGTCAAGGCAACATCGGGTGTACGCTAGGTTGCCGCGGTCCGCAGGAGCTGGCGGCGACCCTCGCAGCGCGAGCCCTACTTCTGCGGTTCGTACACATCCTCGTCGACCGGTGCCACCACCGCCGGCGGCGGCGGCGCCGGGAACCAGATGTCCTTCAACGCGCCGCCGACGCGGCCGAAGATCCAGATGTTGAAGGTGCCGAGCACGATGACGACGGCGAAGCGGAAGAACCCGACCGCGCGCTGCCGCGCGACCGCTTCGCCGGTGCTGGCGTAGAGCATCCAGTACATGACCGAGGGGATCAGCGTGCCGACCGTCAGCACCAGCGAAACCCAGAACAGGATCGTCATTGTTGTGTCCCCCTCCTTCTGCCAGGCTTGTCGCGCCTACAGCATCACGGCCAGGCGCTCGAGGATCAGCACGCCAAAGAAGGCGGCGGCCGCCAGCAGCGTCCATTTCAGCACCAGCAGGCCGCGCTGGCGCCAGACCGGCTCACGCGTGCCGATGAACATCGCGAAGCACAACACGCTGGCCAGCAGCAGCAGACCGAAGACCAGCCGGAAGATCAGCATCGATGCCGGCCGCGGTGCGTGGGCATCACCAGGCGGGCGCCAGCTCGGCGAAGCCGGCCGGGGCCTGCTCGGCGGCGTCGAAGGTGACGATCTCGAAGTTCTGCGGGTCGCCCAGCAGCTTGCGCAGCAGCTTGTTGTTCAGCGCATGGCCGCTGCGAAACGCCGTGTAGCGCGCCAGCATCGGCCGGCCGGCGATGTAGAGGTCGCCGATCGCGTCGAGCAGCTTGTGCTTGACGAATTCGTCGTCGTAGCGCAGCCCCTCGGCATTGAGCACGCGCGAGTCGTCGACGACGATCGCGTTGTCCATCGCGCCGCCCAGCGTGAGGCCGCGCGAGCGCATCGCATCGAGGTCCTTGCTGAAGCCGAAGGTGCGCGCGCGCGCGATGTCGCGCTTGTAGCGGCCGCTGCCCATGTCGAAGCTCACGCGCTGGCCGGTGGCGTCGACCGCCGGGTGATCGAAATCGATCTCGAAGGTCAGCGTGTAGCCGTGGTGCGGCTCCAGGCGCGCCCACATCAGCCGCGCGCCCTCGCCCTCGCGCACCTCGACCGGGCGCTTGACGCGCAGGAAACGCTTGGGCGCGTCCTGCAGCGCGATGCCCGCGCTCTGCAGCAGGAACACGAAGCTGGCTGCCGAGCCATCGAGGATGGGCACCTCGTCGGCGTCGATGTCCACGCGCAGGTTGTCCAGGCCCAGTCCGCTGCAAGCGGACATCAGATGCTCGATGGTCTGCACCTTGGGCGCGCCGGGGTCGCCGCCGGCCGAGATGGTGGAGGCCATGCGCGTGTCGCACACCGACTCGGGCCGCACCGGAATGTCCACCGGCGTGGCCAGATCGACACGGCGAAACACGACGCCCGTGTCGGGCGGTGCCGGCCGCAGCGTGAGTTCGACCTTCTGCCCGCTGTGCATGCCCACGCCCACCGCGCGGGTGATCGACTTCAGGGTGCGTTGCGCCAACATGCCTGAATTGTAAGAAGCCACGGGCCGCACCACCGCCCGCCGGTCGGCTGCCCCTGTCAGCGCGTCGCCGGCACGTCGAAAGAGCGTGCGATTCATGGCATGTTCCGAGCAGACGCCGCGGATCCGGCTTTGCCGATCCGCCAGCGTCGCCCCCCCGGGGGGGAGGCGGCCGCAGGCCGCTCCGGGGGGGAGCCCATCAATCGGCTTGCTTGCGCAGGAACGCCGGAATCTCGATCTCGTCCATGCCGTTCGAGCTCAGCGCCTCGACCTTGGCCGCCGCCTGCGTACGGTTGCTGCGCCACACGCTGGGCGTGTTGAGCGCGCCGTAGTCGGTCGACGGGCCGGCCTGTTGTCCGTTCTGGCCATTGCCGTTGCCGTTGGCGTTGTGCACGTGGATCGGCAGGTTGTCGGTGCCGGTGCGCTGCATCGTGGTGTTCTGCACCACCTGCAGCGGCGTCTGCGCGCGCTTGGCCTGCGACAGGCCGGTGGCGATCACCGTCACGCGCAGCTGGTCGCCCAGGCTTTCGTCGAAGGCGGCGCCGTAGATGATGTAGGCGTCGTCGGCGGCGTAGCGGCGGATGCAGTTCATCGCGTTCTTGCTCTCGTTGAGCTTGAACGTCTGTTCGCTGGCCGAGATCAGCACCAGCACGCCGCGTGCGCCCGACAGGTCGATGCCTTCGAGCAGTGGGCAGGCCACGGCGGCCTCGGCGGCCTTGATCGCGCGGTCCGGACCACCGGCCATGCCGGTGCCCATCATCGCCTTGCCGGGCTCGCTCATCACCGTCTTCACGTCCTCGAAGTCGACGTTGACCAGCGCGTCCATGTGGATGATGTCGCTGATGCCGCCCACCGCATTGCGCAGCACGTCGTTGGCGTGCGCGAAGGCGGCCTGCTGCGTGACGTCGTCGCCCAGCACGTCGAGCAGCTTCTCGTTGAGCACCACGATCAGGCTGTCGACGTTGGCCTCCAGCTCGGCGGCGCCGGCATCGGCTTGACGCGAGCGGCGCGGGCCCTCGAACTCGAACGGCTTGGTCACCACGCCGACGGTGAGGATGCCCATCTCCTTGGCCACGCGCGCGACGATCGGCGCCGCGCCGGTGCCGGTGCCGCCGCCCATGCCGGCGGTGATGAACACCATGTGGGCGCCGTCGAGCGCCTGGCGCACGCGGTCGATCGCCTCCTCGGCCGCCTGCTTGCCCTTGTCGGGCTTGCCGCCGGCGCCGAGGCCGCTGTCGCCGAGCTGGATCACGCTCTGCGCCGACGAACGATTCAGCGCCTGCGCGTCGGTGTTGGCGCAGATGAACTCGACGTTCTGCACGCCGCTCTTGATCATGTGCTCGACGGCATTGCCGCCGCCGCCGCCGACACCGATCACCTTGATGCGGGTGCCTTGGGTGAATTCCTCGATCATTTCAATGGGCATGTGAGCCTCCTGTCGTCAAGCAGTTGCCGTGGTGGGTGGATGAGTGAGTGAATGCCGATGCGTGTTGTTGTTGTCGTCGCGTGAACCGAAAGAGCGCTGGCCTCGTGCGGGCCCTTCGTCAGAAATTCCCCAGGAACCAGTCCTTGGCGCGGCCGAACAGGGTCTTCACCGACCCGGCCTGCAGCGCCGCCTTCTGCCCGCGGGTGCGCGAAAGCCGCGCCTCCTCGAGCAGTCCCATCACCGTGGCCGACCGCGGGTTGGCCACCATGTCGTTGAGTGCGCCGGCATAGGTCGGATTGCCCTTGCGCACGGGTTTGAGGAAGATGTCCTCGCCGAGCTCGACCATGCCCGGCATCACCGCCGAGCCGCCGGTGATGACGATGCCCGAGGACAGCAGCTCCTCGTAGCCCGACTCGCGGATCACCTGGTGCACCAGCGAGTAGATCTCCTCGACGCGCGGCTCGATCACGCCGGCCAGTGCCTGGCGGCTGAGCAGGCGCGGCGCGCGGTCGCCCAGGCCCGGCACCTCCACCTGCGCCTGCGGGTCGGCCAGCAGCTGCTTGGCCACGCCGTGCTCGACCTTGATCTCCTCGGCGTCCTTGGTCGGCGTGCGCAGCGCCATCGCGATGTCGCTGGTGATCAGGTCGCCGGCGATCGGGATCACCGCGGTGTGGCGGATCGCGCCGTCGGTAAAGATCGCCACGTCTGTGGTGCCGGCGCCGATGTCGACCAGCGCGACGCCCAGGTCCTTCTCGTCGGCCGTCAGCACCGCCAACGACGACGCGCTCGGGTTGAGCACCAGCTGCTCGACCTCGAGGCCGCAGCGGCGCACGCACTTGAGGATGTTCTCGGCGGCGCTCTGCGCGCCGGTGACGATGTGCACCTTCACCTCGAGGCGGCTGCCGCTCATGCCGATCGGCTCCTTCACCTCGTGGCCGTCGATCACGAACTCCTGCGGCTCCACCAGCAGCAGGCGCTGGTCGTTCGGGATGTTGATCGCCTTGGCCGTCTCGACCACACGCGCCACGTCGACCGGCGTCACCTCGCGGTTGTCGCGCACGATCACCATGCCGGTGGAGTTCTGGCCGCGGATGTGGCTGCCGGTGATGCCGGTGTGCACGCGCTCGATCTTGCAGGCGGCCATCATCTCGGCCTCGCGCACCGCCTGCTGGATGCTCTGCACGGTGGCGTCGATGTTGACGACGACACCGCGTTTGAGGCCGTGCGAGGCGGCCACGCCGAGGCCGGCGACACGCAGCTCGCCGCCGGGCATGACCTCGGCGACGACGCACATCACCTTGGCGGTGCCGATGTCCAGGCCGACGATCAGATCCTTGTATTCCTTGGCCATCTTGTGATCGCGTCCTTCAGTTGGCGCCGTTCTTCGACGGAGTGGTGGTCACGCCCTTGAGCCGCAGCGCATAGCCGTCGGGATGCCGCAGGTCGGCCCGCAGCAGCGGCCGCTGATAGGCCGATTGCACCTGCGCCAGCGTGCGCACGAAGCCGCCGGCGCGTGCCGTCAGCTCGGCCGGCTCGCCGCGGCCCAACTCGATGACAGCGCCGTCGGCCAGTACCACGCGCCACGAGCCGCGTCCCGACAGGCGCAGCGTGACGATCGCGTTGTCCAGCGGCGCCAGCACCGGCGCCAGCGCGCGGTAGACCGTGAGCAGACGCGCCGACGTGCCGGCCGGCCCGGACAGGCGCGGCAGGTCCTCGTCCTCGACTTCGGCCGGGTTGGCCTCGAACACCTCGCCGTAGGTGTTGACGAGCCGGTCGTTGCCGTCGTCGCCGACCCAGACGGCCGCGCTCTGGTGCTCCTCGATCTGCACCGCCAGGTGATCGGGCCAGACGCGGCGCACCACTGCGCGCCGCACCCAGGGCACCGCCTCGAAGGCGGCACGGGCGCGTTCGAGGTCGATCGTGAAGAAGCTGCCGGTCAGCTTGCGCGACACCTGTGCGCGCAGCGAGCCGGCGGTGTGGTGCACCAGCGGGCCTTCGAGCGTGACGCCGCGCACGGTGAAGATCGGTTGGCGCGCGAGCCACCACAAGGCGCCGACCAGCAACGCGACGACGACGATGCCGATCAGCGCGTTGGCGCCGGCGAGCGTGAGGCGCACC
>JBGAMU010000070.1:0-20773 GCA_044222685.1 Burkholderiaceae bacterium
ACGGCGTCGCAGCCTTCGCGCTCGATCGTCTCGACCAGCGCGTGCTCGGGCTCGCCGCCCACCACCTCGCTGTCGAACGACACGCCGGCCGCCTGCAACAAGGCCTCGGCCGGGCGCAGCAGGTCCGCGCCGGCGGCGCTGCGGACCTGGTCGATCACGTCGGCGTCGTGCGCGACGGCCATCTCGTACAGGGTGGCCGACGCCTGCGCGTTGACCAGCACGAACTCGGCGCGCAGGCCGCCCTGCACCAGGCGGATGGCGTGCCGCACCGCCTCCAGCGCTTGCGGCGAGCCGTCGATCGGCAGCAGGATCTTCATGAGGTGTCCTCGTGTGGCAGCGGGCCGGAAGCCGGCGATGCATCAGCGGCGAAAAGCCCCCGTCGCGATCGCGCGGGCAGTATGCGCGCGCCTGGGCAGCGGCCACAATGCGCCACCGCAATTCGCCCTGCCGCCATGACACGATTCGCTGCCTGGGCCGTCGCGATCACGCTGGCCGGCTGCGCGCTGGCGCCGACGGTGGTCGCGCCGAACGCCAACCTGATCGCGCAGGGCATTCCGCCGATCCCGGCCGCGCTGGCGCGACAGGTCGACCGCTACAGCGACTTTCGCGGCCACACGCTCGTCGACTGGCACCCCGCGCGCGCCGAGATGCTGGTGGCGCACCGCAAGGCGGGCGGCAACACCGCACAGCTCTTTCGCGTGGCCTCGCCGCTGGCCGAACCCGAGCAACTGACCGACTTCGCCGACCCGGTGACGACCGCGCGCTATGAGCCGCGCGACGGCCGCTACCTGGTGTTCGCGCGCAGCGCCGGCGGCAGCGAGGCCGACCAGCTGTACCGTCTGGACCTCGACACGCGGCAGGTCACGCAGCTGACCGACCCGTCCGCGCGCCATGCCCTGCAGGGCTGGCTGCACGGCCGCAGCCTGCTGCTCACCGCCTCGTTGCCGCTGGACCGCACCGCACAGGGCGGCACGCGGGCCAGCGTGACCACCACGTTCCGCCTGCTCGACCCGATGAACCCGCAGGCAGCGCGCCAGCTGGCCGAGCTGCCCGGCGGCGGCTGGTTCGGCGCCGTCATCTCGCCCGACGACAAACAGGTCGCGCTGACCCGTTACCTGTCGGCCACCGAGACGCAGGTGTGGCTGATGGACCTGGCCAGCGGCCAGACCACGCAGCTGCTGCCTGCGCCCGGCACGAGCGAGCGTGCGGTGTACGGCGCCGGCGACTTCATGCCCGACGGCGCGGGCCTGTTCGTGCTGAGCGACCGCGCCGGCGAGTTCCGCGAGCTGATGGCCTATCGATTCGCGGACCGCCAGTTGCAGCGCATGAGCGCGCACATCCCGTGGGACGTGCGCGATGCCGAGTTCTCGCAGGACCGCACGCGCATCGCCGCACAGGTCAACGTCGAGGGCCGCTCCGAGCTGCGATTGTTCGACGGTCGCACGCTGGCCGAGCTGCCGACGCCGGCGCTGCCGCCGGGCAGCGTGGGCCGGCTGTCGTTTCATCGGCGCCTGGGCACGCTCGGCTTCGCCGTCAACAGCACCCAGGGCCCCAACCAGCTGTTCGCGCTCGATGTCGCCAGCGGCCGCGTGCAGCAATGGACCCGCGCATCGGCCGCAGCCGGCGTGGACATGTCGACCTTCAGCGACCAGCGCATCGTGCGCTGGAAGACGTTCGACGGGCGCACCATCTCCGGCGTGCTGACGCCGGCGCCGGCGCGCTTTGCCGGCAGGCGGCCGGTGATCGTGTCGATCCACGGCGGCCCGGAGGCGCAGGCGACGCAGGGCTTCATGGGCCGCTACAACTATTTCGTGCAGGAGCTCGGCATCACCGTGATCGAGCCCAACGTGCGCGGCTCGGCCGGCTTCGGCAAGACGTTTCTCTCGCTCGACGACGGCCGCCTGCGCGAGGACTCGGTCAAGGACGTCGGCGCGCTGCTCGACTGGATCGCCGCGCAGCCCGATCTCGACGCCTCGCGCGTGCTGGTCGAAGGCGGCAGCTACGGCGGCTACATGAGCCTGGCCGTCGCGGTGCACTATGCCGACCGCATCGCCGGCGCGATCGACGCGGTGGGCATCTCCAACTTCGTGAGCTTCCTGCAGAACACCGAGAGCTACCGGCGCGACCTGCGACGCGTGGAGTACGGTGACGAGCGCGACCCGGCGATGCGCGCGTTCCTCGAGTCGATCTCGCCGCTGAACCAGGCGCACCGCATCACCAAGCCGCTGTTCGTGGTGCAGGGCCGCAACGACCCGCGCGTGCCCTACACCGAAGCCGAGCAGATCGTCGCCCGCGCGCGTGCCAACGGCACGCCGGTGTGGTATCTGCGCGCCGAGAACGAAGGCCACGGCTTCGCGCGCAAGGAGAACGCCGACTTCTACTTCTACGCCAAGGCGATGTTCCTGCAATCGGTGCTGCGCCTGGCGCCCGGCGGCTGAGCGCGCCGCCGAGCTGCTACTCGCGATAGACCTGCACGACCCGCTGCACCGCCTCGACCGTGCGGCCGATGGTGGCGCCGGCGGCGTCCATGCGCTGCGTGCCGTCGGCCACCTGGCGCACCGAGTCGTGGATCAGCCGGGGCCGCGCCGCGCAGGCGCGCGTGCGCCACGCGCTGCAGGTCCTGGTACAGCAGTTCGAACAGCTCGGCCAGCGCCTTGTCGTCGCCCTGGTGGGCTCGCGCGATCAGCGAGGTGGCGTCGCCCGTCACGGCTGGCCCGGCAGCGGGTCGCTCGATGGCGCGACGTGCCGCCGGATCAGCGCCGACAGCTCGGCGATCTCGAAGGGTTTGGGCAGGTAGTCGTCCATGCCCACGGCCAGGCAGCGCTCGCGATCACCCACCACCACGTTGGCGGTCAGCGCGATGATCGGCGTGCGGCGGCCGCCGGTGCTCCGCTCCTGCTCGCGCCACCGGCGCGTGGCCTGCCAGCCGTCCATCACCGGCATCTGGCAGTCCATCAGCACCGCGGCATAGTCGGCCTGCTGCAGGCGCTCGATGGCGGCGCTGCCGTCCTCGGCGACATCGACCTCGATGCCCATGTGTTCGAGCATCTCCTTGAGGATCATCGCGTTGACCGGGCTGTCCTCGGCCACCAGCACGCGCGCGCTGTATCCGAGCGGCGCCAGCGCCACGCTCGCAGCGGGCGGCGCCGGCGGCGCGGCGCGCACGCGGCAGGGCAGCGTGAACTCGAACACCGAGCCGCGCACGCTGGCCGGTGCCAGCGTCACGTCGCCGCCCATCGCGCGGGCCAGGTGGCGCGAAATCGTCAGGCCCAGGCCGGTGCCGCTGCGGTATTCGGGCGAACCGGGCGTGGCCACCTGCTCGAAGGCGTTGAAGATGCGCTCGGCCTGCGCCGCCGGCACGCCGACGCCGGTGTCGCGAACCGTGAAGCGCAACGTGTCGCCCGCGCGCTGGACGGACAGCGCCACCTCCCCGGCGGCAGTGAACTTGATCGCGTTGCCCAACAGGTTGTGCAGCACCTGCTTGACCCGCGAGCCGTCGGCATCGATCCACTCGGGCAGCGAGGCGTCCTGGTGCACCTCGAAGCGCAGGCCCTTGGCGGCGGCCATCGGGCGCAGCACGTCGGCCACCTCGCGCACGATGTCGCCGAGCCGCACCGCCGACTCGTCGAGCGCCAGCCGTCCGGATTCGATGCGCGACATGTCGAGCAGGTCGCCGATCACCGACTGCAGGTGGCGGCCGGACTGCTCGATGACCTCGAACTGCAGGCGCTGTGCCGGGTTGGTGCTCGAGTGCTTCATCAACTGCGCCATGCCGAGGATGCCGTTCAGCGGCGTGCGCATCTCGTGGCTCACGGTGGCGAGGAAGCGGCTCTTGGCCTGGTTGGAGTGCTCGGCCAGCAGCAGCGCGTGCTGGCGCTCGTCGGCGATGGCGGCGTTCTCGTGGCGCAGCCACATCAGCTCGGTGATGCGTTGCGCCAGGCCGTTGGACTCCACCAGCAGCAGCACCAGCAGGATCAGCATGCCGCCGCCGGCCACCAGCGCCTCGGGCGTGCCGTGCATGAGCTGGTGCGCCGCGTTGGGCAGCAGCACGACGACGACGAAGGTGCTGGCGGCGCGAAAGTCGCTGCCCAGCGAGAACACCGAGACCGCCGCGATGGCGACCAACCCGGCCAGCAGCACGATCGCGATGCCGGGCGGCGACGCCGCGGTGAACAGCAGCCCCATCGCGCTCCAGCTCGCGCACTCGAGCACCATCAGTTCCATGAACAGGCGCCAGCGGGTGGCGAGCGCCTCGGGCGGCGGCGGCTGCCGCGTGAAGCGGCGGCAGTCCCACACCCGCGCGGCCGAGATGAGCAGCCGCACCGCGATCCAGCTGCCCAGCACCGTGCCGCCGAGCGTGGGCCACAGCAACACGCCGACCAGCACCGAGAACGCCGCGCCGGCGATGATCGGCCGCGGCGACAGCTCGAACAGCATGGTCGTCTTCGCCTGCGCCACGCGCTGCCCGATGCGCGGCACGCCCTCGGGCCGCGGTGCAGGCGCAGCGTGCAGGTCGTCGGCCGGCAAGGCCCCGGCAGGCAGTTCCAGCGAAATCGGCGTCATCGCAGGTCGGTCGCGCGCAGCGCGGCGCATGCGCCAACTGTAGCCGCACCGGGAGCGCGCGCCGGCCGGCGACCGCTCAGGCGCGGCCCGCGCTCGGCCGTCGCTTGCGCGGTGCGCAGACGCGGCTCAGCGGCCTCGGAACACCGGCGCGCGCTTCTGCGCGAATGCCGCCAGGCCCTCGCGCAGGTCGTCGCTGGTCGCGCAGGCGGCCTCGCGCGCGCGCATCGCCGGCAGGTCGAATTCGCCGCGGCCGATCGCGTTCAGCGACGCCTTCATGCCGCGCACGGCCAGCGGCGCGTTGCCGGCGAGTGCGGCCACGATCGTCTGCACGCAGCGGTCGAGCGCAGCTTCGTCGGGCGCGCAATGGTCGAGGAAGCCGATGCGTTGCAGCTCGTCGGCCGCGGCGCCTTCGGCGAGCAGGAACAGCCGCTTGGCGGCCTGCAGGCCCAGCCGCGACACGTAGCGCCGCAGGCCGTTCGGGTAGTAGTGCAGGCCCAGGCGCGCCGCCACCATGCGCAGCTCCATGCCGGCGATGCCGACCCGGAAGTCGCAGGCCAGCGCGAGGTCGGTGGCGCCGCCGTACACGCTGCCGTTCAGCCGCGCGATGGTCGGCATCGGCAGTGCCTCCAGCGCGTCGACCGTTTGCTCGAAGAGGTACGGGTCGCGGCGCGCCGCGTCGGCATCGGCCGCCGCGTCACCCAGGTCGCCGAGGTGATAGCCGCTGCAGAACATGCGCCCGCTGCCGGTCACGACCAGCACCCGCACGTCGGGGTCGGCGGCCAGCGCATCGATGTGGGCGCGCAGCACGAGCAGGTCGTCGCGGTGCAGGCGGTTCATGTGCTGCGGCCGGTTCAGGCGGATCGTCGCGCAGCCGTCGGCCACCGTCAGCACTGGCGGCGTGGGCTCGGGGTGTCGCTCAGGTGTCATGCGTCGCAGGGTAAGTCAGTGCTGCCGGCGTGGCGGCGCCGTGTGTAAGCTCGCGCGCATTGTCGTCCCGCCGCCGTACAGGAGAGTTCGCACCATGACGTTCAGCCGCCGCCGCATCGTCGCCACCGCGCTGGCCGCCCCCTGGGTCGGCACGCTGCAGGCGCAGGAGAAGTTTCCGTCGCGGCCGATCACGCTGATCTGCCCGTGGCCGCCCGGCGGTTCGAGCGACGCCGTGGTGCGCGCCTTCGCCGAAGGGGCGACCAAGGTGCTGGGCGTGACCGTCGTCACCGAGAACAAGCCCGGCGTCGGCGGCACGCTGGGCGCCACCGCGATGCTGCAGGCCAAGCCCGACGGCTACACGCTGACGCAGCTGCCGCTGGGCATCTACCGGCTGCCGCACATGCAGAAGATGCCGTTCGACCCGGTGAAGGACCTGACGCACATCGTCTGCCTCACCGGCTACACCTTCGGCATCAGCGCGTCGCTCGATGCGCCGTACAAGACCCTGAAGGAGATGGTCGCCTGGGCGCAGGCCAACCCGGGCAAGCTCACCTACGGCCACACCGGCACCGGCACCACGCCGCACCTGGCGTTCGAGGAGTTCGCCTTCAAGGCCGGCTTCAAGGCGCAGGACGTGCCGTTCAAGGGCTCGGCCGAGATCGTGCAGGCGATCCTCGGCGGGCACATCCCGGTGATGAGCGGCGCCAGCGAGTTCGGCCCGCTGGTCACGGCGGGCAAGCTGCGCCTGCTGGCCACGCTGGGCCGCTCGCGCACCAAGGCTTTCCCCGATGCGCCGACGGTGGCCGAGAGCGGCTGGGACACGGTGAGCGACTCGCCGTTCGGCATCGGCGGGCCCAAGGGCATGGACGCCGCGGTGGTGCGCGTGCTGCACGACGCCTTCAAGAAGACGCTCGAGGATCCCAAGGTGCTCGACACGCTGGAGAAGTTCATGCAGCCGGTGATCTACATGAACACCGCGGACTACACCCAGTACGCGCAGCGCACGTTCGAGGCCGAGCGCGCCACGGTCGAGCGGCTCGGCCTAGCCAAACGGGGATGAGCGCGAGCGCGTGCGGGCGGTGTCGACGCTCCAGGCGCCGGCGCCTGTCACCGCGAACAGCCCGAACACGAAGCACCAGGTCACCGCCAGGTCGCCCTGGTTGAGCAGCGGCAGCAGCGGGGTGCCACGCGACGCGTGCCCGATGACATAGGCCACCGCCATCTGCCCGCACAGCACGAAGGCGACCGGCCGCGTGAACCAGCCGATCAGCATCAGCACGCCGCCGGCCAGCTCGATGACACCGGCCCACCAGATCAGCGTCAGCGGCTGCAGGCTGTCGAACATCGCCACGTGCGGCACGTGCAGCAGCTTCGAGCTGCCGTGCTGCACGAACAGGTAGGCGACGACGACGCGCAGCACGGCGAGCGCGCGCGGCGTCCAGGTGGCGACGGTGTCGGGGTGCATGCTCAGGCCATGGCGGGCAGCCGCAGGATGCGCCGCAGGGGTGCGCATGGCGCCTGCGCTCGTGCTTGTCCCTGATCGCAACGTGGGGTCTGCCTCGCCTGCACTCGCAGTCCATCCCCGTAGCGGGGCAGGTGCCGGCGCCGACGGCGCGGCGGCTTGATTTCGCCCACAATGGTCCCACCTCGGGCCATAGCGACCCGAGGATCAGGGGTCGAACCCAGGAGACTTACAGCATGATCAAGACAGGTTGGATCGCCGCGCTGGCCGTGGGCCTGGCGCTGACGATGACACAGACCGACGTCGACGCCCGGCGCCTGGGCGGCGGCAAGTCCACCGGCATGCAGCGCGCCACGCCGGACAAGGCGGCGCAGGGCACGCCGGCCACGCCGGCGGCCGCACCGAACAACGCCGCCGCTCCCGCCGCCGCCGCCACGCCGAATGCGGCGGCTGCCGCGCAGGGCGCCGCGCCGCGGCGTTCGTGGATGGGCCCGATCGCGGGCCTGGCGGCCGGCCTGGGGCTGGCAGCGCTGTTCAGCCACCTCGGCATGGGCGAGGGACTGGCCAACTTCGTGATGCTGGCGCTGCTGGCCGTTGCCGCGGTCTTCGTCGTGCGCTGGCTGATGCGCCGCTTCGCAGGTGGCGGTGCCGGCGTGCGCCGCGAAGGCCTGGCGATGGCGGGCGCCAACGGCGCGCCCGCGGGCGACAGCGGCACGTTCGGCGCTCAGCCTCCGATGGCGCGCCAGGCCACGCCGCCGGTGGTGGCACGTGAGGCGCTCGCCGGGCAGGGCAGCAGCGCAGTGCCGGCAACGGTGGCAGCCGCCGCCGGCCCGGTGCTGCCCGCTGGCTTCGACCATGCGGCGTTCGAGCGCATCGCCAAGATGATCTTCATCCGCCTGCAGGCGGCCAACGACGCGGGTGACCTGGACGATCTGCGCACCTTCACGACGCCGGAGATGTTCGCCTCGGCTCGCCTGGACCTGCAGGAGCGCGGCGGCGTCGCGCAGAAGACCGACGTGGTGACCGTCGACGCGCGGCTGATCGACTTCGCGCAGGAGGCCGACCGCCAGGTCGTCAGCGTGCGCTACTCGGGGCTGATCCGCGAAGAGAGCGACTCGGCCGCCACGTCGTTCGACGAGGTGTGGCATCTGGTGCGGCCTGTCGACGGCAGCCGCGACTGGGCGATCGCCGGCATCCAGCAGGAAGCCTGATCCGCTAGAGCGGCGCAACCGGCACGCAGATCTCGCATTCGAAGCTGCCCTTGTCGGCGTCGTAGCCGGCGCCGACGGGGTAGTGCTCGAAGCTCGGCCGCATGTCGAGTTGCAGGCGGCTCGACGGCAGCCACTGGCCGAGCAGGCGAGCCCAGGCCTCACCGATCTCGGCCGCGCTGCCGTTGAAGTCGAGCACCGCGTAGCGGCCGCCCGGCAGCGTGGTCTTCTGCGCCGGCGCCGTCGGTTCGAAACCGGCGTCGACCTCGATGCAGGCGTCGTAGCGGCAGCGCGCCGGCTCGGTGATGCTCGGGTCGTCGTGGCTGATGCCGTAGCGCGCGCGGCCCATCAGGCCGTGCGTCTGCATCCACGGCGCCACCGTCTCCATCCAGAAGTCGGCGACGCCGGGCCCGTAGGCGCCGGTGCGGCGCAGGTAGGCCACGGTGACGGGCGTTCGGGTGATCAATCGAACGTTCATGGGTTTCTCCGCAGGTGGGTGGTACGAAGGGCCATGGTGTCGGTCGGGGCGCGCAGGTGCCTGATCGTCGTTGCGATCCGCCTGATCGATCTTGCGGCGATCACCGGGCCCGCTGCGCCAGGCGCTCGGCGACGCCCCGAAGTGCGCCTTGAAGGCGCGCGAGAACGCCTCGCCCGAGCCGAAGCCGACGTTCAGCGCCACCGTCAGCACCGGCACGCGCGGCTGCGCCGACAGCATCAGCGCCGCGCGTTCGAGGCGCCGGCGGCTCAGGTAGTCGCCCAGCCGCTCGTCCATCCAGGCCGCGCACAGGCGATGGAAGTGATACGGCGAGAAGTGCGCCACCGCGGCCAGCCGCGCCAGGTCGAGCGGCTCGTCGAGATGCCGATCGATGTGCTCCAGCACCGCGTGCATGCGGCGCCGGTATTCGTCGCGTGCGCCGCCGTCGTCGGTCACCACGTGCCCGCGCCGGCGCTTCAGCGGTGCGCGGCCGGTGGTTTGCGCGCGGTGAGGCCGATCAGCGCCGAGCGGCCGCTGTGCTGCGTGCCCTCGGTGAGCTCGGCCTCGTAGTCGCGCAGGTCCAGGATCTCGAGCGCGGCGAACGCGGTGCGCAGCATCGGCTCGGTGTAGAGGTTCTCGACGAACGGCGGGCCGCCGGTCTTGTATTCGATCTGCCGCGGCGTGTAGCCCTGCAGCACCAGCACGCCGCCGGGCTTGAGCGTGTGCACCATGCGCTCGAACAGGCGGCCGCGCATGGCCGGGTCGGCGAACTGGATGAAGATCGCCACCACCGCGTCGTACAGCGCGGCCGGCCACTGCAGCGCGTCGCCATCGGCGACCGCGAAGTGGACCTCGACCCCGGCGCCGCGCGCCAGGTTGCGCGCCTTGCGGATGCCGAGCTCGGCGATGTCGAAGGCGTCGACGCGGTGGCCGCGCCGCGCCAGCCACACGCTGTTGCGGCCCTCGCCGTCGGCCACGCACAGCACACGGCTGGCCGGCGCGAGGTGATGCGCGACGCTGCGCAGATAGTCGTTCGGCTCGGTGCCAAAGATGTAGCGCTCGGCCTCGAAGCGCTTGTTCCAGGTGGCGGCAGCGTCGGCGAATTTCATGTGGTGTCCGGATCGATGGGCGGCGATGGTCTCACACCAGTAGCGCGACGATGAAGACGCCGATCATCATGAAGGCGATCACCACCTTGGCGATCATGCCGAGCATGATGCCGATCCAGGTCGCCACGCCCACGTGCGCGGCGCGCGCGTGATCACGCTGCGCGATGTACTCGCCGATCGCCGCGCCCACCAGCGGCATGAAGAACACGCCGATCAGGCCCATGAACAGACCCGCCACGGTGCCCAGCGCGGCGCCGATCAGCGCCTGGCGGCTGGCGCCGGCCTTCTTGGCGCCCATCAGGCCGGCCACGTAGTCGAGCACCCAGGCCAGCACGGCGAGCACGCCGACCACGGTGACGCTGACCCAGCCGACGCGCGTGAAGTCGTCGATCCAGGCGCCGAGCACGATGCCGGCCAGCACGAACAGCGTGCCCGGCAGCGCCGGCAGCACGGTGCCGGCGAGGCCGATGACGATGAGCGCGACGCTCAGGATCCACCAGACGGTCGCGGCCATGTTCATGTCCCCGGTTTGCCCGGCAGCGGCACCATCACCGGCTGGCCGGGCGCCGCGCAGCCGGCGTCGCAGCAGCGGCCGGGCTGGCGGTTGCGCGTGATCGCGCGCGCCGGGTCGGCCGCGAGCACGCCGCGCTCGAGCAGCCGCTCGACCAGCTCGACCTTGTTGCCCAGCGGATAGCGGCGCCAGATCTCCTGCTTCATCGCCGCCGGCGAGCCGCCGCCGTGCAGGCTGATCACCGAATACCAGCCGCCCTGGTACGACGCGGTGAGGTCCTCGACGAAGCGCGCGACCTCGATGCGCTTGTCGTACGGCACCGCCGGGTTGGCGCGCAGCACGTCGGCCAGCCGCGCGGCGGTGGCCGGGTTGTGGTCCTCGTCGGGGCCGGGCAGCGTGACGATCAACCCGCCCGACACCTCGTGCGCGAGGCGGTGCATGTCGTAGATCTGCGTGGCCAGCAGCAGCTTGCCGATGTTGGCGAACACCGGCTCTGGCATGAAGATGCCACTCGCGGGATCGGCCGCGCCGTACACGCTGGCGGCCACGCCGCAGGCGAAGAAGCCTTCGACTATCTTGATCAGCTCGACCATCGGCTCGCGCAGGCTCGCGGTGCTGCCGGGGTCCAGGCCGTTGGCCTCGCACATCAGCGCGCCGGCACCGATCAGCAGGTCGCCGAAGCCGGCGCGCGCGGCGATGCAGGTCTGCCGGTGGTGCGTCGCGTAGTCGTGCGTCAGCGCGCCGGAGTGCTCCCATTCGCCTGCCAGGAACACGCGCTCCCACGGCACGCTCACACGGTCGAGCATGACCACGCCGGTGGACTGGCCGTAGCGGCGCGAGAAGAGGGCGGCGCCGTGCTCGAGCTTCTCGCCGGGGCGGCCGGCCGGGCGCGCGACGATGGTGATGCCCGGCGCGTCGATGGGCACCGCGCAGCACAGCGCGAAGTCGGCGTCGGCCTCGCCCATCTGGCGACCCGGCATCACCAGCAGCTCGTGCATGTAGGGCGCGCCGGTGACGATGGCCTTGGTGCCCGAGATGACGATGCCGCTCGCGTTGCGCTCGACGATGTGCACGTAGCTGTCGGCGTTGGCCTGCTCGTGTGGACGCTTGCTGCGCTCGCCCTTGGCGTCGGTCATCGCGATGCCGAGCGACAGGTCGCTCGCCTGCACGTGATCGAGATAGGCGGCGAAGCGCGCACGGTACTCGCCGCGCCTGCTGGCGTCGTCGAGCCGCGCCGCCGACTGGCCGATCGCCGCCAGCGCGTCGTGCGCCAGGTAGCGCTGCGCACAGCCGGTCTCCTGGCACAACACGCGCACCGCCTCCAGCTTGTTCAGCAGGTCGGCGGCCGACTCGTCAACATGCAGCATCCGGTTCACCGTGCGGCCGGTGCTCGACTGCCGCGCGAGCATCAGCGGCGCCCACTCGGGCTTGAGCGCGGCGTCGTAGGTGAAGGCGAGCGCCTGCACGCCGGGTTTCAGTGCCGGCTCGTCGGCCACCGACTCGATGCGCCGGCCATCGACATAGACCACCGGCCGCAGCCGCCGCAGCGACTCCGCGTAGTCGGCCCCGCTCATCAACGAGGACGGTGCCTGCAGGCGCTCGGCGGGCGTGGGGGCGTTCATGAGGGCTCCTGAAAGTCGGGGCAGATTACACTGACTCGGCGCCATGAACACCATCAACCCCGCCTCGTGCACGCTGGTGCTGGTGGACTATCAGCAGCGCCTGATGCCGGCGCTGCACGAGGGCGACGCGGCGCTGGCGCGCGGCGTGTGGCTGGCCGACGTGGCGCACGCGTTGCGGCTGCGCGTCGTCGGCACCGAACAGAATCCGCCAGGCCTTGGGCCCAACGTCGAAGCCATCCGCTCGCGCTGCGCCGTCACGCTCGCCAAGCAGCATTTCGACGGCTGCGCCGACGGCCTGCTCGACGCGCTGCGCATCGACGGTCACGCGCCGGCCGACGCGGTGGTGGCCGGCTGCGAGACGCACGTGTGCCTGATGCAGACGGTGCTGGGCCTGCTGCGGCACGGCCAGCGCTGCTGGGTGGTCGCCGATGCGTGTGCGTCGCGCCGCGCGGCCGACCGCGAACTCGCGCTGCAGCGCCTGCGCGGCGCTGGCGCCGTGCTGGTCAGCAGCGAGATGGTGGCCTTCGAGTGGCTGCGCAGCAGCGCGCATCCCCGCTTCAAGGATCTGTTGCCGCTGCTCAGGAGCGGCCCCGCCGTCTGACGGCGCGCCGGCGCGGGTCTGGCGGCGCGGCGGCGCTACCGATTGCGCCGGGCGACCCAGTAGGCAGCGCCCTCGGGGCCGTAGCGCTCGGCGTGCGGCACGTCGGCATCGAGCGTGAAGGTGTCGCCGGGCCGCAGGTGCCGCGTGTCGGCGCCGACGGTCAGCCACATCTCGCCGCGCACGACGAGGGCGTCGACGGCGAAGGCATGGGTGTGCGTGTCGATCACGGTGGCCGGCTTCCACTCGCGCTCGAGCACTTCGTCGAAACCGCGCGCCCGCGCAGCGGCCTCGAAGGCTTGGAAGGTGGGGGCTGTCATGGCGCCAGCATAGCCAACTGGTGGCGCGTCGGCCAGTGTCGGGGCCGCCGCCGCGGCGTGGCAGTGCGCACCGGGCACCGTGTATAACCTGCCGCAGCAATCGAATCCGGACCGCCCGCCGCCCGCACCCCGCATGGAAGACCTGAAGAGCTGGATCGGCCGCAGCGAGACGCTGCGCGACACGATCACCGAGACGCCGGTGAAGGCGCTCAACGCTACGCTGGACCATGCACCGCTCGACGTGCACGCCGGCCTGCCGCTGCCGCCGCTGTGGCACTGGCTGTATTTCCTGCCGCTGCACCGGGCCAGCGAGATCGGCGCCGACGGTCATGCCAAACGCGGCGGCTTCCTGCCGCCGGTGCCGCTGCCGCGGCGCATGTGGGCGGGCAGCCAGTTTCAGTTCCGCGCGCCGGTGCGTGTGGGCGATGTGGTCGAGCGCACGTCGATGATCGCCGATGTCACGGTGAAGGACGGCCGCAGCGGGCAGCTGGTGTTCGTGAAAGTGCGACACGAGCTGCGCTGCAACGGCGCGGCCGAGCCGGCGATCGTCGAGTTCCACGACATCGTGTATCGCGAGGCGAAGAAGCCCACGGATGTCGAACCGGCGCCTCAGGCGACCCCTGCGGCGGCGACCTGGCAACGAGAGCTGATTCCGGATGACGTGCTGCTGTTCCGCTACAGCGCGCTCACCTTCAACGGCCACCGCATCCACTACGACCGGCGCTACGTCACCGAGGTCGAGGGTTATCCGGGCCTGATCGTGCACGGGCCGTTGATCGCCACGCTGCTGATGGACCTGCTGCGCCGGCAGGCGCCGGATGCGCAGGTGGACACGTTCCGATTCAAGGCCGTGCGGCCGACCTTCGACGGTCGGCCGATGAAGGTCAATGGCGTGCGCGACGGCGGCACGGTGAAGCTGTGGGCGCAGGACCACGAGGGGTGGCTGACGATGGACGCCACCGCCACGCTGAAGTGACGCGATGCAGCCGCTGAAGGGACTCACCGTCGTCACGCTCGAGCACGCGATCGCGGCGCCGTTCGCGACGCGCCAGCTCGCCGACCTGGGCGCGCGCGTGATCAAGATCGAGCGGCCGGGTGTCGGCGACTTCGCGCGCGGCTACGACCAGCGCGTGCGCGGGCTGGCTTCTCACTTCGTGTGGACCAACCGCAGCAAGGAGAGCCTCACGCTCGACGTCAAGCATCCGCGCGCCGCCGCGCTGCTGCTGCAGCTCATCACCTCGAAGGCCGACGTGGTGGTACAGAACCTCGCGCCGGGCGCGGCCGCGCGGCTGGGCGTGTCGCACGACGCGCTGAAGGGCGGCCGGCCCGACCTGATCGTCTGCGACATCTCGGGTTACGGCGACGATGCGCGAAGCCCCGGCCCCTACCGCGACAAGAAGGCCTACGACCTGCTGATCCAGAGCGAGTCGGGTTTCGTGTCGGTCACCGGCACCGCCGACGAGCCGAGCAAGGCCGGCATCTCGATCGCCGACATCGCCGCCGGCATGTACGCCTACAGCAGCATCCTGGCCGCGCTGCTGCAGCGACAGCACGACGGCCAGGGCCGGCGCATCGACATCTCGATGCTGGAGGCGATGGCCGAGTGGATGAGCTTTCCGTTGTACTACGCGATCGACGGCGCGCCGCCGCCGCCGCGCGCCGGCGCGTCGCACGCGACGATCTATCCCTACGGGCCGTTTCCCACCGGCGACGGCCAGACCGTGATGCTGGGCCTGCAGAACGAGCGCGAATGGCTGCAGTTCTGCGACAAGGTGCTGCGGCAACCGGCCCTGGCGAAGGACGCGCGCTTCGCCGGCAATGCGCAGCGCACGGCGAACCGCGCGGCGTTGCGCGAGCTGATCGTGCAGGCGTTCGCCGAGCTGACGCTCGATCAGGTGACCGAGCGGCTCGAGCAGGCGCAGATCGCCAACGCGCGCGTCAACGACATGGCGGGCCTGTGGTCGCATCCCCAGCTCGCCGCCCGCGCGCGCTGGCGCGAGGTGGCTTCGCCCGTCGGGCCGCTGCCCGCGTTGCTGCCGCCGGGCTCGTGGGACGACGGTGACCCGGCGTTCACTGCGATTCCCGCGCTCGGCCAGCACACCGACGCGATCCTGGCCGAGCTGGGCGTCGACGCGGCCGAGATCACCGCGCTGCGGGCGGCCGACGCCATCTGAGCACCGGCGCCACGGCGCGCGCCGCCCACCCATCGAGACCCCGAGGAGCCATCATGGCCGCCAGCATCATCGACTCCCGCATCTTCCAGGGCATCTTCACCACCGACGCGATGCGCGCGGTGTGGTCGGACGAGAACCGCACGCGCAAGTACCTCGACATCGAGCGCGCGCTGGCCGTCGTGCAGGCTCGCCTGGGCATCATCCCGCAGCGCGCCGCCGACGAGATCGTCAGCCACTGCGACATCGCGCAGATCGACCTGGACCTGCTGCGCCAGCAGACCGAGCGCATCGGCTACCCGGTGCTGGGCGTCGTCTCGCAGCTCAACAAGCTGTGCCGCGACAAGCTCGGCGAGTACTGCCACTGGGGCGCGACGACGCAGGACATCACCGACACCGCCACCGTGCTGCAGATCCGCGAGGCGCTGGCGCTGGTGGAGCACGACCTGGGCGCGATCGCGCAGGCGCTGGCCCGGCTGGCGAAGGAACACCGCCTGACACCGGTGATCGGCCGCAGCAACCTGCAGCAGGCGATCCCCGTGACCTTCGGCTACAAGATGGCGGGCCTGCTGTCGGCCGTGCAGCGCCACCAGGAGCGGCTGGCGCAGCTGAAGGAGCGCGTGCTGGTCGGCGAGTTCGCCGGTGCGGCGGGCACGCTGGCGTCGATCGAGACCGGCGCGATGGAGACGCAAGCCGGCCTGTGCGCCGAGCTGGGCCTCAAGCAGCCGGTGATCGCCTGGCACACGATCCGCGACAACATCGCCGAGGTCGGTGCCTTCCTGGGGCTCGTCGGCGGCACGCTCGGCAAGCTGAGCATGGACGTCAAGCTGATGATGCAGACCGAGGTGGCCGAGGTGTTCGAGCCGTTCCACCCGGGCCGCGGCTCGAGCAGCACGATGCCGCAGAAGCGCAACCCGATCGCCAGCTGCTACATCCACGCCGCGATCTCGGTCGTGCGCCAGCATGCCGCGTCGCTGATGGACGCGATGGTGGCCGACCACGAGCGCTCCACCGGCCCGTGGGAGATCGAGTGGATCGTGCTGCCCGACGCCTTCTGCCTGATGGCCGGCGCGTTGAAGCAGTCGCTCGCCGTGGTCGAGGGGCTGGAGGTCGACCCGAAGGCGATGCTGCGCAACATCGAGCTGACCGGCGGCCTGGTGATGAGCGAGGCGGTGATGATGGGGCTGGGCCCCTACATCGGCCGCGAGTACGCGCACGACCTGGTCTACGACATCTGCCGCCAGGCGGTGGCGCAGCAGCGACCCTTGCTCGACCTGCTGTGCGAGAACGCCGAGATCACGCGGCACGTCGACCGCGCGGCGCTGGCGCGTCTGTGCGACCCGGCGAACTACCTCGGCCAGAGCGGCGTCATGGTCGACCGGGTGCTGGCGCGCATGTAGCGCTTTCGCCGAGTGCCGGGCCGTGCGGCGGCGCGTACAGTGACACCGAATCCTTCACCACGATCGACACCATGACCACGACCCGCCGCACCGCCCTGGCTTCCCCGTTGCTGCTGCTGCCGGCCCTGTGGCCCGCGCTGGCGCGTGCACAGGCCGGCTGGCCGAAGCAGTCGATCCGCTTCGTCGTGCCGTTCGCGCCCGGCGGCACCAGCGAGATCGTCGCCCGCACGGTGGCCAACGAGCTGACCAAGCAGCTCGGCCAGACCGTCTACGTCGAGAACAAGGGCGGCGGCGCCGGCCTGCCGGCGATGCAGGACGTCGCCAAGGCCGCGCCCGACGGCTACACCATCATCCTCGGCCACGTCGGCTCGCTGGCGGTGAACCCGTACATCTTCCCGAACCAGCCGTTCGACGTGAACAAGGATTTCCTGCCCGTCACGCTGCTGGCCAAGGTGCCGAACCTCTTCGTCATCCACCCCGACGTGCCGGCGAACAACTTCAAGGAGTTCGTCGCCCACGTGAAGAAGAACCCGGGCAAGCTCAACTACGGCTCGGCGGGCAACGCGAGCGCGGGGCATCTGGCGATGGAGTACCTGAAGCTGGTGACCGGCATGTTCATCACGCACATCCCGTACCGCGGTACCGGCCCGCAGCTGACCGACCTGCTGGCCGGCCGCACGCAGGCCAGCTCGGCCGGCCTGCCGGCGCTGTTGCCGCACATCAAGAGCGGCAAGCTGAAGGCGATCGCGGTCGGCACGCCCCAGCGCCTGCCCGCGCTGCCCGACGTGCCCACCGTGGCCGAGATGGGCTACAAGGACTTCGAGACTTCGCAGTGGTACGGCATCCTGGCGCCTGCTGGCACGCCGGCCGACATTGTCAAGCGGCTGCAGGAAGAGTCGTTGAAGGCGCTGAAGAGCAACGCGGTGACCGAACGCTTCGCCAGCGACTCGGCCGTCGGCGGCGGCGGCCCGCCGGCCGAGTTCGCCGCCTTCATTGCGCAGCAGCAGAAGATCTGGAAGGAGATCGTCACGCGCGCCGGCATCAAGGCCGACTAGCTGCGACGCCTCGATAGGTCAGGCCGCAGCCTTGCGCGGCGCCCGCTTCGCCGCCGCCTTCTTGGCCGGTGCGCGCTTGGCGCCGGCCTTGCGAGCCGTGCTCTTCTTGACCGCCGCCTTCCGGGCCGTGGCGGGCCGCGTCACCGTGGCCTTGGCGGTCACCAGCTTCTTCTCCGCTTCGGCGACGGCCTTGTGCAAGGACTTGCGGGCGTCGGTGTTCACCCGCTTCAGGCGCGCTTCGGTCGTCTTCAGCAAGGCGTCGAACCGGCGCTTGGCCTGCCCGCCCTTGGTCATGGCCGTCTTCTTGGCCTTCTGCAACTCCATGGCGACGGTCTTGCCGAGCTCGTCGAGCTTCTGATTGACCGCGCGGCGGATGTGGTGAGCGGCGCTGTTGAGGTTTCTCGCGGCAGCCGCGAGTTCGGGATTGGAGAGCTTGCGAGTGGCCATGTCTTCACCGTGGTTGTGATCCTGTATAGAGAACTATAGGTTCAGCGCCTGGCGCTCCGTTGCGTCCGCTCAAGCGCGTCCGCGTCTAGTGATGGCACTCCAGCGCGCGCCGGCCCTTGATGCAGACACGCGCGATCCCATCTAGAGTCGGCTAGGGGATGCCGATGACCATGACGACGCGGCCCGCCGCGGTGGCGGGATATTTCTATCCGGCCGACCGGCGCGCGCTGGCCGCGCAGGTCGCTGACATGCTGGCAGGCGTGCCGGTGGACCCGGCGGTCGCGACGTGGCCGAAGATGCTGCTGGTGCCGCATGCTGGCTACGTCTACTCGGGGCCGGTGGCGGCCCATGCCTATGCGCGGCTGTCGGCAGGGCGTGGCCGGATCCGCCGGGTGGTGCTGCTCGGCCCGACGCATCGGATCGCCGTGCGCGGCATTGCCGTGCCCACCGTCGCGGCCTTCGCGACCCCGCTCGGCCCGGTGCCGCTCGATCGCGCGGCGCTGGCGTCGATCCGCCACCTGCCGCAGGTGGTGAGCAGCGATGCGGCGCATGCCGACGAACATGCGCTCGAGGTGCAGCTGCCGTTCCTGCAGCAGGTGCTGGGTGACTTCGCACTGGTGCCGCTGGCCGTCGGCTCGGTGGACGCCGAGGCGGTGGCCGCCGTGGTCGAGCAGCTGTGGGGCGGCGACGAGACGCTGATCGTCGTCTCGTCGGACTTGTCGCATTACCTCGGCCATCGGCAGGCACAGGCCCGCGATCGCGACACGGTGGACCACATCCTTCGCCTCGATACCGCGCTGGATCATCACCAGGCCTGCGGTGCCACGCCATTGGCGGGCGCCTTGCTGACCGCGCGCGCGCACGGCTTGTCGGCGCGGCTGCTCGACCTGCGCAATTCGGGCGACACGGCGGGCGACCGCTCGCGCGTGGTCGGCTACTGCGCGGTGGCGTTCGAGCCGGCGGCACCGCAGGCGCAAGGCATGGCGCGGGCAGAGGGCGAGCGTGACGACGATGTGCTCGGTGCGGCCTTGCTGACGCGCGCGCGCAATGCCATCGCCGACGTGCTGGCGCTACCCACCGACCCCGAGCCGCACCACCCGGCGTTGAGGGCACCCGGCGCCACATTCGTCACGCTGCGGCTGGACGGTGCGCTGCGCGGTTGCGTCGGCACGCTCACCGCCACGCGGCCGCTCGGCCACGACGTGCGACTGCAGGCGCTGTGCGCGGCGTTCCGCGACCCGCGGTTCGAGCCCTTGCGGCGCGAGGAGTTCGAGGCGCTCGAGATCGAGGTCTCACTGCTCGAACCGCCGCTGCCGCTGGCGGTCGCCAACGAGGCCGAGGCCCGCGCGGCGCTGCGCCCGGGCATCGACGGTGTGATCCTCGAGTGGCGCGGCCAGCGCGCCACCTTGCTGCCGCAGGTGTGGGAGCAACTGCCCGGGCCGCGCGAGTTCCTGGCGGCACTCAAGCGCAAGGCAGGCTTGCCGGCCGACTTCTGGGCCCGCGACCTGCAGCTGCAGCGTTACCGCGTGCGCAGGTTCCTCGAGCGGGTGGGGGCGCCATGAAGCGCGACGAACAAGCGCCGTTGACACGCCACCCCGCGCGCTGGTGGCACCGGCTCGACGATGGCCGCATCCAGTGCGACCTGTGTCCGCGCGACTGCCGGCTGCACGAGGGCCAGCGCGGCCTGTGCTTCGTGCGCCAGCGCAGTGGCGACGCGATGGTGCTCACCACCTACGGCCGCAGCTCGGGCTTTTGCATCGATCCGATCGAGAAGAAGCCGCTGAACCACTTCTATCCCGGCAGCAGCGTGTTCTCGTTCGGCACCGCGGGCTGCAACCTCGCGTGCAAGTTCTGCCAGAACTGGGACATCTCCAAGAGCCGCGAGATGGACCGCCTGATGGACGCGGCCTCGCCGGCGCGCATCGCCGAGGTGGCGCAGCAGTCGGGCTGCAAGAGCGTGGCCTTCACCTACAACGACCCGGTGATCTTTGCCGAGTACGCGATGGACACGGCCGACGCCTGCCACGCGCTCGGCGTGCAGACGGTGGCGGTGACGGCGGGCTACATGCATGCGCCAGCCCGCCGCGAGTTCTACGCCAAGATGGACGCGGCCAACGTCGACCTGAAGGCCTTCACCGACGCGTTCTACTTCCAGCAGACCGGCGCCCACCTGGCCCCGGTGCTCGACACGCTGCAGTTCCTGAAGCACGAGACCGCGTGCTGGTTCGAGATCACCACGCTGCTGATCCCGGGCCATAACGACAGCACGGCCGAGCTGGAGGCGATGTGCCGCTGGATCGCCGACCATCTGGGCCCGGACGTGCCGCTGCACTTCACCGCGTTCCACCCCGACTACAAGATGACCGACGTGGCACCCACGCCGCATGCCACGCTGCAGCGTGCCCGCGCGATCGGATGGGGACATGGCCTGCGCTACGTGTACACCGGCAACGTGCACGACACCGAGGGCGGCACCACTTACTGCCCCGGCTGCCGGCGGCCGCTGATCGAACGCGACTGGCACCGGGTCCTGCGCGACGAACTCGACGATCGCGGTGCCTGCGGCCACTGCGGTACGGCGATCGCAGGGCGTTTCGACGCGACGCGGCCGTCGTTCGGACGGCGCCGCATTCCGGTGCGGGTGGCGGTGGCCTGAACGCGCCCGGGCGCGCGCATCGATGCGGCTATGCTGGCGTCGATGCGGCGGAACATGGCGTGATCGACGTGCTTGTCATCGGCGGCGGCAACGCCGCGCTGTGTGCCGCGCTCACCGCGCGCGAGGCCGGCGCGTCGGTGCTGCTGCTCGAGAGCGCCCCGTCCGAATGGCGCGGCGGCAACTCGATCCACACGCGCAACCTGCGCTGCATGCACGACGCGCCGCAGGACGTGCTGACCGAGGCCTACC
>JBGAMU010000008.1:0-71851 GCA_044222685.1 Burkholderiaceae bacterium
GCCCGAACCTGCCCGAGCCCACCTTCGCCCAGCGGCAGGGGCTTCCTTCGCCGAACACCACGAGCGCTGCATCGCGGCAGGCGGTACCCGCTCGGGGCGATTTGTGGGTCGGCGAGAAGCGCAGCGTCGAGGTCGGCGCGCGCAGCGCGCATCCACATCTGACTCGCCGACGATGGTTGAGCGCAGCGAGCGAAGCTCGCGTAGCGAGTTCGGCGGCGCGACCTCGACGCGAGCATCGCAGCGCAGCCCTCGCCGAAGGCGAGGGCCGACCCAGTATGAGCCCCGGGCGGGTACCGCCTGGCGCGATGCGCAGTCCTCGGTTTGAATGCGGTCTCTCGCGAAAGGCCGCAAAGTCCGCAAGCCGGCCCTCCATCGAAGCTCGCCCCGCCCTCTACTGCGAACTGCCCAGCACGACCGTCTGCTGGCGTGTCTTGCCGGCGCGCCACAACGTGAGTGTCACCGTCTCGCCGGGTTGGTGACGCTCCAGCAGCGTGAGCATGTCGTCGAGCGTGGCGACCGCCTCGCCGTTGATCGCGGTGATCACGTCGCCGGGCACCACACCGCCGTCGTCGGCGCGGCGAAATGGCTGCAGCCCGGCCTTTGCTGCCGGCCCGCCCGGCGCCACCTGCACCAGGCCCACGCCCTTGGGCAGCTTGAGCGCGAGCGGTATGTTGTCGGGCAGCGCCGAGATGCCGAGCGCGGGCCGCACCAGGCGGCCGTCGCGGATCAGCCGCGGCACGATGCGGTTGACCTCGTCGACCGGAATGGCGAAGCCGATGCCGGCGCTGGCACCGCTCGGGCTTGCGATCTGCGTGTTCACGCCGATCAAGCGGCCGGCCGAGTCGAGCAGCGGGCCGCCCGAGTTGCCCGGGTTGATCGCCGCGTCGGTCTGGATCACGCCGCGGATGGTGCGTTCGTTGAACGACTCGATCTCGCGGTTGAGTGCGCTCACGATGCCGGTGGTGAGCGTCTGGTCGAGGCCGAACGGGTTGCCGATCGCATAGACGCGCTGGCCGACGACGAGGTCCTTGCTCGAGCCGATGGCGATCGGCGGCAGCTTCTCCTTCGGCGCCTCGATGCGCATCACCGCGAGGTCGCGGTCGGGAAACACGCCCACCAGCCTGGCGACGAAGCTGGTCTGGTCGGCCAGCGTGACGCGCAGCGCGCTGCCGCCCTGCACGACATGGAAGTTGGTGACGATGTGGCCGGCCTCGTCCCACACGAAGCCGGTGCCGGTGCCGCGCGGCACCTGCTGCGCGTTCATCGAGAAGAAGTCGCGCTGCACCGCCAGCGTGGTGATGTGGACCACCGACGGGCTGGTCCGGCGAAAGACATCGATGTTCGCCAGTTCGTCCGCGGCGAGCGGGCCGCGCGGCGCCACGGCGCGCGGCGTGGCATCGGTGCGGCCGTTGCTCGGCAGGGCCTGCCAGAGCAGGACGGCCGCCGTCACGAAGACGCCGCCGATCAGAAGGGTGCGCAGGGCAGGGCTCACGACACGCATGGGGCAGGACGAGGGCTGACGCGAAACGGCGATGATAGGCAAACGCAGGCCACCACCACCGCGCCGGCCCGGCGCGTCGCCGCTTCAGGCGCAGGCCACCGCGCCGGCGTGCTCGAGCGCCTGGATCTCCGGCGCGCTGTAGCCCAGCGAGGCGAGCACCTCGCGCGTGTGCTGGCCCAGCAGCGGTGCGGCACGGCGCACCGAGCCCGGCGTCTCGGACAGCTTGATCGGCAGGCCGAGCGCTTTCACGGTGCCGGCCTTGGGATGCTCGACCTCCACCACCATGCGCCGTGCGAGCACCTGCGGGTCGGTGAGCATCTCGCCGATCTTGTTGATGGGGCCCACCGGCACGCCCGCGGACTCGAGCAGCGCGATCCACTCGGCCGACGCGCGCGTGCGCGTGCGGGTGGCGATCAGCTCGGCCAACTGCTGCTTGTGCGCCATGCGGTCGGCGTTGGTCTTGAAGCGCGCATCGGCCACGAGTTCGGGCAGACCGATCGCGCCAGCGATGCGCTCCCAGTTGGCCTGGTTGGCGCCGCCGATGTTGATCCAGCCGTCGGCGGTGGGGAAGGCCTGGTACGGCGCCGCCAGGATATGGCTCGAGCCCGACGGCTCGGGGTTCACGCCGGTGGCGAGGTACAGCGCCGTCTGCCAGAAGGTCTGGTGCACGGCGGCTTCCATCAGCGAGGTGTCGACCAACTGGCCGCGGCCGCTGGTGGCGCGCCGCAGCAGCGCCGACACGACCCCCAGCGCACCCAGGATGCCGGCGTTGATGTCGGCCACCGGCGAGCCCGTCTTCACCGGCTCGCCGCCGGGCTGGCCGGTCACGCTCATCAGGCCCGACACACCCTGCGCGATGAGGTCGAAGCCGCCCTTGTCGGCGTCGGGGCCGGTGCGGCCGTAGCCGGTGATCGCGCAGTACACCAGGCGCGGGTTCAGCGCGTGCAGCGTGTCGTAGCCCAGGCCCAGCTTGTCGAGCGTGCCCAGGCGGTAGTTCTCGACCACCACGTCGGCGCGCGCCAGCAGCCGCTTGACCACCTCGACGCCGCCGGGAAGCTTGAGGTTCACCGCGATGCCGAGCTTGTTGCGGTTCATCATCATGAACGGCGAAGATTCGCCGTGGATGGTGTGCTGGCGGTACGAGCGGCTGTCGTCGCCGCCGGGCAGCTTCTCGACCTTGATCACGTCGGCGCCCAGGTCGGCCAGCAGCTGGCCGCAGGTGGGCCCGGCCATGATCTGCGCCATCTCGACGACCTGGATGCCTTCGAGCGGACCGGGGCTCGCCATCTACTTGCCCTTGAACTGCGGCTTGCTCTTGGCCAGGAACGCCTGCACGCCGATGCGGAAGTCCTCGGTGCCGTAGCAGGCGAAGCCCTCGTCGATCTCGGCGGCCGTCAGCGGCGCCGGGTCACGCAGGCGCAGCGCGAAACGCTTGTGCCAGCGCGCGGCCAGCGGCGCGCCGTCGGTGATGCGCTGCACGGTGGCGGCCACCTCGTGCGCCACCTGGTCGTCGGCGACCACGCGCGTGACCAGCCCCTTGGCGAGCGCCTCGTGCGCGTCGAACACCCGGCCCTCGAGCAGGATCTCGAGCGCCACCGCCTCGCCGGCCAGGCGGACCAGCGCACCGATCTCGGCATACGCCATCACCAGGCCGAGCCGGTTGATCGGCGCGCCGAAGCGGCTCGACGCGCCGCAGATGCGGATGTCGGCGAGCCCGGCGATCTCGAGCCCGCCGCCGACGCAGATGCCGTGGATCTGCGCCACCACCGGGTGGCGGCAGCGGCCGATCGCATCGATCGTGCGCGCCATCACCGCACCGTAGGCGCGCGCCTGCTCGACATTGGAGCGCTCGTGCTCGAACTCGCCGATGTCGTTGCCCGGCGCGAAGGCCTTCTCGCCGGCACCGCGCAGCACAATGCCGCGCAGGCTGTCGTCGGCATCCAGTTCGATGAACACATCGCCGAGGCGCTGCCACATCGGCTTGGTTAGCGCGTTCAGCTTGTCGGGCCGATTGAGCACCACGGTGGCGACGGGCCCCGCGCGGTCGACCAGAATCACGTCTTGTTCGCTCATCGGTAGAAGAAGCTGACGAGGCCGAGCGTCACCACCGGCACGTAGGTCACCAGCAGCAGCGTGGCCAGCAGCACGCCGATGAACGGGATGTTGGCCTTGGTGACGTCCCAGACGCTCTCTTTGGCGATCGAGCAGGTGAGCAGCAGCACGCTCGCCACCGGCGGCGTCTGCTGGCCGATGGCCAGGTTGAGCGTCACGATCACGCCGAAGTGCACCGGGTCGATCCCCGCCGCAGTGACCACCGGCATCACGATCGGCACCACCAGGATGATGGCGGCGGCCGAATGCAGGAACATGCCGATGATGAGGAAGAAGACGTTCAGGATCGCGAGGATGGCCCACTTCTCGCTCGTGACCGAGAGCATCGCCGCCGCGATGCGCTGGGGCAGCTGGACCTCGGTGAGGTACAGGCCGAGCAATGCCGATGCGGCCACCAGCAGCATCACGGTGCCGGTCTGCACGGCGCCGTCGATGATGGCCTCGCGCAGCCGCGTCCAGTTGAGCTCGCGGTAGACCAGGCCGCCCACCAGCAGCGCCGCCACCACCGCGAGTGCCGCGCCCTCGGTCGCGGTGACGATGCCGCCGAAGATGCCGCCGAGGATGATGATCGGCAGCGTGAGGGCCCAGAACGCGTGCTGGAAGGCGCGCCCGAGCTTGCGCCACTGGAAGACCTCTTCCACCGGCCAGTTGTACTTGATCGCGTACCAGTAGCACAGGGCCATGAAGCCGAAGGCCGCGAGCAGGCCGGGCACGATGCCGGCGACGAACATCTGCACCACCGACGTGCCCGCCATCACCGCATACAGGATCATCGGAATCGACGGCGGGATGATGATCGCCAGCGTGGCCGTCGAGGACGTCACCGCGGCCGTGAAGGGGCCGGGGTAACCGCGCGCCTTCATCGCCGGCATGATGATGGATGCGGTGGCGGCCACGCCCGCGACCGCAGAGCCCGAGATCTCGGCGAAGAACATGTGGCTCAGCACGTTCACCTGGGCCAGCGCGCCCCGCACCCAGCCCACCAGCGCCTGGCAGAAGTCGATCAGCCGGTGCGAGATGCCCGAGGTGTTCATGATCGCGGCCGCCAGGATGAACAGAGGGATCGCGATCAGCGGGAAGCTGGTCGCACCCTGGTAGAGCGACAGCGGCACGTTGGGCAGGCTGCCTGCGCCTTGCGTCGCGAGCATCGCCACCACCGACGCGATGCACAGCGCCACCGCGATCGGCACGTTGATCAGCACCAGCACGACGACGCACAGCAGCACCAGGAATCCGGTCATGCGTGCCCCCCGGCGGGCTCGTCCGCGCGCCGCGCCTCAGCCAGCACCTCGGGGAACACCAGCAGCTGGCCCACCACGAACAGGACGGCGCTGATCGGGATCACCGAGCTGGCATACGCCATCGACACCTCCGGCAGCGACACCAGGCGGTCGTCCGCGAGGATCTGGAGGATCGAATAACCCACCCAGGCCAGCAGCACGAAGAAGGCCATCGTGCACAGCTGCGCCACGACGGCGGCCACCACGCGCGGGCCGGGCGGCAGCATACGCACGACCTCGGGCACGCCCATGTGCGCGTGCTTCAGCACCGCGAGCGCGGAGCCGTAGAACGTCACCCAGGCCAGCAGGATGGTGGCGACCTCGTCATACCAGACGAGCGAGTGGCCCGTGTAGCGAAAGACCACGCCGGCCACCACCTCGGCGGCGAGCGCGATCATCAGCGCGATGCAGATCCACTCGAGGGCGCGCTCGTACCCCCGGCGAAACGTTTGCAGACTCACCCTCTACTTGCCCAGGGCGATCGCGCGGTCGATCACGTCCTTGGCGCTCGGCACTTCCTTGGCGAACTCGTCGTACACCGGCTTGGAGGCTGCGACGAACGCGTCCTTGTTGGGCGTGTTCACCTGGATGCCGCCGGCCTTCAGCTTGGCCAGCAGGTCGTTGTCTTCTTTTTCGGCGGTGGTGTAGACCCAGGCCTGGGTCTCCTTGGCGGTGTCTTCGAGGATCTTGCGCACGTCGTCGGGCAGCGTTGCCCACTTCTTGGCGCCCACGGTGGCGTAGGCCGGCGTGTACACGTGCCCGGTGAGCGAGAGGAACTTCTGCACCTCCTGGAACTTGGCGCTGTAGATCTGCGTGAACGGGTTTTCCTGGCCGTCCATCACGCCGGTCTGCAGCGCGGTGAAGACCTCGGAGAACTTCATCGGCGACGGGTTCGCGCCGTAGGTCTGGAACATCTTGACCCGCCACTTGCCCTCGGGCACGCGCAGCTTGATACCCTGCAGATCGGCCGGCGTGTTGATCGCCCGCTTGCTGTTGGTGATGTGGCGGTAGCCGTTCTCCCACACCGCGATGATCTTCAGACCCTTCTTTTCGGCCTCGGGCGCCATCTTGGCCCAGAACACGTCCTTCTCGATGCGGCCCATGTGGGCGCGGTCCTTCACCAGGTAAGGCATCTCGAAGACGCCGAAGATGTCGGACTCCGACGACATCACGGTCGACGGCAGCGCGATGTCCACCGTGCCGAGCTTGAGCTTCTGCAGCAGCTCCTTGTCGCCGCCGAGCTGGCTGGAGCCGAACACCACCACCTTGGCTTTGGCGCCGAGCTTGGCGTTGGCCCGTTTGGCGAATTCGTCGGCCGAGTTGGCGAACAGCGAGTTGGGCTCGCCGACATGGCCGAACTTGATCTCGATCTGGGCCACGGCGGGCGCGGCGGCGCCGGCGGCGAGCGCCATCAGCGCGATCTGAAGGGTCTGACGGAACTTCATGCGGCGTCTCCGGTAAGGGCTGCGCCGATGATGACGGATCGCCACTTGATCCGGCTCAGGTCTATTACCTAACTTCGCATGGGAGGCGCCGCGCCGGGCCGCAGGTAGATCACCCAGTACACCAGCGCCACCAGCACGCTGCCACCGACGATGTTGCCGGCGATCACCGGCAGCAGGTTGCGCAGCAGGTCGCCGGCGCCCAGCGGCGCGCCGAGCAGCATGGCCAGAGGCAGCATGTACATGTTGGCGATCGAGTGCTCGAAGCCGGCGGCGACGAATGCGGTGATCGGGAACACGATGGCCAGCACCTTGTCGGTCACGCTGCGCCCGGCCAGCGCCATCCACACCGCCATGCACACGAGTGCGTTGCAGAGCACGCCGCGAACAAAAAGTTCCATCCATGGCAGCTGCGCCTTGGCGATGGCGATGCGCACGGCCGCCCGGCCCACCGCGCCGTCGCCGAGGTCCGCATGGCCCGACAGCCACACCAGCGTCGCGAGTCCGAGTGCGCCCACGAAGTTGGCCGCGCACACCACGACCCAGTTGACCAGCAGCTCACGCGTTGTCACGTGGCCGCCGGCCCAGGCCATGGCGATCAGGTTGTTGCCGGTGAAGAGTTCCGCGCCGGCCACCGTGACGAGGATCAGCCCGAGCGAGAAGGCCAGGCCGCCGAGCAGCCGCGACGCGGCGAAACCGAGGCTCGCATCGCTGGCGACCAGCGTGAACATCAGGGCGCCCAGGCCGATGAAGGCGCCCGCCAGCACACCCAGCAGCGCCTGCGTCAGCAGCGGCAGCCTCGCCTTGGCCACGCCGACGTCGCTGACGCGCGCCGCGATCTCGCGCGGCGCGTAGGCGTCGAAGCCGAACACGTCTGCCATTGCGCGATTGTCCCTCGCGCGACGGTGCGCCCGCCCGCGAGGCGGCTACGATCGCGCACTTTCGGCCCCGCCGCGGGAGACCACGCCATGGACACCACCGAGATCCTCTACGCCGTGCGCGATCGCGTCGCGACGATCACGCTCAACCGCCCGGACAAGCTGAACGCGTGGACCCGCGTGATGGACGCCGAGGTGCGCGCCGCCATCGAGGCGGCCGACGCCGATGCCGGCGTGCGCGCCATCGTTGTCACCGGCGCCGGGCGCGGCTTCTGCGCCGGCGCCGACATGTCGCTGCTGAGCAGCGTGGCGAGCGATCGAACGATCGCCGAGCAGCGCGCGCGGGCCACGTCCGCCGCGCCGGCCGCCGACGGCATGGCCGCCAACTACGAACCTTCGTTCGGCTACTTGATGCGCGCGCGCAAGCCGATCATCGCCGCGATCAATGGCCCGGTGGCCGGTATCGGCCTGTGCTTCGCGCTGTACTGCGACCTGCGCCTCATGGCCGACAACGCCAAGCTCACCACCGCGTTCGCGCGCCGCGGGCTGATCGCCGAGCACGGCATCTCGTGGCTGCTGCCGCGGCTGATCGGCCCGATGCACGCGATGGACCTGCTGCTGTCGGCACGCACCGTGGCGGCGGCAGAGGCCGCGCAGATGGGCCTCGCGAAGCTGCTGCCGGCCGACGGCTTCGGCGATGCGGCACAGGCCATCGCGGCCGAGCTGGCCCAGCTGTCGTCGCCGCGCTCGATGGGCATCATCAAGCGCCAGCTCTACGACGCACTGATGCAGCCGCTCGGCGAGGCGGTGCGCATCGCCGACGACGAGATGCGCCAGTCGTTCACCTCGGAGGACTTCCGCGAGGGCGTGGCCCACTTCGTCGAGAAGCGGCCGCCGGCGTTCAGCGGCCGATAGTTCAACTACAGCGCCAGCAGCGCGCGTGCTTCGGCTGGCGAGGCCACCGCGCGGCCGGCGTTGCGTGCGCACTGCGCCAGCGCCTCGATCAACACGCCGTTGCCCGACGCGCGTTCGCCGCCCGGCAGGTAGAAGGTGTCTTCCAGCCCGCTGCGCAGCATGCCGCCGAGCTCGGCGGTCTTCTGGTGCACCGGCCAGATCTCGGCGCGGCCGATCAGCGTGGTCTGCCACACCGCACCCGCCGGCGCATAGCGCGGCAGCAGCGCCAGCAGCTCCGCGTCGCAGGGCATGCCCGAGGCCACGCCCATCACGAAGTTGAGCTCCGGCACGCCGGGCGTCATGCCGGCCTTCTGGTACATCGCCACCGAGCGCACGATGCCGACGTCGAAACACTCGAACTCCGGGTGCGTGTGGGTCTCGGCCATCGCGTCGAGCATCTGCTGCACCTTGGCCACCGGGTTGTCGAACACCATCGGCGGCCAGGCCCACTGGCCGTTGTCCTTGATCTTCAGGTAGTTCAGGCTGCCGGCGTTGCAGGCCGCGATCTCGGGCTTGACGCGGCGGATGCAGGCGATCGGGCCCGACACGTCCTTGCCGACGACGCCGGTGGTCAGATTGATGATCACGCCGGGGCAGGCGGCGCGGATCGCGTCGCACACGCTCTGCGCGACATCGGGGTCCCAGCTCGGCAGGTGGCCCATGCCGTCGCGCTGGTCGCGCAGGTGCACGTGCATGATGGACGCGCCGGCGTTGAACGCGTCGCGCGCCTCGGCCGCCATCTGCGCGGGCGTGACGGGCACCGGGTGCTGCTTGGGGTCGGTGAGCACGCCGGTGAGCGCGCAGGTGAGGATGGCCTTGTTGCTCATTCGTCAATCTCCAGTTCGACCAGCACCGCGCCGCTCTCGACGCCGGCCTTCGGCGTGGCGTGCACGGCACGCACGGTGCCTGCGGCGCCGGCCGTGAGCCACATCTCCATCTTCATCGCCTCCACGCTCACCAGCTGCTGGCCGGCCGCCACCGCATCGCCGGCGCGCACCAGCACCTGCGCCACCACACCGGCCACCGGCGCGCGTGCACGGCGCGGGTCGACGCCGCTGTCGCGCTGCGGCCAGGGCGAGGCTTCGGTGAAGGTGAACACGTCGCCATCGAGCGCCAGGTGCAGCGTGTGGCCGTCGTCGGCGACGATCGCACGCCGGCGTGCGCCGTCGAGCTCGACCGTCAGCGTGCGGTCGTCGCGCGCGACGATGCGCACGAGATGGTTCGCCTCGCCATCGTTCACCTGCGCGCCCGCCGCGTCGGCGTGCACATGCAGCGCGCGGTGCTGCGCATCGCAGTGCAGCGTCATCGCGTAGCCGGCCAGGCTGGCCGGTCGCCAGCCGGTGCCGTGGCGCGTGGCGCGCGCGGCAGCAGCGATCGCCCAGGCCTCGTCGCCCGGCAGCGGGCGCAGCAGCAGCTCGTGCGGCCCGGCGGCCCAGTCGTCGAGCAGCGTGGTCGTCAGGCGTGCCTGCGTGAAGGCCTCGCAGCGCAGCAGGTCGGCCAGGAAGCGCGCGTTGCTGCGCACGCCGAGCAGCGGTGACGCGGCGAGCGTGGCGACACCCTGGCGCACCGCATCGGCACGGTCGCGGCCGTGGGCGATGAACTTGGCGATCATCGCGTCGTAGTAGGGCGTGATCGTGCCGCCTTCGGCGATGCCATCGTCCACGCGCGCGCCAGCCGCTCGCGCCGCCTCAGGCCGCCAGTGCACGACGTGGCCGGTCTGCGGCTTGTAGCCGTCGTACGGGTCCTCGGTGTAGAGGCGCAGCTCGATGGCATGGCCATCGAAGCGGATCTCGTCTTGCTGCAGCGGCAGCGCCTCGCCGGCGGCGACGCGCAGCTGCCACTCCACCAGATCGAGCCCGGTGACGCACTCGGTGACCGGGTGCTCGACCTGCAGCCGCGTGTTCATTTCGAGGAACCAGTGCTTGAGCTCGGCGTCGACGATGAACTCCACCGTGCCGGCGCCCACGTAGCCCACCGCGCGCGCCGCGGCCACCGCGTCGCGGCCCATCGCGTCGCGCATCGCCGGGCTCACGACGGGTGAGGGCGCCTCTTCGATCACTTTCTGCCGCCGGCGCTGCGCGGTGCAGTCGCGCTCGCCCAGATGCACGACGTTGCCGTGCGAGTCGGCGAAGACCTGGATCTCGATGTGCCGGCCGTGCTGAATCAGCCGCTCGAGCATCAGCGTGCCATCGCCGAACGCGCTCTCGGCCTCGCGGCGCGCACCGGCCAGTGCCGACGCGATGTCGGCTTCGTGCTCGACCAGCCGCATGCCGCGGCCACCACCGCCGGCCACCGCCTTGACCAGCAGCGGAAAGCCCAGCGTGCGCGCCTCGTGCGAGAGTCGCGTTTCCGTCTGTTCGTCCCCGAGATAACCGGGCGCGCAGGGCACGCCGGCCTCGATCATTCGGCGCTTGGCCAGCGCCTTGTCGCCCATCGCGCGGATCGCCGCCGGCGGCGGGCCGATGAAGACCAGGCCCGCGTCGAGGCAGGCCTGCGCGAAGTCGGCGCGTTCGGACAGGAACCCGTAGCCCGGGTGCACCGCGTCGGCACCGGTCTGCTTCGCCGCCGCGAGCAGCGCGTCGATCGACAGATACGACAACGCCGCCGGTGGCGGGCCGATGCGAACCGCCTCGTCGGCCAGCGCGACGTGCGGCGACGCCGCGTCGGCGTCGCTGTACACGGCAACCGTGCGATAGCCCACGCGCCGCGCGGTGCGCATCACGCGGCACGCGATCTCGCCGCGGTTGGCAACCAGGATCTTGCGGAACGTCATGCGAAGCGCGCCGTCCACTCGGCGACATCGGCGTCGATGGCTCGCCGCAGCGCGGCCAGCGTGTCGGCGCGAAGCCGCTGCTTGGTGGCGGTGTACGCGCCGGGGTCGAGCTTGCGCAGCCGCGTCACGCGCGCCTGCACCGCGTCGGCCAGCGCCGCGGGCGCCGCCAGTTCGTCGAAGAAGCCGGCCTCCAGCGCCTGCCGTGGCGCGTGCGGCTCGGCCTGCAGCGCGGTGCGCTCCAATGCCGCCGGGGTCAGCCGCTGGCGGCACACTTCGATCGCAAAGCGCGGCAGCGTCATCGCGTTCTGCACCTCGTTGGCCTGCACGATGCGCGTCGCATCGTCGGTGCCGATGCGCCAGTCGGCGCTCAGCAGCACGAAGGCGCCCATCGCGATCGCGTGGCCGGTGCACACCGCGAGCAGCGGGTGCGGGTAGGCCAGCATTCGCTCGGCGAGGCGCGCGCCTTCGGTCAGCATCTGCACGATCTCGGCCGGCTCGCGCTTGAAGGCGGCCAGGTCGAAGCCGCCGCTGAACAGGCCCGCGCGGCCGCGCAGCACGACGATGTCGCGTTGTTCCTGCGCCTGCTGCAGTGCCTGGTGCAGCGACTGCAGCATGCGCACGCTCATCACGTTGGCCTTGCCGTCGTCCATGGTCAGCGTGGTCACGCCGTCGGCGCGGTCTATCGACAGAATGTCCTGCGTCACGGTGCCCACCTGGGTTTGCGTTTCTGCACGAAGGCCGACGCGCCCTCGATGCCTTCGGCGCCGGTGGCCGCACGCGCGAACACCATCGCCGCCTCCTGCACCAGCGCGGCCGGCGGCGTGAAGCGCGCCTTGGCGATCAGCGCCTTGGTGGCCGCCACCGCGCCGGGCGCGCATTGCAGCAGCTCGTTGAGCACTCGCTGCAGCGCCGCGTCGAGCGCCGTGCCGCCTTCGTGCACCTCGTGGACGAGCCGCAGCTCGAGCGCGGTGCGCGCATCGATGCGTCCACCGGTGACGGCCAGCCGTTTGGCCTCGCTGTAGCCGAGCCGCTCGACCAGGAACGGCGCGATCTGCGCCGGCACCACGCCGATCGACGTCTCGGGCAGGCGGAACAGCGTGGTCTCGCCGGCAATCGCCACGTCGGCCACGCAGGCCAGGCCGAAGCCGCCGCCCATCACCGTGCCTTCGAGCACGGCGACGGTCGTGATCGGCGTGTTGGCGAACGCCACGCACAGCTCGCCGAAGCGCGCGTTCATCGCCGCCATGCTCTCCACGTCGCGCGGCGCGCCGGCCAGGCTCTTGAGGTCGGCGCCGGCGCAGAAGTGGCCGCCGGTACCGCGCAGCACCACGGCGCGCACGTCGCCGTCGCTCTCGGCCTGCGTGAGCGCATCACGCAGGCCGGTCACCATGTCGGTGTTCATCGCGTTGCGCACCTCGGGCCGGTTCAGCGTGAGGTACAGCACGCCGGACTCGCGGCGCTGCAGGACGGCGTCGCTCATTTCGATGTGGCCTTCAGCCGCGCGGCGTAGTGCGCGGCGCGCTCGGTGTTGCCCTGGGCCTTGTAGATGGCCTCCAGCTCTTCGAACACGTAGGGGTCGGGCTCGCCGGCGGCGTCCCACTCGCGCTCCAGCCGCAGCTGGATGTCGCGCGCTTCGTCCAGGCGGCCCATGTGGCGCAGCGTCATCGCGATCATCCAGTGTGCGATGCGAATCGGCCCGGTCTTGCCGTTGCGCTCGGCCGCGGCGAGCGAACGCTGGAACTCGGCCAACGCCTCCTCGTGCCGCTTCATCTGGTGCAGCGCGTAGCCGCGGTTGTTGCGCAGCGTCGCCTCCCAGCGCTGCGCCGCCGGATGCTTGGAGTTCAGCGCGATCGCCAGCCCGGCATCGGCCCACTTCACGCCGTCGGCGGGATCGGTGTCGATGAAGGCGTACATGTGCAGCGTGTCGATCGCCAGCGCGTCGAGCTGGGCAGTTTTGGCGATCGCCAGCGCGCGGTCGTAGGCCTCGCGCGCGGCCTTCTTCGCATCGGCCGTCAACTCGTCGGGCTTGTGCGTGGCCGAACCCCAGGTGCGGCCCAGCTCGAGCCAGTAGCGCACCTTCGCTTCCGCGCCAGCCTTGCCGAGCGAGGGCTCCACTTCGGCCAGGACCTGCCGCGCCCGCGCGAAGTCGCGCCGCAGGCCGAAAGTGCGCGCGATCTGCGTCTGCAGGATCAGTGCGTCGTCGCCTTGCGCCGTGGCCAGCGCGGCGCGAAAGCGCTCCTCGCTGAGCGCGGGCTTGTTGAAGTCCCACAACGCATTCAGGTCGACGGCGGCCATCGCGGAGCTCCCGGTCAGCAGGGCGGCGAAGTAGAGCGAAAGCGTGCGCATGCCGTCAACGCACTTCCTTCGGCAGCGTGCCCTCGAGCTTGCAGATGATGCCCAGCATCACCTCGTCAGCGCCGCCGCCGATCGAGCCGAGCCGGCCGTCGCGGAAACCCTGCGACACCGGGTTGTCCCAGGTGAAACCCATGCCGCCCCAGTATTGCAGGCAGGCGTCGTGCACCTCGCGGCTCAGACGCCCGACTTTGAGCTTGGCCATCGACGCGAGCTTGGTCACGTCCTTCCCGCTCACGTAGAGCTCCACCGCGCGATAGGTCAGCGCGCGCAGCGCCTCGACCTCGGTGCGCAGCTCGGCGAGCCGAAAATGCACCACCTGGTTGTCGAGGATGCTCTTGCCGAAGGCCTGGCGCTGGCGGGTGTAGTCAATGGTCTGGTCGATCGCGCCGTCCAGCCCCGTGATGCCCGAGGCGGCGGCCCACAGCCGCTCCTCCTGGAACTGCATCATCTGGAAGATGAAGCCCATGCCCTCCTGGCCGATGAGGTTGCGGCGCGGCACGCGCACGTTGTCGAAGAAGAGCTGCGCGGTGTCGCTGCTCCACATGCCGATCTTGTGGATCTTCTGCTTGGTGATCCCCGGCGAATCCATCGGCACCACGATCAGGCTCTTGTTCTTGTGCGGGCCGCCTTCCTGCGAGGTGTTGGCGAGCAGGCAGATCCAGTCGGCCTGCATGCCGTTGGTGATCCACATCTTGGTGCCGTTGATCACGTAGTCGCCGCCGTCCTTGCGCGCGAAGGTCTTCAGCGCCGCCACGTCCGAGCCGCCGCCCGGCTCGCTGACGCCGATGCTGCATACCAGGTCGCCGGCGATCGTCGGCATCAGGAACTCCTTGCGCAGCTCGTCGGAGCCGAAGCGCGCCAGCGCCGGTGTGGCCATGTCGGTCTGCACGCCGATCGACATCGGCACGCCGCCGCAGTCGCAGGTGCCGAGTGCCTCGGCCATCACCATCGAGTAGCTGAAGTCCAGGCCCGCGCCGCCGAACTCCTCGGGGTACTTGAGGCCCAGCATGCCAAGGTCGCCGAGCTTCTTCATCACCTCGTGGGCCGGGTACTGCTCGGCCTTTTCCCACTCCTTCACGTGCGGGTTCACCTCGTTGGCGATGAAGCGCGTGACGGTGTCGCGGATCTGGTTGTGCTCTTGCGTGAACTTCATGTCGGGTCTTTCGAGTGACTAGAGTCGGGCGATGCCGAAGGTATTGGGCCGCAGTGTGCGCGCGTCGGCCTCGGCCGTGATGGCCAGGCACAGCGCCAGGATGCGCCGCGTGTCGCGCGGGTCGATGATGCCGTCGTCCCACAGCCGCGCGGTGCCGAAGAGGGCGGTGGATTCCTTGTCGAGCCGCGCGTGCAGGTGGTCGCTCATCGCCTTGAGCGCCTCTTCGTTCACCGGCTGGCCGGCGCGCTCGAGCTTGGCGCGGTTGACGATGTCCATCACCTTGGCGATCTGCGCGCCGCCCATCACCGCGGTGCGCGCGCAGGGCCAGCTGAAGATGAAGCGCGGGTCGAAGCCGCGGCCGCACATGCCGTAGTTGCCGGCGCCGAACGAGCCACCCACGACGATGGTGAACTTGGGCACCCGCGCGTTGGCCACCGCCTGGATCATCTTGCTGCCGTGCTTGATGGCACCGGCCCGCTCGGCCGCGCGGCCCACCATGTAGCCGGTGGTGTTCTGCAGAAAGAGCAGCGGCGTGCCAGACTGGTCGCACAGCTGGATGAACTGCGCCGCCTTGGTGGAGCCGTTGGGCTGGATCGGCCCGTTGTTGCCCAGGATGCCGATGCGCCGGCCCTCGATCTGCGCGTGGCCGCAGATCGTGTCGTTGGCATAGGCAGCCTTGAATTCGAGAAAGCGTGATCCGTCGACCAGCCGCGCGACGATCTCGCGCACGTCGTAGGGCTCGCGGTCGTCGGCCGGCACCAGGCCCATCAGCTCCTCGGCGTCGAAGAGCGGCGGCTCGAAGTCGGCAGGCGAGGGCGGCACCTCGTCCCACGGCAGCTGGTGCATCAGCTCGCGCGTGACTGCGATCGCATGCGCGTCGTTCTCGGTGAGGTACTCGCCGAGGCCGGTGACCTCGGCGTGGGTGAGTGCGCCGCCGAGCTCCTCGTCGGTCGCGTCCTCGCCGATCGCGGCCTTCACCAGCGGCGGCCCGGCCAGGTAGATGCTCGAGCGGCCGCGCACCAGCACCACGTAGTCGCTCAAGCCCGGCAGATACGCGCCGCCCGCGGTCGACGAGCCGTGCACCACCGCGATCTGCGGTATGCCCATCGCAGACAGCCGCGCCTGGTTGGCAAAGCTGCGCCCGCCCTCGACGAACATCTCGCTCTGGTACATCAGGTTGGCGCCGCCGCTCTCCACGAGATGGATGAATGGCAGCTTGTTGTCACGCGCCAGCTCCTGCAGCCGCAGCGCCTTCTTCAGGCCCATCGGTGCGACCGTGCCGCCTTTGATGCCCGAATCGCTGGCGCCGATGATCACGCGCTTGCCCGTGACGACACCGATGCCGGCGATCGAGCCGCCGCCCATGATCACCTTCTTGCCATCGTCGTCGTGCATGCCCAGACCGGCCAGCGAGCACAGCGGCAGAAAGCTCGACCCGCGATCGATCAACCGCGCCACCCGCTCGCGCGGCGGCAGCTGCCCGCGCTCTTCGAACCGCGCCCGCTTGCTCTCGCTCTCGGCCACCACCTTCGCTTCGAGCGCCCGCACCTCGGCCAGCCGCTCGTGCATGCGTTTGGCATTGGCCTCGTAGGTGGCGCTCTTGGTGTTGAGCGTCGTGGCGAGAGGGGGCATTCTCGTCACTTCAAGACCTCAGGCACCACCGCCCGATGAAACCCATCGAACGGCACCGACTTCTTGTGGTCGACCAGAGGAAACACCGCACTCCCCAGCGAAGACCCGCCATCGATCTGCACCGTAATGCCCGTGACGAACGCCGCGCCAGGGGACAGCAGGAACACGATCACCGCACTGATCTCCGCCTCGGTGGCCAGCCGCGCCATCGGCACATGCGCCTTCAGCTTGGGGATCAGCGAGCGCATCGCGCCACCATAGGTGTCCATCCCACTGCTGGCCACCCAGCCCGGCGCCACCGCGTTCACCCGCACGCCCGCGCTCGCCCACTCATAGGCGGCGGTCATCGTGAGGTTGCTCATGCCCGAGCGTGCGGCGCCCGAATGCGCCATGCCCGGCATGCCGTTGCGAAAGTCGGCGGTCATGTTGACCACCGCGCCGCCGTGCTGCTGCATGCTCTGGTTGAACAGCTCGCGCATCATCAGGAAGCCGCCGGTCAGGTTGTTGGCCACCACCGCGTCGAAACCCTTCTTGCTGATGGTCTGCATCGGCGCCGGGAACTGCCCGCCCGCGTTGTTGACGAGGCCGTGCACCGGCCCGCACTCGGCCACCACCGAGGCCACGTTCGCCTTCACCGCCTCTTCGTCGCGGATGTCGAAGGCGCGCGTCACGCAGCGCCCGCCGTCCTGCTCGATCTCGCCCGCCACGCGCACCAGCTTGTCCATCGAGCGGCCGCTGATCACCACCAAGGCGCCGAGCGCCGCCAGCTCGTGCGCCACGCAGCGCCCGATGCCCGAGCCGCCACCGGTGACCCACACCGTCTGGCCGGCGAACAGGCCGGGGTGGAACACACTGCGGTAGCCGGTGGCAGGGGTGGTCGTCATGACGCGGGTCGGCGGCGAGGCAGACGGTGGGCGGTGCGGCAGATTAAGCCGCCACTTGACGTTAACGTCAATCCGGTGCCGCATAGGTGAATACGCGGATGCGCTGTCGCTGGCCGGTGCCTAGCATCGACCATCCCCCGAACCACCCGGAGTGCCTTTCGTATGGACCTGCCCACAGCCACCACCCAGCTGCGCAACAAGGTCGGCGCCGACTGCGGCCTGAACGCCACGCTCAAGTTCGACTGCGGCGCCGACGGCGTGGTGGTGATCGACGGCGCGTCCACGCCCAACAGCGTGGACAACAACGACCGCGACACCGACTGCACCATCACGCTCGCCGCCGACACGCTGGGCGACCTGATGCGCGGCGAGCTCGACCCCACCACCGCATTCATGACCGGCCGCATCAAGGTGGCCGGCGACATGAGCATCGCGCTCAAGCTGCAGCGCGTGCTCGGCTGAGCGCCCCGGACCGCATGGCTGAAACCCTGCTGCGCAAGAGGCCTGCCGCGCGCGAGGCGAACGGCGCTGCCACCGTCGCCCGCCGGAGCAGCGCCGCAGCCACCGCGGCGCGCGCCGCCGTCGCCTCGCACCACGAGCCCGAGAACGGCGAGCTTTACGGCATCGGCGAGCTGTGCAGCGCCTTCGGCATCACGCCGCGCGCGGTGCGCTTCTATGAAGACAAAGGCCTGCTCAAGCCGCGCCGCGTGGGCAGCACGCGGGTCTATACACGCGGCGACCGGGCGCGCCTCGCGCTCATCCTGCGCTCCAAGGCCATCGGTGCGTCGCTGTCCGACATCAAGCACTTTCTGGAGCTGTACGGCGCGCACGGCGAGGGCCGCGTGCAGCAGGCGAAATACGTGCTCGCGCGCACCGACAAGGCCATTGCCGAGCTCGAAGCCAAGCGCGCGCACATCGACGCCACGCTGGCCGAGCTGCGCGTGATCAACGACGCCGTTCGTCGCACCCTGGGGAGCAAGGCATGATCGAGAACTTCCCCTCCGCCTGGATCACCGACGAGCACCGCATGCTCGCCGACAGCGCGGCGCGCTTCTTTCGCGAGCGCTGGGCGCCGCAGGCCGCCGCCTGGCGCGAGGCCGGGATCATGCCGCTTGCCACCTGGCGCGAGGCCGGTGAACAAGGGCTGCTGTGCACCAGCACGCCAGCCGACTATGGCGGCGCGGGCGGCGACTTCGGCCACGACGCGGTGATCTTCATGGCCGCCACGCGCGCCGTGCTCGGCGGCTACGGCGGCGGGTTGCACTCCGCGATCGTGGCGCCGTACTTCTTCCACTGCGGCACCGAAGAACAAAAACACCGCTGGCTGCCCAAGATGGTCACCGGCGAGCTGGTGGGCGCGATCGCGATGACCGAGCCCGGTACCGGCAGCGACCTGCAGGCCGTGCGTACGTCGGCCGTCCGTGAGCGTGGAATTCGGGGCGACGAGTACGTGATCAACGGCTCCAAGACCTTCATCACCAACGGCCAGAACGCCAACCTCATCATCGTGGTCTGCAAGACCGACCGCACTCTCGGCGCCAAGGGCACCTCGCTGCTGGTGGTGGAGACCGACACCGCGGCCGGCCGCGACACCGCGCCGGGCTTTCGCCGCGGCCGGCGGCTCGACAAGGTGGGCCTCAAGGCGCAGGACACGTCGGAGCTCTTCTTCGACAACGTGCGTGTGCCCGCGGAAAACCTGATCGGCGAGCGCGAAGGCCAAGGCTTCATCCAGCTGATGCAGCAGCTGCCGCAGGAGCGGCTGATCATCGCCGCGCAGGGTGTCGCCGCGATGGAGCGCGCGCTGGAAGACACGCTCGCCTACGTGAAGGAGCGCAAGGCCTTCGGCAAGGCGATCTGGGAGTTCCAGAACACCCGCTTCAAGCTCGCCGAGGTGCAGGCCACCGTGCTGGCCACCCGCGCCTTCGTCGACGCCTGCATGGTGGCGCACCTGAAGGGCGAGCTCGACGCCGCCCGCGCCGCGCTGGCCAAGGCCTGGGTCAGCGAACAGCAGGGCAGGGTGATGGACGAGTGCCTGCAGCTCTTTGGCGGCTACGGGTACATGATGGAGTACCCGATCGCCGAACTGTTCGTCGACGCCCGGGTGCAGCGCATCTACGGCGGCACCAACGAGATCATGAAGGAACTCGCGTCCCGGTCGATGTGACCGGGCGCGATCGTCAGGCCATCGCGTCGCGCTCGATGTGAGCAGACGGGCCGGCAGCAACAGGAGCAACCCAACATGTCCGACGCATTCATCTACGACCACGTGCGCACTCCGCGCGGCAAGGGCAAGAAGGACGGCGCGCTGCACCAGGCGGCGCCCGTGTGGCTGCTGCGCACGCTGCTGCAGGCGATGCAGCAGCGCAATGCGCTCGACACTGCGCTCGTCGACGACGTGGTGCTCGGCTGCGTGACGCCCATCGGCGAGCAGGGCGCCGACATCGCGCGCACCGCGGTGCTCGATGCCGAATGGGCGCGCACCTGCGCCGGCGTGACGCAGAGCCGTTTCTGCGCCTCGGGCCTCGAATCGGTGAACCTCGCCGCCGCCAAGGTGATGAGCGGCTGGGAAGACCTGGTGGTCGGCGGCGGCGTCGAGAGCATGAGCCGCTGGACGATGGGCAGCGACGGCGGCGCCTGGGTGATGGACCCGCGCATCAACCAGAAGACGGGCTTCGTGCCGCAGGGCATCGGCGCCGATCTGATCGCCACGATGGAAGGCTTTAGCCGCACCGACGTGGACACCTTTGCGCTGCGCTCGCACCAGAAGGCCGCCGCCGCGCGCGCGGCGGGGTACTTCAAGCGCTCGATCGTGCCGGTGACAGACATCGCGGGCCTGCCGATGCTGGCCGAAGACGAGACCATCCGCCCCAACGCCAGCCTGGAGGCGATGGCCAAGCTGGACGCCAGCTTCGCGATGCTTGGCCAGATGGGCTTCGACGCCACCGCGCTGCGCAAGTACACCACCGTGGAGCGCATCACCCACGTGCACCACGCGGGCAACTCGAGCGGCATCGTCGACGGCGCGGCGCTGATGTTGGTGGGCAGTGCCGAAGGCGGCAAGAAGGCGGGCCTGAAACCCCGCGCCCGCATCCGTGCCGGCGCGGTGATCGGCAGCGAGCCGACCATCATGCTCGACGGCCCCGCCGCCGCGGCGCGCAAGGCGCTGGCCAAGGCGGGAATGCAACCGAAAGACATCGACCTCTACGAGATCAACGAGGCCTTCGCCGTGGTGCCGATGCAGACGGCGCGCAAGCTCGGCGTGGAGCTCGACCGCGTGAACGTGAACGGCGGCTCCATCGCGATGGGGCATCCGCTGGGCGCCACGGGCTGCATCATCCTGGGCACCCTGCTCGACGAGCTGGAGCGCCGCAACCTGAGTACCGGCCTCGCCACGCTGTGCGTGGGCGGCGGCATGGGCATCGCGACGATCATTGAAAGAGTCTGATCATGAGCAACGCAGTCAAACTCGAAGTGGGCAGCGACGGCATCCTCGTCGCCACGATGGACCTGCCCGGCCGCCCGATGAACGTGGTGGGCGACACGTTGATGGAGGGCATCGCCGCCGCCGTCGAGAAGCTCGCCGACCCGGCCGTGAAAGGCATGATCCTCACCAGCGGCAAGGCCGACTTCTGCGCCGGCGGCGACCTCGACCGCATGAGCAAGTGGACCAAGCCGGAAGAGCCGTTCGAAGGCTCGATGGCCATGAAGAAGGTCTTGCGCCAGATGGAGCTGCAAGGCAAGCCGGTGGTGGCTGCGATCAACGGCCACGCGCTGGGCGGCGGGCTGGAGATCGCGCTCGCCTGCCATGCGCGCATCGCCATCGACAGCCCGAAACTCAAGCTCGGCCAGCCCGAGGTGAAACTGGGTCTCTTGCCCGGCGGCGGCGGCACGCAGCGGCTGCCGCGGCTGGTGGGCATGCAGCAGGCGCTGCAGATCTGCGCCGAGGGCAACGACATCGCGCCGGCCAAGGCACTCGGCATGGGCCTGCTCACCGAGCTGGCCAAGGACAAGGACGACCTGATGGCCAAGGCGCGCGCGTGGATCGCCGCCAACCCGAAAGCCAAGGCGCCGTGGGACCAGCCGAAGTTCAAGTTCCCCGGCGGCGACAGCCGCTCGCCCGCCGTGGTGCAGATGCTGGCCATCGCGCCGAGCATCGCGTCGGCCAAGACGTTCGGCAACTACCCGGCCGTGCAGCACATCATGAGCAGTATGTTCGAGGGCGGGTTGCTCGACTTCGACTCCGCGTGCGTGGTGGAGAGCCGCTACTTCGCCGCCTGCGTGATGAGCCAGCAGTCGAAGAACATGATCGGCACGCTGTGGTACCAGCTCAATGCCATCAAGAAGGGCGCCTCGCGCCCCGCCGCACCCGCCAATAGCACGGTGAGCAAACTCGGGATACTCGGCGCCGGCATGATGGGCGGCGGCATCGCCTACGTGTCGGCCAAGGCCGGCATCAGCGTGGTGCTGCTCGACACCAGCCAGGAGGCGGCCGACAAAGGCAAGGCCTACTCGCAGGGCCTGCTCGACAAGGCCATCAAGAAGGGCCGCAGCACGGTGGAGAAGCGCGACGCGCTGCTGGCGAAAATCAAGGCGACGACGAGCTACGAAGACCTGCAAGGCTGCGACCTGATCATCGAAGCCGTGTTCGAAGACCGCGCCATCAAGGCCGACGTGACCCAGAAGGCCGAGGCGCAGATCGCCGCGAGCGCCACGTTTGCCAGCAACACCAGCACGCTGCCGATCACCGGCCTGGCGCAGGCGAGCGCAAGACCCAAGAACTTCATCGGGCTGCACTTCTTTAGCCCCGTGGACAAGATGCCGCTGGTGGAGATCATCGTCGGCAAGGACACCAGCGATGAGACTCTCGCCAAGGGCTTCGACTACGTGCTGCAGATCGGTAAGACGCCGATCGTGGTGAACGACTCCAGAGGCTTCTACACCAGCCGCGTGTTTGCGACCTACATCACCGAAGGCCTGGCGATGCTGAAGGAGGGCGTGCACCCGCGCAGCATCGAGGTGGCGGGCCTGCAGGCCGGCATGCCGATGCCGCCGCTGGCGCTGCAAGACGAGGTGAGCCTGTCGTTGAGCCTGCACGTGCAGGAGCAGACCCGCAAAGACCTGGCCGCCGAAGGCAAGGCGCTGCCCGAGCACCCGGGCGCCGGCGTGATCCGCCAGATGTGCGAGATCGGCCGCATCGGCAAGAAGGCGGGCAAGGGCTTCTACGACTGGGGCGACGACGGCAAGCAGCTGTGGCCGGAATTGACCAAGATGTACCCGCCCAAACCCGAGCAGCCCGAGCAGCGCGAGCTGATCGACCGCCTGATGTTCGCCCAGGCCAACGAGGCCGCGCGCTGCTACGAAGAGAAGGTGCTGCGCTCGGTGGCCGACGGCAACATCGGCTCGATCTTTGGCTGGGGGTTCGCGCCCTTCCAGGGCGGGGCGCTGCAGTTCATCAACGCGATGGGGCCCAAGAAGTTCGTCGAGCGGGCGCGGGAGCTGGCGAAGAAGTACGGGGCGAGGTTCGAGCCGGCGGGGGTGGTGGTGAGGATGGCGGGGGAGGGGAAAAATTTCGGTGATTGACGCGCGCGTTGCTAAGCCTTGTCTAACTTGAGTGCGGTCTTAATCTCACCGGCGACTCCGCTCAGCAAAGTCTTCTTTGAGGGGCTCGAAAACTTGTCCCAAAGCTCACGGCCTACCGTCAACAAAAGCAGTTCATGCAGAAGCTGTTCGGCCGACTTCATTTGATCTGCAACTATCGCCAAAGTGCCAGCATGGAACTTGATTCCTTCCAATGACCCGTGCTCTACCCATGTGCCTGGTATTTGCCCATGTACGATCGCAGAGATCTGGCTGTACCAGGTCTCAAGACGTCCAACGTATCCCAGTTTGTCCTGCAGGGTCTTGAACTCAGGCGTGTGAGTCTTGTGAAACGCGATTAGATCGGAACGAGTTACGTAGTAGGCGCTGTCGCGTACTAGGGTAGAAAGCTCCACTGGGTGAGTTCGAAAGTAGGTGTAGTAGAGGCCGTTCTCGACAATGCTTCGAATTGATGCGGCAGACGCTCGGTAGAGCGCGAGCGCACAAGTAGCCACGACATGGTGAGCAGAAGCTTGGGCAGCACGGACGAACGAAAGAGCTGGATTGCCCTTGTCAGCTAGCTCTAGTTGCGCAGCCCATACGGCAAGCCGGGTGCAAGCTGAGTCGAGTCGTTCAAGACTTGCACTCTCAGCAGTGAACGAAGCGACCGACCCCGACCAGTTAACTCCCTTTATCGCGGCCGATAGCTGAGCAACTGTCATGTCGGACGCCGCTTCGGATCCACGATGCCCTGAAGGTACGGGTCAGATGAATTGAGATCAAGTGAGCGAAGGAATTCATCAAGCTCGGAGGAGCTGGCGTTCAAGAAGAATCGACGGAGAATTTCGCGTGTGGACATCTTTCCGACAATTGGCAGCGGCAGCTTCACTGCGTAGCCCGCGTTGCCGATGAGGCTAAGAAGTTGGCTCTTTGACACGCGCCTCTTCTGGAGCACTTGAAGAGCAGCATCAAGTAACGGCGTAGGCTTCGGCTCCGCCCGCCCGCTCGGCACTTTGACGTCTTCCGACCTAGTCACACCTTCCGTCAACCGAGCAAGCATGGTTGCCAGATCTTGGCCGAATGTCTGGTCATCCATAAGTTCGGCGATCAGCACCGAAAGGTCACGGTCTTCAACGTGGCCAAAGAGCGCTGAGCAAGCCAACCGAATTGCACGCTGACGAAGCTTGTTCATGGATGGGTAGGCTGGATGCGTTGAAGAAATTCCTTCGTCACGGAAATGGCATTTCGCAATGCCTCATTACTGTATGGCTTCCTGCTAAACCACACAAAGCCCTGTCCACCTTCAGGCTCTGCCAATGCAGCGTATCTCTTCAATGTATGCGTCATGCAGAAGCCGGCGAACTTTGCATCGGCGCGGATCTGTGTCTCTTGAGTTGAAACGCCCACACGACTTGTGCAGTTGAAAAGAACATGTGGCGTGGGACCGGCCGCTCCCTGCTTCTTTGCTTCAACAAAGCTCATCATGAGACCTATGCCGCGTAGAGAGTATCGCTGGGGCGCGACCGGTATCAGCACGTGATCTGAGTTCCTGAGAGAAGTCTTGGTGAAGATGGATCCGGCCGGGTGACAGTCGATGATGATGAGATCGTATAGCGAGCGGCACTCGTCTATGAAAGAGCGGAAGCGATTCTCGATTGGCGCCGAACTAGTCTCCAGGTCGCCCAAAGCAACATACATGAGATCAAGAGTTGATGGGAGCAAGTCCAGATATCCGGGCTTGAACGTCTGCACCCGAGCCACAAGCGACTTTACGGTGGGCGGCTTCTCGTTGCCCGGAATCTGTAGCTTGTACGGATTGAGATCCTGGCCGCTCTCCACTAGTACCGACAGTACCGTCGACTTCTTCTTTTCCAGATCAAAGTAGGTCTTTGCCGGGAGAAGTGATTGCGACAAGTTGAACTGGGGGTCGTAGTCAATAGCAAGGACTCGTTTAGCTGAATATGCAGCTGCGATGCCCGCCACGTGCATAGCCACAGTCGTCTTCCCGACTCCCCCTTTCATGTTCATCACCGTGACAACGGTTCCCAAAGTGCCTCCCTTTAGAGTCGCCTCTATCTGTCCCCCTTCTGCGAGTGTACGGAACCGGGGCGCTGCGTCGTTGGCTCTTTCTCAAATCAGTTCTCCCGACAACTGAGCACCACGTCGCTGTCTAGCGGGACGCGAGTCGCCTGCCGCCAGACATGCGACGATTCGCGTACACACTGATCAGGAGCCCAAATGACCACCATCGCCTTCCTCGGCACCGGCCTCATGGGCACGGGCTTCATCCGCCACGCGCGCGCCAAGGGCCTCACCGTGCGCGCCTGGAACCGCAGCGCGGCCAAGGCGCAGGCGCTGGCCGCGGGTGACTCGGGCGTCACCGCCTGCGCCACCGTGGCCGAGGCCGTGCGCGGCGCCGAGCGCATTCACCTGTCGCTGAGTGACGACGCCTCGGTCGACGCCGTGCTCGAGCCGCTGGCCGCCCCTGGCGCGCTGCCGGCCGGCGCCTGGCTGGTGGACCACACCACCACCGCGGTGCGCCCCACCGCCGAGCGCGTGGCGCGGTGGGATGCGCGGGGTATGCGCTTCGTGCATGCGCCGGTGTTCATGGCGCCGGCCAACTGCGCCGAGGGCACCGGCCTGATGCTGATCTCGGGCGACCCCGCGCGCCACGCGGCGCTGCAGGGCGCGCTGCAGGCGATGACCGGCACGCTGGTCTACCTGGGCCCGCAGCCCGAGCGCGCGGCGGCGTTCAAGCTCTTCGGCAACCTCACGCTGCTGAGCATCCTGGGCATCCTGGGCGACGTCGGCCGCCTGGCCGCGGCGGTGGGCATCGACATGAAAGACGCGTTCAGCCTGTTCGACCACTTCAACCCCGGCCAGACGCTGCCGCAGCGCGCCAAGCGCATCTCCAGCGGCCAGTACAGCCCGCCGTCGTTCGAGATGTCCATGGCGCGCAAGGACTTGCGCTTGATGGTCGAAGAGGCCGCCCGCGGCGGGCAAGCGCTGGCGATGGTGCCGGCGCTGGCGAAGCTGCTGGACGAGGGGATTGCGCGGGGCGAGGGGGCGTTGGATGTGGCGGCGGCGATGCGGGTGCCTACGCCATGAGCGCGAACCCGAGGGCGCTGGGAGTCCTATTCAGAAATGACCTGGTCCGCCCGCAGCAGCAGTGACGGTGCCAGGGTGAGTCCGAGCGCCTTGGCGGTCTTCTGATTGACGACCAGCTCGAATTTGGTGGGTTGCTCGACGGGCAAGTCAGCGGGCTTGGCGCCTCTCAGGATCTTGTCCACGTAGACGCACAGCTGCTTCGCGGTTTGCAGGCGATTGGGCCCATACGCCATGAGGCCGCCCGCCTCGACGTACTCACGCCAACCGAAGACGCTGGGAAGTTGATGCTTGATTGCGAACTGCGCCGTCTGGCTGCGGTGCGCCATCGTCACCCCATCGGGAAACACGACGAGCGCGTTGGCGTTGTTCCGGACACAGGCTTCGAAAGCCCCGGGAAAGTCGGCGACGGTTCTGACCTGGTAGTACTGCACCGTGGCTCCGACAGCGCGCGCTGCCTGCTCCGTCTCGGCCAGTTCGCGCTGTTCGCCTGGATGCGACGGATTGGCCAGCACCGCCACGCGCGACAGCTTCGGCGCGGCCTCCTTCAAGAGCTCGATGCGTTTGCCCACGAGGTCGAACGCGAGCCAGGTGATCCCGGTCATGTTGCCGTCCGGTCTCCCAAGGCCGCTGGTGAACCCGGCCTGAACGGGATCCCCGCTGTACGAGAACACGATCGGAACGGTCTCGCTGGCCCTGCGCGCTGCCGCCGCGGCCGGACCCAGTGTGACGATGACTTCCACGCCCAGCCGGACCAACTCGCTGGCCAGGGCGGGCAGTGCCTCCAGCTCGCCGGCTCGGCGCTCGATGACCAGACTGCGTCCTTCAAGGTACCCCAGCTCGCGCAACCCATCTCGCAGCACGTCATAAAAGCCGCCTGGGGATCCCTGGTCGTTCTGGAGATAGCCGATCCGTCGCATGGCAGAGGGGCGCTGTGCGCCCACGGACCCTGGCGCCACGACACCGGTGAACGCGGACCCAAGCAAGCCACCGACCAGTCGACGCCGAAGGATCATGGCAACTCCACGGCAAGGCCATACGAAGGAAGAGACCCCATTCAAGCACGAGACCGCGCATGGCGCAGTTCACTTTTGACGTTTTGAACGCATGACACCATGACGTCAAGATGTCATAACATCATGATGCTAAGATGCGTCACCGTCTCGAGGCCTCCACCATGACCACCCCTGCCGAAGCCGTACGTTCCACTGTCTACCTGGAGCCCGAGCTGCACCAGGCGCTGCGCCTGAAGTCCGCGCACAGCCGCAAGAGCATGTCTGAAATCGTCAACGACGCCGTGCGCCAGGCGCTGCGCGAAGACGAAGCCGACCTTGCCGCCGTGCGCTCACGTGCCAAGGAGAAGGCATTGAGCTACGAAGATTTTCTCGCCAAGCTCAAGGCCGATGGCACGCTATGAGCTGAGGGTCAAGCCGTCGGTGGCGAAAGACCTGCGCGGTATCCCAAAGGCCGACGTCAAACGTATCTTGAGCCGCATGCAGACGTTGCGGGATGACCCGCGTGCGCCCGGTTGCGAAAAGCTCAGCGGCAACAGCGATCTCTATCGCGTGCGGCAGGGCGTGTATCGGATCATCTACGCCATTGTCGAGGCCCAGGTTGTGGTGGAGGTGGTCGCGGTGGGTCATCGAAGCGAGGTCTATCGCGGTTAGGCCTCGTCGTGGGCATAGACATGAAAGACTCCCCGAGCTTGTTCCAGAACGCCAAGGCTTTCGAGGCCTGGCTGAGGAAGCATCACGCCACTTCCGACGGCCTCTGGCTCAGGATCGCCAAGCGGGGCGCCGCCGAACCCAGCGTCACCTACCCCGAGGCGGTGGAAATCGCGCTCTGTTGGGGCTGGATCGACGGCCAGAAGAAGGGCCTAGACGAGCAGCACTATCTCCAGCGCTTCACACCACGGCGCGCGCGCAGCGTGTGGTCGAAGATCAACATCGAGAAGGTCGCGGCGCTCATCGAGGCGGGCCGCATGCAGGCGCCGGGCCACGCGCAGGTTGCGGCGGCCAAGGCCGACGGACGCTGGGCGCGGGCCTACGATGGACCGCGCACGTCCGCGGTGCCAGAGGACCTGTTGGCGGCACTGGCAGCCGAGCCGAAGGCCGAGGCGTTCTTTGCAACGATCAACGCGGCCAATCGCTACGCCGTACTGTGGCGCATACAGACGGCCGTGAAGCCCGAGACGCGCGCCAGGCGCATCGCCCAGCTGGTGGAGATGCTGGCGCGCGGCGAGACCGTGCACATCTTCAAACCCAAGGTCAAGGCATCGCGCTGAACGTCACGGTCTGCGGCCCACCTATCAGCGCATGCCATGACCGGCGCTGGCGGCGTTGGTGGCGATGCGGGTGCCGGGCTCATCGCGCGCGCGTGTCGCCGACGACGACAAACGGGGCCCAGAATGCCGGGTGAGCGCGGCGCTTGTCCTGCGCGAGCAGCAACATGGCCTGGCGCAGTGCGTCCGCCTTGCTCGCGCCGCGGCTGTATGCATTCATCATCGAGGTGGTGATGCGAACCGCGCTTGCGGACTCGACCGGCCAATGGGAGACGAGCAACGCCCTTGCGCCGGCGTAGAAGAACGACCGCGCCAGTCCGGAAAGCGGCTCCTGGCTGCCTTCACGTCCCGACGCCGTGTTGCAGGCAGAAAGCACGACCCACTCGGCGCCGAGCCGCAGTTCCGCGATCTCGCTGGCGCTCAGCAGACTGGCTCGCCAGTCTGCAGGCGAAGGCGCTGACAGCACGAGCGCCGGCTCACGCAGAGCGCCGGACTCCGCTGCCGTGAGGCCGTGCGTGGCGAAAGCGATCGTCGCCACGTTCTCGAGTGGCAGTTGGGTCAGGGCCGCCTTGGTCGCTCGATCGCGCAGGTACACGTTCTGGCGGTCTCCACCCACCGCGCTCGCCAGCGCGTGCAGCTCGCGCTCTGTTTCGGGCAAGGGCACCAGGGCGGCCAGGCTGTCCGGGAATATGGGGTCACCAAAACCGATGAACGATCGTGAAAGTCCACCGCGAGCCTTGGACGAGCGCACGGCAACGAGGGATGCCTCGGAGGGCCAGGTGACCATTGCGTACCGCTGCAGGAGCCACTTCGGTTTCTGCGGTGCCGCTCCAGGTGCGGGCGCCTGCGTGACCAGTACGTGCAGAGGCAACCGGCTTATCGGCCCGTCCGGCACGACCAGCAGCGTGCGCACGCCCGCGAGTCGGTCGGCAAGCGGTTCGATCAGTGCCTTGTAGAGTTGATGCGCGACGGCAAAGTCGAAGCTCGATGCATCGCGAGCTTCGCTGCGGCCCGGGTCCAACTGGTCTCGCAGGCGCTCCACCAGGCGCTCGAGGGATTGCCGGTCGATCGGGAGGCGCTGAAACGTCGACTCGCGTTCGCCACCGACGATGACCCAGGCAAAACACCCAGCGTCGCTGGTTAGGTAGCTCACGACGGCCTCACGCGGCTTGAGTACCGATCGAATCTGGGCCCTGCTCACCGGCTGCTGACTCAGCAGCGATCCAAACTGCGGAAACTGGGCCTCGAGATGCTTGTCGAGTTCGGCGAGGCGGCGTTTCAACGTCGCCTGCTTCGCCTTCATCTCTGCTTCTTCGTTCGGCAGGCGTTGGTGGGACGGCTTTCCTATGGCCTCCACCAGGCGATCGTCGATCGCCGTGACCTGTGCCGCAGCGTCCTGCCGCTCACGGATCAGTTCGGCCAGAGGCCCCTTGCCGCTGGCCTGCCGGGCGGCCATCTGCGCCAACTGCGTTCCGGCTTCGCTCTGCTTTGCTCTCTGGGCTGCGGTGAGCGATTCGTCGAACGCCGTGCGCTCGGCTGTCCAGAGCAACTGCACATGCTCCGCAAATCGCGCAGCGCGTGGCCGGACCAGTGCCGTTCCACCGCGTCCGGCAGCGTTCAGGAGTTCAAGCTGAGGGACCAGGATCGCGTTGGCCTGCCGGGACTCGTTCAGCGCAACGGACAGCTTGCCCGTCCTTGCGTGAAGGGCCGCGGCATCGCGCAGCAGATCGGCGTGCCGAGGGTGATCGCTTCCGACCGATTGCTCGCTTTCGATCAGCGCGGCGGCGATCGATCGTTCCGCCTCCTCGCGCATCCCCTGCTCAAGCCGGACACTTGCCAGTCCCTGCAAGGCGGACGCTCGCAGCGGGTGCGGCCGAGCGACGACTCGCTCGATGATTCGACTCGCCTCGTCGAATCTCGAAGCAGCGTCAACGAGGTTTCCAAGGCGCGATTCCGCCTCACCAAGACCTCGCAGGCTGCCCGCGCGATCGATCGTCTCGGTTCCGGTGTTTCTGGCAAAGCGGTCGATCGCGTGCAGATAGTGGCGCCTTGCCTCCTCCGGCATGCCCGCCTTGAGTGCAGCGTCGCCGAGCCCGGCGCTGAGTTCTGCCGCGACGAAGCTCGCCTCACCTGCGGTCTTCAACTCGACGTCGAGCGCTCGCTGCAGCAGCGCGCGCCCCTGCACGAAGCGACCTTCCGATACCAGCAGGAGTCCGAGGTTCCCAACGGCTGTGATCGTCGTATTGCGTTCCGCGCCCAACACACGTTCATAACCTTCCAGGGCCTCCCGATAGCTGGTTTCGGCTTCCGCGTAACGACCGAGGGCGCGATATGTCGAGCCAAGATTGGTCATGTACCCGAACACGTTGATGTGGTCGTTGCCGAACAGCTTGCGGGTCAGTGCGATCGCCTCCTCCAGCAGGCCGATCGCAGGGCCAAAGGGCCCTCTGATCTGGTAGATGAGAGCCAGGCGGTTGAGCACGATCGGCTCCATGACATGCTCGCGTTCGTTCGTTCGCTCGCGGTGCTGACGGTAGATCGTCCGCGCGCGTTCCAGAAGATCCTTTGCCTCGTCGAATCGACCCATGTCGCGATAGGCAATCGACAGGTCCGCCATCGTGTTCGCGACGTTGAGTCCGTCGCCACGCTCGATCGTTCTGCGGACCTCCAGTGCGCGAAGAAAGTGAGCCTCTGCGAGCCGGTAATCGCCCTTTGCAATACGGAGCAGGCCAAGATCATTGAGCGTTTCGGCCGTCCGCTCGCTCACAGCACCGGCCGTGCGAGTCCGCAACTCGAGCAGGTCCGTAAAGATCGCCTCCGATTCCGAGTACTCGTCCTGATAGAAGAGAGCGGACCCCAGATCGCTCATGGCGTCGCCACGCGCCAAGTCATCTGGCGGCTCTTGCTGTTGTCTCAACTTCAAGCGAAGGCGAAGAAATCGAAGCCCCGCGACTGGATCGCCGTCCCTGAACCAGACCGTAGGTGGAGTGAGCAAGTCAGCCAGGCGTGCAGGATCGATCCGGGCCTCTTCGGCAGCGGCAATTGCCGCGTCAAGACGTTCGACGCTTTCAGCGGCCTTTGCCGCTTGCTGAAGCCGAGCCACCTCGTCGAACAGCTCGACGATCGCAGGGGGAACGGGCGCCTGATTCGCGTGTCCCCAGCCCAAACTCGATGCGAGGAACGAGAAGACAAGAGCCTTCAGCATCCACGATCGACGCAGCCAACCTGCTGTCATGGGTGAAACCGCTGGATGCGAGGCACAGGGTTGGTCGAACGGGGAGTTCGCGATGACTGTACCCTCGGCTGACAGGATTTGGCCGATTCCGACCGATCAGGCCGTATGGACACACGGAGAGGCCAGAATCGGCCGCTGGTGCTGCGGAGACCTCGATGCGGAACTTGACTGCGTGCGCGCTTGCGATGCTCCTTGGCCCGTGCAGCCAGGCCGCAGACGTGGCCGGTTATGTGCTGGCCGTGCAGGGCAGGTGGTCGCTGCAGGGTCAGCCGGCCGAACTCGTGGTCGGTGCACCGGTGGTCCAGGGGGCGAGCCTGGTGGCCGCCTCGCCGGCGGCTGGTGATCACATCGTGGTCGTCGAGGCCACGTCGGGCGCGGTGCTCGTATCCCGTCACTGCGACACCGGCCGCGCCTGCGCGCGGCCGCTCGCCGTGCCGCGGCCGTCCGAGGCCCGCTCTGAGGGGTCGCCCGTTGTGCGGATGCTCAACGCGATCTTTGCGCGCATCGCCGGCGATCCCGACCGCTACATCACCACACTGAGCCGCGGATCCGCCCGCCTCGTCGATGCGGTCTTGCCATGGTCCGAGGCTGGCGTCGACCTTGCGCCGGTGTTGCCGGGCCTGCCAGCAGGAAGCGAGCACGCGATCGCCGTGACGACGCTGCGATGCCGCGGGCTGGGCGCCTGCCCGCAAACGTCGCTGAAGGCGGGCATCGGTGGCCCGACGGGACAGGGGTCGACGACGATCCACGGGCTTTCGCCCGGGCTCTACGAACTCGTCGTCCATCGGCAGCGCGGCGCGATCGGGCCGGAGCGTGTGAGCGCCTGGATCCTGTTGCTGCCTTCGTCACAGCATGCGCGGGCCGAAGAAATCTACCGGGCCGGCGTAGGCCTCGCGCAGCGCTGGGGCACGGACGTCGACGCCGCCACCAAGCAGGGTTTTCTGAATGCGCTGCTCGAGGAACTCGCAGGCGCCTGACCCGCGGGCTGCCGCCAGGCGGCAGCCTGCCGCATCAAGAAGGCCTGGTGCTTGCGGGCCGGCGTGACCGGATGCGTTCGATCAGGCGACCGATCGGCTGGCGCTGGCGCCGCAACAGGCTCGACGCCAGCACGCCGGCCATGGCGGCAAAGGACGCCAACACCGCATAAGGCCAGGCTTCGAACGCCCCTGTCGCGGCGAGAGCCGCCGCCAGAGCGACACCGCATCCGGTGGCGACAAGCGCGGCAACGGCGATGCGCAGCCGATCGAAGAACACCATTGCCATTGCAAGGTCGACGAGCCCGATCAGCACGATCTCTGCCAGGTGGGGTCGTTGATAGGCCCGACCCGTGCGCTCGGTCTCCACGGTGTGGGCCAGTATTTCCAGGCCGCTCGTCGGTCCGAGTGCGGTGGGGTGGACGTCGGCGCGGTCGTAGCGGCCACCGAGCAACACCACGCGACCGCGGATGCGGTCGCGCCAATCGAAGCCGTCGGCCAGGACCACCGATGCCGGCAGCTCCAGTCGCTCGGTTGTCGCGAAGCGGACGCTACGCAGGGCCGACGGATCGGCGTCGCGCACGCGTGTGGAGACTTCACCGCGCGTCAGCTCGGCCGCAAGGCTGGGCAGTGGGCCTTGCGCGGTGGGTACCGAGCGGCGCCACCATCGCACCGTACCCGCCGAGCCGTCGACCACCGAGACGGCGAGGCCGGAGCGCAACGCGTCGGGTGAACCGGCACCGCCGAGAATCGGCCGCGGCGAGGGCAGCGTGTCGATGTCGCTCGTCGGCGCGATGTCACGCCCCCACACGATGCGGCCGAGCGCGGCGGCGTCGATGGCGCGCGGCAAGGTCGAGAACGGCGGCGCCGAGGTGTCGATGTCCACCCCCAGCACAGCTGGCCCGCCAGCCATGATGCGCGACACCAGCTGCTGCAGCAGATGCGGGTCGAGCGGGCTGGTGCCCCTGAAGATCCGTTGGTAGTCGTCTGCGCCGATGCTGACGAGCACGGTGCGCAGCGGCGGCGGAACCGCCGGCGCGAACGCTGTTTCGATGTCGGCGGCGATCCGATGCCCTGTACCCGTGCAACCGACGGCCAGGAGCAGCAGCGACGACACCGCGATGGCAGCACGCTGCCGCTGCAGCCCGCGCGCGGCCAGGAAACGCCAGCGCTCGAGCCGCGATTGGACAGGCTCGTCGGACAGCACGCGCTGCACATCGGCTGCCATCGACGCGACGTCGGGGTAACGATCCGCGGCGTCGTGCTGCAGCGCACGCACCGCGATGGCGTCGATGTCGCCCGCGAGCACGCGGGCCAGTGCACCCGGTCCGCCTGCGTGCCGCGCGACGACCGAGTCGGGTCGGCACGACTCGCTGGGCAACGGGGGTTGCAGGACCTTCTGCGCCGATTCGGCGTGGTGGCGTACACCCGCGGCATCGCCGGAGTAGGGGCGCCGGCCGCAGACCAACTCGAACAACACGACGCCGAGCGCATAGACGTCGCTGCGTGCGGTCACCGTCAGGCCCTGGAACTGCTCGGGGCTGGCGTACTCTCGGGTCAGCGCACGCCCCCACAACTCGGTCAGTTCGGTCTCGCTCGCCTGTCCATCGATCAGCAGCTTCGCGATGCCGAAGTCGAGCAACCTGACTTCACCGGCCGGCGTCACCAGGATGTTGGATGGCTTGAGGTCCCGGTGCAGGATCGACCGGGAGTGCGCGTGGTCCACCGCGCGCAGCACCTGCATGAGCAGCATGAGCCGATCGCGCACACCCAGCTGCTGGGCGTCGCAATAGCCTGTCAGCGGCGTGCCTTCCACGTACTCCAGCGCCAGATAGTGCTGGCCGCTGTCGGAGATGCCCGCCTCGACCAGCTTCGCGATCCCGGGGTGGCTGAGCCGCTCGAGGAACTGGCGTTCACGCGCGAAGCGGGCGAGGAACGACCGCCCATCGAGCGAGACCGCGGGCAGCTTCAGCGCCACGGGCGGCGCACCTTGCGGCTCGGTTCGTCTGGCCAGCCAGACTTCGCTCATGCCACCTTGCCCGAGCTGGCGAACGAGCTCGTAAGGGCCGACCGACATCCCGGGCGAGAAGCCGCCGTGGGCGAACCCCGTCCCCAGCAACTCGGAAAGAGGCAATCCGCGATCAAGCGACGGGCAGGGCGTGGAGCGCGCAGCCAGCAGTTGCACCAGGCTGGGCTTCAAGGCTTCGTGTTCGGGTCCGAGCTGAGCGAGCCAGCGGGCTCGCGCGTCGTCATCCGGCAGGTCGAGCGCGGTGTCCAACAACCGTCCGAGGGCAGCCAGGTCTCGCGGATCGATCATGACGTAGGTAGGTCGCCCCGCCCCAGTTCGCGAGGATCATATCAATCGCTGCCGAGGCACTGAGCGACTCCCTGCGAGACACCATCGATCAGACAACACCCGCCATGACAGGGCGGGGCGCCGGCGCGCGCTTGCCGCTGCGCCCGGAACGCACGTGGCCGTCCGGAGCCGACGGCCCCTCGAGCGCGAGGCGTCCACGGATCTCGTCGTCATCGCGCTCGAGCGTCATGCCCGCTCGCTCGAATATGCGTCGCATCGGTCGATTCCTCACGGCGCAAAGACCGACGATCGACGCGACGCCGTGCGCCGCCGCCGCCGCCTGCAGGGATCGCATCAACGCGGTGCCGAAGCCACGTCCCCGGTAGCCGGTGTCGATGCTGAACGCGGCTTCGATGCGTTGCTCTGCTCCCGCTTTGAAGGCACAACCGTGCGCGACGCCCACGACGTGCCCGGCGGCGTCGACGAGACCCAGGATCAGATCCTCGCCGAAGCGCATCTGGCCCACGTAGCGCGCGATCTGATCGTCGTCGGTCAGCGCCGAGTTGAAGCGAAGCGCGCGATCATCTGCAGAAAGACGCGTGAGGTGCGCAGTGATCCGCGCGGCGTCGCTGGCCTGCATCACTTCGATAGACAGCGCGCCAGCATCAGGGTCGTGGTTCATCGTCTGCTCCGATCGGGACCGAAAGTGGCCCCTCATCTGTCAGTACGGGACCCTTCGACAAAACCGGCCAGTCCCGTCAGCCGGATGAGGCCGGTGATGGTCGGTCGGCGCACAATCGGATGAGCCAGCCGTCAGGCTGGTTCTCGACGGAGGTACTGATGTCGGAGATCACGGAGCTCCTGGCGGCAGCGCGCAGCGGTGATGCAGCTGCCGCGAACTCGGCGTTCACCTTGCTTTACGACGACCTGCGCCGACTTGCCCGCGCCAAGCTTCGCAAGCACCAGCCGATGACGCTGCTCAACACCACGGCGCTTGTGCACGAGTCGTACCTCAAGCTCGTGGGGCAGCAGGCCCTGCCGGTGAGCGACCGCCACCATTTCTTCGCATACGCCGCGCGCGTGATGCGCTCGGTGATCGTCGACATGGCACGCGCGCGGTTGGCCGAACGCCGCGGTGGAGACGCAGAGCATGTGGCGTTGGATACCGATGTGGCCAACCGCACGCCGGCGCCGGAGAACGAGGTGGTGCGAATCCACGAGGCCCTGGAAACCCTGGCGCAGGCCGACGAGGCGATGGCACAGGTTGTCGAGATGCGCTATTTCGGCGGCATGACCGAGCAGGAAATTGCCGAGGCCATGGGGTCTTCGGAGCGCACGGTGCGCCGCCAGTGGCAGAAGGCGCGCCTGCTGTTGTCGGTGACCCTGGCAGGCTGAGCACCGGCAACCGGATCGACTGCTACCAACTGGCGAGCGCCCGCGTCAGCCTCGCCTTGACGTCCCCATCGGCAAAGCTCGCGTCGATCGAGTGGCGCGCCAGAGCGCGAAGCACGTCGTCCGACCAGCCGAACGCCTGGCTGCACATCACGTACTCACCCACCAGACTGGCCCCGAGCAGCACCGGATCGTCGGTGTTGATGGACACCGCGACGCCGGCACGGCGTAGCCGATCGATCGGGTGGTGCTCGATGGAAGGGTAGACACCCAGCTTGAGATTGGAGGTCGGGCAGATACCCAGCGGGATCTGCCGATCGGCCAGCAGCGCCACCAGCTCGGGGTCTTCGATCGCGCGCACGCCGTGGTCGATGCGATCGGCACCGAGCAGCTCGATGGCATCGCGCACGCCCTCGGGGCCGCTGGACTCCCCGGCATGCACCGTGCGACGCAACCCAGCCGCGCCGGCGCGGCGAAACGCCTCGGCAAAGCGCGGCCCGGTGCGGCCGGCTGCCGCCTCGTTGCCATCGATCGAGAGCGCCACCACGCGTGGATGCCGCAGTGCCACCAGCGTGTCGACCAGTTCGATCGCGGCGTCGGACGACTGCGTGCGCAGCAGGCTGACGCACAGGCCCACCGGCGGCAGCCCGTCCTGCTCGGCGGCGCTCAGGCCGGCATCGAGGGCGTCGATCATCGCGGGCAGGCGGCCGTGCCACGCGCGCCAGTGGGTCGGGTTGACGATCACGTCCGCGTAACCCGCACCGCCGTCGGCCAGGCGCTGGCTGTAGCCGTAGCTCAGCTGGGCCAGGCGATCACGGGTCGACGCCAGGCCACAAGCCCAGTCGAGGAAGTGCAAGAAGTCCGCGAGCCCTTCGAATTCGAGCAAACGCTCGCGGGGCCTGGGCATGGGTACTCGCGCCTGTGCGGCCCATTGCTCCAGCACGGCCGGCTCGAAGCAGCCTTCGAGATGGGCATGCACCTCTGCCTTCGGCAGGGTGCGCAGCCGGTCGGCCGAAGGGGGCAGCACGTGGGGCATGAGGAGTCTGGCGCGTGACCGCGTGATGGATTGTTGGCCGCGAGTCTCGCGCATCGAGAGCCGAGCGTCATACGCCAGCTCGCATATCCAGCATACGCGTGTCGATGGCCCGCCAGGGCTTGCGCCGCCCCACAATGCCGTCTCATGTTCGGCGACAAGATTCAACTGACCACTGACGCCGATGGTCACCTCTGCATGGAGCTGCCGCCGAGCAGCTACGCCGTGCTCGCGGTGGTGTTCGTGCCGCAGGGTGGAGCGAGGCTCTTCGATCAGCGCGCCGGGGCCGCTCAGGTAGCGCTTGTCGACCTTGTCGACCAAGGTGCAGAGCGTCACACGTCCAGGCGATAGACGCGCGCTGCAGTTCCATGGAACAGAGCCGCGCGGTCCGAGTCGGTGCAGCTGAAGGTGAGCCTCTTGAAGGCGTTCCAGCACAGCTTGTAGCGGTAGGCGCAACGGTCAACCGGAAAGTTGCTCTCGAACATGCACCGATCAGCGCCGAAGAGCTCAATGCAGGGTTCGATCCATGGGCGCATGCGTTCGGCCAGTTCGCCGGAGTCCAGCGGCCGGCTCGCTTTGTCGAAGCCGAAGCCCAGCACGGGCAGGCCGAGGCCACCGAGCTTGACGACCACGTTGGCGCACCGGGCCAGTGATCGCATGGCGTCCAGCCAAACCGGGTGCACTTCGGCGTGTTTGCCGCTGAAGCGCCCTGCGCCCAACGGCGCCCCCACGTGATTCAGCACGATGACGGTGCCCGGAAAGGCTTGCGCCAGTGCCAGCACATCGGGCAGCTGCGGGTGCAGCGCCCAGGCATCGAAGCTCAGGCCGCGCGGCGCCAGCAGCTCGAAGCCGCGGCGAAAAGCCGGGTCGCGGTAGAGCCCCTGGGCCGTTCCCATGCGCGGATTGACGAGCCGCGCATCCTCGTCCCAGGCGGTGGCCTGCCGGATCCCCTTGAATCGTTGCGGATCGACGGCGAGGTGGGCCTGAATCACCTCTGCGGCGGCGTCGTCTCGCAAGTCGGCATAGCCGACGATGCCCGCGCACACCTGCGTGGCGCCGCCTCGCGCCTGCGCCTGCCGGGCAATGGCGCTCGCGAACTCCGTTTCTCCCACCGGGGCGAACCGGGGCGCACCGCTGGGCCGATAGCTGCTGCCGCATTGCACGTGCACGCTGGCCACGATGCGATGGCCGTCGCGCAGGTCGGCCTCGAACTCCTCGAGCAGGTAGCGTTCGTGCTCACGCGCCCACAGGTGGTGGTGCGCATCGATGATGGGCAGTTCGGGCCACAGCGCCTCTTCGTCATGCAACGCAAGCCATTGCGGCCGGTGCGCCACGTCGAACAGCGAGGGGTCGGTCATCGGTGCGATGGGCCGTGGCCCCGCATCAGTTGGGCTCCAGGCCGACGGCCTTGGTGATGGCACCCCATCGCGCGTGATCTTCTCTCACGTACTGCCTCAGCGGCTCTCCCACCAGGGTGCCAGCGTCGTAGCCATAGGAGCGGAGGGTCTGCTGCATCTCCGGTCCGTCGATCAGCGATGCCATGTCCTTGGCGAACTGCGCCACGTTGGCATCCGGCAGGCCGGCCGGGGCGAAGACACCGATCCAGCCGACCATGGGGTCGATGGAGGGCAGACCCTGCTCGCCAAAGGTCGGGATGTCGGGGTACTCGCGATTGCGGCCGTCGCCCGTCAGCGCCAGCACGCGCAGCCGGGCCGGCGGACGCAGGAAGTCGCGGATGCTGCCAAAGTCGGAAATCGCCGAGTCGACGGCGCCACCCAGCAGGTCGGCCACCGCCACCGTCTTGTATGGCACGTGCAGCAGCTTGACGCCTGCCTTGCGGTTGAGCTCCTCGCCCAGCAGATGCGCCGACGTGCCGACGCCAAAGGAGGCGTAGCTCACCTTGTCGGGGTTCTTGCGTGCATGGTCCAGAAACTCCCGAAGGTTTCGGGCCGGGTTGGACGCATTCACCGCCAACACCAGCGGTGTCGTCGCAACCCGCACGATGGGTTTCAGGTCGCGCAGCGGGTCGTAGGGCAGCTTGCGGAACGTGTGCGGTGCGATGGTGATCGTCGAGGCCATGGTCAACGACAGCACGCTGCCGTCGGCAGGCGACTTGACGACGGTGTCGGTCGCCAGGATTCCCGAGGCGCCCGGCTTGTTGTCGACGATGACGGTCTTGCCGGTGGTGGCTTGCAAGCGCTCGGCCAGTCGGCGGGCGATGCCGTCTTGGGCGGTGCCCGGTGGCAGGGGGATCACGAAACGCAGCGGCGCAGTGCCGGCCGATGGCGCCGAAGCAGGCGGCGCCTGCGCGACACACAGTGGAGTGAGGGCCATCAGTGCGAGGCGGACGACGTGCCGGTGCAGGATCTTCATGCTGTCTCCTCGGGGGATGCGGTTCTAGGCAGGGCGCGAGCGGCCACCGAACAGCTCGCGGCAGCGGAAGCCGAGTGCCGGGGCAGGCTGAGCGTCGTCACCAGCGACGTTCCAGGTGTCGATCAGATCGTTCGCCACCGCATCGGCAACGCACTGTCCGAGGTCGCGAACACGTGCAGCCGGAACGCCCGCTGCGTTGAGCCGGTTCTCCAGGTCGCTCGCCGACTGTTCGCCGAGCCGCTCCTGCAACAGGGCGCGCAGTTCGGGGCCGCGATCGGTTCTGGCAAATCCCTGCGTCTGCGGACCTAGCAGCCTGTCGATCTGTTCGCGCACACCCAGCACCTCACCGAGCTTGCGCATGTGCTGCGGCGTGTTGGCTCCCAGAGCCAACCGCCCATCACGGCAGTGAAAGGTGTCCGCTCCCGGGCTGCCCGAGAAGCCTACATTGCCGACCCGAAGCGGAGCGCGACCCGTGGCCATGGTCTCGACCGTCATCGGGTACATCAGCTGAAGCGCCGCACCCAGCATCGAGACGTCGATGCTCTCGCCTTGGCCGGTGAGGTCGCGCCGGCGGATGGCCGCCAGCAGCGCCAGCGCCGCGAGCAGGCCGGTAGCGGTGTCCACCACCGGAAAGCCCACCTTGAGCGGCTCGTCGCCTTCCTGTCCGGCCAGCAGGCTCATGCCGGACGCCGCCTGGATCACATGGTCATAGGCCGGGCGATCGGCCCAGCTGCTGTCTCGGCCGTAGCCGCTGATCGTGCAATGGATCAGCGCCGGCTTGCGCGCGCGCACCTGCGCCTCGCCAAAGCCGAACTTCGCCAGCACGCCCGGCCGCATGTTGTCGACCATCACATCGGCTTGCTCGAACAGGGCCCAGGCACGGGCTTGCCCGTCATCTGACGCCAGATCGAGGAGCTCGGTCGCCTTGCGCTGGTTCAGCGCAGCGAAAGCGTGCTCGCTGCGACGCAGCGGATCGCCGCGGTGCGGGTTCTCCACCTTGATCACCCGCGCACCCAGCGCGGCCAGGTAGTAGGTGGCGAACGGCCCGGCGATTACATGGGAGAAGTCGAGCACGACGATGCCCTGCAAGGGCAAGGTGGATTCGGGGAGCGGCACGCGAGACGCTGGCATGCGCCGGATCCTAGAGTGCCGGGCGATAATCAAGAAATATCAAATGCGCAATCAGGCATTCGCAATCGATATGGCCATGTCCCACCCACCGACGCAGGCTGATTCGAGCGGCAGCGCACGGCTCGGTGTGCGGCTGAGCCGGCTGCGGGTGCGCCATCTCGAGTTGCTTGATGTGATCGAGAAGCAGGGTTCGCTGAGCGCGGCGGCCGGCCACATCGGCATCAGCCAGCCTCGCGCCACCAACATGCTGCGCGAGCTGGAAGAGGCCTTCGGTTGCGCGTTGCTCGAACGTTCGTCGCGCGGCGCTCGTCTGAACGCGGCGGGTGCCACTGCCCTGGAGCGGCTACGGGTCTCCTTGGGCGCACTGCAAGCGGCCCATCGTTCACTGCTGGGTGGAGCGAACAAACCCGTGGTGCGCATCGGAGTGTTGCCGCTGGTCGGCACCGACAAGCTGGCCAGGGTAGTGTCTGCGCTGCAGGCCAGCGGTGAGTTGCCGCGGCTGGTGCTGCGCTCCGGAACCGTCAGCGCACTGCTGGATCTGCTGATCGCCGGAGAGGTCGATTGCGTGATCAGCGGGCTCGACACCGGCGGTTCAACGCCCTTCGCTGGCGCACGCTTGCAGGCGATCAACCTCTGGGAAGAGCGCAACATGGTGGTGGGCGCGAAGGCCAACCCGCTCACCCGCAAGCGAAAGATCTCGCTGCTTGAATCGCTGCAGCATCCCTGGTTGCTGATGCCGGCCCGCAGCGCCAGCCGCCAGGCACTGGAGCGTATGTTTCTGCGCGCCGGCCTGGCGCCGCCACAGCCCCTGATGGAGACCGACACGCCGCAGATGGGCTTGGCCTACGTGGCGGGCAGCCGCATGCTCGCACTGATCCCCGAGACGGCCTATCTGCAGGCGAAGGACCGTGTCAGCCGAGTCCGGCTGGACGTGGAGTTTCCGTCCACATGGATCAACCTCATCACTTTGCGTGACGTGCCGACGCTGCCGTTTGTCGATGGGCTCGCCAGTCGCTTGAAGGCCGCCGCTGCGGCCTAGGGTGCAGGTGATGCCCGACGAACGGGGTGGTCCAGGTGGGCCATCGAAGCGAGGTCTATCGCGGTTAGCGCAGGCCTCGTGCACCGACCGCATCATTGACGCGGCAGGTATCGGCGAGGCGCCGCCACACAGCGAACGCGGTCGATGTGTGACCGCTGCGCGGCTCAGCCGCTTCCCGCTGACCGCGCGTCTCGTGAATGCGACGGCTGATCAGCGCTTGCAGCGCGGTCATGCAATCCCGCCGCACTCCGGCTTCAGGCGCATACCGGTCGCGCGTTGCGCCCATTTACGCGCGCTGTTGCCGATGTGACACGATGATCGGCATGCACATCCGGCGTCTTGCCTTGACTCTGCAGCTGGCACTGGCGGCATCCGTCGCGCAGGCGCAGTGGAGCCCTGCGACCACGATGGATCTGGACGTGGGCCTGGGCACGAGCTCGATCGGCATCGACCCATCCGTGCTGTCGGCCTCGCGTCCGGCGCCGGCCACCGCCCGCGGCGCGATCACCGCGCGCGGGTCGACGCCCGTGTCGCCCAAGTTGAAGGCGTACTGCACCAAACATCCGGCCGATGGCCAATGCCGCCGCACCGCGCGGCCGCCTGCAGCACCGCATGCCCGCAACCTGGTGTTCAAGCCCTCCGCGACGGTGAGCCAGAAGGTGGAGCGCGACATCGTCAATGACCTGGTGCGGCGCAACCGCGATCAGTGGCGGCCCCAGCTCGAGACGAATCTGCGCCTGGCCAACTACAAGGGGCAGTTCGACACCCTGCTGCGCCTGTACGGCCGCTCGCCGACGAACCTGGGCGATGTGATGGGGGTGTATCTGGTGATGGCCTGGGAAAGTTATGGCGGCGGCGTCGCGTCCCCCACGGAAATAGTCGCCGTGTCGCGTCAATGGCGCCGCGAGTTGCGGCGCAGCGCGCTGGCCACGCGCCCCGATGCGCAGAAGCAGGCGCTGGCGGAAACCCTGGCCTGGCGCGCGATGCTCGCCGCCGCCGCCACCCGCACCGCGCGATCGCAGGCGGCACCGCTGGTGGCGCTGCGCGAAGGCCTGCGTGCGGAAGTGCGGCAAATCACGGGCATCGACCTGGCCCGCCAGCACTTTACGGAGCGCGGTTTCGAGCCGGATTGAGAGGGCCGCCGCGCCGCCAAAGGCGGGGCTCGACGCGGTGCTGCTCGACACCGCCTGCGACCGTCACAGTCGCACGGCCCCACCATGGTTGCTATGCTTCCCGCTCATGTCACTCGAGCAACAGCAGCTCGAAGCTGCCATCGCTGCGTTGGAGGGCCAACGTTCGCTGCTGGGCGATGCGGTCGTCGAGCCGCTGCTGGCGGCGGCCCGGGCGCGGCTCGACGCGCTGCGCAGTGCCGTGCAGGCCGAGCCGACGCAGGCGCTCAAGCAGGTCAGCATCGTCTTTCTCGACGTGGTGGGCTCCACCACGCTGAGCCAGCAGCTCGATCCCGAGGCCACCAGCGCGGTGATGGATGGGGCGCTGGCGCGTGCGTCGGCGCTGGTCGATGCCCATCAGGGCAAGGTGCTGCAATACGCCGGCGACAACCTGCTGGCGGTGTTTGGTGCCGGTGATGCGCGCGAAGACGATGCCGAGCGTGCGGTGCGTTGCGGTCTGACGCTGCTCGAGCTCGGCGCCGTGCTGGGCCGAGAGGTCGAGTCCGCCCACGGCCATGCGGGTTTCAACGTGCGGGTCGGCATCCACACCGGCGGCGTGTTGCTGGGCGGCGGCGTCGATGCCGAGGGCACCATCCGCGGCATGGCCGTCAACATCGCCGCGCGCATGGAGCAGACGGCGCCGGCCGGCGCCTTGCGCATCAGCCATGACACCTATGCGCTGGTGCGCGGCATGTTCGACGTCGAGCCCCAGCCCGCGCTGCAGGTCAAGGGCATCGACGAGCCGGTGCAGAGTTATCTCGTCGTGCGCGCCAAGCCCCGCTCGTTTCACATCGGCACGCGCGGCATCGAGGGGGTGGCCACGCGCATGGTGGGCCGCGATGCCGAGTTTGCACAGCTGCAACAAGCCTTCGCGCGGCTTTTCGTGGCGAAGCAACTGGTCATGGTGACCGTGGTCGCCGAAGCGGGCATCGGCAAGAGCCGCCTGCTGCACGAGTTCGAGGCCTGGTCCGAGGCCCGGCCGGAAAGCTTCTACCTCTTTCGCGGCCGGGCCACGCCGCAGACGCAGAGCCAGCCGTTCGGCTTGCTGCGCGACATCCTGGCCTGGCGGCTGCAGATCGCCGACGACGACACGCTCGATGCAGCCAGGGCCAAGATCGAGCAAGGCATCGTCCCGCTCTTCGTGCACAGCGACGGCGCCGACGTCGCCGAGGGCCATGCCCATGTGCTGGGGCACCTGCTCGGCATCGACTTCGGCGACAGCCGCCACGTGAAGGGGATCGTTGACGACTCGCGGCAGCTCCGCAACCGGGCTCTGCATGCGGCGGCCCAGGTCTTTCGCAAAGTCTGCGCCGGCGACGGCCATCCGATCGTGCTGCAACTCGAAGACCTGCACTGGGCCGACGACGGCACGCTCGACTTCCTGAGCGATCTGTGCGAGGTGAACCGCGATGTGCCGATGCTGGTGCTCGCGCTGACGCGGCCCGCGCTGTTCGAGCGCCGCAGCGACTGGGGGCGCGGCGTGCACCAGCGCCTCGACCTGCATCCACTCGGCGCCGAAGCCAGCCGACGGCTGGCCGGCGAGTTGCTGAAGAGCCTGCCGCAGGCGCCCGCGGCGGTGAGCGAGCTGGTGGCCCGGCGTGCCGAGGGCAACCCGTTCTACATGGAAGAGCTGGTCAAGATGCTGGTCGACCAGGGTGCCATTGCGACCGGCGGCGCGCGCTGGACGCTGCACCCCGAGAAGCTGCTCGCCACGCAGATACCGGCCTCGCTCACCGGTGTGCTGCAGGCGCGGCTCGACAGCCTGCCGGGGCCCGAACGGCTGGCCCTGCAGGAGGCCAGCGTGATCGGCCAGGTGTTCTGGGACCAGGCCCTGGCAGCGCTCGATGCGCGGGCACTGGCGGCGTTGCCGGCACTGACGCGACGCGGGCTCACGCCGCCGAGGTTGGATGCGGCGGTGGAGGGCATGCGCGAATACGAGTTCAGCCACCAGATCCTGCACGAGGTGACCTACGCCACCGTGCTCCGGCGCGCGAAACGGGCGCTGCATGCGCGCGCTGCAGCGTTTCTGTCCGGCTTGAGTGGTGCGCGGGCGAGTGACTTCCTCGCCGCCACGGCCGAACACTTCGAACTGGCCGGCGACAGTGCGAACGCCTGCGAGTACTTTGCCCGCGCGGCCGAGCACGCGAAGGCGCGTTATGCCCACGACGTGGCCTTGCGCCATGCCGCGCGGGCCATCGCGCTGCTCGACCGCGAAAGCGGGCTTGCAGAAGGCGCCGACGGACTCGCGCTGCGCTGGCGCGTGCTGGTCGTGCGCGAGTACGCGTTGAACCTGCAGGGCCATCGCGCCGAACAGCGCGCGGCGCTCGATGCGCTGCACAGGGTGGCCGATGCGCTGGACGATGACGGCCGCCGCGCCTTCGCCGCCCGTCGCCAAAGCCTGCTCGCCATGCGCACGGCCGACCATCGCGCGCAGCAAGTCGTCGCGGCCCAGGCGATGGCATTCGCCGAGCGCGCAGGAGACGTGGCCTCGAAACTGGAGGCACAGCGTCTGCTGGCCGACGCGTTGGGCGCGCTGGGCGAGCTGGCGGCGGGCGAGGCGCTGGCGCGCGACGGCCTGGCCGAGGCGCGGGCGCGCGGGCTGCGACGGGTGGAGTGCGTGTTCCTCAACGCGCTGTCGTACATCGCGTCCTTGCGGGACGATCAGGTCACCGGGCTGAGCCTGGACCTGCAAGACCAGGCGATCTGGCGCGAACTGGGCGACCCGCAGGGCGAGGCCATCGCGCTCAGCAACGTGGGCGGCGACTGGCTCTGGTTCGGCGAGCTGGACAAGGCGCGGCAATGCCTGGAAGACGCCCTGAGACTGAGCCGCACCGCGGGCGCCCGCTCGCTGGAGTGCGGCCCGCTGGGGGACTTGTCGCACACCTTGCTGCGCCAGGGTGACGCGGCACAGGCGCTTGCCGTCGCCCGCCAGGCGCTCGACACTGCGGTGCATGTGCAGGCGCGCGACTTCGAGGCGCAGAGCCTGTGCCGGGTGGGCGAGGCCGAGCTTGCACTGAACAACCACGAGGCCGCCGCGGCCGCATTCGAACGCGCCGAGGCGGTGGCGGCCGCCATCGGCCACGGCGTCGAACACGACGCGCTGGCGGGCCGCGCCAGGGTGGCGTTGGCCGCTTCAGACATCGCCGGCGCGATGGTCTTTGTCGAGCGGCTGCTAGCCCGCGCGGCGGGCCCCGACGCACTGGAGGGCGCGGATGCGAAGCGCATCCTGCTCACCTGCCATCAGGTGCTGGCGGCCGCCGGCGACCCGCGCGCCGCGGTGCCGCTGGAGCGCGCGCACGCGCTGCTGCAGAGCCGGGCCGCCACGATCGACGACCCGGCGCTGCGCGCCAGCTTTCTCGACCGCATCGCGGAACACCGCGAGATCGTGGCGGCATGGCGACACGAGCGCGGACACAGTACCGGCCAGGCGTGAGCGGGTCCGCCTGCACCGCGCCGCAGGGCGCGCTGCGGGCTACGGCCGAACCTCCACGCGCTCGGCTGCCTTGGCCGCGGCTCTCTTGCTGGCCGTACTACGCTCAGCCTTCATCTCGCTCTCGTGCTTCTCGGCTACCGCTGTCTTCTTGGCGGCGTCGAGCCGGGTCTGAGGCTCGAGCGCGCCGGCGCGCAGCGTGATCGACGGCGTACGGTCGAGTCGGGCCGCCTCCACATACGCCTGCCGCGCGGCCGCCTGGCTGCCCTGCTGCTCGAGCACATCGCCGCGCAGGCTCAGCCCTGTCGCGGCCAGGGCAGGCACCCTGTTGAGCTGCACGGCCAGGCGCATCGAGTGCTCCTGCTGGGCCGACGAGTCCAGCCACTTCAGGGGCTTGGGCTTTGTCGGGCTCGCCGGCGGGGTTGGCGCGCGATTGAAGATCTTCGCCAGACCCGATTGCCCGGCCACCGCGCCAGCCAACGATTGCGCGCTGGGCGCGTTTGCCGTGGCCAGCGACACGGCCTCGGCCTGTCGTAGCGCGGTGGCGGCCATGCGGGGCCAGTTGGCCGCCGCCAGCAGGTCGGCCGTGACAAGCCAGTTTGCGCTGTCCGACAAATTGGGCGATTGGCGCTTCACCGCGGCGAAGGCCACGTCGGCCGGGATCTTGTAGGCCCGTTCGTCGCCGGCAGGCAGCGCCTGCAGCGCAGCGGTGTTGCGCGGGTCGTCGAGATGCGCGTTCAGGTCGCGCACGATCGAACCCAGCAGCTCGGCCTGCTGCTTGCGGATGGCCTGGATGTCCGGCACGCGCACGACCACGCGATGCTCGCTCGGCAAGTCGGTGCGCAGCAGAAACCGGTACTCCGATGCGCTGGCGCCAGCGAGCAGATTGAGCATCAGGCGCTGCGTTTGCTCACCCGGCAGTTCGCGCGGCGTGTCGTCGGGCACGATGTAGAGGCCCGGATCGCTGACCTCTGCCACCGTGAACTTCAGCTTGCTACGGCCGCCGTTGACCAGGCGCGCCGGGCGCTGGGCCGCGGTCATGTCGAACGTGTAGGCCTCACCGGCGGGCACGAAGTCGGGCATCTCCAGGCGTGCGGCGAAGTTCTTGCCGATCACGTGTCGGTTGAGTGCATTGATCAGCAGCACCATCGACGGGTGATCCGGACGGTCGGGCTTGGCGATGGTGATGTGATCGGCGTCTTCGATCGCAATGGGCGTTTCACTGCAGAAGCGGGTTGCACTGGACCACGGCACGACCACCACTGACTCGTAGGTGGCCTTGGTTTCGTAGCCGCAGGCGACCACCGGGCGCTTGGCCACGCGGCCCCAGTCGTCGCTCAGCTGTTGCAGGTAGCCGTTCTGATCGGCGGGAAACATCTGCACGAGGGCGTTGTTGCGTGCCAGCCGGTCGGCCAGCGCCGCGATCTGCGCGCCCTGTTGCGGGGCTGCATAGAGCACCACCAGCGGCGTCTTGGCCGCCACCTCGGGCTGGGTGATCAGGTAGCGCAGCGCGATCAGGCCGCCCATGCTGTGCCCGACGAACACGATGGCCGGATAGCTCAGCACCTGCTTGAACTCCAGCGACTCGTGCAGCTTGTTCGCCGCCTCGCGAATGTCGAGTGAGCCGGTGCCGAACATCTTCGACGTGAAACCGAACGCGAACACGTCGACGTTCGGGCCCACCTGTGGCGCGGCTTTCAGCAGCGCGAACATCGAGGTGCCGCCGGCATGCGTCCAGGTGCCGCGTGTGTCGCCGAAGATCCCGTGGATGAAGACCAGAGCCACCTTGGCGGGCGGCGTGGCCCGCGCGACCCAATCCGGGTCGGTGGTGTTCACGACGGATGCCGTTGGCGGCGGCGATGGCGGGCTCTTCGGGCACCCCGCCAGCAGCGCGAGTGCGGCGATCGCACACAGGGTGGCCCGCGCGGCCCGGACGAGCAAATCTGGTGTCACAGCCACCTCCCTGTCGCGCATGCGCGAAGCAAAGACCCCCCTTTTCATTCTGCGCCGGTGCACGGCTTGCTGCAAAGCGCAACGTGCCATCAGGCAGCCGGTTCCCCGCATTCGAGCCCTGTCAGGTCTTACAGGTTGCCGGTTCGGGGCGCGAGGCCTATGGTGCGCGCCCCGGGGACGGGCGGGCGGAGCAGATGGCGCGCAAGTTCTTTCGCTTCCTGATCACGCTCTACACCAGCCGCAAGGAGAGCCGGCAAACCACCGTGCGCGAGGTGCTGGACACGTTCGCCGGTCTGTTTGCCAGCGAACAGGCGCGCATGAAGGACCTGGCCGAGGCAGCGGATCGCTTTCTCAAGTTCTCCAACGAAGCTTGAAAGGTGGTGTGCCATGGCGACCAACGCATTGCTCATCACCCTAGCGGCCGCCGGGCTGCTGGCGCCCGCCATCGCCTTTTCGCAGGCTGCAGCAGCCAGCGGTGAAGACGACGCGATCGACGGCGCCAAGCCGGTCACCGTTCGCATCAAGCCGGTGCTGATCGACACCGGCTCCACCCAGGGCGCCGCACTCGGCATCGACTACAACATCCAGGCCAAGTACTCGTTCAGCGTGGGCGACAAGATCGGGCAGGGCGAAGACATGTTCACGCTCGATGACGTGAACGCCACGCTGCGTTCGGGCCACGAGACCGACCAGAGCTTCGACAACCGGCAACACATGTTCGGCGTCACGGCATCCGTCAGCAAGGTCTCGGTGCTGCGCAATGGCGACGCGGGAACGCTGATCCTGAACTATGGCTCGGTGAACCCGAACAGCGACGCCGAGCGCGAGCGTGTGCTCGGCAACCTGGACAGCTTTCGTCGCGTCAATGCCGAGCTCAGCTACTCGATACCTGTGAATCGCAGGCAGCTGCGCAGCGAGCGAGCGGTGAAGGTCGGCTGGTCACTGAAACTGGAGTGACCGTAGCTCGCCGGAACCCCCCCGTCCTACACGCGCCACTTGATTTCGCTGGGGGACGGCCGGCCCGCTGGCATGGAGCGATTTTCAACCCTCTTCAAGGCAAAGGGGCTGGTCGCAGCTGCCCGCTGATGCTCCAATGCCCTCCGTGAGGCAGGAGCGGATGATCCGTCGGCGCAGTATGGTCAGCGCGTTGATCGCGCTGCCGCTCGGGCTGCGTGCCCAGCCGTCGGGTCGCGTCGTGCGACTGGGGTTGGTCATCCGGAACACGGCGGCGCAGACCCGGCCGGTGGTGGAGGCGTTCCGTCAAGGTTTGGCCGAGCTGGGCTGGGTCGAAGGCGCAAACGCGGTGTTCGACGTGCGCTATGCCGATGGCAGGGACGATCAGATCGCCCCATTGGTGGCCGAGCTGGTCGGCGCGAAGGTGGATGTGCTCGTCACCACCTCGTCCGCGTCCACCTGGGCTGCCAAGACCGCGACGCGCTCGATCCCGATCGTGATGACGGCCAGTGCCGATGCGGTGGGAGAAGGGCTCGTCACCAGCCTGGCTCGACCCGGTGGCAACGTGACCGGCATGACGTTTCTGGTGGGCCCCGAGATCGCCAGCAAACAACTGCAGCTGCTGAAGGAGTTGCTTCCGTCCGCGGCGCGCGTGGCGGTGCTGGCGAACCCCTCCAATCGTTCGCACACGGCGTACGTCAGCGACCTGAAGGCGCGCGCGTTTGGCGTGGCATTGCATGTCAGCGAGGCATCACGTGGCGACCAGCTGGAAGGAGTTTTCGCGTCGATGACGAGTGCGGGGGCCGACTCGCTCCTCGTGCTGACCGACTCGCTGTTCCTTGGCCAGCGACAGCGCATCGTGCAACTCGCCTCGCAGCGGCGACTGCCGGCGCTCTACAGCCAGCGTGAGTACGTGGACTCCGGCGGGCTGGCGTCCTACGGACCGAGCCTCATCGACATGTCGCGCCGTGCCGCCGCGCACGTCGACAAGATTCTGCGCGGTCATCGCCCCGGCGATATTCCAGTGGAGCAACCAACCAAGTTCGAGCTGGTGGTCAGCCTCAGGACGGCACGCTTGCTGGGATTGTCGCTGCCGCCATCACTTCGGCTCCGAGCGGACGAGGTGATTGAGTAGCTCGCGCGGTGTCGGCGCCACGTCGCCGCGTCGCTGCTCGGCGCGATGGTGCGCCGGATCTTGTTGACGCTGCGCTCTGCGACGTCGCTCGCACTGGGCGCGAAGCCGCGAACGGTCAGCGCGGCTCGATCAAGGTCTCGCGCAGGCTGCCCACGATGCGCGCCACCGCGGCCTGCGGCTTCCAGCCGCTTTCGACCACCAGGTGCTGCCAGACGTCCACATGGGTGAGGGCAAAGATCCAGTCGGCCGCCGCCTCGGGCGTCCAGCCGCTGCGCAGCAGGCCGGCTGACTTGAGCCCCTTGGCCAGCTGCAGGTAGCCGCCGCGCAGCTTCTGCATGCGGCTGTCCCACGCGCGGTGCGCGTCGGCGTCGCCGGTGGCCGCGGCGGCGAGCAGCGCGCGCGCCACCGGCAGCACCACCGGGATGTACTCGAACCAGGTGCGCAGGTAGGGCTCGAACGAGTCCCCCGCGGGCAGGCCCTGGCGCAGTGCAGCCAGCCGGCTGGGCACCGCCGAGGTGTCGTCGAGCTGGTCCACCACGGCGAGCAGCAGGCCCGATCGGCTGCCGAACAGCAGGTACAGCGCCTGCCGCGACAGGCCGGCCTCGGCCGCCACGTCGACCAGCGAGATGGCGGCGTTGCCGCGGCTGGCGATCATCGCGCGCGCCACCTGCAGCACGCGCTCGCGCGTGCCGGGCTCGGGCGCGGCGGCAACGGCGGCGGTCTTGCGGCGGGCGGCGGGGCTCACGGGTCGTGACTTTACATGCGTCAACCGACGTGCTACTTTACGCGTGTCAAGTTTACGCGTGTCAAGTCGACGCGCCGGATGGGCCGGCTCGCGCGGCGACGCGCCAAGGAGAGAGCGATCATGGATCTGTTCGAATCGGCGCGCGCCGCGCACATCGGCATCGGTGTGGTGGTGCTCGGTTCCTTCTGGACGGCAGCGCTGGCGCCCAAGGGCGGCACGTGGCACCGCCGCGGCGGCCGCGTCTACGTGGCGGCCATGGCCGCGCTGCTGGCGGCCACCGGCGTGATGTCGGTGGGCATGGTGCAGGCCGGCACGCCGCTGCGCGCGGTGTTCGACGTGTACGTGTCGCTGATCTCGGTGGCGTCGGTGTGGATGGCCTGGACCTCGGTGCGCCAGCGGCAGCACGTCGGGCGCTATCTCGGCTGGCCCTACCGCGCGATCTGCCTGCTGCTCGGCGGCTACGCGCTGTTCCTGCTCGCGCTGGTGCCGCGCATGGGGGCGCCCGCGCGCATGGCGATGGTGAGCGCGTTCGCGGTGCTGGGCCTGGTGGTGGCGGGCGCGATGGCCTGGCGCTGGATGCGCCGCGACGACCACCCGCAGTGGTGGTTGTCGGAGCACCTGACGGCGATGGCGCTCAACTTCGCGGCGACGCACGCGTCGTTCTCCATCCTCGCCGGCGGCGCCGTGTTTCCCGCGCTCAAGGAGCCGTGGACGCGCACGGCGATCCTGGTGGCGTGGATGCTGTCGGCGCTGGTGGTGCGGGTGTGGGCGGGCCGGCGCTTTCTCGGCCGGCCGCGGCCAGCCGAGGCGACGCTCGCGTCGCGCTGGGCGAGCAACGGATGAGGCGCCGTGCGCGCGAGCGCCACGCCGCCTCGCGGGCTCATGGCCCTTCGACCCGCCGGCCGGCGGTGGCCGCCATCAGCCAGTCGACCGCCGCCACGGCCTGCCCCTGCATCTGCGCCGGCGGCATCGGTTGCCCCAGCATCGCGCGCAGCCGCGGCACCGAGGCGCTCATCTCGATGAACAGCGTGGCGGCCAGGCGCACGTCGCCCAGGCGCGGCAGGTGGCCGTCGGCGTGCAGCCGGTTCAGCACGGCGGCCACGTGGTCGATGGCGCGTTCGTACAGGCCGGCGAACAGCTGCGCCAGCTCGGGCACCTGCACGGCCTCGGCCAGGGCCAGGCGGTTGAGCCCCGCCACCTGCGGGGCCGACGACAGGCGGGCCAGCTCGAGCGCCAGCGCGAGCAGCGTGGCGCGCGGTGCGCGGGTCGGAGGCGGCGTCGCGGGCGCGGCACTGGCTGCCGTGGCTGGCGCCAGGCTCGCGTCGAGCAGCCGGTTGACCACCGCGGTCAGCACCTCGGCCTTGTTGGCGTAGCGCGCGTACAGCGTCTTGCGCGACACGCCGGCGGCGCGCGCGATCGCGTCCATGGTGGTGCGGGCATAACCCTGCGCGACGAACAGCGCCTGTGCGTCGTCGAGCAGGTGGGCGTCCAGGCGCGCGGTGTCGGCCGCCGACAGCCGGCCCGGGCCGCGGGCGGGCGTGCGGGTGCGGGTGCGGGTGCGGCGGAGGACCTGCGTGCCGGCGGTCTGCATGTCAGCTGAAATATACAGCGTGTTGCTTTGTCACCGTTCAAAAGAAACAGTATTGGATATTTGAGGCCAACCCGGCCGATGGCGGTCGGCGCACAAGGAGATGCCCATGCAAGCCACGACACCGACCCTCTTCGAGAAGGCGCCTACGCGCGAGGCGGCGACCACTGCCGCCAGCGCGCCATCGCCACTGGCCCCGCTGATGCTCGCGATCATCGGCGTCGGCGTGCTCCACATGGGCGAGCAGATCCTGTTCGGCATCGAGGAGTTCTACATGCTGCGCGATGGGGTCGCGCGCTGGTACGGGTTGTTCCCGGCTGACTGGGCCGACCATGCCAGCGTGCTGCTGATCACGATCGTCGTCACCGCGTTGTCGCTGGCCTTCTACGCGCTGGTGCGCAGCCCGGGCGCGGCGCGCTGGGTGGTCGGCGTATTCGGCGTGCTCGGCGTGACCGAGGCGCACCACTGGTTCGATGCCATGGCCAAGGGCGCATACGACCCCGGCCTGGTCACCAGCGTGGCCTACGTGGGCGTCGGCGCGTGGATGCTGCGCCGCCTGTGGCGGGAGCGCGGCGTGTCGGGTCGGTGACGACAGCCCCGCTCAGGCGCTGCGCTGCGGGTCGGGATACAGCAGGCGGCGAGCGCCGCTGCGTTCGAAGGGGCGCCATGCGCCTTCGAGTTGGGCCAGGCGGTCGGCCAGCGCGTACAAGGCCAGCGGGTTCACGCCCAGCCCCACGTGGCTGGCCTGCACCTCGATGTTCTCGGCCATCGGACCTGGCGTTTCCACGCTGCATTGCCACGCCACGATGCCGTCGGTGCGGGTGTAGATCGACGTGGTCGGCACCGGCGGCGGCGTGCGCAGGTCTTCGTGGCGGTGTGCCGACTGCGGGCGGCCGCGCTGCAGCCACTGGTAGGTGCGCCGCGCGTGGCTGGCCTCGCGCGGGCCGGTGAAGGGGCTGCCGAGCGTGACCACCGCGCGCACCGTCTCGGGTGCCATCTTGGCGAGCTCGCGCGCGTACAGGCCGCCGAGGCTCCAACCCACCAGGCTCACGCCGCGTCCGCTGGCCGCGCGCACGTTGCGCAGGTTCTGCAGCGCCTCGTCGAGGACGCCGCTGCGCGCGCCGGTGTTGCGCCCCTGACCCCAGCCGCGCGCATCGTGGCCCAGCGTGCGCAGCAGGCGCCGCAGCGGCCGCGTGCTGAAGTCCGACGCCAGCAGGCCCGGGTACACGATCACCGCGTGCCCGTCGCCTCGCGGTGCACTCAACAGCCATGGCGCGGCCATCAGGCTGGCGGCGTACTCGAAAGGCGCGCGCGCCTCGAGCAGCAGCTTGGCCAGGCCCGGAGGCCCGACCGATTCGCCGGCGACGGTGTCGCTCATGGCGCGGCGCTCGGCTACTTGCCGCTGTCCACAGCCTTGTTGTAGGCCGCTTTCAGGTCCTGGTAGGCGTTGGAGAAGCCTTCCTTGGTGGCGTCCCAGGCGTTGCTGCTCGCCTTCTCGAGCTTGGCGAGCTCGGCGCCGGCGGCCTTCTTTTTCGCCTGCAGCTCCTGCATGTTCTGCTGATGCGCGGCCTTGGCGTCGGCGCCGCTCTTCTTGGCCTGGGCCGACAGCTCGGCGATCTGCTTGTCGGTGGCGGCGATCAGCTTCTTGGCCTCGGCGACGGCCTGCTCCTTCTGCTGGTGCGTGTAGCCCTTGGCCTTGTCCCATGCCGAGGGTTCGTCGGCGGCGGTGGCGGTGAGCGTCATGGCCGACAGGACGGCCGCGCTCAGCCAGGTGATCAGGCGAATTTTCATGAAGGTCTCTCTTTCCTCGTTGTGTGCGCAGGCGCACCGACGCGCCTGCGGGCACAGCGCAGTCTGCCAGCCCCTGGTCCACGCGCAAGGCACCCATGCAGATTCTGCTTCAGTCCGACCCCAAGACCGATGGTAGCCAGCTGATGGCCGAGCACGTGGCCACCGTCGTCAAAGCCGCGATGGGGCGCTTCGGTGAACGGGTGACGCGGGTCGAAGCCCATCTGTCCGACGCCAACAGCAAGGCCAGCACGAGCGGCAGCGACATCCATTGCACGCTGCAGGCCACGCTGAAGGGGCTCGATGCCATCGTGGTGAAAGAGCAGTCCGGCAACGCCCACCAGGCCATCGAAGGCGCGCTGCGCAAGCTCAGGCGCGCGGTCGGCGCCGAGATCGCGAAGCACGACCCTCGCGGTCAGCGCTCGCGGGCGGCAGTGCCGGGAAGCGTTGACGCCGCCGCCGGGCCTGACGCGCTGACGCCTGGCGCGTAGCCCTGTTTTGTGCCCGGCGGGTCCGGCTCGCACGCATACTCGCGTGTGGCTGATTCTTCCAGCGGCAGGCAACAGGCCACCAACGCAACCCGCACGCGCATCGTCGGGTTGGGCGCGTCTGCGGGCGGGCTGGAGCCGCTGGAGCAGTTCCTGGCGCAGGTGCCGGCCGCGAGCGGGCTGGCCTATGTCGTGGTGCAGCACATGGATCCGACGCGCAAGGCCATGCTGGGCGAGCTGTTGCAGCGCGCCACACCGATGCCGGTGCACGAGGTGGTCGATGCGCAGCCCATCGAGGCCGATGCGGTCTACGTCATTCCGCCCAACGCCGAGATCACGGTGTCGGGCGGCGTGCTCCACCTGGCGGTGCCCGCGCAGCCGCGCGGGCAGCGGCGGCCGATCGACGTGCTGTTCAGCTCGCTGGCGCGCGAGCTGGGCGATCGCGCCATCGGTGTCGTGTTGTCGGGCATGGGGTCCGACGGCACGCAGGGCCTGCAGGCCATCAAGACGCAGGGCGGGCTGACGCTGGCGCAGCAGCCCGAGTCGGCGCAGTTCGACTCGATGCCCGTCAGCGCGATCAACGCCGGCTGCGTGGACATCGTCGCGCGGCCCGCTGAGATGCCCCAGCGCATCCTGAGCGTCACCGGCTGGCAGGCGCCGACCGACGCACAGAGAGCCGCGCCCGGTGAGCACAGCCCGTCGGCGCTGAGCGCGATCCTGGCCCTGCTGCACGAGCACACCCGGCACGACCTGACGCTGTACAAGTCCAACAGCCTGGTGCGCCGCATCGAGCGCCGCATGGCGGTGCATGGCCTGGACTCGATGGATGCCTACGCGGCGCGTCTGCGCGAGAATAGACAGGAACTCGATCTGCTGTTCAAGGAGCTGCTGATCGGCGTGACGTCGTTCTTCCGCGACGCCGATGTCTGGCAGGAACTGAAGGACGCAGCGCTGCCGGCCTTGCTGGCCCGGCACCACGACGACGGCGAGCGCCTGCGCGCCTGGGTGGTGGGCTGTTCGACCGGTGAAGAGGCCTATTCGCTGGCGATGGCCTTCGCCGAAGCCGCCGAGGTGATGCCCGGGCCCGGCGCGCACGGTCTGCAGGTGTTCGCCACCGACCTGAGCGCCGATGCGATCGCGGTCGCACGTGCCGGGCACTACCCCGCGACGATCGCGCGCGACGTGTCGCCGCAGCGCCTGGCCCGCTTCTTCACCGAGCGGGCGGGTGGCTACGTGATCGACAAGCGCATCCGCGAGATGGTGCTGTTCGCGCAGCACGACGTGATCCTCGACCCGCCGTTCACCCGGCTCGACATGCTCCTGTGCCGCAATCTGCTGATCTATTTCGGCTCGGCCTTGCAGCAGCGCCTGGTTCCGCTGTTCCACTACAGCCTGCGCCCCGGCGGCTTGCTGCTGCTCGGTGGATCGGAGACGGTCGGCCGTTCGCAGGCGATGTTCAGGCCGCTGCGGCCGAAGTCGAGGCTATATTGGCGCAGCGACAATGGCGGTGCCGGTGCGGTGGTGTTCCCCACCCAGCGGCGTGCATCGCTACGTGCAGCCGCGCAGGAGACCAGTCTGGCCGAGTCGAACACTTCCCCCGCCAGCCTGCAGGCGCTGGCCGACCAGCTGCTGCTGCAGGCGTACTCGCCGCCGGCGGTGCTGGTCAACGAGGGCGGCGACATCGTCTACATCAGCGGGCGCACCGGCCGTTACCTTGAGCCCGCGGCGGGCAAGGCGAACTGGAACATCCACGTGATGGCGCGCCCCGGCATCCGGGCGCAGCTGGCGGTGGCCCTGCGCACCGCCCTGCAGCAGAAGAGCTCGATCGAGCTGCATGGCCTGAAGCTCGACGACCAGCTGCCGGGCAGCGTCGACATCACGGTTCAGGCCATCGTGCAGCCGAAGGCGATGGCGGGCATGGCGATGATCGTCTTTCGCGACGTGCCCGTGGTGCCGCACCGGCGCGGGCGGGGTGCCAAGTCGGCGGGGTCGGTGGACACCTCGGTCGGCGACGAACTGATCCGCTCGCAGGAGGAGATCCGCGCCCTGCGCCAGGAAATGCACGCGTCGCAGGAGGCCCTGCAAGCCGCCAACGAGGAACTGCAATCCACCAACGAGGAGCTGCAGTCGGCCAACGAGGAGCTGACCACGTCGAAGGAGGAGGCGCAGTCGATGAACGAGGAGCTGCAGACGATCAACAGCGAGCTGCAGACCAAGCTCGACGACCTCGCGCTGGCGCAGAGCGACATGCAGAACCTGCTCAACAGCACCGACATCGCCACGCTGTTCCTCGACAACCAGCTCAACGTGCGGCGTTTCACCGAGCAGATCTCCCGCGTGGTGCACCTGCGCGAGGGCGACATCGGCCGGCCGCTCAGCGAGCTGGCCTCCACGCTGATCTACCCGGACCTGCACGCCGACGTGAAGGAGACGCTGCGCACGCTGGCGTTCACCGAGAAGCAGATCGCCACCACCGACGGGCATTGGTTCTCGGTACGGATCATGCCGTACCGAACGTTGGCCAACGTCATCCAGGGCGCGGTGATCACGTTCGTCGACATCACGGTGGCGAAAGAGCTCGAGTCGCGCCTGCGCAAGGCGTAGAGTGGGCCCTTCGGCCAAGTGCCGCGGAGAGATGCCATGTCCACCAGACCCATCGCACCCGAGCAACTGGCGAACCTGCGCCACCGCGCGACCTCGCGTTTGCGCAGCGGTGCCGGCACGGCAGGCGCGCCTTTCAGTGCCTCCGATGCGCTGGCCGTGCTGCACGACCTGGCCGCGTCGCCCGGCACCGCCGCCGACGCGCTGGCGCTGCTGCACGAGCTGCAGGTGCATCAGGTCGAACTCGAACTGCAGGCCGACGAGTTGCGCGAATCGCGCGCCGCGCTGGAGTCGGCGCTGCGCCGGCAGACCGAGCTCTACGACTGCCAGCCTGTGGCCTGCTTCACCCTCGATGGCAGCGCGATCGTGCACGAACTCAATCCGAGCGCTGCCCGCCTGCTCGGCGTGGCGCGCGACGAGGCGTACGGCCTGTCCCTGATCGGCTTTCTTGCGCCGGACAGCGGCCGCATGTTGCGTGAACTGATCGCCAGCATCGCGCAAGGCAGTGCCCATGAAGCATCGACACTGCAGCTGATGCCCAAGGACGGCAAGGGCCGCCGGGTTCGCGCCCACCTCGGTGCCGACCCGGCGGGTCCACGCTGCCTGCTGGTGCTGGCCCCGGCCGACGAGGGGCGTTCACAGGCGGTCGACTGACGGCGGCCCCACGCGCCCGCCGGGCGCGCCGTGTCAGGCGCCGCCGCCGCGGGGCATCAGGCGGTCGTACTCTGCGCTGACCACGGCGTAGCACTCGCAGGTGAGCCGTTCGATCGCCGCGCGATCGAGGACGCTGATGTGGCCTCGCGCATAACGGATCACGCCGTTCGTCTGCAGTCTGTGCGCGGCCTCGGTCACGCCTTCGCGCCGCACGCCGAGCATGTGGGCGATGGTCTCGTGGGTCACCATGATGTCGGCTCCGTCCAGCCGGTCGAGTTGCATCAGAAGCCACCGGCACAGTCGCTGATCGAGCGAGTGGTGGCGCACGCAGGCCGCCGTCTGGGCCATCTGCGTGATGAGGGCCTGCGTGTAGTGCAGCATCAGGTGCCTGAACGCCGCCGAGTGCTCGAACTCGTGCTGTATCACCTCGGCCTCGATGCAGAGCCCCTGGCCGGCACTCTGGACGACGGCCTGGTGCGGTGCGGTATCGCTGCCGAGGAAGACCCCGACGCCGACGACGCCTTCGCGTCCGATGACCGCCAGCTGGGTCGAATCGCCGCTTTCCGTCACGTACAGCAACGACACAATCGCGGTGGTCGGAAAGTACAAGCGGTGCCGGATGCCGCCGGGTTCGTACAGCGACTTGCCCAGCGGTAGATCGACAGCGCCCGCGTGGGGCATCAAACGTTCCCACTCGTCGCGTGGCAGCGCGGCGAGCAGGCGATTGGCGGGTAGGTCGGTCAGAAGGCGCATCGCGTTCCCGGACTGCCTGGCCCACGCCTCTGTGTGAGGCTTCTACAGCGGACGATCGTTGCCACCGTTGACCCTGGTTAACCCCCCCCGCCGCCAGTGCGAATTCGCCACCGCCCCCTGCGCAATGTACGCGAGCGCACAGATCGAATCGCCCTTCCGCGCCAGCATGAAGATCCGAACTTCGGTCTTGGGGGTAATCACCATGGGAACTGCCGACGATCTCGCCCCGGCCCGCGGTCGGTCTGGCGCGACTCTTCAGCCCTGGCCGCAGCGCTCGAGCGGCGATCGTCCCTTGGTGCTGGTGGTCGACGACGAACCCATCAATCGGCTGGTGGCCTCCAACATGCTCTCGTCCATCGGAGCCCAGCCGCTGCTGGGATGCGACGGAGCCGAGGCGGTCGCTCTGGCCCGTGACGTCGCCCTGGACCTCATCCTGATGGATCTGCAGATGCCCGTGCTCGACGGGTTCCAAGCCACCGAGCAGATCAGGCGCTTCGAGCGCGAACACTCACGCGCACGGGTACCGGTCGTGGCGTACACGTCGACCTTCGTTCGTGGCGACCTCACGCTCCTGCGCGCCAGCGGCATCGATGCCCTTCTGGAGAAGCCCTGCGACGTGCAGGCGATTCGCGAGTGCGTGGGGCGCTGGTGCCGCCCGCGGGCAGCGCAGTTGCTGCCAGGTCACGATGGGTGAGCGCCGGGATCCACCGCGGCGCACTTTCAGGCTTCGAACTCGGCGACGACCTCGCCGGCCAACGGCGGCTGGGCGAGCAGGCCCGTGCCATCGGCCACCTGCCGCCCGTTGACCCACACGCCGTGCACGCCCACCGCGTCGGTGTGCAACCGCGGCGCGCCGCCGGGCAGGTCGAACACGCGGTGGCTGCGCCCGCGGCCCACCGTGGCCGGGTCGAACAGCAGCAGGTCGGCGGCGTAGCCTGCGCGCAGCAGGCCGCGCCCGGGCAAGCCGAAGATCTCGGCGCTCTGCTGCGTCAGGCGCCGCACCGCGTCGGGCAGGCGCAGCGCGCCGCGCTCGCGCGCCCAGTGGCCCAGCAGGTGCAGGCCGAAGCCGGCGTCGTTGAAGAAGGTGAGGTGCGCGCCGGCGTCCGACAGCGAGACCAGGCTGTGCGGGTGGTTCAGCAGCCGCGCCACCGCGGCCTCGTCGCTGTTGAGCAGCTGCGCGGTGAAGACGGTGGTCAGGTCTTCGTCGAGCGCGAGGTCGAGCATCGCGTCGAGCGGGTCCTTGCCCTTCTGGCGCGCGATGTCGCGCACGCTGCGCTGCTCCAGCTCGCGGTGGCGCGGCTGCGTCACCTCGACCACGTGCACCTTGTCCCACTCGCCGTTGAACAGGCGGAACGTCGACGGCGCGGCCAGCTCGTCGCGCACGCCCTGGCGGAACACCGGGTCGGCCAGCACGGCGCACAGCGGTCGGCCCTGCAGGCCGAGCGCCGGCTTCCAGCTCGCCAGGCCTTCCACCGGGTAGGGCGAGGCCATCGTGAAATCCATCGTCAGCGGGCAGCACGACACCTGGCCGATCAGCCGGTGGCCGCGTGTGTTGGCGGCGCTGATCGCGTCGAGGTCGGCGAACACCGCATCCGGGTTGGTGCTGTTGTGCAGCAGCGCCGCGATCATCACCGGGCGGCGCGCACGCGCGGCCATCTGCTCGAGCAGCGCCACCTTCATCTGCGCCCCCTTGGTCACCATGTAGACGCCGCGGCCGCTCTCGCCCATGGCCTCGATCAGCGCGAGGTGCTCGTCGTCGCCGGCCAGGCGTGAGGGCATCGGCGCGCCACCGGCGCCGTTGTGCGCCGGGCTGGTGGAGCTGGCCAGGCCGACGGCGCCCGCGGTCATCGCCTCGCGCACCAGCGCGGCCATCTGCGCCACCTCGGCCGCGGTGGCGGCGCGCTGGTTGGCGGCGGCGCCCATCACGTAGGTGCGCAGCGACGAGTGGCCCACGTAGGCGGCCAGGTTGATCGCGCAACCGGTGCGGCGCAGTTGGGCCAGGTATTCGGCGAAGGTCTCGAACTCCCAGCGCACGCCGCGCTGCAGCACCTCGAACGACATGCCCTCCACCTGCGTGAGGTTGCGCATCGTCAGCTCGCGGTCGTGCGGCCGGCACGGTGCGATGGTGAAGCCGCAGTTGCCGATCACCGCGGTCGTGACGCCCATCGCCGGCGACGGGCGGGCACAAGGGTCCCAGGTGAGCTGCGCGTCGTAGTGGGTGTGGCTGTCGATGATGCCGGGCATCAGCGCCAACCCGTCGGCGTCGACGATCTGCCTGGCCTCGGCCGGCAGCGACGGCGCGATGGCGCGGATGCGGCCGGCGTGCACGGCAAGGTCGGCGCGCAATGGGTCGGCACCGCTGCCGTCGTAGAGCGTGGCGTGGCGGATGAGCAGGTCGTCCATGTGTCGGCTCCGTGGGTCCATGGCACCGTGGGGACAGCGTACCCGGAATCGGCCGCGTCGGCGGGTGGGTGCGTGCGCCGCAGCTGGTTTACGCTGTCGGACCCGGACACGACCCGGCCCGTTTCGAGAAGGCTCTGACCCGCATGCGCCCCGTTCGCCCCTTGCTGATGGCCCTGCTGCTGCTCACCGCGTGCGGCACGCAGGTGGTGAACCCCGTCACCGGGCGCAGCGAGCGCACGGTGATGGACGAGCCGGCCGAGATCGCCGAGGGCGCCAAGGCGCACCAGCAGGTGCTGCAGGAGTACGGCGCGTACGCCCACCCACGCCTGCAGGCCTATGTGAACGAGCTCGGCCAGAAGCTCGCCGCGCAATCGCACCGCGCCAACCTGAAGTGGACCTTCACGGTGCTCGACAGCCCGGAGGTGAACGCCTTCGCGCTGCCCGGGGGTTATGTCTACGTCACGCGCGGCATCATGGCCTACCTGGACAGCGAGGCCGAGCTGGCCGGCGTGATGGGCCACGAGATCGGCCACGTCACCGCGCGCCACGGCGCGCAGCGCGCCACCCGCCAGCAGAACGCGGGGCTGGGCGTGATCGCCGCCACCGTGCTCGGCGCGGTGCTCGAAGGCAGCGGCGTCGGCGGGGCGACCGACATCGCGAGCCAGCTGTCGCAGACGGTGGCGGCGGGCTACGTCGCGTCGTACAGCCGCGAGCAGGAGACGCAGGCCGACGAGTTGGGCGCCGAGTACCTGGCGCGCAACCGCTACAACCCGCAGAACATGATCGACGTGATCCAGGCGCTGAAGAGCCAGGAGCAGTTCGCCACCGACGCGGCCAAGGCCGAGGGCAAGCCGGCACCGTCGGGCGCGAACTGGCTCGCCTCGCACCCCAGCAACGACAAGCGGCTGGCCGACATCCGCCAGGTGGCCGAGAAGCTTCGCGGGCAGGGCGGCGGCTACGCCGACGACGGGCGTGCGCGTTATCTGCAGGCGATCGAGGGCATGACCTTCGGCGACAGCCGCGAGCAGGGCGTGGTGCGCGGGCGCAACTTCTATCACGAGGGCCTGGGCATCGCGCTCACCGCGCCGGCGCAATGGCAGGTGCGCAACACGCCCGAGGCGATCGTGCTGGCCAACGACGCCGGCGATGCCGGGCTGATCGTGCGCCTGGTGCCGCCCAAGGCCGGCAGCACGCACGAGGAGGTGATCCGCAACCTCGTCAAGCCGACCGACGGCCGCGTCGAGCGGCGCACGCTGCACGGCCTGGCGGCCACGCACTTCCAAGGCTCGGTGCGCAACGAGCAGGGGCAGAGCAAGGCCGTGCGGCTGACGCTCGTCACCGGCCCCGGCGAGCGCAACTACCTGCTGCAGTACGCCGCCAAGGACGCCGCGGCGCTGCAGCGCGCCGGCGCGGGCATGCAGGAAGCCGAGTCGTCGTTTCGTGCGCTGACGGCGGCCGACCGCGCGGCGGCGCGGCCGTGGAGCGTGAAGACGCAGCCCTATCCACGCGGCGGCTTCGCCGAGCTGGCGCGCGGCTCGCCGCTGCCGGTGCGCGCGGAGGCGCAGCTGCGGCTGATGAACAGTGCCTACGGCGGCGCCGCCGAGCCCAAGCCCGGGCAGCCGGTCAAGGTGGTGGACTGACGCGGCGCGACTACGGCAGGATGTTCAGCGACAGCACAGCGCTGCCGGTGCTGGTGCCGCTGACCGTCGCCGCGATCAGGTCGGGCTTGCCGTCGCCGTTGAAGTGGCCGACCGCCAGCGCGGCGGGCGCGCCCGGCAAGGCCACGACGTAGTTGATCGTGCCGAACGAGCCGGCGCCGTCGCCCAGCAGCACGAAAGCGCGGCCGACGCCTTGGTCGCTGGCGGCGAGATCGAGCCGGCCATCGCCGTCGAAGTCGGCGAGCGTCAGGCCGGTCAAGGTGGCGCCGTGGCGATCGAGCACGAAGACCGAGGCCGGCCCGAACGTGCCCGTGCCCGTGCCAGTCAGGATGGCGACGTGCGCGTCGTTGGTGACGGGGGTGTTGACCGTCAGTGCGAGATCGGGTTTGCCGTCGCCGTTGAAGTCACCGACGGCGATCGCGTTCAGCCTGCCGTCGACGATCAGATCGGGTGCCGCCGCGAAGGCACCTGTGCCATCTCCGAGCAACACGGACGCGGTGCCGACCAGCGAGTTGGCGACTGCGAGATCGGCCTTGCCGTCGCCGTTGAAGTCACCGGTTGCCACCGAATTGGGTGACCCACCCACCGCAAAGTTCGCCGGCGCGGCGAAGCCGCCCGCACCGTTGCCCAGCAATACGGCCACATGCCCAGGCGTGATGTTGCTGAAGCCGTAGGACATGGCCACCGCGAGATCCGCCTTGCCGTCGCTGTTGAAATCGCCGACGACCACCGCGTTGGGATTGAGCTGCGCCGTCAACGCGATCTGGGTGGGTGCACCGAATCCGCCCGCGCCGTTGCCGAGCATGATCGACACGCTCGGTCCGCCGAAGTTGGCGACCGCGAGATCGAGTCGGCCGTCACCGTTGAAGTCACCGACCGCGATGGACGTGGGGGTCGGCCCCGCTGCGAAGGGGGTGGCCGTGCCCAGGCCGCCCGCGCCATCGCCCAGCAGCACCGACACGGTGTTGTCGTTCCAGTTGGCGATGGCGGCGTCGGCTCGCCCGTCTCCATTGAAGTCGCCGACGGCGACGGCCTGCGGCCCCGCGCCAGCGGGGTAGCTCGCCGCCGCGCCGAAGAAGTACGCCGGATCGAGCGTGGACACCAGCTCGGCCACCGGGCCTGCATGGCGTGGGTTCGCGCCGACGTAGTACTCGCGGATGTTGCTCGTGCCGTCGCCATCGCTGTCGACCGCGGCATCGGTCGCGCTGGCCGGGTCGAAGCCGTTCACGGTCTCCCAGCTGTTGTGCAGGCCATCGTGATCGTCGTCGCCGAGGTCGGCACCGGCCGGGCCTGACAGCTGCGTCCAATCGACGATGGCGGCCTTGCCGATCGGGTAGCCGCTGCCCGTGAGGTCCAGTTCCAGCCTCACGACCGTGCTCGACAACGCCGTCGCGCGGACGCGGTGGTTCGACGCGCCGGTCAGCACGATCTGGCCGCCATCGGCGAATGCCTGCGACGGCGTGTAGAAGACCAAGGGGATGGGCGTCGTGACATCCACGTAGCCGTGCACCTGGTCGAAGACCCGACCACTGACACTCACCGACGCGAACACGGACCCGCTGCCGACCGAGCTGATGAACACGAGGTTCTCGGCCTTCGACTCGCGCGCCGCGATGTTGTCGCGTGTCACGAGGTTCAACGTCAGCGTCTCGGTATTCGCGGTGTAGAGCAGTCGCAGCGACCCGCTGGCGTCGACGCTCGCGGCCGGGCCGCGGATCGTGAGCCTTGCGAAGCTCAGCGTCGAGTCGATCGGCACGCCCAGGCCGGGGCCGAACGCGTCCACGCGCAGCGTGGCGGTGCCGTCCAGCGTGTCCGTACCGACCAGGCAGCCGCTGAAGGTGAGGGTGAGCGTGCCGGTGAAGTCGGTGTCGCTCAGCGTGCCCGTCGTGTGCGTCGTCCCTACGTTGTTGTCGCACGGCTCGGTCTGGTCGATCACCAGCGCCTGCGCGGTCACGCGGTCGGCGCTCGCGCGCAGCGCCGTGGCGCGCATGGCGTGTTGAAGCGCCGGGCGCATCGCGGTGGCCGGCGGCGACTGCCCGGTGGCACCTCCGCCGTCGCTGCCGAGGATGATGGTCGCCGTTTCCTGGCTGCCCAGGATGTTGCCGAGGAGCTGGCCCGCGTTGGTGGTCGAGATGACGGCCGAGTTCGCGTTGCCGGTATAGGTGACCGGCACGACGCCATCGTCACCACCGCCTCCTCCGCCACCGCATGCGGCGAGGATCAGGAAGGCAAGGGGCGAGGTCCAGCGACACACGCGGTGGGCAAATCGATTGGATTGGCGCATGCCGGGGTTGTCGCTCCGGGGCGCGGGGGCGGTGTTGACGCTCCGCAAGATTCGCCCTGCGTAGAACAGGCGGCGGCGGACTGCGTGCGCACCGATTGAGCAGGCTCACCGCGCACGTGCCCTGGCCCGACCTTGCCAGCGTGATCGGGTGGCGCCGCCGCGGCAAGTCACTATACTGGATGTATGTCCAGTTTAGAAGGTCCTGCCCAGCTGCTGCGCCCTGTGCCGGCAGGCGCCCCGCGCAAGCCGCGGTCCAGCGTGGCGTTCAGCTTCGGCTCGCCGGCCGACGACAGCGGCATCGGCCGGCTCGACCTCAACGACGTGCTGATCCGCCATGCGCAGGCCACGTTCCTGATGCGCGTGGCCGGCACCTCGATGCGCGAGGTGGGCATCGACGACGGCGACCTGGTGCTCGTCGACCGCGCGATCGATCCGGTGCACGACCATGTGGTGATCGCGATCGTCGACGACGGCTTCGTCTGCCGGCGGCTGGTGGTGCAGCCGGCGCAGGCGCCGCGCCTGCGCGCGGCCGACGCGTCGGTGCCCGACATCGTGGCGGCGGGCGAGGCGGGGCTGCAGGTGTGGGGCGTGGTCACGCACGCCATCAAGTCGCTGCCGGCCTGACGCGCGGCGAAGACGAGGGCGCGTGCCGTGCTGGCGCTGGTGGACGTGAACAACATGTACGTCAGCTGCGAGCGCGTGTTCCGCCCCGCGCTGATCGGCCGGCCGGTGGTGGTGCTGTCGCACAACGACGGCGTGTGCGTGGCGCGCAGCAACGAGGCCAAGGACCTCGGCGTGCAGATGGCGCAGCCGTGGTTCCAGGTGCGCCACCTGCAGCGGCGCGCGGGGCTCACGCCGCTGTCGGCCAATTTCGAGCTCTATGGCGACATGTCCAACCGCATGATGACGCTGGCCGCCGCCTATGCGCCGCGGCAGGAGATCTACAGCATCGACGAGTGCTTTCTCGACTTCGCCGGCGTTCGCGGCCCGCTCACGCCGCGCGGCCGCGAGTTGCGCGCGCAGGTGCTGCAGTGGACGGGTCTGCCCACCAGCGTGGGCTTCGCGACGACCAAGACGCTCGCCAAACTCGCCAATCACGTGGCCAAGACGGCCGAACGCAAACCCGGCAGTTATCCGCCGCAGCTGGCACGGGTGTGCAACTTCGCCGAGCTGGCGCCGGCGCAGCTCGAGGCGGTGATGCAGGCCACCGACGTGGGCGAGGTCTGGGGCATCGGCCGCAAGACGAGCGCGCGGCTGCGCGAGGGCGGCATCCACACCGTGCTCGACGTGATCCGCGCCGATCCGGCCGCGCTGCGCCAGCAGTTCAACGTGGTGCTCGAGCGCACGGTGCGCGAGTTGCGGGGCGAGCCGTGCCAGGCGGTCGATGACGTGCCCGAGGCCAACCAGCAGATCATGTGCTCGCGCAGCTTCGGCGAGCCGGTGACGAGCGTGGCGAGCCTCACCGAGTCGGTGAGCGGTTTTGCCGCGCGCGTGGCGCAGAAGCTGCGCGCGCAGGGCAGCGTGGCCGGCGCGGTGCAGGTGTTCCTGTCGACGAGCCCGTTTCGGCAGCAGGACCGCCAGCACAGCCCGAGCGCCACGCTGTCGCTGCGGCCACCCACCGCCGACACGCGGCAGCTGGCAGCCGCGGCCACGCGTGCGCTGGAGGCGATGTTCCGCCCTGGTCATCGCTACGTGAAGGCCGGCGTGGTGCTGGTCGACCTGCAGCCGCAGGGCCATGCGCAGGCACCCGAGCAGCCCGACCTGTTCGGCGACCTGACACCGCAACCCACCGGGCGGCGCGACCGTACGCGGCTGATGAACGCGATGGACGCGCTGAACATCCGCTTCGGTCAGGGCGCGGTGGCGGTGGCCAGCGGCGCCAGGCCGGCGCGCCGCCCCGCGCACGCGGCCCGGCAGGAGCAGCGGTCGCCGCGCTACACCACGCGGCTCGACGAGGTGATCCGCGTCGAAGCCTGACGGCGCAGGACCCTCGAATGAGGGGTGTTCGCGATCGAGTCGCTCGATGGCGTGGCATCACACTGCGCACCGTGGTCACGGGGGAGAGCATATTGGCCGAGCGGCTGTTGTCGCGCATGAGGCGTGCGTTCGGGCTGTTGCTCGGCGCGCTGGCGCTGGCCTCCTGCGGAGGCGGTGGCGGCGGTGGTGCCGAGCCGACCCCCGCCATCAGCGCCAGCTTCGCGCCCGCGCAGCTGGCGCTGCAGGGCATCGAGGGTTATGCCTACGACCTGCCCGTGGTCGTGAACTTCAGCTACGCCAACGGGCAGCCGACCAATGTGTTCATCGCGCTCGAGGAGCGCAATGGGCTGGTCGTGGACGCCGACGTGACGAGCGGCGTGAGCGTCGTGAACGTCACGCTGAAGATGGCGTCGGGTCTGCCGGTCGGCATTCATGACAGCGAGCTGATCGTGCATGCCTGCGCGGACTCCAGCTGCACCGCCGAGGTCGCTGGCAGCCCGATGCGGGTGGGCATCCGGTTCGAGGTGAAGCCGCAGATCAAGATCCAGGCACCGGCGCTGATGCAACGCACCGCGGGTGGTGCACCCCCCAGCCAGACGCTGGCGCTGGACTTCAGGCCGGAGATGGGCACGCCGGTGCTGGCGATCGGCGACAACTTCCAGGCGTTCGACATCTCGTTGCAGGGAGACCGGATCGTCGTCAACGCGCGTCAAATGCCGGCAGGCGAGTACCACGCCAGGGTCGAGGTCTCCGGCACGGCGAACGTGCTGTACCGCGCCGAGGTGGATATCCGCTACGTGGTCGAGCCCCCGCCGGGGGGCGAACCGCCGCCGGGCGCGCAGCCAGGCGACATCGCGCCACGCGGCACGACGAGGTGACTCGCGCGCGGGCCCCAGCGGTGCGGGGTGGTACTCAGTTCGACCGGCGTCGGGGCGGCGCGGCTTGAGTCGGCACGCTCACGACGGCCATGCCCGAGGCCACCGTCACGGCCACGGGCGGCGGATCGACCAGCTGCCCGGGCACCCATACCCGCACACGCGCCGGCCCGTCGGGCACGCGGGCAAGGGTCGCCTGGCCATCGACACCGGTCAGGCTGGCCCAGGGCGACTCGCTCACGTACACATAACCGCGCATCGAACTGTGAATGTGGCAGCCGATCAGGTGCGGCCCGGCTTTGGTGAACGTGTGGGGCGCGCTGGCCGGCATCTGCCCCGTGGTGCGTCCGGCCAGCCGCAGCTCGAAGCCGGTGGATGCATCGACGAACACGTCACCCGGCCCGGCCAGTCCGCCGCGCACGTGATGGTCCCAGCTGTCGTTGTTGGTGAAGGTGACTCGCGTGCCCGGTGTCACCACGCTGATCGCCGGCACGAAGCGCATCTTCTCCTGGCCGATGGACAGCGCCGCCGGCCGCTCGGGCGGTGCGCCGGGCTGCGTGGTCTCGATCATCACCACGGCGTCGGGCAGCAGCGCGCCGGCGCGGTCGAGCACACGCACGGTCACGTCGGCCGCCAGCACCGCAGGGCTGGCCAGCGCCATCGCGGCAGCGAACCCGGCGATCACGAGGCGGCGGCTCATGGCGCCGCCCCTATAACGTCGCGATGCATCGGCGCGAGTCGCGCGAGCAGCCGGTTCTGCGTGGCGAACGGCACCGAGCGAGTATCCATCGAGGTCTGCAGCACCTCGACCAGCGCGTTGAAGTCGGCGCGCGTGATGTCCATGTCGGCGTGCGCATTCTTCATGTCGGCTCCCTTGTACTTGCACGGCCCGCCGCTGACGACGCACAGCTGGTCGGTGAGCATCTCCTTGAGCAGCGCGCGGTCGGTCTTCTTGAAGCGCTCGCCGATGCGCGGGTCGATCGCCAACTGCTCGACGAACACGTCCATCAGCGTGGCCAACCCCGCGCGCTCGCCCAGTGCGCGGTACAGCGAGTCGTCGACTGCGCCTTGGGCATGGGCGGTGCCGATCAGGCAAAGACCCAGCACAGCGGCTGCCATCCGGGCCGGCCATCGGGATGCGTTCGATGTCATAGAGCCACCTGCACGGAGAGATAGGTGCCGGTCTGCCGGCGTGTCGCGAAGGGCGGGGTGATGTGCCCCAGGTTGAGCCAGGCCGCGGTGAACGACAGGTGGCGCGTCGGCGCCCATGCGACGAACACGTCGCTCCAGGCGCTCTCGGCCAATACGCCCGCGCCGAGGATGTGATTCAGGTTGTCGGGCTTTTCGCGCCATTCGGCGCCGATGGCGAGATCACGACGCAGCAGCTTGGCCACCGACACTTCGGCCCGCACACGATGGCTGTCGCGCAGTGCGCTGCCGAAGCCGAGCAATCCGTTCTCGTTGGCGTTGGTGGCGCGCAAGGTGCCGTTGAGCAGCACGCCGTGTTCGAGCAGCAGCTTGGTGGCGCTGACGTAGACATCGGTGCCGCTGCGCTTCGCGCCCAACGCGTCGAGCGTGGGCGCGAGGCCGCCCGCGTCGAGCCGCTTGGCGAGCACACCGACGGCCACCTGCGGCTTCCAGGTGTCGGCATCGAGGATCGCGTCGCCGAACAGTCGCCACTTGATGCCGACGATGTCGAGGTTCAGTTTGAGCCCCGGCAGGCCCAGCGCGATGCCGGTGGGGCCGGTGTCGAAACGCTGGCGTGCCAGCGAGACCTCGAAGCGGTCGTCGTAGGCGGCGGCCACGCCGATCACGTCGAGGCCGAAGTCACGGGTGCGCGCCACGGTGGCGGTGGCGCTGGCGCCTCTTTCGCCATTCGTCGCCTGCGTGCCGATGACGGCCCAGGGCGTCAGGCCGCCGCCGGCGGCACCGTCGATGCTGGTCACGCCGCCGGTCAGCAGCAGCTTGCCGGTGTCGGCGTTGGCGGCTGTCCCGGCCAGCGCGGCAGCGAACAGCACGGCGAGGGCCGGCCGTCGCACGGCGGGCGGTTGTCGATGCATGGCGTTCACTCTCCTGTGTGCACGGGACTCGTTGCGCGGCGCCTTGTCGATACGCGCGGCTCCTGGCCGCAGATGCGCGCCATGCAGTGCCGTGATGCGAATGCTTCGGCAGGTGCGTACGACGTCACGATTCCCGGGTGGCCGTGTCAGGCCGGCTGCAACTCGCGTTGCGCGACCCACGCGGCAAAGGCGTCGAGCGGCATCGGCTTGGCGAGATGAAAACCCTGCGCCTCGTCGCAGCGCAGCGCGGCCAGCTCGACGAGCGAGGCTTCGTTCTCGACGCCTTCGGCCACCACCAGCAGGCCGAGGCCGTGCGCCAGGTCGATGGTGGAGCGCACGATCTTGGCGTCGCTGGCGTCACGGCCCATCGCCATCACGAAGCTCTTGTCGATCTTCAGTTCATGCACCGGCAGCTGCTTCAGGTAGGCCAGCGACGAGTAGCCGGTGCCGAAGTCGTCGATCGACAGCTTGAAGCCGCGCGCGGCCAGCCGCTCGAGCGTGGCCTGGGCGCGCGCGGGGTCGTCCATGATCGCGCTCTCGGTGATCTCCAGGCACAGGCCACGCGCGCTGGCGCCGTGCCGCGCGAGCAGCGCGTCGAGCTTCTCGGGCAGCTCCACGTCGAGCAGGTCGCGCGTGGACAAGTTGATCGACACCCGCTCGATGCCGATCGCGCCGAGGCTGCTCTGCCGGCGCGCCACCTCTTCGAAGATCCACAGCGTGAGCTGGCGGATGAAGCCGGTGCGCTCGGCGAACGGCACGAACTGGCCCGGCGCCAGCAGGCCTTGCTGCGGATGCTGCCAGCGCAGCAGCGCCTCGGCGCTGCGCACGTGGCCGCTGGCCAGGTGCAGCTTGGGCTGCAGGTACAAGCGCAGCTGATGGGCGGCCACCGCGCGGCGCAACTCGGACAGCAGCGACAGCGTGCGGCTGCCATCGTCGTCAAGCGCAGCTTCGTACAGCTGTGCGCCCGCGGTGCGGCGCTTGGCGGCGTACATCGCGACCTCGGCGCGCGACATCAGCGCGTCGCCGTCCTGGCAGTGCGTCGGCCAGCAGGCGATGCCGAGGCCGGCGCTCAGGTCGACCGTGTGGTCGTCGAGCAGCAGCGGCGTCTCGAAGGCCCTGGTGATGCGCGCGGCGACCTCCTGCGCGGCGGCTGCATCGGCGCCCGGCAGCAGCAGTGCGAATTCGTCGCCGCCCAGGCGGGCGATGCGGTCGGCGCCGGGGGCCACCGTCTGCAGCCGCGCCGCCACGCCTTGCAGCAGGCGGTCGCCCGAGGCATAGCCCAGCACGTCGTTGACGTGCTTGAAGCGGTCGAGGTCGAGCATGATCACGGCGATCGAGTCGTGGCTGGCGCGGCGCTCGGCGATGGCGGCGACCACGGCGTCGCGAAACTGCGCCCGGTTCGGCAGCCCGGTCAGGCGGTCCCAGTAGGCGAGCTGGCGGATCTGGTGCTGCTGCTGCGCGATGTTGCCGCGCATGTGGTCGAACGCACGGGCCAGGTCGCCGACCTCGTCGTCGGTGTGATTCACCTCGATCGGCACCTCGTACTCGCCGCGGCCCAGTCGCGCGCTGGCGTCGACCAGGCTGCGCAGCGGCCGCGTCACGCGGCGCGCGTTCCAGGCGCTGCCGAGCGCGAACAGCACCAGGCCGAAGCCGGTGATCAGCGCCAGTGTCCACTGCAACGCTCGGTATGGGGCCACGGCCTCCTCGAGCGAGCCGGCCAGCTCGAGCACCAGTCCGTCGGCCACTGTCACGCGGCGCAGCAACCACGGCTCGTCGCCGTGCGACGGCAGGCTGCTCGACAGGCTGCGCTCCTGCGTGCCGTCGGTGGCCAGCAGCGTGCCGTGGATGCCCGACACGGCATGCAGCTCGTCGATCACCGCGCGGTCGAGCGGAAAGCCCATCGCGACCCAGCCGATCACCAGCGGCGCGCGGATCG
>JBGAMU010000071.1:0-20001 GCA_044222685.1 Burkholderiaceae bacterium
ATCTCCACCGTCGCCTTGTCGGTCATCACGTCGGCCAGCACCTGGTCTTCGATCACCGAGTCGCCGACCTTCACATGCCACGCGGCGAGCTCGACCTCGGCGATGCCTTCGCCGATGTCGGGCATCTTGATGGTGTAGTCGGCCACGGTCAGTTCTCCATCACGCGCCTGAGCGCGGCCGCCACCCGCGCCGGCCCGGGAAAGTAGTGCCACTCCAGCGCATGCGGGTAGGGCGTGTCCCAGCCCGTCACGCGTTCGATCGGCGACTCCAGGTGGTAGAAGCAATGCTCCTGCACCAGCGCCACCAGCTCGGCGCCGAAACCGCAGGTGCGCGTGGCCTCGTGCACGACGACGCAGCGGCGCGTCTTCTTCACCGAGGCGACGATGGCGTCGAGGTCCAGCGGCCACAGGCTGCGCAGGTCGATCACCTCGGCGTCGATGCCGCTCTCGGCAGCCGCCGCCTCGCTGACCCACACCATCGTGCCGTAGGCCAGCACCGTCACGTCGGCACCGGGCCGCGTGATGCGTGCCGACTCCAGCGGCACCGTGTAGTGGCCTTCGGGCACCTCGCCGGCTGGATGCTGCGACCACGGCACCACCGGCCGCTCGTGGTGGCCGTCGAACGGGCCGTTGTACAGGCGCTTGGGCTCGAGAAAGATCACCGGGTCGTCGTTCTCGATCGCCGAGATCAGCAGGCCCTTGGCGTCGTACGGGTTGCTCGGCATCACCGTGCGCAGCCCGCACACATGGGTGAACAGGGCCTCGGGGCTCTGGCTGTGCGTCTGCCCGCCGTAGATGCCGCCGCCGCACGGCATGCGCAGCGTCAGCGGCGCCGTGAAGTCACCCGCCGAGCGATGGCGCAGCCGCGCCGCCTCGCTGACGATCTGGTCGCTCGCCGGGTAGAAGTAGTCGGCGAACTGGATCTCCACCACCGGCCGCAGGCCGTAGGCGCCCATGCCCACCGCGGCGCCGACCAGGCCGCCTTCGCTGATCGGGGCGTCGAACACGCGCTGGCTGCCGTACTTCGCCTGCAGGCCCTCGGTGCAGCGGAACACGCCGCCGAAGTAGCCCACGTCCTCGCCGAACACCACCACCGTGGGATCACGCTCGAGCATCACGTCCATCGCCGAACGCAGCGCCTGGATCATCGTCATGCGGGTGGTGGCGGAGTCAGCGGCCATGCTCGGCCTCCAGCTGCGCCAACTGCGCCTTCAGGTGGGACGGCATGTCCTTGTAGACGTCCTCGAACATCGAGGCCACCGGCGGTGTGTGGCCGTCGAGCAGCGTGCCGTGCGACTCGGCTTCCTTCTGCGCCGCCAGCACCTCGGCCTCGAGCTCCTTGTGCAGGGCGTCGTGCTGCGCGTCGCTCCACACCTTGAGCACCACCAGGTGCTGCTTCAGCCGCGCGATCGGGTCACCGAGCGGAAAGTGCTGCCAGTCGTCGGCCGGGCGATAACGTGTCGGATCGTCGGACGTGCTGTGCGCGCCGCCCCGGTAGGTGATCCACTCGATCAGCGTCGGCCCCAGGTTGCCGCGTGCGCGCTCGGCCGCCCAGCGCGATGCGGCCAGCACGGCAAGGAAGTCGTTGCCGTCGACGCGCAGGCTCGCGATGCCGCAGCCGACGCCGCGCGCGGCAAAGGTCGTCGCTTCGCCGCCGGCGATGGCCTGGAAGGTGCTGATCGCCCACTGGTTGTTCACCACGTTCAGGATCACCGGCGCGCGGTACACGTGGGCGAAGGTGAGGGCGGTGTGGAAGTCGGCCTCGGCGGTGGCGCCATCGCCGATCCAGGCCGACGCGATCTTGGTGTCGCCCCTGATCGCCGACGCCATGCCCCAGCCGACCGCCTGGATGAACTGCGTGGCCAGGTTGCCCGAGATCGAAAAGAAGCCGGCACGCTTGACCGAGTACATCACCGGCAGCTGCCGGCCCTTCAGCGGGTCGCGCGCGTTGCTCATCAGCTGGCACATCAGCTCGACCATCGACACGTCGTCGCGCGCCAGCAGCAGGCCCTGCTGTCGGTAGGTGGGAAAACACATGTCGCCGGGCTCCAGCGCCATCGCGTGGGCGGTGGCGACCGCCTCCTCGCCCAGGCACTGCATGTAGAACGAGATCTTCTTCTGCCGCTGCGCGATCAGCATGCGCGCGTCGAAGAGGCGCGTCTTCATCATCGCGCGCAGGCCGCGCACCAGCTCCGCCGGCTCGACCTTGGGTGCCCACGGGCCGACGGCGCGGCCCTTGTCGTCGAGCACACGCACCAGGCTGTAGGCGATGTCGGCGGTGTCCACCGGCGTGGTGTCCACCTTCGGGCGGCGCGCCTGGCCCGCGGGCGACAGGTGCAGGTAGGAGAAGTCGGTGGTCTGCCCCGGCCGGCCCGTGGGCTCGGGCACGTGCAGGCGCAAGGGCTTGCTCTTCTTCATCGCTGTCTCCGTGCCCGATCGTGTCGGGTCTGGGGGTCGCTGATCGGCTCGGGACTCAGCACTGCGCGGGATCGCCGTGCAGGGCAGGCCCGGTGCGCGCTAGCGTACCTCAGCGCCGCGCGGCGTGTCGACGGCGCGGGCTCAAGTCGGGCGATCAACGAGGTCGGCGTCGTCCGGCCGCCGATCGGCCGCGGACGCCGTGCCGGCCGCCGGCAGCCGCAGGCGCACCGACAGGCCACCCAGCCGCGCCGAGCGGCCGACCTGCAGCGTGGCGCCGTGCGTGGCCGCGATGCGCTGCACGATCGACCAGCCCAGGCCGCTGCCCGGCGCGTCGTGGCCCAGCACACGAAAGAAGCGCTGGCCGATGCGCGCGATGTCGGCCTCGGCCATGCCGGGGCCGCTGTCCTCGACGTCGAGTGTCACCCCCTCGCCGTCGCGGCGCAGGCGCAGCTCGATGCGGGCGGCGCGCGGGCTGTAGCGGATGGCGTTGTCGAGCAGGTTGCGCACCAGTACCGCCAGCAGCGCCTCGTCGCCGGCCACGGTGCAGGGCAGCGGTGCATCGAGCGCCACCTGCTGCATCTGCTGTTGCGCGGCCGGCGCCAGCGCCGCGCACACCTGGCGCACCAGCGCCGCGAGCTCGACAGGTTGCAGCGCCAGCCCCTCGGTCGCCTCCAGGCGCGACAGCATCAGCAACTGCTCGATCAGCCGGGCGGCACGGTCGCAGCCCTCCAGCGTGGCCCGCAAGGCGTGCTGGCGGGCCTCGGCGTCGGCCTCGCCGAGCGCCACCTGCGCCTGCGTGCGGATCGCCGCCAGCGGCGTGCGCAGCTCGTGGGCGGCATCGGCGGTGAAGCGCCGTTCCGACTCGATCAGCTCGCCGATGCGGCCGAACAAGGCGTTCAGCGCGTCGAGCGCGGGCCGCATCTCCGCCGGCGCGCCGCGGATCGCCAGCGGCTCCAGCGTGCGCGGATCGCGGGCGGCGAGCGCGCGGCCGAGCTGGCGCAGCGGCCGCAGGCCGTGGCGCACGGCCCACCAGATGGCCAGCGCCAGCAGCGGCAGCGCGGCGGCCACCGGCCACAGCGTGCTGCGCAGCACCGCGCGCAGGATCGACAGCCGTGCCTCGATGCGCTCGCCGACGTAGACCTGCACGTCGTGCTCGGCGCCTTCGGCGGCGAAGACCCGCCAGCGCGCGTCGCCCAGTGCCACGGTGTGGAAGCCGGGCTCGAAACGCTTGCCCGGCGGTGCCATCGCGGTGGTCGGCGCGTTCGACGAGCGCAGCGCCAGGCGACCCTCGTGCCAGACCTGGAAGGTGACGCGCGGCGCATAGCGGTGCAGCGACGGTGCATCGATGCGCCGATGCTCTTCGTCGTCGTCCTCGGTCTCGCCGACCGCGCGCACCTGCTGTGCCACCAGCAGCGCGGCCGCCTGCGCCAGATGGCCGTCGAGCAGCTCGTCGAGTTCGTGGCGGGCGTCGAACCAGGTGAACAGGCCCGAGGCCAGCCACACCAGCGCCACCGCGCCCAGCACCAGCGCCAGCACGCGGCGCTGCAGCGAGGGAAAGCGCGGCGACGCGGCCGTCATGCCGGATCGTCGTCGTCGACCAGCTGATAGCCGACGCCGCGCACGGTGCGGATGCGGGCCGTGCCGAGCTTGCGCCGCAGGTAGTGCACGTGCACCTCGACGGTGTTGCTCTCGACCTCTTCGCCCCAGCTGTACAGCCGCTGCTCGATCTGCTCGCGCGTCAGCACGCGGCCGGCGTTCAGCATCAGCACGTGCAGCAGGTCGAACTCGCGGGTCGACAGCGCGATCGACGCGCCGTCGAGCTGCACCTTGCGCGTCGTCGAGTCGAGCACCAGCCCGCGCACCTCGAGCCGCTCGGCCGGCTGGCCGTGCGAGCGGCGCACCAGCGCGCGCAGCCGCGCGCCCAGCTCGTGCAGGTCGACCGGCTTGACCACGTAGTCGTCGGCGCCGCGGTCGAGGCCGCGGATGCGGTCGGGCACCGCGTCGCGCGCCGTCAGCACCAGCACCGGCACGGTGATGCCCGCGCGCCGCACGGCTGCCAGCACGTCAAGCCCGTCCTGGCGCGGCAGCCCGAGGTCGAGCACCGCGGCCGCGTAGGGTTCGGCGCGCAGCTCGCGTTCGGCGGCGGCGCCGTCGCGCACCCAGTCGACCTGGAAACCGAGTTGGCGCAGGCCGGCGCGCAGGCCGTCGCCGAGCAGGGGGTCGTCTTCAGCGAGCAGGATCCGCATCGCATTCCATTGTTGTGATCTCAGTGCCGCTCGCCATGACGCCGCTCGTGTCCGCCGCGTTTTTCGATCTGCGTGGCTGCGCCCGCGTCGGTGGCCGGCAACGGCGCGCTGCGCCACTGCAGCCACCAGAAGCCGAGCACGGCCACCAGCATCACCACGGCGAGTGATCGCCAGGCCCGGCCGATGCCCTCTTGCGGCGGCGCGTGCTTGCGGCCGGTGACCATGGCCGACACCAGGTTCTCGTGGTGCGCCCAGCTGCCCACGGCCACGCCGGCCACGTGCACCAGCACCAGCGCCAGCATCGCGTTGGCGGCGCCTTCGTGCAGCTCCTCGAGCCACTCGCCGCCGAGCTCCTGGTAGGTGGCCCAGCCCGTCAGCGCGCTGAGGGCGGTGAGCGCCAGCAGCGCCACGATGGCCAGCGCGCCGGCGGGGTTGTGGCCAACATGGTGTTCGGCCCGGCCCTGCAGCAGGCTCGTCACGTAGCGCCACGCGGCACGCGGGCCGCGCACGAAGTCGGCGAAGCGCGCATGGCGCGTGCCGAACACGCCCCACAGCAGCCGAAACACCAGCAGCCCGGCCATCGTGTAGCCGAGCGTCACGTGGAGCAGCCGCCAGCGTTCGCTGTCGCCGGTGAGCCAGGCGCCGGCAAAGCTCAGCACCATGAGCCAGTGGAAGACGCGCACCGGCGCGTCCCAGACCAGCACCGATCGGGTGTTCGTGTTGTCGTGGTTCATCGTGTCCTCATTGCGGAATGCGGATCTCGCGCTCGCGGAAGCTGCCGATGTCGGCCTTGCTGTGGCAGGCCTGGCAGTTGGCGGCGCTCTTGATCGCCGTGCGTTGCCACACGGCGGGCGTGACCTCGCGGTGCTCGCGGACGAACCAGTCGGCGCGCGAGATGCGGTCCTGCGTCGGCGCCTCGCGCACCTTCTTGTAGGTGCCGGCGTTCGCCGTCAGCCAACCGGCGATCGCCTGGCCGCTGGCGGCGTCGAGCGAGGCATCGGTGCCGAAATGCCGGGGCAGGTTGGCCATCAGCCGCTGCCACGAGGCCACGGGCAGCAGGCCCGGCGGGTAGGCCAGGTGGCACGAGCCGCATTCCTGCTGGTACAGCGGCAGCAACGGCACGGCCAGGCCGCGGCCCTCGTCGGCCTGCGCGCTGCCGAGTGCGGCGAGCAGCACGGCGGCGCCGGCGGCGAAGCGCCGACGCAAAGACATCGTGTTCATGGTGCAAAGTTCCCAGTGGTGTCGATCAAGGTTTGAGCGTCATCAACCAGGCCAGCACATCGGCCTTCTCGGCCGCTGCGCATTCGCGGCCCAGCACGTCGTTGCAGTTACGGCGGAACCACTTCTCCACCTTGGCCGCGTCGGTGAACCGTTCGGCGTTGACGGCCGGCGCCAGCGCGCCGATCGGCTTGCCGGTCGAGGCGTGCTTGCCCGGCTGCGTGGGCGTGGCGCCGTGGCACGACGCGCAACTCCAGTCGCGGCCGTGCACGGTGGTGAAGAGCGCCTGGCCGCGCGCGGCGGTGGCGGTGGTGCCGGCCTGCTGGGCATACTGGCCCAGCAACTCGCTCGCGCTGACGGCGCGGGCCGCGCCGCTTGTCAGCAACAGTGCGATGGCAACCAGGGCGGCGGCGAAGGGCGTGGATCTCGAAGTCATGGCATCTCCCATGACGCCATGGTTGCGTGGCCGCCTTAGGGCAGTCTTAAGACGCGAGCCGACGGTGGGACAATGCCGGCCGATGGAAATCGCCGTCACATCGATGCAGCGCGGGTCGTTCCTGTCGAGAGCGGGCATGGCCGCACTCGGGTTCGTGCTCGCGCTCGCCCCACGGCTCGCCAGCGCTCAGGTGGCACCCAGCGCGGCCGAGGTGGCCCGGTTCGGCGCGCTGCACGCGGCGGCGCATCGTGGCGACGTGCCGGGCCTGGCCGCCGCGCTGGCCGCCGGCGCCGCCATCAACGCTCGCGACGCCTATGGCCGCACCGCGCTGCACGTGGCCACCTTCGCGCGCCAGCGCGAGGCGATCCGTGCGCTCGCCAAGGCGGGGGGCGACCTCGGGGCGCTCGAGAACGACCGCTACGACGCCGTCACCATCGCCTCGGTGGCCGACGACGAAGAGACGCTCAAGGTCCTGCTCTCACTCGGTGCCAGCGCCAAGCTCGTGACCAGCCGCTACGACGGCACCGCGTTGATCGCGGCGGCGCATCTGGGCCACGACGGCGTGGTGCGCCAGCTCATCGCGGCTGGCGCGCCGCTGGACCATGTGAACAACCTGCACTGGACGGCGGCCATCGAGGCCGTCGTGCTCGGCGACGGCGGGCCGCGCCACCAGGCCACGCTGCGGGCGCTGATCGACGCCGGCGCCAACCTCGCGCTGACCGACCGCTCGGGCAAGACGCCGCTGGAGCTGGCGCGTGGGCGCGGCTACGCCGCGATGGTCAGAATGCTGGAAGCTGCGCCGCGTCGTTGAACCGGCGATCACGGACTCGCTGCGGGTGCGCGCCGCCGGGTGGCGTCGCTGGGCACGGGCATTCCGCGCCGGGTCATCGGTGTGTCGCTCGTTCGGCGGCTCTTTGTTGCCATCCGGACAGCCACTTAAGAAGACGTTAAGGCGGCGGGCCGATGCTGTGAGCACGCCGATGGCGTAACAAGGTGCCCAACATGCAAGCCGACCTCCACGACTTCCTGTCTCGCTTTGCCGGTGTTATCGCGATGTCGCTGGTGCCGACCGTGCTCACCGCCTTCCTCACGATGCCCTCGGCCCTGCACCGCCACGCGGCGAATCAGCCGATGGATCCCAACGCCCCCGTGGCACACATGACCTAATCGGGCAGACCCGTCAGCTCGGGACCGCACGGAGTGGCGCCGATCGCGCTGGTAGGCTCGCGCTCGAGGAGGTGGCCGATCTGGCCAGGACATGGCCGAGACCCGAGGTGATCCTGCCTTGCAGGGCATCCAAACTGGCATGGAGGAGCCGCTCCCCGTGAGCGGTGCTGAGTCAGGGCTGTCCGACGCGCAGGCCGCCGAGCGCCTGGCGCAGGACGGGCCCAATGCACTGCCTGGTGGACGGCGCCGCACCCTGCTGTCGATAGCCGCCGAGACGGTGCGCGAACCGATGTTCCTGCTGCTGCTGGCGGCGGGGACCTTGTACCTGGCCTTCGGCGACCTGCAGGAGGGCCTGACGCTCTTCGGCTTCGTGCTCGTCACGCTGGCCCTCACCCTCTACCAGGAAGGCAAGACCGAACGCGCCATCGAGGCCCTGCGCGACCTCACCAGCCCGCGCGCGCTGGTCATCCGCGGAGGACAGCCCCAGCGAATTGCCGGACGCGATGTGGTGCGTGGCGACCTGCTGAAGCTCAGCGAAGGGGACCGCGTCCCGGCCGATGCGCTGCTGCTGTCGGCCGACGGCGTCCGTGCCGACGAATCCATGCTGACCGGCGAGGCGGTCCCGGTCGGCAAGCGTGGGGCACGGCGTGACGAAGTGGCGGCAGCCACCGCGCAAGCCAACACCGTGCGCGTTCCCCCGGGTGGCGACGACCTGCCGGGCGTCTATGCCGGCACGCTCATCGTGCAGGGCCATGCGGTGGCAGTCGTCACGGCCACCGGCACGCGCAGCGAGATCGGCCGCATCGGCACCGCGCTCGGCACGGTCGAGAACGAGCGTTCTCCTTTGCAGAAGCAGACGGCCAAGCTGGTGCGCAACCTGGCCTTGCTGGCGCTGGCGCTCAGCCTCGCGCTGGTGGTGGTGCACGGCCTGCTCAAGGGCGACTGGCTGCAGGCGCTGCTGGCCGGCATCGCGCTGGCGATGGCCATGCTGCCCGAGGAGTACCCGGTGGTCATGACCGTGTTCCCGGCGCTCGGCGCTCGGCGGCTGTCCAAGGAGGGCGTGCTCACCCGGCGGATCAACGCCATCGAAACCCTGGGTGCCACCACGGTACTGTGCAGCGACAAGACGGGCACGTTGACCGGGAACCGCATGACGGTGACCCACCTCGCGGCGGGCGGCGTCGAGCTGGCAGATCGCCTCACGCTGAATGCCTTGGCCGATGGCAAGCTGCCGGAAGAGTTCCACGCCCTGGTGGAAGTGGCCATCCTGGCCAGCGTGGTCGATCCCTTCGACCCGATGGAGAAGGCCTTCCACCAGCTCGGTCAACGCTTCCTGGCCGACACCGAACACGTGCACGGCGATTGGCGCCTGGTGCAGAGCTACGCGCTCAGCCCCGAGCTGCGCGCGATGTCGCACGTGTGGGCATCGTCTGCGGATGGCACCCAGACGGTGGCTGCCAAGGGAGCGCCCGAGGCGGTGGTGGACCTGTGCCACCTGGATGCCGCCGAGCGTTTGCGCGTCTCGGCTGCGGTCGACGAGCTTGCCGCCGAGGGGCTGCGCGTGCTGGCCGTGGCGCGGGGCACGTTCGCCGGTCAGGACTGGCCGCCGAGCGAACACGACTTCGACTTCGAATTCGTTGGCCTGCTCGGCCTGGCCGACCCGGTGCGGCCCGAAGTGCCCGCCGCCGTGGCCGAGTGCCGGGCGGCCGGGATTCGCGTGGTCATGATCACCGGCGACTACCCTGCCACGGCGCGAGCGATCGCGCATCAGGCCGGCCTGGCCGACCGCGACGGGGACGTGCTCTCGGGCGAGGAGATCGCCACGCTGAACGACGAAGCGCTGCGCGAGCGCATGGCCACCGTCAGCGTCTGTGCGCGCATCGCGCCCGAGCAGAAACTGCGCATCGTGCAGGCGCTGAAGGCGCGCGGCGACATCGTCACCATGACCGGCGACGGCGTGAACGACGCACCGGCGTTGCGCGCCGCGCATGTCGGCGTGGCCATGGGCGGACGCGGCACCGATGTGGCCCGGGAATCGGCGTCGCTCGTACTGGTCGACGACAACTTCGCGTCCATCGTGCGCGCCGTGCGCCTCGGGCGCCGGATCTTCGACAACCTGCGCAAGGCCATGTCCTACATCCTGGCGGTGCACGTGCCGATCGCCGGCATGGCGCTGCTGCCGGTCCTGTTCGGCTGGCCCGCGCTGCTGTATCCGATGCACATCGCCCTGCTCGAACTCATCATCGACCCGGCCTGCTCGGTCGCATTCGAGAACGAGCCCGCCGAGCGGGACGTGATGCAGCGCCCACCACGCGATTCGGCGGCACCGCTGTTTGGCGGCACCACCCTGTGGCTGGCGTTGGTCCAGGGCCTGGGCGTGCTGGCGGTCGTGATGGGGGCCTTTGCCTGGGCGAGCCCGCGAATTCCCGAGGCCGAGGCCCGCGCCTTTGCGTTTGCGACGCTGGTGACCGGCAATCTGGCGCTGATCCTGTCGAACCGCTCCGCCACACAATCGCTATGGTCGACGCTGCGCACGCCCAACAGCACCTTGTGGGTGGTCGTTGGCCTGGCGATGGCGCTGTTGATGGCAGCGCTCTACGTCCCCTGGGCGGTCGGCGTGCTGCGATTTGCTCCCTTGCCCGCGCACGAGCTTGCCGCCGCCACCGCACTGGGCCTGTCGAGCGTCGTCTGGTTCGAAAGCATCAAGCGGACTCGACGGCGCGGCCGACTGGATGGCCTTAAGGTCATTGAGGATGGATCGGGTCGTCCCCATTGATGGCCCTCAAGCAGGTACGTCTGGCGCCACCCAGAATCGATTGAACCCGCGCCCAGGGCGCCGGCAGACCGCACTGTGTGATGCAACCCGGATCAATGACCGCCGTTGAACTGCTCGGACTGATCGTCGCCGTTCTGCTGCTGCAGTTGATGGCGGGCGTCGGCGTGTCGGTGATGCGTCGACGGACGGTGGGGGCGACTGAGTCCCTTTCAGCTGCGCCTGGGTTGGCGGTCCCTTCAAAGAGTGCATGGACCGGCTGGCGAGAGTTCCGGGTCGTGCAGCGCGCGTTCGAAGATGCTGCGCAATCGCAATGTTCGTTCTACCTGCAGCCCGTCGATGGCCAGCCGCTGCCGGAGTTCAAGCCGGGACAGTTCCTGACCTTCACGCTGGAGATCAGGCCGCCGGCCTCGCAATCCACGGTAGAGCCGCGCGCGATTACGCGCTGCTACTCGCTGTCCGATCGCCCTGACCCGTCGTACTACCGCGTGACGATCAAGCGCGTGCCCGCCCCACCGGATCACCCCGAGTTCGCACCGGGTCTGTCGTCGAACCACTTCCACGACCACGTGCAAGTCGGCGATGTCCTGCGCGTGAAGGCCCCGGCCGGACACTTCTGCATCGATCCCGACCCGAAGGTGCCTGTGGTTCTGATCGGCGGGGGCATCGGCGTCACGCCGATGATGAGCATGCTGCGCTGGTGCCTGGCCGAACAGCCGCAGCGCGCGGTTCACCTGTACTACGGGTTGCGCCACAGCCCCGAGCACGCCTTCAAGGCGGTGCTCGAGGACATCGCCGCGGCGCACCCGCCGTTGCATCTGAATGTCGTTTACAGCCGGCCCGGCGAAGCCGATGTCGAAGGTCGCGATTACCAGCACCGCGGCCATGTCGATGTCGAGCTGCTGCGGCGCACCTTGCCGCACGGACGCCACCAGTTCTATGTCTGCGGTCCGCCGGCGCTGATGGAGTCGCTGGTGCCCGCGCTCGCAGCCTGGGGCGTGCCGATCCCGGACATCCACTACGAGGCCTTCGGGCCGGCGTCCGTCAAGCTGCCGGGGACACCTGAAGCCCCGGCGCCGCTCGTCGCGGAACTCGACGTGCGCTTCCAGCGCTCCGGCCGCACGCTCGTCTGGGATGGCCGAGACGCATCGCTGCTCGAGTTCGCAGAACGACACAGCATCGCGGTCGAGTCCGGCTGCCGCTCGGGCGGTTGCGGGACCTGCGAGACCCGCCTCCTGGAAGGCACGGTGCAATACGACCATCCGCCCGACCACGACGTGGCACCAGGTCATTGCCTGCTCTGCGTGGGCAGGCCGACGTCGGCCGTGGTGCTGGAGATCTGATGCCACGGCGCGCGAAGCTTCTGACCCGCGAGGTGCTACCTTTCCTCGGCAGCTTCGCCGCACTGGCACTGCTCGCGCTGGCCTTCGACGGCCTGCTGCACGTGTTCAACCTGCTTTGGGTCGGCCGCTGGCTGGGCATTCCCGGCACGCTGCTGATCATCGGATCCACCGCCTACTCGCTGCGCAAGCGCAAATTCATCAAGAGCGGGCATCCGGCGAAGCTGCTGCGCTGGCACGAGTTGCTGGCCTGGCTCGGCTCGCTGCTGGTGCTGGTGCACGCGGGCGTGCATTTCAACGCCATCCTCGGATGGCTGGCGGTCTGGGCCATGCTGATCAACGTCGGCAGCGGGCTGACCGGCAAGTTCCTGCTCGACCGCGCGCGCAAGCGCATGGAGGAAGCCCGCCAGCGCATGCGTGATCGCGGCTTGAGCGAAGGCGAGCTCGAGGATCGCCTCTACTGGGACAGCCTGACCTTCGACGTGGTCAAGCAGTGGCGCGCGGTGCACTTCCCGATCACGCTCGCGTTCGGCGTGCTGGCGACGGCCCACATCGTGGCCATCTTCCTGTTCTGGGGCTGGAAGTGAAGAAGGGCCCCGTCCTGCTGATCGTCATCGCACTGAACTTGCTGGTGCTGGTGGCGCTCGCCTTCGCTTACCCGCATCTGATGGTGAGCCCGGGGCCTCTGGTCAAGGGCCATGCCGAACTCGCCACCAACTGCTTCGCCTGCCACGCAGCGTGGCGGGGTGCCTCGTCACAACGGTGCACCGAGTGTCATGTGACGGCCGAGGTCGGCTTGAAGACCACCAAAGGTGTGCCCATTCCGAGCCGTACCGTCAAGGTGTCGTTCCACCAGGAATTGATCGAGCAGGACTGCATGGCCTGCCACAGCGACCACCAGGGCCCCAAGCTCACGAAGCGCAGTCGCAAGCCGTTCTCGCACGGCTTGCTGAAGGTCGCAGTGCGCGACAGCTGTTCTTCATGCCACATGGCGCCCAAGGACACCGTGCACCGCGATCTCAAGATCGAATGCTCGAAGTGCCACGAGAGCAAGGCCTGGAAGCCGGCTCACTTCGACCACGCGCTGCTGGCAAAGGCCGAGCTGGAGCGGTGTGAGACCTGTCACAACGCGCCCACCGACCGATTGCATCGCCAGTTCCAGGGCGGTTGCAAGTCCTGCCACAAGACCGATGCCTGGAAGCCGGCCACCTTCGATCACAACAAGTACTTCGTGCTCGATAGGGACCATGAGGCCACTTGCGAGACCTGTCACAAGAACAACGACTACAGCCGCTACACCTGCTACGGGTGCCACGAGCACTCGGAAGCCAAGGTTCGGCAGGAGCACGTCGAGGAAGGCATCCAGAACTTCCAGAACTGCGTGGAATGCCATCGAGACCCCCGCGTGGAACCGCAGAAGCAAGGGGTACGCGAACGCGGCGGGAGAAAGAGGGATTGAGGTGGCGTGCGCTCGCCGCGCGAAGGGCTGGCCGTCCAGAGCCTTCCCACGATGGCCAGTCTGACGAACGGGCGCGGTTTCGGCCGAAGCAGCGGCCAGGTTCAGGCAGACCGCAGCACCAGGTACAGGCCGCCGATCGGCCGGCCCTGGTCTTCGCGCAGCACGTGCGGCATCAGTTCGCTCACCGTGAATCCGTGGCGCTGCGCGAGCTCGCGCAGGTACGCCTCGCCGTGCATGTAGCGCATGCTTGCGCGCAGCACGACGCGCTGCTCGGGCGTGTCGGCGCGCTCGGCGGTGAAGGCGAACACGCCGCCCGGCTCGATGACGCGGCGCACCGCGGCGAACAGCGGCGCCAGGTCGCCGAGATAAGGCACTACGTCGGCCGACAGCACGAGGTCGTAGCGGCGCTCGGTGGCGAGCAGGTGCTCGACCACGTCTTCCTTCAGCAGCCGGTCGTACAGGTTCAGTGCGCGCGCCTTGTCGAGCATGCGCTGCGACAGGTCGATGCCGTCGATGTGCGGCACCAGGCCCTGCAGCAGCGGCGCCACCAGGCCGGTGCCGCAGCCGAGGTCGAGCGCCGAGGCGAAAGGCTGCGGGTGCACGCGGCGCAGCGTGTCGACCAGCACGCGTGGCGTCTGGTAGCGCAACACCTGCACCAGGTGGCTGTCGAACTGATCGGCGTATTCGTCGAACAGGCCCTCGACATACGCTTTCGGCGCCGCCGGCGGCGTGGCATCGCCGCGCAGCGAGGCCAGGTAGTAGCGGTGCAGTTCGGCGTCGGCACCGTGTTCGATCGCCCGTTCGTAGCAGGTGGCGGCCTCGTCGAGGCGCAACAGGTCCTTCAGGATGCCGCCGCGGTTGCTCCAGGCCTGCGCCAGCGTGCCGTCGAGCGCCAGCGCGCGCTCGTAGCACGGCAGCGCCTCGCCGTGGCGGTCGAGCGCCTGCAGCGTCTGGCCGCGGCGGAACCACGCCTCGGCGCGGTCGGGCTGCAGCGTGGTGAGCCGCTCGAACGCCGGCAGCGCCAGCGCATGCCGGCGTTGCACGTTGAGTGTGATGCCGCGGTGATACAGCGCCGGCGTGTGGTCGGGCGCAAGGGCGAGCACGCGGTCGAACGCCGCCAGCGCCTCGTCGTGGCGCTCCAGGTGCGACAGCGCCACGCCGCGGTGGCACAGCGCCTCGGTGTTCGCCGGCTCGGCCGCCAGCACCGGCTGCAGCGACGTGAGAGCCGCGTCGTGGCGGTCGAGGCGGATCTGCGTGGCCGCCAGGTTGATCAGCGTCGAGGCGCGGCCGGGCAGCGCGCGCAGCGACGCCTCGAAGCAGGCCAGCGCCTCGCGGAAGCGCCCGCCCTCGAAGTGCGTGTTGCCCTCGATGAAGAGGCGCCTGGCCTGTTCGAAGTTGGTGTCGGCCGTCACATCCGGGCGCCGGCGAAGCTCGGCGCCAGCACCGCCGGCGCGGCCGCGTCGGCCGCCGACTCGAGCACCGTGATGCGCCACAGCGTGCGCGCGTCGGCCGGGTCGATCAGCGTGGCCGAGTGCAGCAGCGCAGCGTTGTCCCAGATCACCACGTCGCCGACGCCGTAGCGATAGCTCAGCTGGTACTTCGGCTGCGTGGCATGCGCCGCCAGTTCGTCGAGCAGGTCGTGCGCCTCGTCGTCGGGCATGCCCACGATGCCGAAGCTGCTGCCCGACACCGCATAGAGCGCGGTGCGCCCGGTGCGCGGATGCGGCCGCGCGACGCGGTGCGTGATGATCGGCATCCGGGCCTTCTGCTCGTCGGTGAGCACCGAGGCCACGGTGCGGCTCTTCTCGTCGAGGTCGTTGCGGTTGCCGTAGTGGTGGATCGCCACCAGCGGCTCGATGCGGCGCTTCATCGCGTCGCTCAGGTCGTCGTAGGCGGCGATCTGGTTGGCGAACAGGGTGTTGCCGCCGACCTTGGGCACCACGCGCGAATACAAGGTGGTGGCGCGTGCCGGCACCTGCAGGTAGGAGTAGTCGGTGTGGAAGTACGAGCCGGCGTCCTGCAGCCCGGTGGGCTCGCCGTTGATCTTGACGTTGCTGAGGATCAGGATGTTCGAGTCTTCAGGATGGTGGAACTGGTCGATCACGTGCGGTTGCGGCGGGCCGATGCGCCGCGCCCACGCGGCAAACTGCGCCGGCGTCAACTGCTGCGCCGGAATCGCCAGCACCTGGTGGTCGTAGAACGCACGTTCGAGTTCGGCGAATTGCGCATCGCTCAACGGCTGCGACAGGTCGACGCCATGCACGCGGGCGCCGAACAGGGGGGACAGGGGTTCCAGTTCGAGCTTCACCGAGGTACCTCTCGCGTTTCACCCGATGATAGTGGCGCGGTCCGTGACCTCGCGCCTGCTCACCACTTGCAACCGGAGCCGCTCAGGGCATCGGCCGCCAGCGGCGCCGCGGCCAGCAGGCCCATGCCGGCATGAGCCGTGCGGCAGTCGCGCCGCGCCGCGTTCTCGATGTCGTGGGCCAGCTTGGACGGCCGCTCCGGCGGCCGCGGCAACAGCGGCAACGCACCCGGCGTCATGCGCCCGGAGAGTTCACCGCCGCGCGGCCGTGCAAGCTGCAGGTTCAGTGGCGCGGGCGCGCTCGCGGCGGGCGCCGGCGGCGTGGCCACGTCGTGGCCGCGCAGCGGGCCGGCATCGGGCCCGGCCGGTGCGACCGCGGGGCCGGGTGAGGCGGCGGGTTCGACCGTGGCGGTGACCGGCCGCGCGCTCTCGACTCGCGGGGGCGTCGTGGAGGTCGCGGCAGCTTCGGGCAGCGGCCTCACGGGGGGCACATCGACCGGCGCCGCCCGCGATGGCGAAGGAGTTGGCGCGATCGGCACCGGCGCAACGGGGCTGGGCACGGGCGGCGGGGCCGGCATGGCGGGCATGGCGGGCAAGGGCGGCGCCGGCAGCGGCTGTTCCTGCGCCGGTGGCGGTGGTGACGCCACCAGCGGCGGCAACTCGGCTGTCGGGCTCGCGGGTGGTGGGTCAAGAGTTGGCGACGGTGACTCGGGCAGCGGCGTGATCGGCACCGGCACGGGCGCAGCGGCAGCGGCCGGCACCGGCAATGGCGCGGGTGGCGCATCGTCGGCCGGGCGCACCGGCGCAGGTGCGATCGCGGCCGGCGGGGATGCTGCATCCGGCGCCGGCGCCCAGGTGCCGCGCCGCGCCGCGCCCGGACCCTCGTCGTCGCGCGCTGCCTGCGCCGGACTGCGCACCTGTCCTCCGGCACGAGGCTGCGTCGCGGTGCCGGAGGGGCCGGTCTGCGGCGGCACCGGCGCGGTGGTCGTGGCCGCCTGCGCCGATGGCCGCTCGTAGCCCCTCAACGTCACGTTCAAGCTGCCTGCCACGCCGTGGCCCGGCCGGGCGCTGCCGCCGGGTGCATTGCCGAGCCAGATGACCAGCAGCGCGTGCAACAACGCGGCCAGCAGCAGGCATTCGGGCAATCGGCGCTGCGCGTCTGCCGGCGCGGCGCGCGGCCAGGTCGGCATCGGCAGGGCATGCAGGTTCACCGCCGATTGTTCGCACAGCGCGCCCGGCGGCGAAGCCTTGGCTTACCCCTAGCGTGCCGGCACGCGCCGGCCGCGGCGCCGCGTTACTCGGCCTTGAACCCCGACGCCTTCACCGGCGCCTCCCAGCGCTTCAGATGCGCGGCCTGGGTGGCGGCGAGCTCGTCGCCGCTGCCGTAGGCCGGTGCCAGGCCCAGCGAGAAGATCTTGTCGGACACGTCGGCGGACTTCAGCGCGTCGGCCACAGCGCGGCTCACGCGGGTGTTGATGTCGGCCGGCAGGCCGGGCGGGCCGTAGAAGCCGAAGAACGCGTCGGCCGCGATCGGTATGCCCGACTCCTTGAGCGTCGGCACATCGGGCAGCGACTTGGTGCGCTGCTCGCCGGTGACGGCCACGATGCGCAGCTTGCCGGCGCGATGGTGCTCGATCGTCTCGAGCGGCGTATCGATCACCAGCGGGATCTGCCCTCCGAGCAGGTCGTTGACCGACGGCGCGCCGCCCTTGTAGGCCACGTGCGTCATCGGGATGCCCGCGCCTTGGCTCAGCAGCACGCCGGTGAAGTGCGGCACCGTGCCCGCGCCCGGCGAGCCGTAGTTGGCCTTGGCCGGGTTGGCCTTCATCCAGGCCATGATCGCCTTGATGTCGCCGGGCGGCGCCGCCGGTCCGGCGGTGATGGCGAAGTCGAAGGTCACCACGCGCGCGATGGGCGTGAAGTCCTTGACCGGGTCGTAGCCGAGGTTGCTGAACAGCCACGGCAGCACCACCAGCGCACCGCTGGGCGACAGCACGAAGGTCTGGCCGTCGGGCGCAGACCGTTTCAACTCACCCAGCGCCACGCGGCCGGCGGCACCGGGCTTGTTGTCGACGACGACGTTCTGGCCGAGCGAGGCGCGCAGCTTGTCGGCGAGCAGCCGCGCCACGATGTCGGCCGAGCCACCCGGCGGAAAGCCGACCAGGATGCGGATGGGCGGTTTGTCCTGCGCCAGCGCGGCGAGCGGCACCGCGGCGGTCAGTGCAGCAGCGGCGAGGGCGGCGAGTGCGAGCGAGCGGCGTGGGGTCATGGTGGATCGTCCTTCGTCTTGTTGGCGGATCGTCAGAACTTGAAGATGCGCTGCGCATTGCCGCCGCGCACCTTCTCGCGGCGCGCGCCGTAGAGCGAGTTCACCTTGGCCAGGCAGCCCACCGGGTCGCCGATGGTGTGCGGGTAGTCGCTGCCGAACAGCACCGCGTCGTCGCCGAACACCTGCAGGCACAGGTCGAGCGCCTGCTGGGTGAACACCACCGAGTCGGCGTACACGCGGCCCATGTGGCTGCCGGGCGCGGCCTGCGTCTGGGTGCGGCAGGCCGGGATGTTGCGGAAGCACTGGTCCAGCCGCCCGACCAGATAGGGCAGCGCGCCGGCGCCGTGCGAGGCGATGATCTTGAGCTGCGTGTAGCGGTCGAAGAAGCCGTCGTACAGCATGCGGCTCACGGCCAATGTGGTGTCGAAGGTGAAGCCGATCGACGCCGTAAGCTGGAACTCGTGCATCTGCATGGCCTGCACGCCGGGCGGGGCGGTCGGGTGGATCAGCACCGGCAGCGCGGCCGCGTCGATCGCCTGCCACACCGGTGCGAATTGCGGGGCGGTGAGCGGCTGGCCGTCGATGTTGGCCAGCACCATCACGCCGCAGGCGCCGCGGGCGCGTGCGCGCTTGAGCTCCGACACCGCCAGCTCCGCGTGCTGCCACGGCAGCGAGCAGAAGTATTCGATGCGGCCGGCGTAACGCTCGCGCGCGGCGGCCATGTCGTCGTTCATCAGCCGCGCGGCCTGCAGGCTCACCTCGGGCCCGCCCCAGTAGACGTTGGGGCACGACAGCGAGATCACCGAGACGTCGATGCCCACCGTGTCCATCATCTTGATGCGCGCCGGATAGTCGAACATCTCGGGCACCGGCGTCATGAACGGCGCGTCGTGCAGGTGGATCGCGCGCAGGCCGCCGGTCACCGCCTTCAGCGTGTAGGTCGGGCCGCCATGCTTCTCCAGCAGGTTCACGTAGTCGTGGGTCAGCATGTGCGTGTGCACGTCGATCACCGGGGCCATGCAGCGTCCTCTCGAGGCAAGAGGCGATTTTTGACGTTGTGGCCCGACGCGTGCTACGGTTGATTTCCCTAGAGCGCGTGGCACGAGGACCTCCGATGACGACGATCGAACCGCAGGCCTTGCGCCCGCTCAATGCCGCCGTGCTGTCCGACGTGCTCGACAGCCTGGGCCTGATGCAGCAGGCGATGAAGCCGTTCATGCGTCCGCTCGACGACACGCTGCAGCTGATCGGCCGCGCACGCACCGGGCTGTACATGCCGGTCTACCAGCACCGCGCCGGCGAAAACCCCTACGAGGTGGAGATCGCGCTGGTCGACGACCTCAAGGCCGACGACGTGGTGGTGCTCGCCTGCAACGGCCCCACCGACCGCATCGCGCCGTGGGGAGAGCTCTTGTCGACGGCCTGCGTGGCGCGCGGCGCGGCCGGCTGCGTGACCGACGGGCTGGTGCGCGACGTGCGGCAGATCCGCGAGATGCGCTTCCCGGTCTTCGCCGGCGGCATCGGCCCGCTCGACACCAAGGGGCGCGCCCGCATGGTGGAATCCGACGTGCCGGTGCAGTGCGCCGGCGTCACCGTGCGGCCGGGCGATCTGGTTTTCGGCGACGTCGACGGCGTCGTGGTGATTCCGCGCGAACACGAGCGCGAGATCGTGGCCCGTGCCATCGAGAAGGTGAGCGGCGAGAACCAGTCGCGCGACGCGCTGCGCCGGGGCGAACGCCTCGGCGACGTGTTCCGGCGGCTGGGCATCCTGTAGCCGGAAAGCGCCTGACGGCAATCGGCGCGCCGGAACCTTTCTCCGGCATCCCTCTCTGCCTGGGGCACCGCCTCTGGAGAATGGCCCTTGCGCGCACGCTGCTTCTACCGTGTCGTCCTCGTGGTGGGCTGCCTTTGCGGCAGCCTGCTCGGCAGGGACGCGGCCGCGCAATACCAGTTCAAGACCGACGGCCAGTGGCGCGGCCTGGGCGGCGCCTCGTTGTCGGTCACATCCGGCAACACGCGCTCGACCGCGCTGCTGCTCAACCTGGACCTGAACCGCGCCACCGAGAACCACAAGGTCACGCTGACCGGCACGACCAACTACGCGCGCAGCAACGTCGCCGGCGTGACCCAGACCACCGCGGAGAAATGGTCGGCCAACAGCCAGTACGACCGCAACCTGACGCCGCAGGTGTTCACCTTCGGCAAGCTGGGCTTCGACTCGGACCGCCTGATCCGCCTGCGCCTGCGCTCGTCGCTGACGATCGGCGCCGGTTATCACTTCGTCAACACGCGCGAGTCGATCGTCGACGCGTTCGGCGGCGCGGGCTACATCAGCGACCGCTACAGCTCGCCGCAGGTGATCGACGGCAAG
>JBGAMU010000072.1:0-19630 GCA_044222685.1 Burkholderiaceae bacterium
ATCGGCGTGCCGGGTCGGCCATGGAAGATCACGGCGGCCAGCGAATCCACCGGCTTGTCGACCAACGCCGCGCGCGTCAGCGGTGGCCCCAGGCCACCGGTGAGGCGCAGGCCATGGCAGCTGCCGCAGTCCTGCCGCACCATGCGCACGAGCTCGCGTTCGCGTTCGACGGCAGGCTGCGCCCACGGCGCGCCCGCAGCGGCAAGCAGTGCTCCGGCCGCGAGCAGCATGGGCATCGGCACACGAGGGCTGCGCATGGGCGCCATCGTTCTCGATCGCGACCCGCGGCGTCGTTGAACTGGGTCAAGTCCGCCGCCGAATGCCGGCGCCGCTGGCGGTCACGCCGTCAGGGCGACTCGGCCAGCAAGGTGGCGACCGCGGCGCCGAGGCTCAGGTCGTCGATCGCGCCGAACGCCTGCAGCCGCAGGTGGCCGCTGCGGTCGACCAGCATCAGGCTGGGCGTGCCTTGCAGCCCGTATCGGCGCATCGTCAGCGGGATCGGGTCGGCCGAGTCGGCGGCGCGGGCGTCGACGCCGACCGGAAAGGCGATGCGGAACTCGTAGAGGAACGCCTGCAGCGAGACCGGCGTCATCGCGTCATGGTGCTCGAACACCGTGTGCAGGCCGATCACCGCCACGTCGTCGGCCGCGAACGCGGCCTGCGCGCGCTGCGCCTGCGGCAAGCCATGGGTGACGCAACCCGGGCACAACATCTGGAACGCATGCAGCACGACGACCCGCCCGCGCAGGTCGGCCAGCTGCAGCGCGCGGTCGGTGTTGAACCACTGCGACACCGTCCAGTCGGGGGCGGGCTGCTGCGGCGGCGCCAGGCCGAAGCGGCCGCGGAGCCTGGGGGCGCGCGCGCCGCCGTCACTCGCCGTCATGGTCGCCAGGCCGAGAACACGAAACCGCGGTCCTTCTGTGCCGTATGGCACTGGAAGCAGGCCGTGCTCGCGTTCGCGCCGACCGCACGCTCGACCTTCGAATCGCCCTTGAAGGCCTCGAAGCCCCAGCCGCCGGTGGCGGCGTAGCGGCGGGCATCCTTGTGCATCACGCCGACCACCTTGCGCGCGCCCTCCTGCACGGCGTTGCCGGCCGTGTCCACCTGCAGCAGGTCGAACACGATCACCGATCCGTCGGCAAAGCGGCCCGAGGCATAACCGGCGCGGGCCTTGCCGTTGGCGTAGAGATGGTGGATGCCGCCGAAGGCGTCGTACAAGGCATGGCCGGGCTGGATGACCATCGACTTCACGTGAACCCAGCCGCGGTACCCCTGCGGATACGGCACCGGCGGCGGATCGGCGGCACCGGCGCTGCCGGCCGCCAGCCACACGAGCGCGATCCACGCTGACTTGCGCATGCTCACTCCTACAATGATTGCTCAGAGGCGCGCATTGCAGCATCGATGCGCGTGCCTGAACAGCCGGTACCAAGTGGTGCCCAGGGCACTTTCCGGTAACCGTAGAGCCACCGCCAGCCCAGCATGTCCGAACCCGCACCAGTGTCCGTGTCGCGCATGGTCGAAGACATCGTGGGCTGCAAATGGTCGCTCGCGGTGCTCGGCGCCGTTCGTGCCGGCGTCTGCCGGCCGGGCGCGCTGGAACACTCGATCGCCGGCGTGTCGAAGAAAGTGCTCAACGAGCGCCTGAGCAAGCTGGTGCGCTTCGGCCTGCTGGAAAAGCAGTCGTTCGCCGAAATCCCGCCGCGGGTGGAGTACCGGCTGACGCCGCTCGGCATCAAGTTCTGCGGCGTGCTCGACGGCATCGACGCGCTGCAACGCGAAATCGAGCGCTGAGCCGCGCCGCCTTCGGCAGCGCTGCTTGGCCGAGCCGGACCCGGCCCAGGGGTCAGTAGATATCGTGCTGCGTGTTGTGCACGTTGAAATGCCCTGTCGGCGTGATCAGCAACGGGTCCTTGATCACCGTCTTCAGCTTCAGCGTCTTGTCGTCGACGACAACCAGCGCGCTCTGCTTGTCCTTGGCCGACCAGACAGCGAACCAGACCTCGTCGCCCGCCTTGTTGTACTCGGGCTGCACGACGCGCTTGGCGCCGTCGTCCGACAGGCCCGCCCACTCGGCGATCGGCAGCACGATGTAGCCCTTGTCGAGGTTCTTGATATCGAACACCGCCACCGACTGCGAGATCTTGGCGTCGGGGTTGAGCGGCGTGTCGACGTACAGGTGGCGCGACTTCGGGTGCGTCTTCAAAAACAGGTTGCCGCCGCCCTGGCCGGTGAGCTTGGCGACCTCCTTGAAGGCGTATTGCTTGTGCTTCTTCGGATCGGTGCCGATCAGCGACACCGTCTCGTCGCCGAGGTGGCCGGTGGCCCACACGGGCCCGAACTTCGGGTGCACGAAGTTGGCGCCGCGGCCCGGGTGCGGGATCTTGCCGACGTTGATCAGCGCCGCCAGCTTGCCCTCCTTGGCGTCGATCGCGGCGATCTTGTTGCTCTGGTTGGCGGCGACCATGAAATAGCGCTTGCTCGCGTCCCAGCCGCCGTCGTGCAGGAACGGCGCGGCGCCGATCTCGGTGACCTTCAGCGCGTCGAGGTTGCTGTAGTCGACCATCAGCACCTTGCCGGTCTCCTTGACGTTGACCACGAACTCGGGCTTGAAGTGCGACGCGACGATCGCCGCGACGCGCGGCTCGGGGTGGTAGTCCTGCTTGTCGACCGTCATGCCGCGCGTGGCCATCACCTTCAGCGGCTCGAGCGTGTCGCCCTTCATGATGGTGTACTGCGGGGGCCAGTAGGTGCCGGCGATGGCGAGCTTGTCTTCGTAGCCCTTGTACTTGCTGGTGTCGACCGAGCGCGCCTCGAGGCCGACGCGGATCTCGGCCACGTTGCCGGGCTTGGCCATCCACAGGTCGATCATGTTGATCTTGGCGTCGCGGCCGATCACGAACAGGTACCGGCCCGAGGCGGACGTGCGCGTGATGTGCACCGCGTAGCCGGTCTTGACGATGGTGATGATCTTCTTGGTGTCGCCGTCGATCAGCGCCACCTCGCCGCTGTCGCGCAGCGTGGTCGAGAAGATGTTGTCGATGTTGTAGGCGTTCATCTTCTTCGTCGGCCGCTGCGCCGGCGGCACGATCAGCTTCCACGACGCCTTCATCTGCTCCAGGCCGAACTCGGGTGGTGTTGGCGGGTCGTGCTGGATGTAGCGTGCCATCAGGTCGACGGTGGCGGCGTCCATCTCGCCGCTGGTCTGCCAATTCGGCATGCCGGCCGGCGAGCCGTAGGCGATGAAGACCTTCAGGTACTCGGTGCCCTTGGCGGCGGTGATGTCGGGTGTCAGCGGCTTGCCGGTGGCACCTTTGCGCAGCACACCGTGGCAGCCTGCGCAGCGCTCGAAGTAGATCTGCCGCGCTCGGTCGAACTCGGCCAGCGTCATCGGCGGTGCCTTGGGGTTGCTGGCCTGGTACATCGCCTCGCCAGCCAGCGGCGAGGTGCCGGCCTGGTAGTTCAGCTCGGGCTTGGTGACGCCGGACTTGTCCTGCGCCGATGCCGCAAGCGCCAGCGCAGCCGCCGACAGGGCGAACACCGCACGCGGCCACCATATGAATCTCATGCAAGTCTCCTCGTGTCGGTGCTGAGTCAGGTGGGCATGTTTTACCCGGCGAGGCCACCGGTCGTTGACCTGGTTCAAGGAAGCCGACGATGTGGTGGCGCAACGGTTCACGGTGCACTGCACAAAAGCTAAACAGGATCAAGGAAGGCGCCGGCCCGTCGACATAAGTTGCGCCTGTATCGCAGGCCGCGCGACACGACCGCGCGACAGGCAAACCCAGGCCCCGCAACAGCACGCACGATGAACATCTCCAGTCTCATCGTCGACGTGCGGCCCGAGCAGCTCGGCCCGGTGCGCGCCACCCTGAACGGATGGAGCGGCGTCGAAGTGCCCGCCGCATCGCCGCAGGGCAAGCTGGTCGTCACCCTCGAATCCCCAAGCGACACCGAGACCACCGAAACGATCGCGCGCATCAACGCGCTCGACGGGGTGCTGTCGGTGGCCATGGTCTATCACCAGATCGAACCCAATCCCGACATGGAGGTCCGCGATGACGCTGACACGACGTGAGTTCATCAAGCAGAAGGCCGCCGCGGCGGCGGCCGCCACCGCCGGCATCGCGCTGCCGGTCCCTGATGTGCTGGCGCAGGCCCCGGCCACCAGCGACGGCGTGCGCTGGGACAAGGGTGTGTGCCGCTACTGCGGCACCGGCTGCGGCGTGCTGGTGGGTGTGAAGGAAGGGCGCATCGTCGCGACACAGGGCGACCCCGACGCGCCGGTGAACAAGGGGCTGAACTGCGTGAAAGGCTACTTCCTGGCCAAGATCCAGTACGGCCAGGACCGGCTCACGCGCCCGCTGCTGCGCATGAAGGACGGCAAGTTCGACAAGAACGGCGAGTTCGCGCCGATCAGCTGGAACCAAGCCTTCGACATCATGGCCGAGAAGGTCAAGGCCACGATGAAAGACCCCGCGCAGGGGCCCTACGGCGTCGCGATGTTCGGCTCCGGCCAGTGGACAGTGTGGGAAGGCTACGCCGCCGCCAAGCTGATGAAGGCGGGCTTCCGATCCAACAGCCTCGACCCCAACGCGCGGCACTGCATGGCCAGTGCCGTGGCCGGCTTCATGCGCACCTTCGGCATCGACGAGCCGATGGGCTGCTACGACGACGCCGAGCATGCCGACGCGTTCGTGCTGTGGGGCTCCAACATGGCCGAGATGCACCCGATCCTGTGGTCGCGCATCACCAACCGGCGCCTGAGCGCCAAGCACGTCAAGCTGCACGTGCTGTCGACCTTCACCCATCGCTCGTGCGAACTGGCCGACAACGAACTGCTGTTCAAGCCGCAGAGCGACCTGGCGATCCTGAACTACATCTGCAACCACATCATCCAGACCGGCGCGGTCAACCAGGAGTTCGTCAAGAAGAACGTCGGCTTCTTCAAGGGCGTGACCGACATCGGCTACGGCCTGCGGCCCAACCATCCGCTGGAGCAGGTGGCCGGCAACAACGGCTACATGGGCGCCGACGGCAAACCCAAGGGCGACCCCAACGCGCACGCGCCGATCACGTTCGACGACTTCGCCAAGTTCGTCGCCGAGTACACGCTCGACAAGGCGCACCAGATCTCCGGTGTGCCCAAGGACAAGCTCGAGGCGCTGGCCAAGGCCTATGCCGACCCGAAGACCAAGGTCACGTCGTACTGGACCATGGGCTTCAACCAGCACACGCGCGGCACCTGGGTCAACAACATGATCTACAACGTGCACCTGCTGACCGGCAAGATCAGCGAGCCGGGCAACAGCCCGTTCTCGCTCACCGGTCAGCCGAGCGCCTGCGGCACCGCGCGCGAGGTCGGCACCTTCGCGCACCGGCTGCCGGCCGACATGGTGGTGATGAACCCGAAGCACCGCGAGTTCGCCGAGAAGCAGTGGCAGCTGCCGGCGGGGACCATTCCGCCGACGCCGGGCTACCACGCGGTATTGCAGAGCCGCATGGCCAAGGACGGCAAGATCGGCTTCCTGTGGACCAGCACCACCAACAACATGCAGGCCGGGCCCAACATCAACGGCGAAACCTATCCCGGCTGGCGCAACCCGAAGTGCTTCACCGTCGTGTCCGACGCCTACCCCACGGTGTCGGCCATGGCCGCCGACCTGATCCTGCCGAGCGCGATGTGGATGGAGAAGGAAGGCATGTATGGCAACGCCGAGCGGCGCGGCCAGGTGTGGCGCCAGCAGGTCAATGCGCCCGGCGAGGCGAAGAGTGACCTCTGGCAGTACGTCGAGTTCTCCAAGCGCTTCAAGGTCGAGGAGGTGTGGCCCGCCGAGCTGATCGCCAAGAAGCCCGAGCTGGCCGGCAAGACGCTGTACGACGTGCTGTTCGCCAACGGCGTGGTCAACAAGTTCCCGCTGTCGGAGTGCCAGCGCGTCAACGCCCATGCGATCACCGACTATCGCAACGACGAGTCCGAGTCCTTCGGCTGCTACCTGCAGAAGGGCCTGTTCGAGGAATACGCGGCGTTCGGCCGCGGCCATGCGCACGATCTGGCCGACTTCGACACCTATCACAAGGTGCGCGGCATGCGCTGGCCGGTCGTCAACGGCAAGGAGACGCTGTGGCGCTTCCGCGAGGGCTACGACCCGTACGTGAAGGCGGGCGAGGGCGTGCGCTTCTACGGCTATCCCGACGGCAAGGCCAAGATCTTCGCGCTGCCTTACCAGCCGGCGGCCGAGATGCCCGACAAGGACTACGACCTGTGGCTGTGCACCGGCCGCGTGCTGGAGCACTGGCACACCGGCACGATGACGCGCCGCGTGCCCGAGCTGTACCGCGCGTTCCCCGACGCGGTGGTGTGGATGCACGAGAAGGATGCGGCCGCGCGCGGCCTGAAGCACGGCGACGCCGTCAAGGTGGCGAGCCGGCGCGGCGAGATCGCGCTGCGCGTCAACACGCGCGGGCGCAACAAGGTGCCCGAGGGGCTGGTGTTCATCCCGTTCTTCGACGAGCACCGGCTGGCCAACAAGCTGACGCTCGATGCCACCTGCCCGATCAGCAAGGAGACCGACTTCAAGAAGTGCGCGGTCAAGGTCATCAGAGCCTGACGATCGGGAGCGTGGGCCATGAAGCGCCGCGAACTGCTCGCCGACACGGCGCGTCTGGCCTGTGGCGTGGGCGTGGCCGGCCTCGCGCTTGGCCTGCATGCACGCCAGGCGAAGGCGCGGCCGCCGTTGGCGATCCGGCCGCCGGGCGCGCGGGCCGAGGCCGACTTCCTGGGCGCCTGCGTGCGCTGCGGGCTGTGCGTGCGCGACTGTCCGTACGACATCCTCGGCCTCGCCAAGGCCGGCGAGCCGGTGGCCAACGGCACGCCGTACTTCGTCGCGCGCCAGGGGCCGTGCGAGATGTGCCCGGACATCCCGTGCGTCAAGGCCTGCCCGACCGGCGCGCTCGACGCCAGGCTCACCGACGTCAACAAGGCCCGCATGGGGCTGGCGGTGCTGGTCGATCAGGAGAACTGCCTGAACTTCCTCGGCCTGCGCTGCGACATCTGCTACCGCGTGTGCCCGCTGATCGACAAGGCGATCACGCTCGACCAGCAGGTCAACCTGCGCACCGGACAGCACGCGCGCTTCATCCCGGTGGTGCATTCCGATGCGTGCACCGGCTGCGGCAAGTGCGAGAAGTCGTGCCCGCTCGACGCGGCCGCGATCAAGGTCTATCCGGTCGAGCTCGCCAAGGGCGAGCCGGGCCGGCACTACCGGCTCGGCTGGATCGAGAAGCAGAAGGCCGGCTCCGGCCTGGTGCCGGCCGACCCGAAGCACGAGTACAACCTGCCGCAGGGCCTGCGCTACGAGCACGGCCGCGGGCTGTCGAAGGACGATGCCGCCAGCGCCGCGCAGCCGGGTGCGACACCAGCGCCGGCACCGCGCGCACTGCAGGGGGACAAGCTGTGACCGCGGCCGTCGGGCGCAGGCGCAACGCGGCCGATGCCGCCGCCGCGCGCCGGCGCATCGGCGCCGATGCGGTCGTCGCCAAGGGCTGGTGGCGGGCCTATCGCTGGCTGCTGGCGCGCCGGGTGATGCAACTCACCGTGCTGGCGCTGTTTCTGGTCGGGCCCTGGTTCGGCGGGTGGGTCGTCAAGGGCAATCTCGCCTCGAGTCTCACGCTCGGCGTGCTGCCGCTGACCGATCCCTACGTGCTGCTGCAGACGCTCGCCGCCGGCCACCTGCCGCTGCAGGCGGCCTGGATCGGCGCGGCGATCGTGCTGGTGTTCTATCTGCTGGCGGGCGGGCGTACCTACTGCTCGTGGGTCTGCCCGCTCAATCCGGTGACCGATGCCGCGGCGTGGCTGCGCACCCGGCTCGGGTTGAAGGGCGGCGCGCACGTCACCCGCAAGACACGCTATGCGTGGCTCGGCATGACCTTCGTCGTCGCAGCGGCCAGCGGTAGCGCGGCGTGGGAGCTGGTCAACCCGGTGTCGCTGTGGCAGCGCGGGCTGATCTTCGGCCTCGGCGCCGGCTGGGCGGTCGTGGCCGCGATCTTCCTGTTCGACCTGCTGGTGATGCGCCGCGGCTGGTGCGGTCATCTGTGCCCCGTGGGTGCGTTCTACAGCCTGCCGGCGCTCGTCAGTCCGCTGCGCGTGGTGGCGGCCCGGCGCGAACGCTGCAACGACTGCCTCGACTGCTTCGCCGTCTGCCCCGAGCCGGTGGTGATCCGCCCGGCGCTGAAGGCGCAGGGCGGCGCCGGGCCGGTGATCACCTCGCCCAACTGCACGAACTGCGGCCGCTGCATCGACGTCTGCGCGGTCGACGTTTTCGAGTTCGGCAGTCGCTGGCAGCGTGGCGCGCCGTTGCCGGCGCCGCCGCGGCTGCGGGCCGCCGCCGAATGAACCGATCGATGAACCCTCGCCCTGCGAAAGGAACCCCCATGAAGACGCTGAAGACCACGCTGCTCGCCGCGCTGCTCGTTGCCGGCGTGTTCGGTTGTGCCTCCTTCTCCGGCATTGCCACGCTGCGTGGTGCCGACGCCGCCACGCCCGACCAGGCCGGCGAGACGAAGGCCTACGCCGGCAAGCGGCCGGGATCGGGAGCGCCGATCGAGCGCACGTTCAACGAACAGCCACCGCTGGTGCCGCACGCGATCGAGAACTTCGACGAGATCACCGTCGGCGACAACCAGTGCCTGGAGTGTCACGGCCCGGCCAACTTCGCGAAGAAGAACGCGCCCAAGGTCGGCAACTCGCACCTGCTGGCGGCCGGCTCGGCCGACGTGCGGCTCGACCGCTACCAGTGCAACAGCTGCCACGTGCCGCAGGTCGACGCCAAGCCGCTGGTGGCCAACACCTTCGTCGGCACGCCGGTGGCGCCGCGCAAGTAGTCCCGGCGGTCGCGGCGCCCGGCGAGCCGGGCACCGCCAAAGGCGTCAGGGCGTCACTTCGATGCCGCCCTTCATCTCGGGATGAGGGCCGCAGGCGTATGGATAGTTGCCGGGCTTGTCGAAGGTGCGTTGCCACGATTCGCCTGGGAACAGGCGTTCGGACTCGAGCCCGTCGGGGCCGAGGAACTGCACCGAGTGCGTGGTGCGCTTCTCGCTGTTGGTCCAGCGCACGGTGGTGCCGGCCTTGATGGTCAGCACCTGCGGCACGAACTTGTAGTCGCGGATGTCGACCACGACCGTGTCGGCCGCCGGGGCCGGGCCGACCGCGACCATGGCCACGCAGACGGCGAGGCCGTGGCGCAGGGCTTGCCGTCGTGCGGCCGGATCGCCCATCAACTCACTGCTTGGCGGCGTTGATGTCGGCCTTGGCGTCGATGCCCAGCGTGTAGCCGAGCGACACATGGTGGAAGCGGCCGACGGTGTGGTCGTCGTGGATCGCGAAGCCGAAGTTGTAGGTCTTGCCACTGGCCAGCGCGATGTCGCCGTCGCCGCCGCCGGCCAGCTTGCGCGTGAAGACCACGCTCCAATCGTCGCCCTTCTTCTCGCCCTTGGCTTCGAGCAGCGCCTTGCCGCCTTCCATCACGCGCTTGTCGGCCACGTAGCCGTCGTGCTTGGCGCCCTTGCTGGTCCACTGCATCAGGTCGTAGTACTTGCCGCTGGCCAGGTTGCCGTCCTTGACGTACTTGGTCTTCTTGTCGTCCTTGGCGTCTGGCATCGTGCGGGCGTCGACGTGGCAGGTCTCCCAGCAGCCGGACAGTTCGGCGCCGGGGACCTTGTTGTCCTCGAGCATGAAGGCGAGCTTGACCGGATTGTCCTTGTCCATCTTCTCGGCGGCAGCGCCGGCGGGCTGCTTCCAGCTGAAGCGCAGGTACAGGTTGGCGCCGTCGTGGGCGGCCTGCACCGACACCGGGATCGACCCGGCCTTGCCGGCGATCACCTTGGGCTCGAGCTTCTGGCCGGTGACGATCTTCTTGCCCATGTCCACCGCCTCGGCGTGATGGCAGCTGGCGCAGGACTCGCCCTTCTTCATCGCACGGGCGCCGCCGTGCTCGGTGCCCTTGGTCGTCCATTCGGTCGGCGAGGCGCCCGGATAGAACAGCGTGATGGCCTTGGAAGGCACCTTGCTCCAGTCGGGCGCGGCGGCCAGCGACGAGCCCGACACCGCGGCAGCGGCCAGGGCCAGGATGTGCAACTTGTTCATCATCTCAATCCTCTTCTTTCATGCCCTTCGGCTTCTGGTGCGCGATGCCCTTGTGGCAATCGATGCAGGTCTCGTTGTTCTTCACCGCCAGCTCGTGCGAACGCTTGGCGCGGGGCTTCTGCTTCTCGCTGTCCATGCTGGCCAGCGTGTGGCAGTTGCGGCACTCGAGCGACTGGTTGGCCTTCATGCGCGCCCACTCGTGCTCGGCCAGCGACAGCCGCTTGGCCTCGAACTTCTCGCGCGTGTCGATGGTGCCCATCACCTTGCCGTACAGCTCGCGCGTGGCCTGGATCTTGCGCATCATCTTGGGCCCCCACTCGCGCGGCACGTGGCAGTCGGGGCAGGTGGCGCGCACGCCGGTGCGGTTGGTGTAGTGGATGGTCTTCTGGTACTCCACGTAGACGTTGTTCTGCATCTCGTGGCAGCCGATGCAGAAGGTCTCGGTGTTGGTGGCTTCGACCACGGTGTGGAAGCCGCCCCAGAAGAGCACGCCCAGCACGATGCCGACCAGCGTCAGCGACAGCACCGACCACCGGGTCGATGGCGAACGCAGCCGGCGAAGGAACCCTTTGTTCGAATCAGTGTTGTTCATGGTCCGGTTCTCGGCAGGATCACGGTCCTGTCAAGCGGCCGCCGCGGAACCGGCTTCGCCGGGCCGCTGGCGGCGCCCCCTGGGGGGAGGCGGCCGCCAGGCCGCTGCGGGGGGATCAATAGATGTCGTGCTGCGTATTCCAGACGTTGAACTTGCCGGTCGGCGTGATCATCTTCGGGTCGGTGATCACCTTCTTCAGCTTCAGCGTCTTGTCGTCGTAGATCACGATCGCCGACTGGTCGGTCTTGCCGCCCCACAGGCTGATCCACACCTCGGTGCCATCCTGGCTGTACTCGGGGTGCACCGCGCGGCGCAGCGCCTTGGTCTGCGGCAGGCCGCTGTCCTTGGCCACGTCGAGCTTGACCGGCATCTTGTTCAGGTCGGCCAGGCTGTAAACGTACACGCTCTCGGCGTTCTCGCGTTCGGGGTTCATCGGCAGGTCGGCCCACAGGTTCTTGCTCTTCGGGTGGGTCTTGACGAACAGATTGCCCGCGCCCGGCATCTTGAGCTCCTGCACCACCTTCCAGTTGTGCTGCTTGTACTTGGCGTCGGCGGGCTTGTCGGACGCGGTCGAGATCAGCGACACCGCCGCGCCGCCGAGGTGGCCGGTGGCCCACACCGGCCCGAACTGCGGGTGCGTGAAGTTGGCGCCGCGGCCCGGGTGCGGGATCTTCGCGGTGTCGATCAGGGCGGCCAGCTTGCCGGTCTTGGTGTCGACCGCGGCAACCTTGTTCGACGCGTTGGCCGCCACCATGAAGTAGCGCTTGCTCGCGTCCCAGCCGCCGTCGTGCAGGAACTTGGCCGACTCGATGGTGGTCGTCTTCAGATTCTTGATGTCGCTGTAATCGACCAGCAGGATCTGCCCGGTCTCCTTGACGTTGACCACCCACTCGGGCTTGATCTGCGACGAGACGATCGAGGCCACGCGCGGCTCGGGGTGGTACTCGCCGTCGACCGTCATGCCGCGTGTGGAGACGATCTTCAGCGGCTTCAGCGTCTCGCCTTCCATGATCGAGTACTGAGGCGGCCAGTAGGTGCCGCCGATCAGGTACTTGTCTTCGTAGCCCTTGAACTTGCTGGTGTCCACCGAGCGCGCGTCGGAGCCCATGCGGATCGTCGCCACCGTGGTCGGCTCGGTGAACCACATGTCGATCAGCGTCACCAGGCCGTCGCGGCCCACGGTGTAGACATAGCGTCCCGAGGCCGACAGTCGCGAGATGTGCACCGCGTAGCCGGTCTTCAGGATCTTCCAGATCTGCTTGGTGTCGCCGTCGATCAGCGCCAGCTCGCCGGTGTCACGCAGCGTCACCGCGAACACGTTCTTCAGGTTGATCTTGTTCTGCTGCGTCTTGGGCCGCTGGTCCACCGGCACGAGCAGCTTCCACGACGCTTCCATGTCCTTCAGGCTGAACTCGGGCGGCACGTCCGGCTTCTGCTGGATGTAGCGCGCCATGATCTCGATCTCCTCCTTGGTGAGGATGTCGTCGTAGTTCACCATGCCGCCCTCGGTGCCGAGGCCGATGATCTTCTCCAGCCTCGGCGTGCCGAGCTTGAGGGTGCCGCCCTCCTGCACCGAGCCGTCGGCCAGCTTCTTGGTCCAGTGCGGTTCGAGGTTCTTGCCGGTGGCGCCCTTGCGCAGCACGCCATGGCAGCCGGCGCAGCGCTCGAAGTAGATCTTCTTGCCGGTCTCGATCTCGGCGGCGGTCATCGCCGGCGCGGCGGCGGGCGCAGCCTGCTGGGCCTGTGCGCCGACCGCGAGCACGGTGGCAATGGCGGCAGCGAGCCGGTGCGGTGTGAGGGTCCTCATAGCAAGCACTCCGTTGTTCGTTCTTTGCGCGCTGGGGCGCGAAAACACCTGCAGCGTGGACACCATCGCGACCGATGTCGCCGGTGGACTCGACCGGGGGCTGCGGAACCTCGTATCGGGCGTTGCTATGGTCGACATCGCATGCTGGCCCGTCCTTGAACTGGTTCAAGGAAGACCACGCCGTCGGATTTCCACAATGCAGGCGAACCCACCAGAACGAGGAGAGCCGTGTCATGAGCGCACTCGACGAACCGCTGCGCTTCGACGCACGTTCCCTGCTGGCCGCCGGCGCGCCGGCCAAGGTGACGCTGGTGGGCGCCGGTCCCGGCGACCCGGAGTTGCTGACGATCAAGGCGGCCAACGCGCTGCGCGCCGCGCACGTGGTGCTGCACGACAGCCTGGTCGGCGACGGCGTGCTCGACTTCGTGCCGCCGACCGCGCACCGCATCTACGTCGGCAAGCGCGCGGGATGCCATGCGTTGAGCCAGCGCGCGATCATCGAGCTGATGCTGCAGCTGGCACGCTCGGGCCGACCGGTGCTGCGGCTCAAGGGCGGTGATCCGTACGTGTTCGGCCGCGGTGGGGAGGAGGCGCAGGCGCTGGCCGCCGCGGGCGTGCCGTTCGAGGTGATCCCTGGCATCAGCGCGGCGCAGGGCGCGGCGGCATCCGCCGGCATGCCGCTGACGCATCGCGACCATGCACGCGCGCTGGTCTTCGCGACCGGCCATCTGCAGGGCGAGGGCGACGCACGCACGGTCGACCTCGACTGGCCGATGCTGGCGCGGCCGCGGCAGACGGTCGTGATCTACATGGGGCTCGGTGCGCTGCCGATCATCTGCGCGCAGCTGATGCAGCACGGTCTGCCGGGCGACACGCCCGCCGCTACGGTGGAGCGCGCCACCTGCGCCGACGAGCGCACGGTCGCCGGCACGCTGGAGACGCTGCCGGCGCTGGCACGCGTGCAGGGCGTGCGCTCGCCGGCACTGATCGTGGTCGGCGCCGTCGTGCGGCTGCGTGAGACACTGGCATCAGCCAACGCATCGATGAGTGGCGCCGCTGTCAATGCCGAAGCCGCATGACCCCGGTCGGGGCATGTGCTTCGCACTCGGCTTGGGGTTGATCAGGCGCCTGCCGCACAATCACGCAGCGACTCGCTGATGCGGGTCAAACGGTCGTGGTCCGGTGTGTCTCGAAGTGGTTACAGACGCTAAATGTAGTGGTCAACGGCCCCGAGATGCGCTACACCTAGCGTCCCCGCCTAAACCGGCCACCGCAAGGAATCGAACGATCCGCGTGTGACTTACCGGCCACCGTGGGCGGCAGCGACGGCTTCGTTGGAGAAGGCCGCACCCTGCACCAACCCGGTCCATCCATGGCAGCGGCAACCTGCCTCGAGGACCGTTCACTCGACACAGTAGGAGACACGATGGCGAAGACAGCCCGGACGAACGGGCCCACTCACAACGACAAGACGGCGGCTGCGCCCACGGCGAGCCCGCTTCCGATCCAGCCGATCAGCGAGGAAGTGCTGCTCGAGAAGTACGCCAAGGGCGATGAGCGCAGCGCCGACGACGTGCGCGCGCGCGTCGCGCGCGCGCTGGCCGCGATCGAGGCGCCGGCGGTGCGCACGCAGTGGGAGTCGAAGTTCTTCGACGCGCAGCGGCGCGGCTTCATCCCGGCCGGCCGCATCGACTCGGCCGCCGGCACCGCGCTCGGCGCCACGCTGATCAACTGCTTCGTGCAGCCGGTGGGCGACTCGATCGCGCAGCCCGACGAGGGCTACCCCGGCATCTACACCGCGCTCACCGAGGCCGCCGAGACCATGCGCCGCGGCGGTGGCGTGGGCTACGACTTCTCGCGCATCCGGCCCAAGGGGGCCTGGGTCGGCACCACGCAGTCCAGCGCCTCCGGGCCGGTGAGCTACATGCGCGTGTTCGACCGCTCGTGCGAGACGGTCGAGTCCGCCGGCAGCCGGCGCGGTGCGCAGATGGGCGTGCTGCGCTGCGACCACCCCGACGTGGAGGAGTTCATCCACGCCAAGGACCGCGGCGACCTGACCAACTTCAACATCTCGGTCGGCGTGACCGACACCTTCATGCGCGCGGTCGAGGCCGACACCGAGATCGAGCTGGTGCACCGCGCCGAGCCGAGCGCATCGCAGAAGGCCGCGGGCGCCACACGCCGCGCCGACGGCATGTGGGTCTACCGCCGGCCGCGCGCGCGCGACCTGTGGGACCAGATCATGCGGTCGACCTACGACCACGCCGAACCCGGCGTGCTGTTCATCGACCGCATCAATGCCGACAACAACCTCGGCTACTGCGAGCGGATCGATTCCACCAACCCGTGTGGTGAACAGCCACTTCCCGCCTACGGCTGCTGCTGCCTCGGCTCGATCGACCTCACGTTCTTCGTCGACAAGGCGTTCGACGACGGTGCCGCGCGCTTCGACGATGCCGGCTTCGTCGAGGTGGTGAAGGTCGCGGTGCGCATGCTCGACAACGTGCTCGACTCCACCGTGTGGCCGCTGCCGCAGCAGCTGGAAGAAGCACGCGCCAAGCGCCGCATCGGCCTGGGCTTCACCGGCCTGGGCGACGCGCTGATCATGCTGGGCCTGCGCTACGACACGCCGGCCGCGCGCGACGAGGCCGCACGCATCTCCGCGGTGATGCGAGACGCCGCCTACGAGGCGAGCGTGGAGTTGGCGCGCGAGCGCGGTGGTTTCCCGCTCTTCAACGCCGACCTGTACCTGTCGCGCGGCAGTTTCGCGTCGCGCCTGCCGCAGGCGATCAAGGACAAGATCCGCGCCCACGGCATCCGCAACTCGCACCTGCTGTCGATCGCACCGACCGGCACCATCAGCCTCGCGTTCGCCGACAACGCCAGCAACGGCATCGAGCCGCCGTTCAGCTGGAGCTACACGCGGCGCAAGCGCGAGGTCGACGGCGGCTACAAGGAGTACTCGGTCGAGGACCACGCGTGGCGGCTGTACCGCCACCTCAAGGGCGCCGACGCACCGCTGTCCGACGCCTTCGTCACCGCGCTCGAGATGAGCGCGGAGGACCACGCGGCGATGGTGGCCGCGGTGGCGCCGTTCATCGACACCTCGATCAGCAAGACGGTCAACGTGCCGGCCGACTATCCGTACGCCGACTTCCAGGGCCTGTACTTCACCGCGTGGAAGGCGGGGCTGAAGGGCCTGGCCACCTATCGCCCGAACGCAGTGCTCGGCTCGGTGCTCAGCGTCGAGCCGGCCAAGACCACGGCGGCCGCGCCGCAGCTGGTGGCCAGCAGCGACGGCGCCAACCAGCGCCTGCGTGTCGAGCGGCTGCCGGCGCCGGTGATGGCGTCGCTGCGCTGGCCGAGCCGGCCCGAGTTTCCCGGTGGCAACCCAGCCTGGAGCTACATGATCCAGTACCCGCACGGCGAGTTCTCGCTGTTCGTCGGCGAGCTGCCCGCGGAGGCCGGCCCCGAGTCGGGCCTGTTCGCGCGCAACCTGCCGTTCGAGGTGTGGGTCAACGGCGCCGAGCAGCCGCGCGCGATGGCGGCGCTGGCCAAGACGCTGTCGATGGACATGCGCGCCAACGACGCGGCCTGGCTGCGCCTGAAGCTGGAGGCGCTGGCCACGGTGGCCGAGGAGCGCAGCTTCGAGATGCCGATGCCGCCGCACGGCGAGGCGCGCCTGTTCCCCGGCGTGGTGGCCGCCACCGCGGCGGTGATCCGCTGGCGCTGCGAGCAGCTCGGTGCGATGCAGGAGGGCGGCTCGACGCCGGTGATCGACGCGATGTTCAGCCGCGACGAGCCGCGCACCGGCACGTCTGGCACGCTGGCCTGGGCGGTGGACGTGAGCAACCCGGCGAGCGGCGAGTCGTTCACCGTCACGCTCAAGGAGGTGCAGCTGCCGGCCGCCGACGGCGACGGCTTCGTGACGAGGCCCTGCGCGATCGGCTTCTCGGGCAACTACCCGCGCGCACTCGACGGCCTCGCACGGCTGCTCTCGCTCGACATGCGCGTGATGGACCCGGCCTGGATCGGCATGAAGCTGCGCAAGCTGCTCAACGTGGGCGAGCCGCTCGGCCACTTCATGGCGCCGGTGCCCGGCGAGCGGCGGCAGCAGCTGTGGCCGAGCACGGTGGCCTACATCGCGCAGCTGGTGATCCACCGCTTCGCGATGCTCGGTGTGCTCGACGAGAACGGCTTCCCGCTCAACGCCATGGGCATCCTGCAGGCGCCGGCCGATGCCAAGCCGCGCGCCAACCAGGCGGGGCCGATGGCCGGCTCGCGCTGCCCGGAGTGCGGGAACTCGACGCTGATCCACAAGGACGGCTGCGAGTTCTGCACCGCGTGCGGGTATATCGGGGCGTGCGGGTGAGCGCGCCGGGTTCGGCTCAGGTGCCGGCGCCCGAATGGCCCTGCTTGTGGCGACAGGCTGTCGGTAAGGGGAATGTGACTCCGTCCTGGTAGGACTGGACGATCTCGATGAGTCGCGTGTGTTCGCGGTCGCGCAGCGAGCGCACGATGTAGCCCGCCACATTCATCGCATACGCATCACTGATGTCGCGCGGCGACTCGGACGTCGTATGCGCGAACGTGACCAGGTGCCGCAGCTTCGGGTCGGTGCGCAGCTCGGCCAGGAATTCATGCCCGTTCATGCCCGGCATGTTGATGTCCAGCAGGATGATGAGCGGCACGCCGTCGAGCGGCGTGCCGTTTTCGCCGCGCAGTTTGCTGAGCGCTTCGCGCCCATCGCGGGCAGTAACGACCGCAACGCCCTGGCAATGGCGCTCCAGCGCGCGGACGACCGATTCTCGGCTCACGTCGTCGTCATCGATCAGCAAGGCGTACATCAGCCGATCAGGCACGATGCTCGCTCCGCCTGAAGTTGGGCCATTTAACGGTGAAGACAGCCCCCGTCTGGCCATCCGGCCGCTCGCCGAGTTCGATGCTGCCGCCATGTGCATTGACGATGCGTCTGGCTAAGGCCAGGCCCATGCCGCTGCCGGGCTTGTCACGCGAGAGCCGCTGGAACAGTTGGAACACCCGCTGACGCGACGCCTCCGGAATGCCGGGCCCATTGTCGGCCACCGCGAAAATCAAGTACGCACCCTGCCGGCGCGCGTGCAACTCGATCTGGGGTTGCGTTTTGTCGTTGTGGACCACCGCGTTGGCAATCAGATTGCGCAGCACGGTGCCCACCGGCGTGGTGGGAAAGCGGGCATCGTCGACGTCGCTGTCGATGATGAACCGCACGTGCGGCGGCGACGCGACGAATTCGGCGCATCGGCGCAGCCACTCCCGCACGTCGGGAACCTGGCTCGGCGCCTCCTCCGAGCCCGACTTCGCGTACTGCAGCAGGCTGTCGATCAGCTGGCCGAAGCGCTCGGTGCGGTCGCGCATTCGGCGGATGTGGGCCTGCACCTTCTCGGGAATCGAATCGCCCAGGTCCTGTTCGATCCACTCCGCCAAGTCGGACAGCCCATGCAGCGGCGAGCGCAGATCGTGCGCGACGACGTACGCGAATTCCTCCAACGCCGCATGCGCCGTGCGCAACTGATGCTCGGCGAGGTGCCGCTCGGTGACGTCGATCACCGAGGCCTTGACGCACATGCCCTGCTCGGTCTGAATCGGGGTCAACCCGATTTCGACATAGAACTCGTTTCCGCTCTTGTGGCGGCCGGTGAGTTCCCGGCCGGCCCCCATCGGCCGCGAGGCAGCGTTTTCGTAGTAGCCGGACACCTGGGTCGCATGAGCGCCTCGATGCCGCTCGGGAAGCAAGATGTCGAGCGGTCGCCCGATCAGCTCTTCGCGCGCGTAGCCGAACATCCCAACCAGTTGCAGGTTGACCAGCATGATGCGACGCTGCGGATCAAGCATCAACACACCAAAGGGCGCTGACTCAATGGCCTGCAACAGCGTAGCTTCAGTGCGCTTTCGGGTCGAGATGTCGACGACCGTCGCCACGATCTGTGGCTCGCCTTCACCCGGCAAGGGTCGGATGCCGACTTCGATCGGAAACTCCTCGCCGTTCTTGCGCAGGCCGAAGAGTACTCGACCGCTGCCCATCGGGCGGGCCGCCGGTGCGTCCTGATAGCCTCGGCGCAGCGCGCCGTGGTGGACACGATAGCGCTCGGGTAGAAGCACCTCGATTGTCTGGCCTAGCAGTTCGTTCGGGGTATAGCCGAACTGCCTCGGCAGCTCGGCATTGCACCAGGTGATCTGTCCCGAGGCATTGGTAACCACGACGCCGACCGGAATCGCGTCGACGACCGATGCGCCGACCGCGCGCGGGTCGACGCTGGCCACGCCAGCGGGGGGCCGCATGTCCATGGCGGGTCGGGCGTCAGTGCACTGGCGGGGCGGGCGGCGTGTCGATCGTGGGCAGCGGCGGGAACTCGAGCTCCGAGCCTTCGCGCAGTCCCTTGCTCACGGCCTGCAGCAGGTCGAGCGCGTCGAACGGCTTCCTCAAGAAGGCCTTGGCCCCGAGCGCCTCGGCACGCTCGCGCAGCCCGGGGTTGCGGCTCGCTGTGATGAACAGCAGCGGCACGTGATGGAGCCCCTCAAGATTGCGGATGCGCTCGGCCACCGTGAAGCCGTCGCCTGCGGGCAGCGAGATGTCGAGGATCACCAGATCCGGTCGCTGCGCCCGCGCCTGCGACACCGCGCTTACCGCGTCCGATGCCGTCTGAACCGCGTAGCCGCTGGCCTTGAGCCGGGCGCTAAAGGCCAGCGAGATGTTCTTGTCATCTTCGACGAACAGCAGTGATTTCATGGTCAAAGTACCTCCGGGCTCGCCGCATCGGTCCTTCCGATCGGTAGGGTGAAAGAAAACGTGCTGCCGTGGCCGGGCGAGCTCTCGACCACCAGCTCGCCGCCGTGCTCCTGCACGATCTCGCGCGCGATGTACAGGCCGAGCCCGAGGCCAGCGGCTGTGGCGTACTCGTTGGTCGACGTCACCTGGTACAGGCGATCGAAGATGCGGTCCTGGTGCTCGGGCGAGATGCCGCAACCGTTGTCGCTGACGGTCACACGAACGCTGTGCCGGTCGGGCTGTTCGACACCCACGTGGACCCAACCGCCTTCGGGTACT
>JBGAMU010000073.1:0-32300 GCA_044222685.1 Burkholderiaceae bacterium
CTGGTCGACGACGGGCCGCGCTGATCGCCGACGGGCGCGGCTCGGCAGCCGCTCACGCGAAGCGGCCCTGCCGGACCCAGCCGCCGCCGTCGGCTGCCTGCAGCGGCAGCCGGGCGCGATAGACCCACACCAGCGCGCCGTCGGCCGCGCTCGCGATGAAATAGTCGCGCGCGGCGAGTGCCCCGTCCCACCAGCCGGACTCGATGCGCTCGGGGCCAGCCAGCAGCCGCAACGGTGTGCCGTCCAGGCACGGGCGTGACGCACGCTCGGCCAGGGGCAGCGGCTCGCCGAGCAGCCACAGCGGGCGGGTCTGCGTCGCCGACTCGCGGCTCGCGACCGGTGCTGGCGGTTGCTGCCGTGGTGTGGCCTGCACCGGCAGCCAGGCGACCGCGCGCTCGGGCCGATGATCCGCCACCCGCACGAGCTGCTGCACGCCTTGCGCACCGAGCCGCGCCTGCAGGCGCTCGATCAGTCGCGTGAGGCCTTCGCGTTCTGCGCGGTGGCTCGGGAACAGCTCGGCATTGGGCGCCGGCGCGTGCACCAGCGCGTCGCAGACGAGTCCGAGGTCGAGCGTGGGCGCGGGCAGCTGCCAGCGTGCCAGGCGCTCGGCCAGCAGCGACTGCAGATGCGCCAGATCGGCCGACGGCTCGGCCAGCGTGATGTCGAGACGGCCGGGCTCGAGCGCACCACCGCGTTGAAGCGCCTCGGCGTGCGCCACCAGCGTGAAATGCGCGACGCGACCCTGTCGCGCTGCGGCCCAGGCCAGCAGCCGCGCCAGCAGCACACGCGCGCCGGCGAGCAGCTGCTCGGCGGTATCGGCACGTGCGAACAGCTCGATGCGCTGCTCGAAACGCGCCGGCGGCTCGATCGGCTCGCGCGGATCGGGTGCATCGCCGCGGGCACGATCCAGATCGGCCAGCAGCGCCGGGCCGAAGCGGCGCGCCAGCCCGGAGCGCGGCAGATGGTGCAGGTCGGCCAGCCGGGTGAGGCCCATGCCTTGCAATGCCTCCCAGTGCTCGCGCCCGGGGCCGAGCAGCCACACCGGTGCCTCGTCGAGCAGCCGGCACAGAGCGGTGCGGTCGCTGCTGTGCATGCCGCGCGCCAGATCGCCACGCCAGCGCGCGAGCAGCGCGGCACCGAGCGCGGTCGGCGCGCTCGCCAGCTGCCAGCGGTGGCCGAGTGGCCGCAGGGCGGATTGCAGGCGTTGCAGCAGCTTCGCGAAGCCACCGAAGAAGCGCAGGCTCGGCTGCACCTCGAGCAGCACCACCGGCACGTCGGCAGTGACATCGATGCACACGCTGGGCGTGAAGGCCAATGCCGCGTGCGCCACCGCCTGCAGGGCTTGCGCGTCGCGCCCGGCATCGGCGGCACCCAGCAGCAGGTCGGCCGCCAGCGCCAGCGCGGTGGCCCTCTTCATGCCGGGCTGGATGCCGAGCGACGCGGCGCGGGCGTTGGCCTGCGTGATGCGATGTGTTTCGATCAGCGCCAGCGGACGCGACTGCGCGTCGGGCGCCAGCGTGGCGGCGAACGACTCCAGCGACAACGCAGGCAGGTGCACGGCGAGCCACAACATCGCAAGCCACCTGACATTGCACGAGCCGTCAGCGTGCGTCGAGCGAGAGCAGATCGCTCGGCAACGACACCGCAGCCGACTGGCGCTCGGCGCGCACGCGCAACCGCTCGCTGAGCACCGGCGCCAGCGCCAGCACCAGCGGCTGCGTCAGTGGTGGTCCGCGGCGCTTGAGCACACGCACCGCCAGCCGGTCGATGCCGGCGCACGCCAGCGCCAACCGCAGCGGTGAGGCACTCGGCTTCTGTCGCGCATCGATCTCGCGAAACAGGAACACAGGCCCATCGTGCGACTGCGCCGCCAGCTGCAGCCGCCGCAGCGCGTCGGCGCGCATGCGCTGCGGCAACCAGGCGAGCACCGCGCCGACATGGCCGCTCTTGAGCGACTGCTCGAGCGCCCACAGCAGATCGGCCCCGGCCAGCAGACGGCGCAACCCGGGCGCGCCACGCGGCCCGTCACGCCCGTAGATCACCAGCAGCTGCTCGGTGGGCACGCCCAGTTGTGCCAATGCCCAGCCGCTCAGTCCGGCCGGCGGATCGAACAGCATCACGCTGCGCCCCCCCTCGACACCGGTCCCTGCGACGCGTGCCAGTGCCGGCGCCAGCAGGCGCATCTCGCCGAGGCCCGGATGGGGCAGCAACAACTCAGTGAGCACGCGGTGCGGCCAGCCACCACCCGGCAGCTCGGCATCGAGCGCCGGAAAGCCGCTGGTGCTGACAGCAGCGCGGCTGCTGCCGAGCTGATGGGCGCGCCACAGCGCGGGATGCAGCAGCCCTTCGTGACCGGCCGGCTCGTCTGCAGGAAGAGCAGCGACACCTGCCGAAGAAGAAGCCGTGACTGCCTGCCAGCCCGGCACGGCAGCCACGGCGCAAGCCCGACCAGCGGGCGTTCTGTCGATCAAGGAGGGTGACAGGTTCACGAGGATACTGTATATTCATACAGCCTCGCTGACAACCCTCGCCGGGTCGATGGTGGGTGTCGTTCCTCAGCGTAATTTCATCGGCTCACCGCGCGTCAGCCGAGTGCGCGAGCCAACGCCTGCGCGCACATCGCGACGGCGGTGTTCGCCTCCGAAATCACGCGGCCCATCGTGATGAAACCGTGGATCTGCCGCTCGAAGCATACGTACTGCGTCGGCACGCCCGCCTTCGACAACGCGTCGGCATACTGCCGGCCCTCGTCGCGCAGCGGGTCGTAGCCGGCGGTGATCACGAGTGCCGGCGGCAGCCGCGAAAGGTCCGGATGCAGCAGAGGTGACGCGCGCCAGTCATCCCACTGCGCGCGATCGGCGATGTAGTGGCCGCGGTAGTAGTTCACCGAGTCGGCCGTCAGCACGTAGCCCTGGCCGTTGGTGGTGTGCGACGGTGCCACCGCGCGCATGTCGGTGGCCGGATAGATCAGCAGTTGCAGCCTCGCCTGCGGGCCGCCCTCGTCGCGCAGCGTCAGCGCCACCACCGCGGCCAGGTTGCCACCGGCGCTGTCGCCGCCCAGCGCCAGTCGCGCGCCGTCGATGCCGAGCGCAGCGGCCTGCCCGTGCACCCAGCGCGCGGCCGCCACGCAGTCGTCCACCGCCGCTGGAAAGCGATGTTCCGGCGCCAACCGGTAGTCCACCGCCACCACCACGCCACCCGAGCGTTGGGCCAACTCGCGGCACAGCACGTCGTGGGTGTCGAGGTCGCCGATGGTCCAGCCGCCGCCGTGGAAGTACACCAGCGCCGGCAACGGCTTGTCCCCTGCCGCTGACCGATACAGCCGCAGCGGGATCGCTCCGTGAGGACCCGGAGCGCTCAGGTCGCGCACCTCGGCCAGTGCCGGCGCGTCGGGTTGGGTGAAACTGCGGCGGTCTCGATAGAACTGCCGCGCCTGCACCGGCTGCAGCGTGTGGGTGGCCGGCACACCTCGGGCGGCCATCAGGTCGATCAGGGCGCGGGCATCGGGATCGAGCATGCGGTACCTCCGGCAGGTCGGTTCACGGGATGAAGGTCCGCAGTCTAGCGACACTTGCTTCGCTGGTTAGTTGCCTTTGGCAACCTTCTGAATGACAATGGCATGTATGCCGGACGCCGCACCCGATCTCGAACCCCATCTCGACCCCCGTCTCGACCCTCAGGTGGCCGCGCTGCGCGCGTTCAACCGCTTCTACACGCGCCGCATCGGCGTGCTCGACGAGCACCTTTTCGGCTCCGGCTTCACCCTGCCGCAGTCGCGGGTGTTGTGGGAGTTGGCGCATCACGACGGCGTCACCGCCGCCGAGCTGGCGCGTGCGCTCGACCTCGACGCCGGCTACCTGAGCCGGCTGCTCGGGCAGCTGAAGCAACGCCGGCTGATCCGCGCCCAGCGCTCGCCGCTCGATGCCCGGCAGAGCCTGCTCACGCTCAGCGCCGCGGGCCGCCGCGCCTTCGCGCCGATCGATGCGCATTCGCAGGCGCAGACGGCCGCGCTGCTCGGCGCACTCGACGCCCCGGGCCGACAGCGGCTGCTGCAGGCCACCGCGGCGATCGAGGCGCTGCTCGGCGCGCCGCACGCCGGACGATCCGCCGTGCTGCTGCGCCCGCACCGTGCCGGCGACATCGGCTGGGTGATCTCGCGCCACGGTGCGCTCTACGCGCAGGAGTACGGCTGGGACCTGAGCTTCGAAGGCCTGGTCGCGCAGATCGCCGGGCAATTCCTCGAACGCTTCGACGCGGCGCGCGAGGCCTGCTGGATCGCCGAGCGCGACGGTCTCAACCTCGGCAGCGTGTTCCTGGTGCAGGCGCGCGACGAAGCCACGCAGAAGCCCGAGCGCGGCGTCGCGCAGTTGCGTTTGTTGATCGTCGAGCCGTCGGCGCGCGGCCTGGGCGTCGGCGCGCGGCTGGTCAACGAGTGCGAGCGCTTCGCGCGCCAGGTCGGCTACAAGCGCATCCGGCTGTGGACGCAGTCATCGCTGCTCGCGGCGCGGGCGATCTACCGCAGGTGCGGCTACCGGCTCATCGCCACCGAGCCGCACCACAGCTTCGGCGTCGACCTGGTCGGCGAGAACTGGGAGCTGTCGCTGCAGTAGCGACAGTGCAAACGCTCAGGCGAATTCCTGCCGCACGCCTTGCGAGCTGAGCCGGCGGATGATCCAGCCGAGCAGCGCGCAGGCACCCAGGCTGACGACGACTGCCGACACCCGCGCCGCGGTGGCGAAGCCACCGAACACGCCGACCGCCTCGCGCGGCAGCACCGTGCGGCTGAGCGTCGCGTCGATCAGGCTCTGCAGCAGCTCCTGCTGGAGCCACAGGCCCGCGAGATTGCCGGCGATGGCCAGCACCGACAGCACGATGAAGACACGGCGCGCCCACTCGAGCCGCAGCAGCAGGCCGACCGCGGCGGCCAGTGTGGCCACCGACAGCACCAGGCCCACGCCGGCCACCCAGGGCAGGTGCGCGACCAGCAGCCCGGTCAGCAGCGGCAGCGAGCGGGCATCGACCGTCATCTGGAAACCCGGCAGCAACGAGGCCAGCGCCGCGTTCTGCACCAGCGTGCTCACGCTCGCAGCGGCGCCGAGCACGATGAACACCCATGCCGTGACGCTGACGAACAGCGACCTCGATCCGACATTGAAAGTCTGCGGCATGTTGTTCCCGCTCCCCTTGACTGCGGCGTCGATCGGTGCCCGTTGCGCCGATCGACAGTCTGCAGTCCGCGTATGACGAGAATTTTTCGCCGCCGCCAGTGTGGCGTCATTCCCTCATGCAGGGGTTCATGCCAGCGCGATTTGCACAATGTGTGACGCAAGAGACGATTTGTGCCCTCAGCCGAAGCGCACGGCATAGATGGGCGGCAACCTTTGCGGCAAGGCGTACCACTGTTCGCCGCCGTCGAACGTGCCCCACAGGCCGCCACCGGTGCTGCCCATCAAGATCGTCCGGCCGTCGCCGGCCACCGCCAGGCCATGGCGGTACACGAGGTCGTAGCAATCGCTGGCCGGCAAGCCCGTGCGCTGGGTCTCGAAGGTCTCGCCGCCGTCGCGCGTGCGGTTGACCACCAGCGCGCCATCCTTGGGGACGCGGCATTGGTCGGCCACCGCGGGCACGAACCAGGCGCTGGCCGGGTCACGCGGATGGGCGGCCACTGCAAAGCCGAACGTCGACACCGGCGCGGTGATCTCGCGCCAGTGGCGTGCGTTGTCGGTCGAGCGCCAGATGCCGTTGTGATGCTGGCACCAGAGCACATCGGGTTGCGCCGCGCAGCGTTCGACGCGGTGCGGATCCTGGATGCGTACGTCGTCGGCTCGCTCGGGCGGCATGTAGGCGGCGCGCAGGCCGTCGCAGCGCAGGCTCCAGGTGGCTGCGTCGTCGCCGCTGTGCCAGACGCCGCCGCAGCTCACCGCGAGCAGCAGTTCGCCGGGCCGGTCGGGGTGCGGGCACAGCGAGTGGATGCCGGGCACGTCGTAGCCGCCGCCGAACCACTCGGCGCGCTCGGGCCGGTCCCACAGCGAGCGCACCAGCTGCCACGACTGGCCGAAGTCGGCCGAGCGGAACAGGCCGCCGGGCAAGGTGCCGGCCCACACGGTGGGGCCGGCCGCCTCGAGCGACCAGATCTGCACCAGCTTCCAGGCCGGGCCGGGTGCGTCGGCCGGCTGCTCGGGAAACACCGGCGTGCTCACCTCGCGCCAGTTCGCGCCGGCGTCGTCGCTGGCATGCACCTTGGTGCCGAAGTGGCCCAGGTTCAGCGCCGCGATCATGCGGCCGGCATGCGGCCCGCCGGCCACCGGCGGCAGCACCATCGACACCGGCTCGCCGAGAAAGCTGATGCGTGCGATGCGCCATTGGTCAGCGCTGCGCTGCAGTTCGAACAGCCCCTTGCGGGTGGCAACCCAGGCTCTGTCGTTCATCGCTTCATCCTCCGGACAAGGCCTGCAGCACGTGGACGGTGCTGTCGGGGCGCAAGGGTTGGGCCAGCAGCCGGCGCTCGTCGCAGCGCTCACCGTCGATGAAGATCACGACGTTGAGCCGCAGATGCTGCTGGTCGTCGAGCACGTAGCCGCGCAATCGCGGGTTCACCGCGAACGCCGCCTCCAGCGCCTGCCGCAACACGAGGGCCGAGGTCTGCACGTCGGGCGTGTCGGTGAAGCGCCGCAGCTGCGGCGTGAACACGATGCGCGCCATGCATCCATGATGCCGAGCGACTGCAGGCGCCGCAACCGGGGCTGCCACAATGGCGGCCGTTCGCATACCCGCATCTTCTCGCCGCGCGCTCGCAAGCGCGATCTGCCCGGCTCATCGCATGGACCTGCGCCGTCATCTGCTGACCACCCTGCTTTGCGCCGCCACAGCGCAGTCGGCCCACGCCCAGTCGACACCGCTGCACACGACACTCGGCGCCGAGCGCGTCCGCCTGCCCGGTGGCGAGCACATGGGCCTGGTCGGCGGGTCAGCGCTGTTCGGCATCGGCTCCGAGTGGTGGCTGGGGCCGGCGGTCTATGGCGCGGCGACCGGCTCGCGTGGCGGGCTCTTCGTCGGTGGCGTGCAGGTGCTGCGCCGCTGGCCGATGGGCGATCGCTGGTGGCTCAACGCCAGCGCCTATGCCGGCGGTGGCGGCGGTGCGGCGGCGCCGGTCGGCGGCGGCCTGATGCTGCGGCCGGAAGTGGCGCTGCTGCGCGACCTGGGGCCGTATTCGGTGGGCATCAGCGTGTCGCACGTGCGCTTTCCGAGCGGCGACATCCGCAGCACCCAACTCGGCCTGCTGTGGGCGTGGGACGGCGAGTTCCGCTCGTTCGACGCGTCGCGCCCGACCGCGGCGGCGTCGGCCGGCGGCAAACGCAGCGGTCTCGGCTTCGACCTGCTGGCCGGCACGGCGACGCAGTACCGCTTTCGCGACACGGCGCGCCGGCACATCGGCCTGGTCGGTGCACGCGCCGAGCGCGCCGACGGATCGTGGCGCTGGGGCCTGGAGGCCGCAGCCGCCGCACAGGGCGACGCGGCCGGCTACATGGAGATCCTGGCCACGCTGGGCCACGACTGGTCGCTCGGCACCGACGCGCGAACCGCCCCGCGCATCGGCGTGCGCACGGCGGTCGGCCTGGGTGGCGGCGGTGCCGTACCCACCGATGGCGGCGGATTGGCCAAGCTGGCGCTCGGCATCGCCTGGCCGCTCGGCGGTGGCCTCACGATCGGCGCCGAGGCGGGCTTGCTGCGCGCACTCGATTCGCCCCTGCACGGACGCACGGGGCAGGTCTGGCTGGCAATGGACCTCGAGCCGGCCCGTGGCGCGCCGTCGACTGGTCCGACACGCACCGAATGGTCGGGCACGCTGCAGCACATCGCGCGCGCCGAGCGAGTCGACGGCACACGCAGCGACCTGCAGACCATCGGCCTGAAGCTGAATCGTTACCTCGGCCCCACGCTGTACCTGAGTGCGCAGGCGCACAGCGCCTTTGCCGGCGGCGCCGGCGCCTATTCGGTCGGCCTCGTCGGCGCCGGACTGGCCACAGCACCGGCTGCCGGCGCGTGGCAGTTCGGTGCCGAAGCGCTGATCGGCGCCGCCGGCGGCGGCGGGGTGGTCACTGGAGGCGGCGCGATCGTGCAGGGGCTGGCCTGGGCGGGCTGGCGCACCGGCCCGGATACGCAGTGGCGCCTCGGCCTGGGCGGCGTGCGTTCGTCGGGCGGCAAGCTCAGCTCGCCGGTGGCCGAGCTGACCTGGTCGCGCGCCTTTGCGCTGTAGCCACGCTGCGCGCGGCAGCGGCTGCGGCGCGCGGCGCCGCTAGCGCAAGTCGCCGGCCAGGCTGGCCAGCGTGTCGGGCGCGATCGCCACGTGCGCCGGGTAGTTCGTGTGGTCGCAACCGAGCTTCACCGCGGCCCCGGCGCGGATGGCGCCTCGCTGCGCCGCGTTGAACTCGAAGCGCACGAAATGCACCGACGAGGTCTTGTCGGCGTTCTCGCGCTCGAGGTCCTCGTCGGCGATCGCATACACGCGCGGCAGGCCCTCGACCTCGACGAACAGCCGGTCTTCCACGCCGATCAGCCGCGCCAGCTCGCGCTTGCGCTCGTGCGGGTCGGGATACTCGATCAGCATCGTGGCCTTCCAGTTGCTGCCGTCGGGCACCAGCGGAGCGTAGGCGTCGATCTCGGCCTGGATGCCGTCTTCGTCGAAGATCTTCTCGATGTGCAGCATCTCCTGGATCTGCCGGCGGATGGTCCGCTCGTCCTCGAACTGCAGAGTCATGTGCTCGCCCAGGTGCACGCTGCGCAGGCGCCGGTGAACGATGGCCTCGGCCTTGCTGCTCTGGCGGATCTTCGAATAGGCCTCCAGCGTCAACAAGCTGTCGCGGGTGATGGTCATGCGCAAAGCCTCCTGCTGCGTCAGAGCCCGTATGCGCGCCGCATCAGGCTCAGCGGGTGTTGCACGTCCTTGGCCGGCGTACCGGCCTGCTGCATGCCCTGGGCAATGTGGTGGCCCGCCATCGGGCAGTCGCTGCTGATCACATCGGGCTCGTCCTTGGCCATCGCCTTGAAGACGGGCCTGCCGATCTTCAGCGCCACCGGATGCGTCGGCGTCTTCACACCGTAGGTGCCGGCATGGCCCGAGCAGCGCTCGACCGTGTTGAGCGTCACCGCGACGGTGCTGCCGATCAGCCGGAACATCTCCTCGGTCTTGCGGCCGATGTTCTGCACGCGGCCGTGGCACGGGATCTGGTAGCTCACCTTGCCGAGAGCGGCCTTGAAGTCGGTCTTCAGCAGCCCGTCCTTGTGGCGCGTGACCAGGTACTCGAACGGGTCGTACATCGCCTCCTTCACCGCCTGCGTGTCGGCGCAGTCGGGGAACATCAGCGGCAGCTCCTGCTTGAACATCAGCGTGCAGCTCGGCACCGCGGAGACGATCGCGTAGCCCTCCTTCGCGTAGCGCGCCAGCACCGGCATGTTGGCCTGCTTGTGCCGGGCCACCGAATCCAGGTCGCCCAGCTCGAGCTTGGGCATGCCGCAGCACTTCTCCTTGTCGACGATGACGTAGGGAATGTCGTTGTGCGCCAGCACGGCCAGCAGGTCGTGGCCGATGCCGGGCTCGTTGTAGTTGACGTAGCAGGTGGCGAAGATCGCCACCTTGCCGGGTGTGCGCTGGCCGTTGGTGACCACCGTGGCGGGCGACTTGTCGGCGCTCCAGCGAAAGCGCTTCGTCGCCAGCTCGGGCATCCAGGCATCGGGGTGCACGCCGAGCATCGAGTCCATCTGACGGCGCGCGAACGTCGTCTTGTTGATCGCGTTGACGGCCTGCACGACCACCGGAATGCCGGCGAACTGGCCGTGCACGTCGGTCGAGGCGAGAAAGCGCTCGCCGCCCTTGACCCCGCCCTTCTTGAACTTGATGGCCTTGGCGCGCAGCATCAGATGCGGGAAGTCGAGGTTCCAAGCGTGCGGCGGCGTATACGGGCACTTCGTCATGTAGCACAGGTCGCACAGGTAACACTGGTCGACGACCTTCCAGTAGTCGGGCTTGGCGACGCCGTGCACCTCGCCGTCGGCGGTGGCATCGACCAGGTCGAACAGGTTCGGGAAGCTCTGGCACAGGCTGACGCAGCGGCGGCAGCCATGGCAGATGTCGAACACGCGCTCCATCTCCTTGAACGCGGCCGATTCGTCGTAGTAGTCGGCGCCCGTCCAGTCGATGGGGTGCCGGGTCGGAGCCTCGAGATTGCCTTCGCGCATGGAGAAGTCCGTTGTCGTCGCTACGGGGTGCACAAACGAACAAGGGGCCGTTCCAGGACCCCTTGCGTCTGCCTTGCGTTCGCAGAAACGAAGGTCAGTCGACGAGCGCGTCGAGCGCCTTCTGGTAGCGGTTGGCGTGCGAGCGCTCGGCCTTGGCCAGCGTCTCGAACCAGTCGGCGATCTCGTCGAAGCCTTCGGCGCGCGCCGTCTTGGCCATGCCCGGGTACATGTCGGTGTACTCGTGCGTCTCGCCGGCCTCGCCGGCCACGGCGGCCTTCAGGTTCTGCCGGCTGTTGCCGATGGGCAGTCCGGTGGCAGGGTCGCCCGAGCCGTTCTCCAGGAACTCGAGGTGACCATGGGCGTGTCCCGTCTCGCCCTCGGCGGTGGAGCGGAACAGCGCCGCCACGTCGTTCTGACCTTCCACGTCGGCCTTGTTGGCGAAATACAGGTAGCGACGATTGGCCTGAGATTCGCCCGCGAAGGCGTCCTTCAGGTTCTGCTCGGTCTTCGATCCTTTCAATGCCATCTCAACGCTCCTCGTGCAAAGGTGGAATCCACGTGTCGCGCGCCTTGTCTCGTGCGGCGACTGCCCTACCCTAACAGGCGCAAACCCGTCAGGCCAATACAAAGACTCAATGCAGCGAATTTACTGCCGCTATGCCGACCGTGCCGTTCCACGGGTCAATGCAGATTGAGCAGGCGCAGGGCCAGTTCATGCAAGCGCCCGTCGGGCTCGGCCAGGCCGTGCACCACGTCGAAATGGTTGCGCCCCGGCACGGTCTCGCAGATCGGCACCGAAGTCGGCCCCCATTGGTCGCGAATGAGCTGGTTCTGGCGCAGGAACTCGTCGCTCTCGTCGAGCCCGACCACCGTGAACAGCGTGCCGGCCTTGGGCCGCGGAAAGAACGCCGGGCTCAGGCGCCGCACCGAGGCCGGCGTGAGGCGCAGGTCAGCCTGCAGGAACGGCGTCAGCCGGATCGGCTCGAGGTCGTACAGGCCGGAGATCGACAGCGCGCCGCCGACCAGATTGGCCGGCAGATCGTCACCCACCTCGCGCCAGCGGCACGACAGCATCATCGCCGCCAGATGTCCGCCGGCCGAGTGGCCGGCGACGGCGATGCGCGTCGGGTCGCCCTGGTGCTCGGCCGCATGGCGCCATACCCAGGCCAGCGCGCGCGTCAGCTGCAGCGCGATCGTCTCCATCGTCACTGCCGGGCACAGCGCATAGTTCACCACCACCACCGTCGCCCCGGACTGCACGAAGGCGGGTGCGACCAAGGAGAAGTCGCTCTTGTCGAGCGACCGCCAATAGCCGCCGTGGATGAACACCAGCACCGGCGAGCCGGGCTTGTCGGCCGGAAAGACATCGAGCGTCTCGCCGGGCTGGTCGCCGTAGGCCAGGTCGAGCCGGCCCGGCAGCCGTTCGCGGGCGAGCGCCGACGACTCGCTCCAGCGCTTGAAGATCTGCGCGTGATCAGGAACGCGCGCCCGGTTGTTGTATTGGGCATCGAGCCAGGCGGCATCGTTCTGGACCATGAGGTTCTCCGGGTGAATGTCGGGCAGGTGATCGGGTGGCCGCAGCGCCGCACGGCGCAGGCCGCGCTTTCTATCCCAGGCACGGTGGCTCGGGGAGGCGAACGATACTGCTAAAATTGCCGGCTCATCGTGGGGACGTAGCTCAGCTGGGAGAGCGTCGCGTTCGCAATGCGAAGGTCGGGAGTTCGATCCTCCTCGTCTCCACCACGTGCATCGCCGGCTCCGCGCCGGCTGCCCTCTGGCTCGTACGGAACGCCGTTGCGCGATGAGCCGCCCGGCCCGGCGGGGGCTATATCCGCCCGCGCTCCATCGCCAACTCGGCCTTCAGGCTGTCCAGGTCGCGGAAGATCGATGCCACCGCCCGCACACGACCACCCTTGATGTAGCGCACGAGGCAATCGCGCGCGGCGATGTCGCCGTCGACCTCGATCGCGTCCCAGGCGTCGGCATGCCCCACGTAGTTGATCGACACGTCGTAGTGCTGGCTCCAGAAGAACGGCACGGCGTCGAACGGCGTGGCGATGCCGAGCATGTTGAGCGCCGCGGTCTGGCCCTGCCGTTCGGCGACGACCCAGTGCTCGACGCGGATCGGCTCGCCGCTGTGCGGATCGGGCCAGCGCGCGATGTCGCCGGCGGCATAGACGCCCTTCGCGCTGGTCTCGAGAAATGCATCGACGGCCACGCCGCGGTCGATCTTCAGGCCGGCGCTTTCGGCGAGGGCCAGCCGCGGCCGCACGCCGACCCCCGCGACCACGAAGTCGGCGTCGATCGAGCCGCCACTCTTCAGGGCGACGCGCCGGGCGTCGATCGACGTGGCCGAATCGCGCAGATGGAAGACGACGCCATGCTCCTCGTGCAGGCCCCGCACGAAGTCACCCAGCGCCGGGCCGAGCACACGTTCCAGCGGTCGCTCGTCGGGCGCGACCACGTGCACCTCGAGCCCGCGTGCCCGCAGCGACGCCGCCACCTCGAGCCCGATGAAGCTGGCGCCCATCACCACCGCGCGGCGGGCCGATTGCAGCTGCCCGATGATCGCGCGGCTGTCGGCGAGCGACCGCAGCGTGTGCACGTGCGGCAGCTCCATGCCGGGCAACGGCAAACGCACCGGCTCGCAGCCGGTGGCGATGAGCAGGCGGTCGTAGCCCAAACGCCCACCGTCGTCGAGCACGACCTCGCGCGCATCGACATCGAGGCGTGCCACGACAGTGCCGAAGCGCACGTCGATGCGGTGTTCGGCGTAGAAGCCGTCGGGCTGCAGCGGCATCCAGTCCTCCGGCGCGTGGCCGGCCAGGTAGTCCTTCGACAGGTTCGGCCGGTCGACCGGCGGAGGCGTCGCGTCGCGGCCGTTGGCCGGCTGGCGCATGCGCACGGCCGGGGTTTCGGTCTTCCTGCCGAGCACGTACACCTTCCTGTCACGCAGCTCGGTCACCCAGCAGGCGACCGGGTTGATCGCCGGCGCGTGCAGCGCCTCGCCGGTGCGCAGGCTGAAGCAGGCGTGGTGCCACGGGCAGCGCACCGTGTCATCCACCATCAGCCCGTCGGCCAGCGGCGCGTGGTAATGCGAGCAGGTGGCGCCGATGGCATGAAATTCGTCGCCACGGCGGGCCAGCAACACCGCATCGTCGCCGACGTGCCCGGCCAGCATGCCGGGGTCGCCCAGCGCGTCGACGGCGATGCCTTGCGTCAGGTCAGGCCCCGGATCGGCGGTCGGTTCGCTCATGGTTCGTCTCCGCAATCGACGCAGCCGGCACGCTCCCGTGCGCCCGTGTCTGTCACGCGCCCCGAACAGGCGCCGTCAAGTCCGCATCGTGCGCGTCAACGGCCGCCCTGCTCGCCAGCAGGGTCAACGTCGGCGGAAGGCGGCGCGGCGTCGGTCACCTCGGTCGCATCGCCCCGCGAGACCAGCGGCAAGCGCACTTCGAACTCGCTGCCGCGGCCGGGGCCCTCGCTGCGCGCCTCGATCGTGCCGCCGTGCATGGCCAGCAGACGCCGGGCCAGCGACAGGCCGATGCCCTGGCCACCCTGCGCCCGGTTGAGCGCCGATTCGACCTGGCCGAACATCTCGAAGATCTGCGCCAGGTGTTCATCGGCGATGCCGATGCCGTTGTCGCTGACCGTCACCGCGACCACGTCGCCCTCGGCGCGGGCGCGCAGCGCGATCGTGCCAGGAGGCGGGGTGTACTTGGCGGCATTGATCAGCACATTGGAGAACACCTGCGCCAGGCGCGTCAGGTCGCCGTCGAGCAGCAGCGGCTGGGCCGGCAACTGCACGGTCAGCGTGTGGCCAGCGGCGTCGATCACCGGCTGGGCGATCTCCAGCGCGTTGTCGATCACGCTGCCGAGCTGCAGCGTCTGCCGCCGCAGCTGCAGCTGATCGCGGCTGATGCGCGAGACATCGAGCAGGTCGTCGAGCAGATGGGCCATGCGACCGGCCTGCCGGTCGATGACGTCGTGGCACCAGGCGGCGCGCGGGTCGCCCGGCGCGGTGCGGCGCAACACGCCGATCGCGTTGCGGATCGGCGCGAGCGGATTGCGCAGCTCGTGCGCCAATGTCGCGATGAAACGATCCTTCTTGCGATCGGCCTCGCGCAGCACTTGCTCGGCCTGCTTGCGCTCTGCAATGTCCATCACGATGCCGAAGCTGCGCACCGGCCGCCCCTGCGAGTCGTAGTCGGCATGGCCGAGCATGGCAAGCCAGGCATCCTCGCCGTGGCGCCGGACGCGGAACTCGATCCGGCTCGGGCGATGCTCGGCAATCGCCTCCGTACGCGAGTGCCAGAAGGCCGCCCGGTCGTCGGGATGAATCAGCTCGAGCACGCGCTCGACCGTCGGCACGAACGCGTCGGCGCTGACGCCGGCCAACGCGTATGTCTGCGGCGACCACCACAGCACGCCGGTGCGCATGTCGAGGTCGAAGGCACCCATCTGGCCGGCACTGAAGGCCAGCGCCAGGCGTTCGCGCTCGACATGCAGGGCCAGTTCGGCCTGCTTGACGTCCGTCGTGTCGGCCATGATGCTGACGAGGTGCCGCGCGCGCCCATCGGGCTCACGCGCCACCACCAGGCCGCGGCCCGACAGCCACAGCGTGGCGCCGTCGGGGCGCACGATGCGGTACTCCGCCGGGAACGAGTCCATCCGGTTGGCCAGCTCGCGGTATTCCATCGCCAGATGACGATCGTCCGGATGCAGCGCGGCCACATACTCGTCGTGGTCGCCGCCGACCCGACCGACGCCGCCGGGCAGCTCGATGCCGAACAGCGCCATGCCCTCTTCCGACCACAGCCGCGTGCCGGCGCGCAAGTCGGTTTCCCATGAGCCCATGCGGCCGGCCTGCAGGGCCGAGCGAAAGCGCGCTTCGCTCTCGCGCAGCGCTGCGTCGGCACGTTCGCGTTCGGTCACGTCGGTGCCGAGCACGAAGATGCCCGACACCCGGCCCGCAGCATCCTTGATCGGCTGGTAGACGAAGTCCAGACGATGCCGGCGTGCCGGGCCGGCGACCGTTTCCGGCTTGAGGTAGTCGACGCCATGGGCGGAATAGGCCTGCCCGGTCTGGTAGACGCGGTCGAGCAACGCGACGAAGCCTTGCTCGACGGTCTCGGGCAACGCCTCGGCCACCGTGCGGCCCACCACGTCGCGGCCGCCGGTCAGTTGCATGTAGAGCGGATTGACGACCTCGAACCGGTGCTGGGGTCCGGCCAGCAGCGCCATGAAGGCCGGCGCCTGATCGAAGAGCCGAGCCAGGCGGTCGCGCTCGTCCGCCAGTTGGCGCGCGGCGAGAACCTGCTGGGTGGTCTCGCTGCAGACCACGAGCACGCCGCCCACACCGCCGGGGGCCGTCTCGTCGTCGATCGGGCTGTAGCTGTAGGTCCAGTAGACGTCCTCCAGCCGGCCGTGCCGCGTGATCGGCACCAGCGCATTGACGTGCCAGGTGGCGCCGCGGCCCGCCATCACCTGCTCGATCTGCGGGCCGATGATCGGCCAGATCTCGTCCCACACCTCGCGTGCCGGCCGACCCAGCGACCGCGGGTGACGCTCGGGACCGATCGACTCGCGGTACGCGTCGTTGTACAGGCACGCCCCCTGGGGCCCCCAGAACACGTACATCGGGTGGCCGGTGTTGAGCATCAGGCGCACCGCCATGCGCAGCGACTGCGGCCAGCGCGACGGAGGACCGAGGAACGAACCCGCCCAGTCGTGCGCACGCATCAGCGCATCCATCTCGCCGCCGCCGGCCAGGAAGTCGTGGTTGGCCGGCTCCGCCGCGAGCGGGAGACCGGGGCTGGGGGGCGGCCTGTTCATCATGAGCGGTCTGTTCGCCTCGGCTGTCGAGCTTAACTGAGCGACCTGCCGGCGCGCCGCGGGACCCTTCGCCCCCGCACACCGTGGCTGACACAATCGGCCGATGAGATTCAACCACCTCGCCCGTACCGCCGTGGTGCTGGCGGCCGCCACGGCCGTCTGCGCGACGGCGCAGACCCCGCCTGCTGCCGCCGCGGCGCCGCGTGAACGCGCCGAGATCCCGGCCGAGTTCCGCTGGGACTTCAGCGCCATCTATCCGGACTGGAACGCCTGGGAAGCCGGCATGCGCGACATGGAGGCCAAGGCCGACGCGTTCGCGGCGCTGAAGGGCACGCTGAAGAACGGCCCCGACGCGGTGCTCAAGGCCTACCGCGCCTTCGACGACATCGGCAAGCTGCAGTACCGCCTGTACCGGTATCCGCAGTTGCAGCGCGACGTCGACACGCGCGACCAGGCGGTGGCGGGGCGATTCCAGCGTGTCGGCGCGCTGTTCGCGAAGTTCGAGACGGCCACCGCGTGGTTCACGCCCGAGCTGCTGCAGGTGCCGCAGGCGACGATGCGCGGCTGGCTCGAGCAGACGCCGGCGCTCGGCCCCTATCGCTTTCCGATCCTCGAGGCCTATCGCCGCGAAGCGCACGTGCTCGACGAGAAGGGCGAACGGCTGCTGTCGCTGGCCAGCCGGTTCAACGAGTCGCCGCGCGAAGCCTATGCCGAACTGAGCACCTCGGACATCAAGTTCCCGACCGTCACGCTGGCCGACGGCCGCAGCGTCACGCTGTCGCCGGGCAACTACTTCGCGCTGCTCGCAGGCAACCGCAACCAGGCCGACCGCGCCAAGGCGGCGGCGGCCCACGTGGGCACCTATGCGACGACGGCCCACACCTATGCAGCCCTCTACAACAGCGTGCTGCAGCGCGACTGGTTCATCGCCCAGGCGCGCAATTTTCCGACGACGCTCGACGCCGCGCTGCACGCCGACGCCGTGCCGCGGCAGGTGGTGCAGACGCTGGTCGAGACCACGCGCGCCGGCACCGCACCGCTGCAGCGCTACATGCGGCTGCGCAAGAAGCTGCTGGGCCTGCAGACCTACCACCCCTACGACGGCTCGCTGCCGATCTTCAAGAACGACAAGACCTACCCGTACGCCACCGCGCGCGAACTGGCCCTGGCCTCGGTAGCGCCGCTCGGCGAGGAGTACGGCGCGCGCTACCGCCGCTTCGTCGGCGGCGGGCGCATCGACGTCTACGAGAATCCGGGCAAGCGCAGCGGCGCCTACAGCGCCGGCGTGTACGGCGTCGGCCCCTATCTGCTGCTGAACTACAACGACACGCTCGACTCGATGTTCACGCTGGCACACGAGGCCGGCCACGCGATGCACACGGTGCTGTCGTACGAACACCAGCCGTTCTCGACCTCCGACTACACGATCTTCGTCGCCGAGGTCGCCTCGACGACCAACGAGCGCTTCCTGCTCGAGGAGCTGCTGCGCCGTACCAGCGATCCGAAGGAGCGCTTCCTGCTGCTGCAGCACGCGGCCGATGCGATCGTCGGCACCTTCTACACGCAGGTGCTGTTCGCCGACTTCGAGCTGCGGGCGCATCAGCGGGTCGAGCGCGGTGAACCGATCACGACCGAGGTGCTCAACAAGCTCTATGGCGAGACGGCGCGCGCGTACTACGGCGATGCGGTCACGTTCGACCCGTTCTACGAGGTGACCTGGGCGCGCATCTCGCACTTCTTCAACTCGCCCTACTACGTCTACCAATACGCCACCTGCTTCGCCTCGTCGGCACGGCTGTTCGACGCGATGACGACCGGCACGCCCGAGTCGCGCAAGGCGGCCACCGAGCGCTACCTCACGCTGCTCAAGAGCGGCGGCAACGACAACCCGATGCGGCAGCTGCAGCAGGCCGGCGTCGACCTGACGCAGCGTGCCACCGTGCAGGCGGTGATCGACCAGCTCGACGCGCTGGTCTCGCGCATGGAGGCCGAGGCGCAGAAGATCCGCTGACGAGCGTCGCCCCCGACCGCCCCGGGGCATCGGCCCGCCCCGCAGCGGCCGCGCGCGGCTGCGGCTATCCTTGTCGCGATGCCGAGCGTGCTGACCGTCACCGACCTCTGCAAGACCTACGCCTCCGGCTTCCAGGCGCTCAAGCACGTCAATCTGGAGATCCGCCGCGGCGAGATCCTGGCGCTGCTAGGCCCCAACGGCGCCGGCAAGACCACGCTGATCAGCATCGTCTGCGGCATCGTCAACCCGAGCTCGGGCAGTGTCGTCGTCGACGGCCACGACATCCAGCGCGACTACCGCGCCGCGCGCTCGCTGATCGGCCTGGTGCCGCAGGAGCTGACGACAGACGCCTTCGAATCGGTGTGGAACACCGTGTCGTTCAGTCGCGGCCTGTTCGGCAAGGCGCCCGATCCGGCCCACATCGAGAAGGTGCTGCGCGAGCTGTCGCTGTGGGACAAGAAGGACAACAAGGTGATGACGCTGTCGGGCGGCATGAAGCGCCGCCTGCTGATCGCCAAGGCGCTGTCGCACGAGCCGCGCATCCTGTTCCTCGACGAGCCGACCGCGGGTGTGGACGTCGAGCTGCGGCGCGACATGTGGCAGCTCGTGCGGCGCCTGCGCGACACCGGCGTGACGATCATCCTGACCACCCACTACATCGAGGAGGCCGAGGAGATGGCCGACCGCATCGGCGTCATCAGCAAGGGTGAGCTGATCCTGGTGGAAGACAAGGTCGAGCTGATGCGCAAGCTCGGCCGCAAGCAGCTGACGCTGCAGCTGCCGCAGCCGCTGACCCAGCTGCCCGCCGCGCTGAGCGGGCACGACCTGCAGCTGTCGGCCGACGGCAGCGAGCTGACCTACACCTACGACGCGCAGGGCCCGCGCATCGGCATCGTCGAGCTGCTCAAGGACCTGGCCGACGCCGGCATCGGCTTCAAGGACCTGCACACCACGCAAAGCTCGCTGGAGGACATCTTCGTCAGCCTGGTGCATCGCGAGCGCGAGGTCGCGTCGTGAACCTGCATGCCGTGCGCGCCATCTATGGCTTCGAGATGGCACGGACCTTTCGCACGCTGATGCAGAGCATCGTCTCGCCGGTGATCTCGACCTCGTTGTACTTCGTGGTCTTCGGCGCCGCCATCGGCTCGCGCATCCAGGAGGTGCAGGGCATCAGCTACGGCGCCTTCATCGTGCCGGGCCTGGTGATGCTGTCGCTGCTGACGCAGAGCATCTCCAACGCCTCGTTCGGCATCTACTTCCCCAAGTTCACCGGCACCATCTACGAGCTGCTGTCGGCGCCGGTGTCGTTCTGGGAGATCGTGATCGCCTATGTCGGTGCGGCGGCCACCAAGTCGATCGCGCTCGGGCTGATCATCCTGGCCACCGCCGCGCTGTTCGTGCCGCTGCGCATCGAGCATCCGCTGTGGATGCTGCTGTTCCTGGTGTTGACCTCGGTGACGTTCAGCCTGATCGGCTTCATCATCGGCATCTGGGCCGACGGTTTCGAGAAGCTGCAGGTCGTGCCGCTGCTGATCGTCACGCCGCTCACGTTCCTCGGCGGCAGCTTCTATTCGATCGACATGCTGCCGCCGGCCTGGCAGACGGTGGCGCTGTTCAATCCGGTGGTCTATCTCGTGAGCGGCTTTCGCTGGAGCTTCTACGGCCTGGCCGACGTCGCGGTGGGCATCAGCCTGGGCATGACGGCGTTGTTTCTCGCCCTGTCGCTGGCCATCGTGGCCTGGATCTTTCGCACGGGATACCGGCTCAAGGCCTGACGTGGACACGTGGCTCGACGCGCTTCAGTGGCCGGCGATGGCCGTGACGCTGGTCTCCGCCTGGCTGGTCGCGTCGCAGAGCGCGCGTCGCCGCCGCGCGGGCTTCTGGTGCTTCATCGCGAGCAACGTCCTGTGGATCGCGTGGGGCTGGCACGATCACGCTTACGCACTGATCGCCCTGCAACTCGGCCTGTTCGCACTCAACCTGCGGGGCGCCAGCAAGAACGAGCGGCCTGACGGCGATGACGCCGGGCCGTCGGGTCGAAGACAGTCCGGTTGAACAAGAAGCTGACGCCGGGCAACCGCCACGCGCGCCGCTTGATCCAGGCCAAACGCCCGGCGGCCAGGCGGGCGCGAGCCGCGGCTATCATCGATGCGTCATCGGGAGTAGCCGCGCGCAACCCTCCGGCCCCGGACTCTCGATGGAATCCCTATTCGTCTCCACAGGTGTCGTGGCGCTGGCCGAGGTCGGCGACAAGACCCAACTGCTCGCGTTCATCCTGGCCGCGCGCTTCAAGAAGCCGCTGCCCATCATCGCCGGCATTCTGCTGGCCACGCTGGTCAACCACGGCCTGGCCGGCGCGCTCGGCGCCTGGATCACCTCGGCCGTCAATCCCACGGTGCTGCGCTGGGTGCTCGGCTTGTCGTTCATCGGCATGGCCGCGTGGACGCTGATCCCCGACAAGATCGAGGACGAGGAGACTCAGGTGGCGCGCCGCTTCGGCGTCTTCGGTGCGACGCTGATCACCTTCTTCCTCGCCGAGATGGGCGACAAGACGCAGATCGCCACCGTGGCGATGGCGGCGCACTACGGCACGCCGCTGGTGGTGGTGATCGGCACCACGCTCGGCATGCTGATCGCCGACGTGCCCGCGGTGTTCGTCGGCGAGAAGCTGTCGGCGCGCATCCCGATGAAGCTGGTACACGGCATCGCCGCGGGCATCTTCACGGCACTCGGCGCGGCCACGCTGCTCGGCGCCGGCGCGAGCCTCGGGTTCTGACGATGGCGCCAGAATAGGCGACTGCTCAGCTGCAGGAGAAACGCGCCATGGACGAATTCGTCGGTTGGCCGGAGGACCTCGCTGCCCGTTATCGTCGCGACGGACTGTGGGAAGGCGTCACCATCGCCGACATGGTCGACCGCACCGCGCGCCGCCTGCCCGCCAAGGTGGCTGTAGTCCAGGGTGAGCGGCGCATCACCTATCGCGAGCTGGTCGAGACCTCGCAACGCCTCGCGCTCGGTCTGGCGCGGCGCGGCATCGCGCATGGCGACCGCGTCGTCCTGCAGCTGCCGAACACGCTCGACTTCGTGCACACCTATCTGGCGCTCAACCGGATCGGCGCCATTCCCGTGATGGCGCTGCGCGCGCATCGCCAGGCCGAGGTGCGGCACTTCCTGCGCGCCTCGGTCGCCACCGCGTACATCGTGCCCGACGTGATCGGCAGCTTCGACTACCGCGACATGGCGCGCGAGATGCAGGCCGAGTTCGCCGCGCTGCGGCAGGTGATCGTCGCCGGCGATCCGGCGCCGGGGCAAACAGCGCTCGCCTCGTTGCTCGACGGGGCCTTGCCGCTGGCGCAGGTGGAGCGCGAACTCGCCGCACGTCGCCCCGACCCCGGCGACGTGGCCACCATGCTGCTGTCAGGCGGCACCACGTCGATGTCCAAGCTGATCCCGCGCACCCACGACGACTACGTGCTCAACGCACGGGCATGCGGCGCGGTGGCCGGCTTCGGCGAACAAACGGTGTTCATGGCCATCCTGCCGCTCGGCCACAACTACAACCTCGCCTCGCCAGGCATGCTGGCCACCTTCTACTACGGCGGCACGATGGTGCTGGCCGCCAGTGGCGCTGCCGACGAGGTGTTCGCGCTGGTCGCGCGCGAGCGCGTGACGGTGATCGCGGCGGTCGTGCCGCTGATCACCGCCTGGCTCCACTCCGACGTGCCGCAGCGGTTCGACCTGTCGTCGCTGCGGGTGGTGCAGAACGGCGGCGCGCGGCTGGCCCCCGAGCTGCGCCGGCGCCTGCGCCAGCAGCTCGGCTGCACGCCGCAGGAGGTTTACGGCACTGCCGAAGGCCTGATCAACATGACGCGACTCGACGATCCCGACGAGCTGCTGCTCGAGAGCTCGGGCGCGCCGGTGTGCGAGGCCGACGAGATCCGCGTGATCGACGACGAGGACCGCGACGTGCCCGACGGCGTGCCGGGCGAGCTGGTCACGCGCGGCCCGTACACGATCCGCGGCTACTACGACGCGCCGCAGAAGAACGCCGAGGCCTTCCTGCCCGGCGGCTGGTACCGCATGGGCGACATCGTGCGCAAGCGCGGCCGCTACGTGGTCACCGAGGGCCGCCGCAAGGACCTGATCAACCGCGGCGGCGAGAAGATCTCGTGCGAGGAGGTCGAGAACCTGATCTTCGCTCATCCCAAGGTCCAGGCGGTGGCGCTGGTGGCGATGCCCGATCCGGTGTTCGGCGAGAAGGCCTGCGCCTTCGTGATCCCCAAGGACGGGCAGACGCTCGACCTGCCCGAGCTGGTGGCCTTCCTGCGCCAGCAGCACATCGCGAGCTTCAAGCTGCCCGAGCGGCTGGAGCTGGTGAGCGCGTTTCCGCAGAGCCCCGTGGGCAAGATCATGAAGCGGGAGCTGCGCGAACGGCTGATCGCGCAGGAGCCCGCGCCGCACAAGCACTGACGGCGGCCGCGCGGCCGCCACGACGGTGCGGTCGAATCCGGCGCCGGTCGATCGTCGTGGTCACAGGGGTGGCGTATCGTCGCCGCTTCTTCCGGACCCGAAAGGACGCGACGATGGGCCGACTGCGCGTCAACTGCTTCACTCTCTCGCTCGACGGCTTCGGCGCCGGCCCGCAGCAGAGCCTGGCCCAACCGCTCGGCGCCGGCGGTGAGGATCTGCACCGATGGATGATCGGCACACGCACCTTCCGGCGCATGGTGCTCGGCCAGGACGGCGGCAGCACGGGCGTCGACGATGACTTCGCCGCGCGCAGCTTTGCCAATGTCGGCGCCTGGATTCTCGGCCGCCACATGTTCAGCCCGTCGCGCGGGCCGTGGCCCGACGACGGCTGGCAAGGCTGGTGGGGCGACGAGCCGCCGTACCACGTACCGGTCTACGTGCTGACGCACCATGCGAGAGCCCCGATTGCGATGAAGGGTGGCACGACGTTTCACTTTGTCACCGACGGCATCGAATCGGCACTCGCGCAGGCACGGGCCGCTGCCGGCGGCCGCGACGTGCGCATCGGCGGCGGGGCGGCGACGATCCAGCAGTACCTGCGCGAGCGCCTCGTCGACGAGCTGCACCTGGCTGTCTCGCCGGTGCTGCTCGGGTGTGGCGAGCGTCTGTTCGAAGGCGTCGATGCGCGACAGCTCGGTTATTCGGTGACCGAGCACGTCGCGACCTCGCTCGCGACGCACGTGGTGCTCACACGCAGCGACTGATACACGATTCCTTCGCCACGCCTTGTTGACGCGGGTGAAACCCGGTGCGGATATCCTTGCCCGCGACGCAGATTCGGCTTGGCCTGAAGCGAACGATGGACTATGTTGGCGTCATGCGCCGCGGTGGCGCAGCCGATGGATCACATGCCCCACACACTTGCTTCTACCGATAGTCCGCGTGCCGTGGCCGAAGTGCTGGCGCTGGTGGTGGCCGTGCAGCCGAACTGCGCCGACGCGCAGGCCCGCATGCTGCACGAGCTCGATGCCTATCGGCGCATCGGCATGCCGCAGCCCGAATTCGACCGCCTGGTCGGGCGCTTCCGGCAGGCGGCGTTGGCCGAGCACGGCTACCCGCACCTCGACGACCTGACCTTGATCGACGAGCTGCTCGACAGCGTGCACGAGGAGAAGCACCGTCTGCTGCTGTGCCGCATGACGAGCTGCCTGATCACCGTGGACGGGCGCATCAACGATTTCGAGCGCACGCTGTACGACCGCATGCTGCTGCGCTGGGGCTACACCCGCACGAGCGTGTCGCGCGCGATCCTCGCCGAGCACATGCAATGAACGGCGGCGCGGCCTGACGGCCCCGATCGCCGGTGGCTCAATGATCCTCGAGCCGCGTGACGGTGTCTTCGGCCAGCGAGCCGGTGTCGGGGTCCAGCCAGTTGGTGAGGCCGAGTTCCTGCTCGGCCTCGGCGAGGCTCTCGCCCGGCTCGACTCCGTCGTCGGCCGACTCGTCCATGTCGGCGAGCGCCGCCTCGATCGACTCGTAGGGGCCGAACTCCTGGTGCCCGTCGGGCGCGATCCAGTGGTAGCCGTCGGGACGCTGCACGATGCGTTGCAAGCGCTCGTCGCCGTCGCCGCCGGCCTCGCCGTCGTCGCTCGCGTCGAATGGATTGCGCTGCTCGGTCATGGTGTCCGCCTTCTCCACCGCCACTGGCCGTGGCGTCGTGCGTCGATATTAGGCCGTGCCGGGGTGCTGCGCTTGCGAACCATCAACGTCGCCAAGGGCTAGGCCCGCTGCCGAGACGGGTCTGCGATGATGTTCGACTGGATCGAGCCCTTTGCACACGCCGCGCTGGCGTGGGACATCCAGCTCGTCTCGCATTCGGGCCCGGCGGCCTGGTTGCAGCGCCGCGACCGCCGCCTGCGCGAGATGCTGTCGTTCGCCGCCGCACGCTCGGCCTTCTATGCCGACGCGCCCTCCGCGGCAGCCGACGAGCCGGCACTGCACTGGCTGGCGCGCTGGCCGGTCATGCGCAAGGCCGAGCTGATGCAGCGGTTCGACGACTGCCTGACCGATCGCTCGATCACGCTGGCCGCACTGCGCTCGTTCATGGCCGACCCCTCGTGCATCGGCCGGCTCTACGACGACCGCGTGATGGCATGGGAAAGCTCCGGCAGTTCGGGAACGCCGGGTGTATTCGTCCACGACGCACAGGCGCTGCGCGTGTACGACCAGCTCGAGAGCCTGCGCCGGCCGCCGGCCGCGATCGGCGTCGGGCCGATCGCCTTCGTCGGTGCGACGCAGGGCCACTTCGCCAGCGTCTGCACGATCGAACGGCTGCGCCGGCTGGGGCCGATGGCGGCGGCGTGCATACGGTCGTTCTCGTTCATGCAGCCGATCGCGCAGCTGGTCGATCAGCTCAACGCCTATCGTCCGGCGGTGCTGGCGAGTTATCCCAGCACCGCGAGCCTGCTCGCCGACGAACAACGGGCCGGCCGCCTGGCGATCCGACCGCTGTCGATCTGGACCGGCGGCGAGACACTGACGCCCGCGGTGCGCCGCCAGGTCGAACAGGCCTTCGACGCGCAGGTGGTCGACAGCTACGGCGCGTCGGAGTTTCTCGCGATTGCCTGCCAGTGCGGTCGCAGCGCGATGCACCTCAACGCCGACTGGCTGGTCCTCGAACCGGTTGACGAGCAGATGCGCCCGGTCGCGGCCGGTGCATTCGGCGCGACGACGCTGCTGACCAACCTGGCCAACCATCTGCAGCCGCTGATCCGCTACGACATCGGCGACCGCGTGCGCATCGATCCGCAGCCCTGCGCCTGCGGCTCGCCGCTGCCGGTGATCGAAGTCCAGGGGCGATGCGACGACAGCCTGCTGTTGCGAACGGCGGGTGGTCGCGCGGTCAGCCTGCCCCCGCTGGCGCTGGTGGGGCTGCTGGAAAACGATGCCGGCGTGTTCGACTTCCAGCTGGTGCAATGTGGCGCCGACCGGTTGCGGCTGGACCTGCACGCCGGTGGCGGCGGCAGCGAACGGCAGTGGCGCCAGGCGCGGACCGTGCTGCGAAGTTACCTGCACGCCCACGGTCTCGACAACGTGCAGCTGACGCATCGCTGCGGTGTCCTGCAGAAGCCGGGTCGCAGCGGCAAGCTGCAGCGCGTGGTCGCGCGACCACGCGCATGAGTCGCGGGCTCCAGCCCCGGCGAGCGGCAGCCGCTCAGTCCCGACGGATCGCCACCAGCTCCGCCTTTTCGCGCCCAGGCGGCTCGGTGCGGCCGGTGCGCACGGCAAACTCGGATTCGAATCGCACGACTCTGCCGAGCACCGGCGAGTACCAGACACGCGCCTCCAGCATCAGCTGGAATTGCGCTCGCAGCCCCGTGCCCCTGTAGTCGATTCGCTGCACCTTCAGGTCGCCGAATGGTGTGGGCTCGACCTCGTCGGACACCATCTGGCCTTGCAGTTCGAAATCGCCCGAGCAAGACCCGCCCGGCACCCTGTACTGCACGTTCCAGCGCATGCCCAGCAGCATGTCGGGCCGGCCCCAGCCGCCGGGCGGCGCGCAACTGTCCAGATCGCCGGCCAACGGCGTGCGGTTGCTGACCACCGAGCCGTCGATGCGCTCGACACGACCGCCCTGGTTGAAGATCACCTGGTCACCCTCGATGCGGTCGACCGAATACGTCACCTCGCGCGCATTGCTGGTGTACAGATCGGTCACCCGATACACCACCTGGTCGCCGCGCTTGAGCGCAGGAACCTTCAGCACCGTCGTGGCCGCCACGGCCGCCGGCGGCGCCGCGGCGCCACCGCCCGAGGGCGCGGTGCCGATGCGCGGCACCGAGGTGCCGGTGTAGCTCAGGCTGGACAGCTCGCCCTTCGCGGTGATCATGCCTTCGACGCTCAGCACGACGCGGCCGACCAGCAGGCCCAGGCCGATGGCACTGCGCACGTAGTGCGTCTGCCCCGCCACCACCTGGATGTCGACGTTCGAGGCCACCTCGGTCGACGCGCTGGCCGTGTGCTTGCCGGGCGCCGCATCGACGTAGAAGAAGCCGCCGGGCTTGGACTGCCCCACCACCTGGCCGTCGAGCCGGATCTCGGGCTGCACGGCGGCGCCGACGATCGAGCTGGAGCGATAGAACACGATGCGGCCATAACCCTGCGGGACGGAGCCGAGCGCGGAAACCATCTCGGCACCCTTGGGGCCGGTGGCGGCGCAACCCTGGAGCCACAACACCAGCAAGACCGCCGCAGCGGTCAACAGTCTTCTCAGCACGCTCGAATCCTCCCTGGCGCGAAAGTATAGGAGAGCCGCGTGAAAAGCCCCGACAGACCGCCGCTGCCACCGCGCTGTACTTTACATGCAGATGATTCATGACTAAACTAAAAGCGCCCGCCCCGCATCGGGCATCTCCGGAGCCTGTCCTTGAAGATCGTCTGCATCGGCGGCGGCCCCGCCGGCCTGTATTTCGCCCTGCTGATGAAGCAGCTGTCGCCGGCGCACGACATCACGGTGGTCGAGCGCAACCGGCCCTACGACACCTTCGGCTGGGGCGTGGTGTTCTCCGATGCCACCATGGACAACATGCGCGCGTGGGACCGCGAGACGGCCGACGCCATCGAGGTCGCCTTCAACCACTGGGACGACATCGAGCTGCACTTCAAGAGCCGCACCATCCGCTCGGGCGGCCACGGCTTCGTCGGCATCGGCCGCAAGAAGCTGCTCAACATCCTGCAGGCGCGCTGCGAGCAGCTCGGCGTGAAGCTGGTGTTCGAGACCGAGGCCGACTCCGACGCCGACTACCCCGACGCCGACCTGGTGATCGCCAGCGACGGCATCAACAGCCGCATCCGCCAGCAGCACGCGGCGATGTTCAAGCCCGATATCGTCACCCGCCCCAACCGGTTCATCTGGCTCGGCACCAAGAAGATCTACGACGCCTTCACTTTCCTGTTCGAGAAGACCGAACACGGCTGGTTCCAGGCCCACATCTACAAGTTCGACGACACCACCAGCACCTTCATCGTCGAATGCCCCGAGCACGTGTGGCTGGCGCACGGGCTCGACCGCGCCGACCAGGACCAGTCGATCGCCTTCTGCGAGAAGCTGTTCGCCGGCAACCTGCGCGGCGAGAAGCTGATGACCAATGCGCGTCACCTGCGCGGCTCGGCGTGGCTGAACTTCCAGCGCGTCACCTGCGAGCAGTGGTCGCTGTTCAACGGCCGCAGCCATGTCGTACTGATGGGCGACGCGGTACACACCGCGCATTTCGCGATCGGCTCGGGCACCAAGCTTGCGCTCGAAGACGCGATCGAGCTGACGCGCCAGTTCAAGGAGCTGGGCGACACCGCCGACCGGATCCCGCAGGTGCTCGCCCGCTACCAGGAGCTGCGCGCGGTCGACGTGATCCGACTGCAGAACGCAGCCTGGAACGCGATGGAGTGGTTCGAGGTGTGCGGCGAGCGCTATTGCGACCAGCTCGAGCCCGAGCAGTTCATGTACTCGATGCTCACGCGCAGCCAACGCATCAGCCACGAGAACCTGCGCCTGCGCGACCGCGACTGGCTCGAGGGCTTCGAGCGCTGGTTCGATGCGCGCTCGGGGCTCCACACGCCGCAGGCCGTGCCGCCGATGTTCACGCCCTACACCGTGCGCTCGGTGACGCTGAAGAACCGCGTCGTCGTCTCGCCGATGGCGCAGTACTCCTGCACCGACGGCATGCCGGCCGACTACCACCTGGTGCACCTCGGCGCGCGCGCGATGGGCGGCGCCGGCATGGTGGTGGCCGAGATGACCTGCCCGTCACCCGACGCGCGCATCACACCCGGCTGCCCGGGCCTGTGGAACGACGCACAGGCCGCAGGCTGGAAACGCATCGTCGACTTCGTGCACCGCGAGACCGACGCCAAGATCGCGATGCAGATCGGCCACGCCGGCGCCAAGGGCTCGACCAACGCGCCGTGGCAGGGCGCCGGCGCCGACCAGCCGCTCGAGTCGGGCAACTGGCCGTTGATCGCGGCCTCGCCGGTGCCTTATCTCGACGAAGGTGGCGCGCTGCCGAAGGCGATGGACACCGCCGACATGGCCCGCGTGACGGCCGACTTCGTGCGCGCCACGCGGCTGGCCGCCGAGGCCGGCTTCGACTGGCTGGAACTGCATTGCGCGCACGGCTATCTGCTGTCGAGCTTCATCTCGCCACTGACCAACCGCCGCACCGATGCCTACGGCGGGTCGCTGGCCAACCGCCTGCGTTATCCGCTCGAGGTCTTCGCGGCCGTGCGCGCCGCCTGGCCGCAGCACCTGCCGATGAGCGTGCGCATCTCGGCGCACGACTGGGTCGACGGCGGGATCACGCCGGCCGACGCGGTGCAGATCGCGCGCGCGTTCAAGGCGGCCGGCGCCGACCTGATCGACTGCTCGTCGGGACAGGTCAGCGTGGAGCAGAAGCCCACCTACGGCCGCATGTACCAGACGCCGTTCGCCGACCGCATCCGCAACGAGGCCGGCATCGCCACCATCGCGGTGGGAGCGATCAGCGAGGCCGACCATGTGAACAGCATCATCGCCGCCGGCCGCGCCGACCTGTGCGCGGTGGCGCGCCCGCACCTGGCCAATCCGGCCTGGACGCTGACCGAGGCCGCCAAGATCGGTTACACCGCGGCGCCGTGGCCGAAGCAGTACCTGACCGCCAAGTCGCAGCTCGAGAGCAACATCGTGCGCGAGCGCGCCGCGCTCACCGCCGCCAAGGTCAGCGCCTGATGAGCCGCCGCACTCGCCGCTTCGGCCACACCCACCTGCTCGACGAGGCCGCGATCGGGCTGGAAGCCCGCGCCGAACACGACGACCACCTGTCGCTCAAGCTGTGGCTGCGGCTGCTGGCCTGCAGCACGCAGGTCGAGATCGAGGTGCGCAGCCGCCTGCGCGCGCGCTTCGGCATCTCGCTGGCGCGCTTCGACTACCTGGCCCAGCTGCATCGCCACCCCGAAGGCCTGCGCATGAGCACGCTGTCGCGTTATCTCATGGTCACCGGCGGCAACGTGACGGCGCTCACCGACGAGCTGGCGCGCGAGGGCCTGGTGCTGCGCGAGGACGACGCCGACGATCGGCGCTCGTACCGACTGCGCATGACACCCGCCGGCCGCAAGGCCTTCGAGCGCATCGCGCGCGAGCACGAAGAGTGGGTGATCGAGCTGTTCGGCGGGCTCGAGGCGACGCACAAGCAATCTCTGTACGAACTACTCGGCCGGCTGCGTGTGCAACTGGCCGCCAACCAGGAGGCCCTTGCATGAGTCCCGATTCTCCCGATCGCGTCGATCCCGGCCTGGTGTCGGGCAACCGCCGCGCACTGGCCGGCTACCGTGCCACGCACTTCCAGTGGCATGTCGACGGTGCTGTCGGCCGCGTCACGCTGAACCGCCCCGAGCGCAAGAACCCGCTCACCTTCGAGTCGTATGCCGAGCTGCGCGACCTGTTCCGCGCGCTGCAGTACGCCACCGACGTGCACGCCATCGTGATCTGCGGCGCGGGCGACAACTTCTGCTCCGGCGGCGACGTGCACGAGATCATCGGCCCGCTGATCCGCCTGAAGGCGCCCGAGCTGCTGATGTTCACGCGCATGACGGGCGACCTGGTCAAGGCGATGCGCCACTGCCCGCAGCCGATCGTGGCGGCGATCGACGGCGTCTGCGCCGGCGCCGGCGCGATCGTCGCGATGGCCAGCGACCTGCGCGTGGGCACCTCGCGCGCCAAGGTCGCGTTCCTGTTCAACCGCGTCGGCCTGGCCGGCTGCGACATGGGCGCCTGCGCGATGCTGCCGCGCATCATCGGCCAGGGCCGGGCCAGCGAGCTGCTCTACACCGGGCGCGCGCTGCCCGGCGACGAGGCGCACCAATGGGGCTTCTTCAACCGCCTCGTCGCGCCCGATGCGCTGGTCGCCGAGGCTGCGCGCTGGGCGGGCGAGCTGACGCAGGGGCCGACCTTCGCCAACGGCATCACCAAGACGATGCTGCATCAGGAGTGGGACATGGGCATCGACCAGGCGATCGAATCAGAAGCGCAGGCGCAGGCCCTGTGCATGCTGACCGAGGACTTCAACCGCGCCTACCAGGCCTTCGTGGCCAAGGGCAAGCCGAAGTTCGAAGGCAACTGAAGGCGCGCGCCATGAGCGACACCGCCTATCTCGACTGGCCGTTCTTCGAGCCGCGCCACCGCGAACTCGCCCGCGCGCTCGACGCCTGGGCCGTCGAGCATGTGGCTCATGCGCACGGCCCGGATGCCGACGCGATCTGCCAGGGTCTGGTCCGCGCGCTCGGCGCGGCGGGCTGGCTGCGACATGCCGTGAGCGGCAACGCACACGGCGGTGCTGCCGAGGCGATCGACACACGCGCCATCTGCCTGATCCGCGAGACGCTGGCACGCCACTCGGGCCTGGCCGACTTCGCCTTCGCGATGCAAGGCCTCGGTTCAGGTGCCATCAGTCTGGCCGGCGACGATGCATTGAAGTCGCGGTATCTACCGCGTGTGGCGCGCGGCGAGGCCATCGCGGCGTTCGCCTTGTCGGAACCCGACGCCGGCTCCGACGTGGCAGCGCTCGCCTGCAGCGCGCGCGTCGAGGGCGACCACTACGTGCTCGACGGGGCCAAGACCTGGATCTCCAACGGCGGCATCGCCCACTTCTACGTGGTGTTCGCGCGCACCGGCGAAGCGCCGGGCTCGCGCGGCATCTCGGCTTTCGTGGTGGACGCCCACACGCCGGGGCTCGATGCGAGCGAGCGCATCGCGCTGATGGCGCCGCACCCGATGGCGACGCTGCGCTTCACCCGCTGCCGCATTCCGGCCTCGCAGCGCATCGGTACCGCCGGCGAAGGCTTCAAGATCGCGATGCGCACGCTCGACGTGTTCCGCACCTCGGTAGCGGCCGCCGCGCTCGGCTTCGCGCGCCGCGCGCTCGACGAGGCGCTGCAGCGCGCCACCACGCGGCGCATGTTCAATCAGATGCTGGCCGACTTCCAGCTCACGCAGGCCAAGCTCGCGCAGATGGCCACGACGATCGACAGTGCCGCGCTGCTGACCTACCGCGCCGCCTGGCAGCGTGACCAGGGCCGCAGCGTGACGCGCGAGGCGGCGATGGCCAAGATGGTGGCCACCGAGGGTGCGCAGCAGGTCATCGACGCCGCGGTACAACTGTGGGGCGGCCTCGGCGTGGTGAGCGAACAGCCGGTGGAGCGGCTCTACCGCGACATCCGCGCGCTGCGCATCTACGAGGGCGCCACCGAAGTGCAGCAGCTCATCATCGCCCGCCAGACGCTGGCGTCCTATCAGCAACCGTCCGGAGGGTAAGCATCCTTGCCTCGTGAACAGGATGCCCCCTCATGTTTGCAAGCTTGAATGATTGTTCATTCATTTATCTGAAAAGGAAATTGTCATGGCCAGGTACCCGACCGAACCGCTGAAGTGCTGGAAGAAGGCCAAGGAACTGCGCGAGCAGTACTACATCAACTATGCCCGCGCCAAGGACAAGGGCGGCATCCGCTGGGGCGCCGCCGGCTGGTCCTTCGACGCCATTCCGACGGCCTTCGGCGACGACGTCCATCCCCTCACCGGCGAGCCCTATGGCGCCAGCATCGCCTTCGACCGCAAGTTCGCCAAGGAATGCCTGGACGCGGCCGAAGCCGCCGGCTTCGCCCGCGACCTGTGCGCCTACATGCGCCTCTACTGGGGCGGCATGCACCTCAACAAGTACCTCTA